>CAYRKW010000001.1:0-113134 GCA_964425135.1 uncultured Rhodobacterales bacterium
ACAACACAAGGAGACCGCATTCATCGCTGGACGGGCAGACGCCCGATCAGGCATATCACATCAAGCCGCAACCATTCCCGGTTGCAGCATAACCGAGCGGGAAATCCACTTAAGAAATGGCTCGAAACTGTTCAAACGAACCGAACCACCTCTGTTACGTGAGGCGCTTGGGAAGGATCGAGAGGGTGCAGAGCAGGACGGTCCCGGCAAGGATGACAGACCGATCCGTGAGCGGCTGGATGATATGTTGAACAAACCCCGTGAAAGGCTGGAGATCGAGGACGAGAAGGAGATGGAGAAAGATCAAGAGGCCGAGAATGAACGTGAGATCGACAGGGAAGTGGACCGCGATCCTGGCCTCAGTCATTGAATTTTTCGGTTCAGGGAAACTTCCGGCAGATAGGGGATATCCAAGACAAAATGCCATGCGGGCCACCGCCGTCAGATTGCCATAGAGTACCAACCATGTATCGTCCCTTTGGACACACTGCCGATCTCCCGTTGCCGCCAGGTTTGGGTGTCTCCTCAGCACTTCCTCCTCTCAGTGTCTTGAACTTCGCGTTGAGAGCCGCAGTTGCAGCCGTTGACTGCTTTGCTAGCGCAGCTTCAAGTTCATCGATGCGTTTTGCCAGCGCGATATTCTCCGCTTTTAGATCGTTCGCTAATTCAACCATTTGCTGTGCACATTCTTTAGTTGTTGTGCACTCTTGCGCAAAGGCATGGCTGGCGTTGAAAAAGAACAGCATTAGAGCGAGACAACCCAATTTCACGTATGATACCAGATAAGTGCCTAGTTTACGGGTGTTATAATCAATACATTCCGCCATTTCTTCGCCCTTTCCATATAAAGCACATGCTCACGGTTCCACGCTTCATTCCCGCCAGTGTAAAAACACGACGTTTTCAACGCGAGTGAGCCTAAATATTCATAGGTATCAACGATGTAATGTGCTGGCGTTTCATCATTAATGTTATCGGGCGAGATGGACCTTTCCATCATGTCCCGAATACCAAGTTTTTGGGGTGATGATGTGTTGAAGCCGAAATTTTACTCGGTGCTGTCCGAAATTTCGCAAAAGACTATGGGGCTTGGGCTGCCCTAAACACAGGCAGACTAACCGGCCCTCATTCGACGCCTCCAACTCAGATCAACGGGCGTACTTTGATCTTTGTCAGCCGGTTGCGTTCGCGTTCGATAACTTCGAAGCGGAAGCCATGGTAGGAGAAAACCTGCCCGACTGTCGGGATGGTCTGCGCTTCGTGGATGATAAGACCGGCGAGCGTGTTGGCTTCTTCATCCGGCAGATCCCATTCGCAGGCGCGGTTCACGTCGCGGATGGTCATTGCGCCGTCGATCAGGTAGCTGCCATCGCCGTCGCGGTCGAGCTCTTCGATGGTCTCGTCATGTTCGTCGGAAATCTCGCCAATAATCTCCTCGATGATGTCTTCGAGTGTGATCAGGCCCTGCAACGCTCCGTATTCGTCAACGACCAGCGCAAAATGTGCATGGCGGCGCAGAAATTCGATCATCTGGTCGTTGAGCGTGGTGGTTTCGGGCACGAAATAGGGCTTCATCATAACAGCATGGATGTCGAAGTCCGGGCGCTTGGTGGTGTCGGATTTGAGCAACGGCTCCAGCGAGCGCAAAAGGTCTTTGGCGTGCAGAACGCCGATGATATTCTCGGGGTCTTCGCGGAACACAGGGATACGGGTGTAGGGCGATCGCAAGGCCTGGGCGAGGATGTCTTGGGGGTTGGCATCAGCGTCGATCATCTCGATATTCGAGCGGTGGAGCATGATCTCCTCAATCTCGCGGCTTTTCAGATCAAGCGCCCCCAAAAGGCGGTCTTTATCATCTTTGAGCATACCGCCCTCGGAGTGGTGCAGGGCGATGGCACCTGCGATCTCTTCCTGGGCTGCAAGCACGTTGGTATTGGGGTCGGTCTGAACGCCTACGAGACGCAAGGTGAAGCGCACAAGGATCTGCACCGCGCGCACAATTGGCGACAGGACCGCCACAACGACAGCGATGATCGGGGCAACACGAGAGGCGGCGGTCTCTGGCTGGGTGATGGCGTAGGTTTTGGGCATGACCTCCGCAAAGACCAGCACCAGCGCGGTCATGATGGCGGTTGCGACAATGACGCCGCTGTCGCCAAAGAGCACGGTCAGAAGGCTGGTGGCGAGCGAGGTTGCAAGGATGTTGACGAGATTGTTGCCCAGAAGGACCGATCCGATGAGCCGCTCGTTGTCATCGGTCAGTCGCATGGCTTTTTCTGCGCCAGCAGAGCCTTGATCGGACATGGCTTTGAGCTTGAAACGGCTGGCGGCGGTCAGGGCGGTTTCGGAGCCTGAGAAAAAACCCGAGAGCGCGAGCAGCAATGCGATTGTGCCAGCTGTCCACCAGACTGTAGGGTCAGATAGCAGCGTTTCGGTCAACGTAGGCGACATAATGGGTCTTTCGGCCTTTTGGTGATGTTGCTTTGATTGTTATGGGGGCAGAGGGCGCGTGAGACAAGGAGGCGACTGGGTGCAGATCAAAGATTTGGGCGTGATTGATGCTCCGGTCGTGCTGTTTGGCGGACCATACTCGAATTTGCAAGCCACGCAGGCGTTAATTGCGGCGGCCGGCGCGCGGCGGCTTGTCTGTACCGGTGATATGGTGGCCTATTGCGCGGACGGAAACGCGGTGGTCAGTGCCTTGGGGGAGATCGGTGCGGTCGTGGTTGCGGGAAACTGCGAGAAGCAGCTTGCGGTGGGCGCGGATGAGTGCGGTTGCGGATTTGGTGCGGATAGCACGTGCTCGTTGCTGGCGCGGGGCTGGTATGCGCATGCTATGGCAACCGTGAGCGCGGCGTCGCGGGCGGCGATGGCGGCCTGTCCCGATTTAGCGATGTTCGATCATCAAGGCGCGCGCGTTGCGGTTATTCATGGCGGGGTAACGGATGTCTCTGCGTTTCTTTGGCCGGTGAGTGAGGATGCCGCGTTCATGCGTGAGATTGCGGCTTTGGAGGCGATTGCGGGGCCAGTGGATGTGATCGTCGCCGGGCATTCAGGGATCGCGTTCGAGCGACAGATCGGGGCGCATCGCTGGATCAATGCGGGTGCCATCGGGATGCCGGAGAATGATGGGTCGGCGCAGACCCGGTATGTGGTGTTGGACGGAGAGGCGCGGGTCGAGCGGCTTTCTTATGATCATACTGGCGCGCAGGACGCGATGGTGCGAGCGGGGCTGACGCAAGGCTATCATGAGGCTTTGGCGACCGGATACTGGCCAAGCGAGGATGTGTTGCCGATGGCCTTACGGCGGGGGGCGTAGCGTGTGTCCGAGCGCGTCTGTCTCTAAGGTTCAGACACTCTTACCGGCAAGCGGATGATGGTCCAGAACAAGCGATTTGATGCGCTCATCGAGGACATGCGTGTAAATCTCGGTCGTGGAAATATCGGCATGACCGAGCAACATCTGAATGGCGCGCAGGTCAGCGCCATTTGACAGAAGATGCGTTGCGAAGGCGTGGCGCAGGATGTGGGGGGAGACCTGTTCGGGCTTGATGCCGCAGGTGATTGCTGCCGCTTTCAGCATCAAAAAGAGCGTCTGGCGGGTGATGTGCCCACGTTTGCCGTGGCTTGGGAAGAGGAAGGCGGAGGCTGCCAGTTTCTTGTCCATGTCGCGGATGGCGAGCCAGTCGCGGCAGGCCTGCCGCGCCGGATCGGACAGCGGCACCATCCGCTCGCGCCCGCCTTTGCCGTGGATCAGAATCATGCGAGGCTCGCCGCGCAGGGTGGCGACGGGCAAGGAGACGAGTTCGCTCACGCGCATGCCGGTGGCATAGAGCAGCTCGATGAGGGCTGCGTTGCGGCGTTTTTCGGCGATGGTTTTGCCCGCATCTTTCACCGCCTCGATAAGCGATGTGACCTCGTTTGGGCTCAGCGTGTCGGGCAGGTGTTTGCGCGCCCTTGGCCCCTTTATGCGTCGGGCCGGATCGTCGGTGCGTAACTCATCAAGGAAGAGAAAGAGGTGAAACTGCTTGATTGAGGACAGATGCCGTGCGCGGGTGGCGTTTGACATTTCGGCAGCGGCGAGAGTCCCTAAATAGGCTTCGATATCGGCGCGTGTGGCGGTGAGGGCTGCGCCGTCGTTTCGGGTCAGAAAATCGGTATAGGCTGTGAGATCGCGGGCGTAGGCTGCAAGCGTATTCCGGGCGGCCCCGCGCTCGGCGGATTTGGCCTCCAGAAACATCTCGATAAGGTTCTCAGCCATTGGAGCCGTTAGGATCGAGCAGGAGTTCAACCGCGATTTGCCGTGCTTGTGTATCAAATCCCCAATTGCGCAAGGTTGCGAGGCCTGCTGGTGCATCGTCGCCGTTGGTGCCGCGCGACAATTGCGTGATGGCGTCAAAGAAGGGGGCGACATCGGCAGTGTCGGCCGGGGAAGGCTGGGCTTCAAAGGCGCGCGCGATGGGGGAGGGGCCAGAGCCGCCCGTTGCGATTGAGAGAGCGTCGCGCAGTTGCCCGGATGAGGTATCGCTGACCCACGCTTGGGCTGCATCGGCGCGGCCGCCCAGAAGCAACAATTGCGCGATGATGGCGTGGGTTTGGGGCGGAATATCATCGGGGACGAGTTGCGACAGGCGGCCCGCGAATTCTTCTGCAATGGCGTGGCGCAGTCCGATCGCGTCGAACTCGCGATCAATCCGCACGAGCGCTTTTGCGATATCCTCACCAATCACGGCCGCGTCCATTTCCTGCACTGCATCCGCACGCTCCCACACACCGCCCGAGACGGCGGGGTCTTCCTGACGATAGGCGTCAAACAGAAGCGGTGTGCTGAGCGCGCCCGCCTGCACCAGACGCTCGGCTGCTTCCATGCGGAACCGGGCGGGGATAAATTCGGCGAGATCAGCATGATAGAAGGCGAGCGGCGGGCGATCCTCGGTGCGTTTTAGCCCCACACTGTCGCGGATGAAAAACTCGAACGCGGTCATGGTGGCGCTTGGAACTGGCGGGTCGATCTCTTCGATGAGCGCGGGATCAAGGAAGAAATCGAGCAAGAGCGCATCGGATGCGGAAATCTCGCCCAAAGTCTCGCCCAAATTGAGCGCAAGGCTCGCCGCTTCCCAATCTTCGTTTACCGCAAGGCAAAAGACATCGACGGCGCGGTGCGGTGCGAGCGCCGGGCTTTGGGCAAGGTCGGCGCAGGGGCGGTCGACGCGATGGGTGAGTAGATTGACATCAAACCAGCGACGAAAGAGGCGGGGCGTGTCCGGCTTTGCGTCTTGCAAGAGCACATCCGCCTCGTCGAGCGCGCCAAGCGCCAAAAGGCGGTCGATGCGGGCAATCTCGAAAGCCTCGCTCGCGCCGATGGGCGGGGAAAGGCGGGTGATCAGCAGGGATTTGAACAGCCTGCGCGCGGTTGGTGGGCCGGAATAGGGGGTTGAGGCGATCAGCGAGATTGCTTTGGCTTGTGATGTTTGCTGCCAGAACGCCTGATCAAAACCGGTCTGGTCGGGCGCAAGGATGCCGATGCGAGCGCGGGCGGTATTGCTGATGGAGGTGACGTCTACCGGCTCAACGCGGGTCGTCCCGGTCGGGGTCTCAGCCGGCTTGAGCGGTTCCACGAGCACTTGTGACAGCCACGGGATCGCGCTGCGCGGGGCGTTTTGCGCAGTTGCAGCCATACATCCCAGACCCGCGATCAAGGCCGATGTCGCGGCCGCATATCTCAATTGAGGGAGGTCTCGACAGGTTTGACAATCTCCGATTGTGGGGCGGGAAGGTCAAATATGAGCGCGTAGCCTGCGATGCCGATAGCGCACAGAACAATCAGATAGATCACGTATTTTATGAGGCGTCCCATGGGCGCTCCTGCTCTCGGGCGTGTCAGATCTGGTTGCCTGACTTCCTGCCTGAGCCAAGTTTAAATCTGTTCGGGCGCCTTTTCAAGATATCTCGTGCACGGGCCCTTTGAAACGTGGCAATTGGTCAAAATGGCGCTGGTGGTGCATTGCCCTGTTGCGTGATCGCAGATAGACAATGATGGCATCAGGAGGAAGAACGTTCATGCAAGCCAGGTCACTCAAACGGTCGATCGTGCTGATCGGGTTGATGGGATCGGGCAAAACCTCAGTCGGAAAGCGCCTGGCCTGCCACCTTGGTGCGGATTTCTATGATTCTGACGATGAGATTGTCGCCGCTGCGGGGCGGTCTATCCCCGAAATATTTGCCGATTTCGATGAGGATTATTTTCGCGCCGGTGAAGCGCGTGTCTTGGCGCGACTTTTGGCAGGGCGACCGAGCGTGATTGCAACCGGTGGGGGCGCTTTTGTGGCGCAGGCCAATCGGGAGGCGATTGCGCAATCTGCGGTGTCGGTCTGGCTGTCGGCTGAGTTGGACGTCTTGTGGTCGCGGGTGAAGGACAAAACGGGGCGTCCTCTGCTGCAAAATGATGATCCCTATGGGACGCTCAAGAAACTGGCGGAGGAGCGCGCCGTCTATTACAAGCAGGCGGATTTGCGGGTGAGTTCCATCGGCGGCGACCCACATGAGGCGGTTGTGCAGAAGATCATCGAAGCGATTGATGTTTTTGACGCCACCCATCCAGAACGTCATGTATTTCAGAGCGAGCCTGTTCAATGAACTATGAATGTTTGCGCGTCGATCTTGGGGCGCGGTCTTACGACATTCTGATCGGGGATGGTTTGCTGGCGGATGCGGCGCTGCATGTCGCGCCGCATCTGTCGCGCAACGTGATTGCGATTGTCACCGAAGAGACTGTCGCGGCGCATTATCTGGAGCCGCTGCGCGCACATTTGGAGGCTGCGGGTTTGCGGGTGGCGCATCTGGTGCTGCCTGCGGGGGAGGCGACGAAAAGCTGGGCGCATGTGCAGCAGGTTGTTGAGTGGTTGCTGGCGGAAAAAATCGAGCGGGATGATCTGGTGATCGCGCTGGGCGGCGGGGTCATTGGTGATCTGGTGGGGTTTGCGGCTGCCATTCTACGGCGCGGGATCGGGTTCGTGCAGATGCCAACATCGCTGTTGGCGCAGGTCGACAGTTCGGTGGGCGGAAAGACGGGGATCAATTCACCGCATGGCAAGAACTTGGTTGGCGCGTTTCATCAGCCCAAGTTGGTTTTGGCGGATGTGTCGGTGTTCGACACGCTGACGCGGCGGGATCTGATCGCTGGCTATGGCGAGGTTGTCAAATATGGTCTCTTGGGCGATGCGGAGTTCTTCGGCTGGTTGGAGGGTAATGCGGATCGGCTGGTGAGCGGTGATAGGGCGGCGCGCATTCATGTGGTGCGCCGCTCTTGCGAGATGAAAGCAGGCATTGTTGCGCGCGATGAGGAGGAGCGGGGCGAACGGGCTTTGCTCAATCTGGGGCACACGTTCGGGCATGCGCTGGAGGCGGCGACCGGGTATTCGGACAGGCTCTTGCACGGGGAGGGCGTGGCGATCGGCTGCGCGCTGGCGTTTGAAACGTCGCAGCGGCTCGGGCTTTGCCCACAGGAAGCGCCATCTCGTGTGCGCGCGCATCTCAAGGCGATGGGGATGAAAACCGATCTTGCAGATATCGACGGCGATTTGCCGGATGCGGATGGGCTGATTGCGCTGATGGGTCAGGACAAGAAAGTGCGCGCAGGGCACATCAATTTCATCATGGCGCGAGATATCGGAGCGGCGTTTGTCGCGACGGATGTTGATCTGGATGTTGTGCGCGAAGTGCTGGCGGACGGATTGTCAGACCGCTGACTTGCGCTGCGCCATGATGCCGGAGGCGAGCAGCACGCCAAGCCCGACGAGCAGGATGCCGGCGGTCTTGAGCCAGCCAATAGGTTCTTGCAAGAACACCCATCCCCCAAGTGCGGCGATCACTGGAACGAGCGCGGCTGAGGCAGCGGAAATGGCAGGTCCAAGGGATTTGACCGCATAGAGATAGGTCAGGTTTGCGATCAGACCTGCGGAAATGCCAAGTGCGAATTGGACCCAGAACACGGATGCGGATTGCTCGAACAGGTTTGATCCAAAGATAACGGTTCCTATGAGGAAGAGGATGCCCGACCATGTGACAATGATAATTGCGCCATCGGTTGCCGAAAGGCCTGAGGCGCGGAAGCCGACGGTATAGATGGCCCAGCAGAAAGAGGCCGATAGGAACAGCAGATGCCCGCGCCATGCGCCCGTGGCGGCGTTGGTCAGCGCTTCATATCCACCCACGACGATGGCACCGAAGAGGATGATGGCAACGCCCGCGTATTGGCTGGCGTGGAAGGACGCGCCCAAAAACAGCAGCGAGAGTATCATGACGTGGAAGGGGAGTATGGACGGCGCGAATATGGCGCTGTCTGCCACGGGTGCGAAATGGGCACCGGTGTTGAGTAGATAGGTGAAGAGCGTGCCGCCAATGATGCCGATGAAAAAGACGTCTTTCCAGTTCGCCTTGCCCGGGAACAGCCCGCGTTTGAGCGTCAGCGGCAGGAGGACGAGCGCCGCGGGAACCGAGCGCAGGATGCCAACGTCATTGGGGGTCAGGGTGGTCGTAGCTGCCGCGCGAATTGCCACAAGATAGCCCGCCCAGATCAGGATTGTGACTGCCAAAGCGACCCATGGCAGGGCGCGGGTCATACCCTATCAGGCCGAACAGCTTGCGCCGCCAAGGACGCAGAATTTGGCGCAATGGGGGTGATTGAGTTTGATGTCCGCCTCCGCTGCTTCGAGTGTCTCGCCAAGCTCGAACTCAGGGTCATAGGGCAGGAGCGTGCAGGCCAGAACGGTCGGGGAATCTGCGCCTTTGCGTTTGACGACCATGCGCGAGGTGGAGCACATGATATCGACCGGGCGCTTGCCCAGGATGCCCCAGCATGCGGTGGTGATTTCGGGCACGTCCACGGTTTCGTCCATTTCGGGAAAGAGGACGGTTTGCATCGGGTCGGAGGCGTCGATTTCGAAGCCTTCGCGGGCGAATAGCTCGGCATATCCGGCGCGGCTGTTGTCATCGCTATGGCTCCAGATCGTGCGGCCTGCGATGGCCATGCGAAAGCCGTTGTCACGCAGCCAGCGCATGCCGGTGAGCGTGATGTCATAAGAGCCTTCGCCGCGTTCCTCATCATGATAGCGGGCATCAAAATGATCGAGCGAGACGCGCAGCGTCAGCTTGTCGCCATAGGTGTCGCGCAACCCCAGCAGACCCTTTTGCACCGCAGGGCGCATCATCGGTTTCATCGCATTGGTGAGGATCAGCACCTCATATCCCGCCTCAAGCGAAATGCGTGCAATGTCGATCATCTGCGGGTTCATGAAGGGCTCGCCGCCTGTGAATGCGATCTCAGTGACCGGCCATTTGCGCTGCGGTATCTGATCGAGATAGCCCTGCACCTCATCGGCGGTCATATAGACCAAGCGCTCGTTCGTTGGCGAGCTTTCGATATAGCAATTGACGCATTCGATATTGCAGAGCGTTCCGGTGTTGAACCACAGCGTGCGCACGCCCGAGAGCGGTACAGTTGCGCGTGCCTCGCCTTTGGCCGTGATGTCGGGGTGTTCAAATTTGTCTAAAGCGCGGTCGGCGGTAATAGGGGGTTGGTCGTTCATAAAACCGATGTCTCGCGCTGGTAGAGTTGTCCTGTTCTTCATGGACGTCGGGGAGAAGGTCAAGCCTGAGACGCGCAAATGGCGCAAACAAGTTCGTGAGCGTGATCAAAAGAACCTGCGCACGGCGGTATCGACGATCCTTAACACCTGTTTGGTTAAGACGTGCTTGGTTGCTGTTCGGATCATGGGCAGCGCTGTATTTTGCAGACAATATTTAGGCATTTTATCAAATGATTTTTGGTCTGAGCACGGGCTTGACGACCCTTAACACACCCTCCCAAGACGTCCCTGTCGCCTCTGGAGCCGCGCCGGTCATCTCCGCGCTCGGGAGCCGCGATGGGTTTGCGATTGACTTTGTGCGCGGTCAGATGCGCGTGAACGACAGCGCGCAGCCGCTCAACGATTTCAGCGGCGCGCCTGAGGATCGATTGACGGTTTTTGGTGCGGATGGGTATGAATATGCGGCTGGCAAGGGTCTTATTATTGATCCGGCACGCGACTTTTCAATTGCGCTTTCCACAGGTTTATTTCCATATAATACAGCAGCTTGCACGGTTTATGTAAAGTATAGGTTAAATGCGCCGACGTCCACAACGCAGCGCTATCTTTTCATGATTGACAATGCCGGCGTGGATCGCATGGCGACCTACGCGGCGGGTGGTCAGTCCTTCCGGTTTGTCACGGGCGACGGAACGGATGCGCATATTGCGCTGACCAGTCTGACGCATACGGGCGATACGGAAGTGCGGGCCGTCTTCGGGGTGGACGCCAACGGCAAGACCTATGTCGATGATGCTGGTGTGCATGTGAACGAGCCTGCGGAGATATTGGCGGCTTCGACGCCTGCGCATGTGGGCATTGGCGGGTATAATGACCGGGTTTTGCGGGTGCTCGATGGCACAATTGCCGAGATTATGGTGGTGTGTGAGGCGGTGCCGCGTGAAGATCGCCTGACGCTGGACTTTGGCGGCAATGCTGCTGCGCCGGTTGATCCGCCGCAGGAAGAGCCGCATGCCTTTGGTGTTTTGGGCGCGCGCAACGGTGTTGCGATTGATTTTGTCGCCAATGTCATGCGGATCAATGACGATGTCACGCCCGCCAACGCCTACGAAGGTGATCCGGTGATGCGACTGACCAAACTGGGCGCGGACGACTATGTGATTGATCCGGTGAAAGGTTTGTCGATTGATGCGGCGCGAGACTTTTCAGTAGCGCTTTCAACATCGCTCTTCCCCTATAATCCGCAATCCTGCACGGTTTATGCCAAATACCGGATGAACGCCGCCAACACCGATGCGCATCGGTATTTGCTGATGGCGGATAACGCAGGCGATGACCGTTTTGCGCTCTATGCGACCACAGGTGCGCCGTTTCGATTTGTCACAGGCGATGGGAGCGGGCCGGATATTGTCGTCTCGGACATGGATTTTGTCGCGGACACGGAGTACACCGTAGTCTTTGGCGCGGACCATCTTGGCAAGACCTTCATCGATGTAAACGGTGTGCAGGTTGACGATGGGACGGCGCTTGCAGCCTCCACCCCGTCTGCAATTGGCATTGGCGGATACAATAATCAGGTATTGCGCGTTTTGGACGGTTATATTTCGGAGATTGTGATCATTTGCGAGCCAGTGCCGCGCGAGGCGCGCCTGACGCTTGATCCTTTCCTGAAAATCTATGGCGCAGAGGGCGACAGCCATACCTATAACACCAATGAGGCAACTTGGGGTGTGGGGCCGGAGCAGTTTTATGCCCCCCGCGTGACCGACGCGCTTGGGGCTGGCTATATCGCTGCGAATTTCGGCTGGAGCGGGGATAGTTCGGCGGAGATGGTGCATCAGTTGCCTGCGTTTTTTGCAGACGGGCGACCGGATATTGCGACGATTTATGCGGGCGCGAATGACGGGGATATTGATATTGTCGCTGATACCACGCCGGGTGTGAGCGATTTTGCGGTGGAGTATGCGTTGCGCTCGCGGTTGGAGCCGGGCGGTCATGTGGTTGTGAATGGCTTCCCGACAACGATCATCGCACGATCTGGCAATGTGATCACGGTGGATCCGATTTTGCCTGCTGCGCCTTCAGTGGGGGACGTGGTCGAGATCGATACGCAAAAGAACATTGAGACGTGGGTTGATGCGGTTGCGGCGAAGGGTGTGCCGCATATCGCAGTCATCGGGTATCACTTCATGAATTTTGCAAATGGTGGCGATACGCCGTCTGTTGAGCATCCCACACGCGCGGCAATTCGGGCCGCGCAGTTTGCAGCAGCGACGACGCGGAATGTGCCGTTTATTGATACCTATGAGCATATGGCGCAGAAAATAACCTCGGGTGCGGTGACCCAAGGTGATGATCTGTCATGGCATGTGGCGGTTGGTAACACGCATCTGAATGTCGCTGGCGAGCAGGCGGTGGCAGATGCGGTGTATGATGCGTTTGTTGCGCTTGGGTGGGATTAAGAGGCGGCGCGATGTCGTCACTTAATGAGAGCGGCCCGACTGTCAAACTTAAGGTTTGCTATTTGCAAAACGGTTCGGCCCTACCGCTCGAATGCGCTCGACCGATGGCAATCCCAAAACTGTAAATTAGGAGAGCATGTTTGGGACAGGTGACGCATCGCCTGCGTCACACATTCGGTCCCCAACCTGTCATTTTTCGCACAGCCCAAATATAGGCGCGGTTGGGGAGAAGCCCGATTGTTCGAAGCAAAAAGGCGAAGCGGCGCGGAAAGGCGATTTCGAAGCCGGGTTTGAACAGACCATCGACAATGCGATCTGCGGCCTCGTTGGGTTTCATCAGAAACGGCATCTCGAACTCGTTCACGGATGTAGCGTCGGTTTCCACAAAACCGGGATTGACCACCGAGATCCGCACACCAAAATCCACCAGATCCATCGCAAGTGCTTCGCATAGCGCGATCAGCCCGGCCTTCGAGGCAGAATAGGGGGCCGCGCCGGGCAGACCGCGATAGCCTGCGACCGAGGCCATGATCGCAACATGTCCGTTGCGCGCTTTGGTCATGGCCGACAGCACCGGATCAAGCGCGTTGGTCACGCCAATCAGATTAACATCGATCATATCACGCGCTGTGTCCGCATTGAAAGCTTGCGCGCGCATTGGCACGTAGATGCCGGCGTTCAGGACGGCCAGCGCAAGGGGACGTTCAGCCTCGATTTCCTTGACGATCTCGCGCATGCGCACGGCATCGGTCACATCGCCCGCTTTGGGGATGATCTGACCTTCCGTGCCACTCTCAGCGGATAGTCTTTCGAGTTTTTCGGTATTTCGCGCCGTCGCGTAGACAACAAACCCGCGGTTTGCGAGTTTCAATGCGACATCACGGCCAATTCCAGCGCTGGCACCGGTGATCCAGACAGCCCCATCAGAGGGCGACATCACTTTGCCAAAAACGCTCAATCTATCCCCAGAGCGAGCGGAATTTTTGTGTGGTGGATTTGGCAACGATGCGCGCGCGGGCGCCCACGGCATCGAACTCGTATCCGACAAGCTCGCCATCGCCGTCAAAATAGGCGTCTACTGGTAGTTTCAGATCGCCGCCGCAATAGTAATGGGACACCGGGATAACGCCGCCGGGGGTTTCAAAGGTGGTGTCGCCTCTTTTGGTTGTCTCGATCGACAAAACGCGCCCCGATTGGGTCGATATCCAGCGGTCGCGCAGGGCCAACTCGCTCAAAAAGAACGAGGACGAGGCGATTTCGCCTGTGACGACACCGTTGAATTTGGAGCTTTCGACCTGCAGGCCTTCTGCAACCCTTTGGGCTTTGACAAACGACTTTTTGCCGTTTTCGGTGGTATTGCCGGTGATGGATTGCAAAACGCCGTCTTTCCAGACTTCCTGGCTTCTCAGCTCATAATCGAGCGAGAAGACAATGATGCGGCCCTTAAGGCGGGAGTGCAGATCGACGACCACCGAGCTGCCTTGTTCGGACAGTTTGATAACCTGACCGCCAAAATTTGTCCGGCCTCTGAACGCCTGAAATTCGCGCGTGATGTTACCGGCCAAAGCGGGAGCCGCGCCAAATGAGGTCGCTGCCAGTGCAGATGCCGCACCGATCAACAGATTTCGCCTGTTGGTAACCATGATAATCCTACCTAGTTATCGGTTCAGAATATTCAATGCGCGACTGAATGTGCCGGTGAATTTCAGCTTACCGGACATTACGACAAGACAAATGCAGGTTTCATCGCCCACGATATGCGGCTGGTGATCGTCATGGTCAGAGGCCACAACCAGATCGCCTTTGCGCAGCACCGTGCCGCCATCGTCCATTGCGCCTTGCAGGATCAGCGTGGCTTCCTCACCATCGTGAGTGTGCGAGAGCATCCGCGCGCCCGGTTTGGCTTTGAGCAGCGATACCGTCTCACCCTCGAATTCTTCGAGCACATATTCCGACAGGCCGGGCATACGGAACAACCAGTTCAGCTCGCGGCCCTCGTTAGGGAGCACTTCTTGTAACGCACGCGGGAACGGAGAGGCGTCGTCATAGTCTACGATAATCGCCTTATCAGCTGCCTCAGTTGCCGGGGCGTCGATCATGCCCAGAATGTCATCAAGCGATGGCGCTTCGATCTCAGCGCTCGCGTCAGCGGAAAACTCCGCGCCGCACAACGCCTCAGCCTCAGCGACAACGGCGCGGCATTTGGGGCAGAGCGTGAGATGCGATGCAATCATCACCTCCATGCCCGCCGAGACGTTACCTGCGGCGTAGCTGGTGAGTAGGTCCCTTGCGGGATGTTGTTCAATCTTGGCCATGTTCAACCACTGAATTCGTAAGATACTTGTTTATACGCGACGCACGCGCAGACGGATCACTTTAGGGCAACTTTTTATTCACCGCCTCTGCGTCAAACTAGGGTCGATTTATCTGCCGTCAAATAGCAATTTTTGCAAGCCCCGCAAGTGCAAGGAGTGCCAGCAGGATAAGGCAGGCGCGGCGATAGAAGCGCTCCAGCGACGGGCGGAAGAGCAGACTGCCGATGAGGACGCCGAACAGCATGAACGGTAGGGCTACCAGCCCGCGCCGAAATGCGGTCATATCCATCATGCTGTAGCCGACCAGATAGATGCCGGTTGTCAGCATCGACAGGCCCAAAAACATCACCAGGGAGGCGCGCATGGTCTTCGGGGAGGCTTGTCCTGCGAGCACATAGAGCGCCACGACCATACCACCGATTGACGCCAGACCCGTGGCGATGCCTGCGACGAGACCTGCGATGAATGTGCCGATGGATGTGCCAAAAATGCGCGGGGTGAGTTTAAAGAGCTGGGCCATGGTCAATATCAGAATGAGGCTGAGCGCGATGGAGCTGGAAAGGGTCGTGGTGATGGAGGTTGTGGCCAGAAGTCCGATGGGTACGCCAATGGAGGAGCCGATCACCAGCCGCCAGACAATGTGCATGTCCGCATCGCGTATCCCGCCGCGGAACATCACAATGCTTGCCGCTGATTCCAGCACAAAACACACCGGTATGAGCAGAACAGGCGGGATGATTGCGGAGACTGCTGCCATCACAACAGCAGACAGGCCAAAGCCGGAAAAGCCGCGCACAACGCCTGCGATCAGGGCTGCGGCCAGCAAAGCGGCGAGATGTGTGACCGGCAGGTCAGTGAAAAGAGCAAGTGAGGAAAGCATGAACAGGTTAGTGGCCCAGAGCGATTTTGGCGTGCCTTAGCAGCTTCGATTGCCGCTGTCGCGCCTTTGATTGTGCGGGGTGCAGCTTTGGGGCCGCTTTGGCTTGCTGGCGCTAACGGTTCACACTAAACCAAAGCCATCCCCGAGTTTGAAGGTGAACATATGACCATCCGAAACGACCTTGTTGATGCCATTGGGAACACACCGCTCATTCGGATGCGCGCAGCCTCTGAGGCGACGGGATGCGAGATTCTGGGTAAAGCGGAGTTCCTCAACCCAGGTCAATCGGTCAAGGATCGCGCGGCTTTGGGCATCATCAAAGATGCGATCGCGCGCGGAGCGCTCAAGCCGGGCGGAACGATTGTGGAAGGAACAGCGGGCAATACCGGCATCGGCCTTGCGCTGGTGGGCGCATCCTTGGGGTATCGGACCGTGATTGTCATTCCCGATACGCAAAGTCAGGAAAAGAAGGACATGATCCGGCTGGCGGGTGCGCAACTGATCGAAGTTCCAGCCAAGCCCTACAGCAACCCGAATAATTTCGTGCGCTATTCGGAGCGTTTGGCAAAGGCGCTCAACGATAGCGCGCCAAACGGGGCGATCTGGGCCAATCAGTTCGATAATACGGCCAATCGGCAGGCGCATATTGACACAACGGCCCCGGAGATTTGGGAGCAGACGGGCGGGAATGTGGACGGATTTATCTGCGCGGTGGGATCGGGCGGCACACTTGCCGGTGTCTCGCAAGGGCTGCGGGCGCGCAAATCTGATATCAAGATCGGACTGGCCGACCCGCATGGCGCAGCGCTTTACGAGTTTTTTACCAATGGCGCATTGAAGTCCGAAGGCTCGTCCATCTCAGAAGGAATCGGGCAGGGGCGGATCACAGCCAATCTGGAAGGCTTGAGCGTCGATCACGCCTATCGGATCGGCGATGAGGAAGCGGTCGGCATCGTCTTTGATGTGTTGGAGCATGAGGGCTTTTGCCTTGGCAGCTCATCGGGTGTGAATATTGCAGGCGCGATGCGTTTGGCTAGAGATCTGGGACCGGGGCATACGATTGTGACGATCCTGTGTGATTATGGCACCCGATATCAGTCCAAGCTCTTCAATCCGGAGTTTTTGCGTGAGAAGGGCCTGCCCGTGCCGGAATGGCTGGACGGCGCGCAAACACCGCCGCCCGACGTGATGGTGGAGGTTGAGAGCTAAGATGTGCAATCGTAACCATCGGCTCCGGCTTGCAGGTATGTGGTGATAAAATTGCTTAAATATCAAAAACTTATTTTGGTTTTCTCACTTGTTTTTCTGCTGCTGTTTGGCGCTGCCGCACAGGCACAGACCGAGATTCCGCCCGATTGGGAACAGACAGCAACAAGCGCGGAAAAAGCGCTAAGCGATGATGGCGTATCAAACGCCGTGCTGGAAAATTTGCGCGCCTCTCTTGCCACGCAACGTCAAGAAGCATTGGCCATTCAAGATGCGGCCCAGCCTGGTATTTCGTCCTTGCAGTCGCAGCTTGATGCGTTGGGTCCAGCCCCTGCCGATGGTGCGAGCGAATCTGACGAGCGCGCCTCGCGCCGTGCGCGGCTTGAGGCGGAAATCGAGACCGCGCGCGCGCCCACGCTTGATGCGGAGATTGCCTATAATCGCGCGGAAAACCTGATTGAGCGCATCGATGCGGAGCTGTTGAAGCGGCTCACCGATCAGCTAACACGGCTGGGTCCAACGCCGCTCAATCCGGCCAATTGGGCCGCCACATCCGAGCATATCGGGCAATATGTGGAAAAATCGCGCGGCGCGTTTGCCCTGACGATGGGTAATGGTGCGCTGCGCGACGGATATGTCGGCGGATTGCCGTTTGCGGCATTGATGTTGCTGGTGGCGTTGGCTTCGGGCTATCTGGCCCTGCCGCGCATTGAGCGGATCCTCAGCGCCTATGCCGTGGGACGCAGCGATCAGGCGCGGTTCTGGATATACGGGTTCGGACGCACTGCCGCGATGCTTATCCTGTCGCTGATCACTGCGTTTTTCGCGGTGTCCGCCATTGAGCAGATCGCCGCGCCCATGCTGACAACAGCGCTGCGCAACAGCGCAATTCCGACAGCGGCACTCTCTATTGTGTTCGCCTATTTCCTGTCGAAGAAGATGTTCGGCGACACCGCCAACACCTATGCGGTGCTCGATCGGGGCGAGGTGAATAATCGCCGTGCCTCTGGCCTGATCTTCTGGATCGGCATTGTGATTGCGCTGATTATTGTCACGCAAATGATCGCGGAAGACGCGCCGTTCACCGAGGCGTCGCAGGCGGTTTTGTTTCTGCCCTTGTGCGTGATCGGCGCCCTTTTGCTTTGGTCTTTGTGCCGGATCATCAAAAAGCCACTGCCGCACAGCAGCGGCGACGAGGAAGAGACCGCATCGCTGGTCCCGCAAAATCTCGGGCTGATCTGGTTTGCAAAGCTGGCCGGGATCGTTGCGCTGATTACCCCTGTGCTGGTGGCGGTTGGCTATCTCAACCTTGGGAAATTCCTGTTCGGCCCGACGCTGCTCAGCTTCATCGTCATCGGGTTTTTGATGGTGATTTTCTGCCTGTTGCGCGCAGGCATTGAGTTGTGGCTGGGGGCTAACGGCAATGAAGAAAAGCTCCAGGACCGGGCGCGGTATCAACTGGTGCCGGTCGTGTTGGGGTTTGTGCTGGTCTGCATCGGTTTGCCGATTTTGGCGCTGGTGTGGGGCGCGCGGGTCACGGATTTGCAGGAAATCTGGACATGGCTGCGCGATGGAGTTCCGATTGGCGAGACGCGGTTCTCGGTCACCGATCTGATGATCTTCGCGCTCGTCTTCGCAATCGGCTATGCGCTGACCCGCGGCGCGCAATCGGTGCTGCGCAATTCGGTTCTGCCGCGCACACAGCTTGATCTTGGCGCAAAGAATGCGCTTGTGACGGGGCTGGGCTATGTCGGGATTGTGCTGGCGGCGATATTTGCCATCACCTCCACCGGGCTCGATTTGTCCAATCTGGCGATTGTCGCTGGTGCGCTGTCAGTCGGGATCGGTTTTGGATTGCAAACCATCGTCTCGAACTTCGTCTCTGGTATTATCCTGCTGATCGAGCGTCCCATCAAACAAGGCGACTGGATCGAGGTCGCGGGCTATTCGGGCAACGTGAAGCAAATCTCGGTCCGTTCCACCATTATCGACACCTTCGATAAGGCCAGCGTGATTGTTCCGAACTCGGAGCTGATCGCCGGCACGGTGCTCAACCGGACCTATGGCAATCTGATGGGGCGTATTCTGGTGCCCATCGGGGTCGCCTACGGCAGTGACCTGAAGCTCGTCAAAGAGATATTGACCGAGATCGCGCAATCTAATCCTTCCGTCCTGCGATACCCTGCGCCTTTGGTGACGCTCGCCGGGTTCGGGGCGGATTCGATTGATTTCGAGATCCGCGCACATCTGCGCGATGTGAACTCGATGCTGACGGTGACATCAGACATAAACTTCGAGATCGCCGAGAAGTTTGCCGAGGCAGGCGTGGATATTCCGTTTGCGCAACGGGAGGTGAATTTGAAGAATGTGCGCGAAGTGGCGGACCTCTTGGCCAAGGCAGCGACAAAAAAGGGCTGAAAAGATCACGCGCGTGGTTTGAGGCCGATTTGGGCTATTGATTTTCTTAAATATGAACCGCTATAAGCGCGCTCACATGCGGAGAGGTGGCCGAGTGGTCGAAGGCGCACGCCTGGAAAGTGTGTAGGCGGGAGACCGTCTCCAGGGTTCGAATCCCTGTCTCTCCGCCACCTTACGATCAACCAGAACTCAAGCGTTGTGAGTGTACCGGATCAAGCAGCGGGGTGCAGTAGGGGCGGCGGTGTCGCCCGGCTCGACTGGCGCTTTGCAGCTAAGCCCTTGTACCGCACATGTCCAAACGGCAGATCATCATCCCAAATGAAGATTATGAAGATGCGCAAGGCCTCTCGCGGATTGCTCTGCTAATGGCCGGCAGCTTGACCGTCAGCGGTTGTTTGGCGGTGCGGGGTTTGACCCACCGCTCGATGTCGAGCGTTTGGCGATGAGATCAATCATCAGGCTTCGTTCCATCCAACCACGCCAAAATTTCTGCAGTATGTTCGCCAATCGCAGGTGCCGGATTGCTCAACTTGAGCGGCGCGTTGCCGTTAAACCGAAAGGGGAGCGTTGGCACCTGCGTACCATCGCTCACGACTTGCACAAAACCGCGTGCCTTCACCTGCTCGGAGGCCAGCGCCTCTGGAAGCGTGCGCAATCGCGCCGCAGGCACCCCAGCCGCTTGCAGGATAGGCTCCCACTCCAGCGCGGTTTTCTGTCCCAACGCGGTTTCAATCTCTTCCGACAATGCGCGCGCATGATCTTTGCGCGCGGACCGCTCAGCATAGCGCGGGTCGCGCAGCCAATCCTCACGCCCCAAAACGGTTGCCAGTTTGATAAAATGCATCTCCTCATTCACGCCCAACGACATGACGCCCTGCTTGCACGGAAAACTCCCAGCCCCCGGTGAGCGGCTGTTGGCGTGGTTGCCGCGTCGTTGCGGGGCGTTGCCGGTTTGCAGGTAATCGGTGATGGTCGAGCTCATCAGGCTCAATCCGGTCTCCAGCATCGAGATGTCGATAAACGTTCCCTTGCCGGTCTTCTCCCGCTGAAAAAGCGCGGCCGAAATCGCAAAACCCGCTGCCATCGCCGTCGCGTAATCCAGAACTGGGGCGCCGGTACGTATCGGCCCGCTCTCTTGCGTCCCCGTCGCATCCATCAACCCGCAACTGGCCTGAATATTCACATCATAGGCGGCCGTGTTGTCCTGCGGACCGCCGCGCCCGTAGCCGGTCAGAGCGCAGTGAATGAGATGCGGATGCCGTGCTGCCAGCGTGTCCTCATCAAGGGCGAGACGGCGCATGGTCTGCGGCACATGGTTCTCCACCAGAACATCTGCGCGCGCCAAAAGCGCATGAAACCTCTCCAGCCCCTGCGCCGTCTCCAGATCGAGCGCAATCGACTTCTTGCCAGCGCCTTGGGTCAGATAGGACGTGCTCATCCCCTTGCTGGCGGCTCGCGCATCTGTTCCGCCACGATGCCGGATCGCATCGCCCTTGTGGGGCGATTCCACTTTGATGACATTCGCGCCCAGCAGCCCCAGATAATAAGAGCATGCCGGTCCAGCCAAAACATGGGTAAAATCAATGACCAGCAGGTCTTTCAGCGGTTGATTGGCTTGCAAGGGATCATCCTCCTTGGTCTCGCCGCGATGCTAGTGCGAGGCGCGGTCCAAGCAAAGCGGAATACGCAAAAATACAAGACAAACAAATTTTGGCGCGATGCGGCGCTATAAAGACTCGACAAATGCTCCAAGGGCCATAAAACTGGCCTGCAACGCGGGTGATGGGCAAGCTGTCTTGGAACATCGACAACCTGTTGTCAAAATGAATAAATACCTTTGGGAGGACTACATGAAAACGACGAAAAAGATCGCAGCCGGTATCGCCGCTGCTTCCATGCTGGCCGGTGGAGCGGCCTTCGCGGATTATCCTGAAAAACCGATCAAGATCATGGTTGGCTTCTCCGCAGGCGGCGGCACGGACACAACCGCGCGCGGCTTTGCATCCTACATGCACGAAGCGCCCTCGATGAACGGCCTGCCAGCCTATATCGTGAACCTGCCCGGTGCCTCCGGCCAGAAAGCGGCATCTGCCGTTCTGGACGAAGAGCGCGACGGTCACACGCTTTACATGATCAACATCGGTACATTCATCGCTGGCGAATTGGCCAAAGGCGATGAGCGCCCGTACCACATCCCCGATGATTTCGTGAACCTTGGCTGTGCCTCGCAGCTCGTGACATCGCTTCAGGTGCATTCATCGAACCCTGCGCAAAATTTGCAGGAATTCATCGAGAATGCCAAAGCATCGGGCGAAGAAATCACTTGGGGCACATCGGGTGCGGCTACCATGCACGCGACCATCGGCCACGTGGTGTTGGATGCCAACGGCATCAAGCACAAGAAAGTGCCCTTTAAAGGCGGCTCCAAAGCGCGTGCGGCTCTCGTGTCGCAATCTGTTGATGCTGTCTTTGGCGGTGTGAACACGATCCCCGGCTTTGAAGCTGACATCCGTGCGCTCGCCTCCGCTGGTGCAGAGCGCGACCCAATGGCGCCTGATCTGCCAACCTTTGTTGAGCAAAACTCGCCGGGCGTTGAGTTCACAGGTCTGATGTGTCTGTTTGCCGCAAATGGTGTCTCTGACGAAGTTAAGGAAGACGTTGGTGCAGCGATTGAGACCATCGCAGGCATCGAAGGCTACCAGCGTTATATGGGCAAAAACGATCTTGCGTCCTTCTACACAAATGCTGCCGATGCAACGGCGGCGCAGGATGTGATGTTTGAGGTCATGGGCCCAGTGGTCGCTGAAATCATCGCGAACCAGTAAGGCTGTGTGACGAGAACGGGGCAAGCCAACCGATGGCTTGCCCCTTTTTTTGCGCGCAACTGTATAATCGCGCAGGGCGGGGAGCCGATGGACAATCACGACAAAGATCACAATCATAAAATCAAGGTCGAATACGGCGTGGGCGCGGTCGTCATGCTGGTCGGCCTTTGGTTTGTCTACCAGGCCTTCACGATCGAGACATCCAAAGAAGCGGTCGGCCCACGCACCATGCCGATGCTCTTGGCCGTCGCGCTGGTGATCAGCGGCATCTGGCTTGCGTTTCGTGCCGTCACAGGGCGCACAGGCGATCTCAAAGAAGGCTACGGCTTTCTTGAAAGCGATGTGAAGCGGATCTTCATGGTTGTCGGTTGCGGCGCGATATTCGTCCTTTTGTTCTGGGCTTTTGGCTATTTCGTCGCGCTGATTTTCACCTTCATCGCAATGCTCTTCACCTTCGGCGTGCGCAACTGGCCGGTGATGATCATCGGCGCGGTCGTGCTTGCCTTTGCATTTCAGGCGCTCTTCATGGGGGTTATGCGTTTGAACGATCCCAAAGGGGCGATTGTCGATATGCGCCCCTATACCAACTGGATCACAGGGGCCAAATGACATGATGCAAGACCAATGCGCAGGGCTCGAAGCATGGTTCGAAAGCCTTGGCTTCCTCTCGATTTTCTTTGATATTTCATGCGGTTTCGTGATCCTGTTCAACGATCCGTTCGCGCTCGGTTTCGTCGTTCTGGCCGCTATCGTCGGGATCATCTTCGGCGCGCTTCCGGGTCTGACCGCTGCCGCTGCTATCGCGATGATGCTGCCCATCCTGATCGTTTACAACGACGATATCGGCGGCTTGGCGGGCCTTGCGTTTCTTTATGTGATCGGCAAATCCGGCCGCTATGGTGGCTCGATTGCCGCGATCCTTTTCAACACGCCTGGCACAGCTGCATCTGCGGCCACTATGCAAGACGGCTACCCGATGACCCAAAAAGGGCAGGCGGGTAAAGCGCTGAAAACCGCAACGGTCGCCTCTGCCTATGGCGATTATTTTGGCGAGATTATCCTGATCTTCGGCGCGGTCGCCATTGCCACCTTTACCCGCAAATTCGGTCCGCCGGAGAATTTTGCGATCTATCTGATGGCCTTTGTCGTCATCGGCTCTGTGGTCAGCGACAGCATCATCAAGGGGATTGTCTCGACGCTTTTTGGCGCGGTTGTCGGGCTGATTGGCGAGGACATAATCACCGGTCAGTTTAAAATGACCATGGGCATTGCGGAACTTGAATCCGGCATGGCGCTCGTGCCGTTGCTGATCGGCGTTTTCGTGATCTCTGAAGTGATCATTCAGGCCGAAAAGGCCGCAAAAGTCAAAATGATCGATCTTGACGCAATGGCCGTTGAGGATCCGACTGCGCATTACTTTACATGGCCGGAGTTCAAACGCTGCATCCCGCTCATGTTCCGCTCGTCCATCTACGGCTCGCTCATCGGAATGATGCCGGGGCTCGGCTCCTCGGTGGCCTGTTTCGTCGCCTACGGCGAAGAGAAACGCAAAGCCAAGAACAAGAGCGAATGGGGCACTGGTGTTGTCGAAGGTATCGCAGCACCCGAGAGCGCCAACAACGCGGTCTCCGGCCCCTCCATGATCCCGCTTCTGACCCTGGGCATTCCCGGATCAACCATCGCCGCTGTGCTGATCGGTATGTTCCTTGTGAACGGTCTGCAACCGGGACCGACGATCTTCGCCGAAGAGCCGCCGCTCTTCATGGGCGGACAGCTTATCAGCCCGCGCGAGTTCATCTTTGGCGTCTTTGCAGCCGGCCTCATCGGTATCGCCTGCTATGCGATCATCGGCTATTTCATGGCCCCTTATGTGGGCAAGCTGATCGCTTTGTTGCCCACGCAATACCTCTATCCGTTCATCTTCATGACCGCGCTCGCCGCCAGTTATTCGTCGCGCGCTTCGATCTGGGATGTCGGCTTCGCGCTCCTCTTTGGGGTGATCGGCTACGCGATGCGGCGAACGAACTTCTCTGCCGCCGCCTTCATCATTGCTTTCGTGCTGACATCGAGCATGGAAGAGGCGTTCCGTCAGTCGATGATCATCTCCGACAGCGGCGTGATGATCTTCCTGAACTTCCAGTATCAGGGCAAGTTCTCCTATGCGCCCATCTTCCTGCTCATAGGTCTTGCGGTGGTGGTTTTCAGGGCGTGGTCCAGCTATCGGGCCCGCGAGAGCGAGAGCTGACGAAAAGGCCAATATGGACGTCCGCATCCTCCTGATTTTCCTGTTCAGCCTGATCGGCGGCGGAGGAGCTTACGTTGCGGGCGTCCCCATGCCCTTCCTGTTAGGCGGCATCGTCGGCGCGGCAGGATTTGTCCTCTACTACGAGCGCAACGGGGATGAGCTGCCGAAAATGTCCCGCTGGGTGCGGTTGGTGTTCGCTGCCATCATTGGCTCGATGATCGGCACGCGCTTCTCGCCTGAACTCCTGTCGCTTTTGCCGCATTTCTGGATTTCCGGCCTTGCGATCATCCCCTACATCCTGATCGCCCATGGCGGAAATTTCCTGATCATGCAGAAAATCGGCGGTTATAACGCCCGTGACGCCTATTTCGCCGGATTGCCGGGCGGGATCGTGGATTCGGTCGCGCTGGCAGAAGACGCCAGCGCCGATGTGCGCATCGTCACCGCGCAGCATTTCATCCGCATCATCCTTGTCGTATCCACCGTGCCGCTCCTGTTTTGGGTGATCGAAGGCAACGCGGTGGGATCCGTTGCAGGCGAGACGCTGGCCTCCACCGAATACAGCGCCCGCGATGTCATCCTCCTCCTTGCTATCGCAGCGGCTGGGCTCTTTGCAGGACGCGCGATCAAACTGCCTGTGGCGCATCTGACCGGACCGCTCCTGCTCGGGCTCGCGCTTTCGGTCAGCGGGGTCATATCCGTGTCCATGCCCTCATGGCTCCAGCATCTCGCACAATATATGATCGGCGCATCGCTGGGTGCGCAATTCTCTGGCATCTCCCGAAAATTGCTGGCGCGCAGCCTGGGCGTTGGCGTTCTGTCCGGCGCTTATATGCTAGGGCTGGCCGCCGTGGCCGCTTACGCGCTTGTGTCGCTCGTACCTGCCGGATTTGGCGCGCTTTTCATCAGCTTTGCCGCAGGCGGGTTGGCGGAGATGAGCCTCATCGCCCTTACACTCAACTTCAACCCTGTCGTCGTCGCCCTGCATCACCTCGCGCGGATATTCCTGACCGTCTGGATCGGCAAACTCATGGCCCAGCATATCTTCAAACTGGTGCCGCGCGGATGATCGCGGCCATGAGCGATCTGAGCCGCTTCAAAGGTTTCGCCATCGCGCTCATCCCGGCTGCAATCGGCGGGGCGATCTGGGCCTCGCTCGGCCTGCCGCTGGCATGGCTCATGGGCGCCGCCGTTGTCACCGGGTTGATGAGCTTTTCTGGCCTGTCGGTTACTCTGCCCAAGCCCCTTTACCGACCGTCGCTCGCGATCATCGGGGCAGGGGTCGGGCTGACCATCACCCCAAGCGTTGCCGCCGAGATCACGCGCTGGTTTCCGATGATGGCGATCATGGGTTTTGCAGGCGTGGTGCTGGCCGCGCTGATGACCCCCATCGTCGCGCGCAAAGGCCATATGGACCCCAGCACCGCCTTCTTCTCGCTCATGCCCGGCGGAGTGATTGAGATGGCCAATATCGGCGAGCCGCATGGCGCAGACCGCACAACAATTGCCACCTTGCACGCCATCCGCGTGGCCCTCGTTGTGGGCATTCTGCCGCTGGGACTTTATCTGCTCTTTCCCAACAGCGGCGAGACGCTGATCATCCCCGATCTGGCCCTGATACCGCTCTGCGCCGTTCTCACCATCGCACTTGTTGGCGGTTACATCGGCATGCGGGTCAAACTGCCCGCCGCATGGCTTCTGGGCGCGCTTCTGGCGGTCGCAACCATCACCGCAATGGGCAGCGTTTCCGGCCAAATTCCAACGCCCCTGATGGCAATCGCGCAGGTGTTCGTCGGTATGTCGCTCGGTGCGAAGTTCCAGCGCGAAGGCCTGCGCAAACTCCCCCAAGCCATCAAGGCAGGCGGGCTCGCTCTCTTGGCGATCATCCTGATCATGGCCGCGCTCGGGCTCTTGTTCGCCCAAATCCTGCCAATGGACGCACCCACAATGGTGCTCGCTTTTTCGATCGGCGGGCTTGCGGAAATGGTGCTCACCGCCCGCGCGCTGGAGCTTGACATGGCCATCGTCGCCGCCTTCCAATCCATCCGCGCTATACTCGTTAACAGCTTCGCCGGTCTGATCTGGAACCGGCTCTCCAAACGTCTCAGCTAAAAGGATCAATGCGTCATGTCTGTCACCCAAAACGCCTTCGCCGCTATGCCCGGCGGCACAACCATCACCCAAGAAGCGGCGCATTTCGTGGAAACCGTCCGTTTCGAGGACATCCCCGAGCATGCGCTTTATATCGGAAAACGCTGCATCATTGACGGGTTGGGGCTTTACGCTGCGGGCTCCGAAGAGCACTCGCTCGATATTCTCGTGGCCGAAGCGCAAGAGATGGGCGGGCGCGAGGATGCGCGGCTTCTGGGCACCACGACATATGTGCCAGCCCCCATGGCCGCCCGCGTTCTGGGGACCGCTGGCCATGCCCACGATTGGGATGACAGTCAGGTCAGCATCGATCCGGCGCATATCTACGGCCTGCTGACCCATCCGACAATCCCGCCCCTGACCGCTGCGATCATTATGGCGCAGGCGCGTGGGCCGCTCACGGGGCGAGACTTCATGCTGGCGTTTCAGACCGGCTTTGAGGTGGAGTGCAAAATCTCCGAATGGATGCTGCCGCAACATTATATGTCCGGCATGCACTCCTCTGGTACGGTCGGCACGCTGGGTGCTTTTGCAACCGCCGCCAAAATTATTGGACTGACGGGGGATAAATTGCGCTCCGGCTTTGGCATTGCTGCAAGCCTTGCCGCTGGTATCCGCTGCAATTTTGGTACGATGACCAAACCGCTACACGTGGGCCGCGCAGCCGAGAACGGCATCACCGCTGCGCTGCTGGCCGAGCGTGGTTTCACGGCCGATCCAGAAGCGCTCGACGGGCCATGGGGGTTTCTGGCGGTGCAGGGCGGAGGCTGTTCGCCCGATAAACTGGCGCAAGGCTTTGGCAATACCTGGACCATTGCGGAGCCGGGCGTGTCGATCAAACCCTATCCTTGCGGTGTTCTGACCCACCCGACGATTGATCTGATGCAGCGTCTCGTGGTTGACAATGACATTGCCGCCGATGACATCGAGACAGTGACGGTGCATGCAGGCACCAATATTCTCAAACCGATCCGCTATCCGATTGCCGCCAATCACCTGCAAGCCAAGTTTTCCCTGCCCGCTGCGCTCTCGATGATCGCGCTGGCGCGACGCGCGGGCAAGGTCGAGTTTTCGGACGCTTTTGTCGGCTCGGACGCGATGCAAGCGATGCAGCGCCGCATGCGCACCGCGCTAGACCCGGAAATCGAAGCGCAAGGCTTTGATAAAATGCGCTCGCGGATCACCATCACGTTGAAGGACGGGCGCGAGGTCGCAGGCTGGGCGGATGAGCGCTACCGCGGCGGGCCGGAAAACCCGCTGACGGATGCGGAAGTTGAGGCAAAAGCGCGTTCGTGCTGTGATGGCGTGCTGTCGGAGGGGGAGCAGACGGCGATGCTCAAACAGGCGTGGGAGGTGCTGGAGCTTGAGGATGCAGGGGGCGTGTTCGCTGCTGCCCTGACGCCAAGCAGCTGAGGTTTTTCGGGTGTGTCATCCGGTCCCGGCCTTGAGCCGGGACCTCTTATAGACCGTTGACGCGATCAACCAACTTCGCTTCAGCACCAAGAGATCCCGGCGCGCGGCCGGGATGGGTCTCGTCGATGGGTCAAAAAAACGACCCTCAAGCTCCCGGCACCCGCAGAGGTTCAAACGATACCATAACGTGCTCTGCAAACCCCGCACGCGCGCACAACCGATCATAATACGCACGCAAAGCAGGCAGTTTCGCGCGATCAAACTCCAGAGTGAAATACCGGAACAGTTGCGTGCCAAAGGCGATGTCCGCAAGGCTCATATCCGGCCCCGCAAGCCACCCATGCTGAGCGATTTGCGCCTCTGCAATCCCCATCAGACCTTTCAACTCCGCCACGCCTTCCTCAACCTTCGCGGCATCGCGCTCAGCCGCGCTGGTGCGGACCAACTGCCAGAAGACTTTATAGGTGCAGATCGGCACAACATTTACTTTCGCCCATTCCATCCACTGATCCACCGGCGCGCGCGCTGCCGGATCGCGAGGCCAGAACGCATCTTCGCCATAAACGCTCGCAAGATAGCGCATGATGGCCTGGCTCTCGAAGAGCGTCACATCGCCATCCTCGATCACGGGCACCCGCCCCATTGGGTTCATCGACAGAAATTCCGGCGTCGTGTTACCGCCAAAGGCCCCTCCAACATCGCGCCGTTCATGCGCGATGCCCATCTCCGCAATCGCCCACATCACCGCCTGCACATTGCTCGATGTTGCCCGTCCGTGAACCTTTATCATGCGCGCCTCCCTTTGATCTGTCGTGATCCAACACGCACACGCGACAAAGTGAAAGCCATAAATGACGAATTGCCTTGTATGCAGAAAAAAGTGGGTGAAACTGCGCCCATGACACAGGATCGTTCAACGCAAGAAGACCAAAAGGGTGCCAATGCGCGCCGTGCCAAGGGGGAGTTCGTGCGCGGCGTCAGCGGGTTTCGCCATGCGATCGGGGATGCGGATTTCCCTGCCGCGCCGGGCCGCTATCATCTTTTCGTTGCGCTCAATTGCCCGTGGTGCCACCGCGTCACACTGGCGCGCGCTGTGTTGGGGTTGCAAGGCACACTCTCGATGGACGTGGCCTTTCCCAATCGCACGGGCGAGGACGATCCCGCCGGTCCAAACCTGTGGGAGTTTACACCGACCCGCAAAGCGACCCTCACCGGTGCGGCGCTGCCCGAATGCACGCGCGAGACAGGGACAGGTGATGCCTTGCGTCTGGCCAAAGAGATCTATCAGCGCGAAGGCTCAGACGAGCAATCGGTGCCCATCCTTTACGACAAGAAAACCGGGCGCATTGTGAACAATGAAAGTGCGGAAATTCTCCGCATGCTCGGCACCCATGCCGCCGCGCTTGGATCCTCGATCTCGGATGCGCATCGCGTGCAACTCGTCCCGCGCGATCTAGCCAAGATCGAGACGCTGAACGAACGCATCTACACGACCATAAACAACGGCGCTTACAAAGCCGGGTTCTCCTCCGATCAGTCGATTTATGCCGCCGCATTCGACGCTTACTTCGAGACGCTGACGTATCTGGAAAACCTGCTCTCCGACGGCCGCCCGTTCCTGACGGGCGATGCCTTCACCGAAGCCGATCTGCGCCTCTTCCCCACCCTCTATCGCCATGATCCGATCTATTACACGCGCATGAAACTCAATGGTGCGCGCATTCTCGACTATCCACATCTGTGGCATTGGCTCTGCCGCGTCTATGCGATGGATGGCGTGGCAGGTGCCGGATCGTTGATCCATTGCCGTCAGGGGTATTTTGGCCGGTCATGGAACGGGGTCGTGCCGCTGGGACCGGTCAAACCCATGCAATACCCGCAAGCCTATCACCACCCGGAGCTGGCACCTCTGCCGAAAGGCTGATGTGCGCTTCAGGCGAGCGCTTGGCGTTCACGAGAAGACCGCCGCGTCACCATCAGCCCGCAGACGTATCTCTCGCAACCTTCGGCGGCGCTTGCGGTTTGTCCTGCTCGGATGCCGCCTCAATCTGCGCGTCATCGGGTGGTTGATCGTCAGGCGCGTCGGGCAACGCGTCCGGATCGAGTTCCGGCAGTTTATCATAAGGTATCTGCGCCAGCGCAACCAGCAGACCCAGCACCAGTATGAACAGCGAGGCCAAAGACGTCAGCACACGCTCGGACTTGATGATATCGAACAAGCCAAAGCGGATGCGGTCCGAGCGCGCGGTCGTCAGGTCCGAGATAGGCAGCAAAATATGCATGCTGCGCGCATTGACCGAAACGCCCATTTGGTAGCGCGTGCCGTCAAACACCGCATGCCCGCGCAATACAGGCTCAATCAGCGCACCCTTCTCATCGGTCTCGCCCTCATTGCGCGGCCAGATCGCAGCGCCTGGCGGAATGCTCATGCTGCTGTCCCAGACGCGATAAAGCTGGTTGTTGCAATCAAACACTTTGGTCAAACAGAAATTTGAACGTAGCAGCACATCAATCTTGCCTTCTACAAAGACAGGCGTTGACCCGACACGCTCCCTGACCTGATCTTCTTTGCCATCAACCTTCCGCTCCAATGCGCGGCCGATCAAACCGGGTCCGTCAATCCATATGGGATTGCTGTCACTGCCAAAGGCAAGCGCAGCGGCAGGGGCGTCCTGATCTTCCTCAACGCAAGTGGGATCAAAAACAAACCGGGTCTCGCGGCGCAGATTTACCCGTACCTCAGTTGCATTCGATGCAACAACGAACTGAGATTCCTTCTGGGATTCCATCGAAATCGTCGCCAATACGGGCAGCTCATCGCTCGGCGCAGTCTCATTCGTGCGGGTGGGGCTGCGCGCACCGGGGCGCAGGATCAGGCGCTGCCGACCGTCCAGAACGGAAAATTCCAGTTGCGTGTGCTCCTTGGGGCGCAGCAATCCAGTGTAACAGCTATCCCCGACACCCTCGATGGTCGAGCTGTCCTCATCAAAGACGCGCATATACCTCAGAGCGATTTTGCTCCGCTCTTCTTGCACCACATCATATTCAAACCGATCCGAATAAGCGCTTATCTCATAAAGCCCTTTGGTGGCGTCGTTGATGTAAACAAGGATGATTGCTGCCAAAAGGACAAAAACAAGCGGTATCAGAACAACAAGCGCAAGGCTTTCCGTCAATGGAACCAGCCATCCACGCACTTTGATCAGGCCAAGCCTGATCCTGTTGGTAAGTCTTTCCAACCACGCCATCATTCAGGGAAGCGTCACAAGCGCCGTCAGCGTGACCGGCTCATCTTCGCCCAGCGTGACAGCGACATCGATCTGGTAAAGCCCGCTCTCCAGATTTTCGAGACTGATCGTGCAATCATATCCGAAATCCACCATGCGTGACGGCTCACAGGCAAACGCATTGTCCAGCGCAGTCTCATCGCCCACATACCTGAGCACCGGCGCCAACCTGGCATCGCCGATCTCAAACACAACAAAAAGCATTTCCGGCTCAGGCGTTAACGCGACCGGGATGAAGATATTCGAATAGGCCTCACCGCAGTCATCCGTCAGCTGTACCCGGGCCAGCATTTCACGATCTGTGTAGCCTTCCTCCCGGATTTTGCGGCTTGGCTCGGTCAAATACCCAACCTGCGACATCTCGCTGACGGGCAGGGCCACCTCGTAGTTCACCGACGCGCTATAACGGGTGTTGCGCGACAGATAGCGCACGCAAATAAACGCCTGATCGACATCTGTTCCCTCCGGCATAATGACAGGCGCATAGGTCAGCTGTTCTGAATCGAATAAGACCGGGTCTTTCCCGAGAAGCTGAAATCCGGCGAAAAACTCATTTGTGTTTAGCTTGAGCTGACCCGATCCGGCCATGGTCGATTCCGATGGGGGTTTCAGCGCATCAACAACATTGCCAGACTCTTTGACGATCTGCGCCCAAGTACCTGTGCCGCCAGCAATGAACGCCCCGACAACCGCGAGCAGATAGATCGTTTCTTTTAAGCGGCTCATCCCCGAAATCCCCTCAAAATTTAATGTGTTCGAATGTCCAGTTCGTCGTTCCCACAGACTGATGATAGAGGCTCACAAGACACCCGCTCGAAAAGTAATATGTATTCAAAAGCGACAGAAACTGATCCATCGTCTCCAGACGCTCGCGTTCCGTATTCTTGCCATCGCACTTGACGTTGATCCGCGCGATCAGATCGCCGGTCGCAAGTTTGCTGTCAGCACCAACCCGTGCCACCACGACACCCTCGCGCGCGCCGTCATAGGACAGGCTATCAATCCCAAGATCTGCATAGGCCGCTGAAACGATGCACGCTTGAACGGCGCTTTGCTCCACACCATTCTCCCAAGTCTGATTGGCGCGCAGCCCCAGTGCCTCTGCAAGCGCCTCTTCGCGGACGCGGCAGACAAACGGATCGACCCGCCAATCATCTGTTTGCGTGCGATCATCAAGCGTGGCCGCCGGATTGGCCATATTAAAGCGGCCATCGATTGTATCATAAAGCACATGCGGTATCTGAAGCGCCGCACGACGCTCATCGCCCTTGGCTTTGGCCGGGCGGCGGCTCAGCCCTTCCACCTCGATCCGCGCATCTGCAAAAATGCTCAGAAGCGGGCGATCTTCGGAAAGCAATTTGGTGAAGCTGCGCGAGAAAACCGAAAGCACGCCGGACGTTTGCTTGTCCACAGTGTCGAGGACATCGTAAGCAATCCCGTCGGGGGAGCTGGAATAAAGCACCAGCACCTCTGCCACACCGGCATCAAATTCGGGCCGCTCCGGCGCAATCGAGACATCTTCCAGCAATGGCTCATCAGAGCAGGCATTGATGATCAAAACAATCCGCGCAGGACGGCTTTGGGCCAGAACGCGCACAATTGTGTTCAAGGAAATCGACCCGGCGCGCATATCCGAAAAGCGGGGGTAAATCTTGTGATCATCGGGAATGCCGACAAGATAGTTCTCGCCCAACTCGGTAAACCCGTGCCCGGTGTAGACAAAAACAACTTCCGACCCTTCGGTGATCTGCGAGGCCGCCGCCTTGAGATCGTCGAGCATTCTGGCAGCCTGAACATTGACGTTGAGCTTGTTCAATATCTGCCAGCCCTGCTTTCCCAAAATATCGATGTAAGCGCGCGCGTCATTTTCTGGTGTCTCCAGATTGAAGGTCGAACTCTTCAGCTTGTTCCCGCCCGCATCCCGCTCATAGGCGCCATTGCCGATCACAAATGCAAATCGATCCGGAATGCCGGAGGCCGATGCCCCTCCGCTCAGGACGATCAGTCCGATGATGAGATATGCGAAGAAGCGGGCCATGGCTTATTGCGCAAACTCGATAAGAACATCCGATGCACAATCATGAATATCCGGTCGATTTGCCGCGCCCACAAGATCAACCTCACGCCATTTGCGATGACCGGTTTCTTTAAGAACATCGAGGTTTTGCAGTACCGACCGTGTCAGCGTCGAAATGCTCTCACAATGCGGATTTTCGCTGCCGTAGTTGAAAGCCACCAAAAGTGCCTTGACCGAGATCGTTTTGATATCGCGCTCCAGCCACGGATAAACATCGCGCGAAATAACGGCCTCCGAGTACGGCGAATTTGGCTGATCCACCAGCGATGGCGCTTCGATGGGGATGAGGTTGATACCGCTTCCGCTGTCAATCGACCGGCCCAGATCGCTCGGCACGCCCGCGACCTGAAAGAGAACATTGATCGATAAATCCAACTCCGCCAAACCGTTCGATCCGCTTAACTCGTAGAAATCATGTGTTTGATCCTGTCCGCCAAAGTGCTCGTAGATCCAGCTTGCGGTCATAAATGTACCGCTCGTCTTATTGCCCGAGCCAATGCCATAGTTGCCCTCTACCAATTCAGTGACGCTGCGAATATCCAGATTGGTGTAAGCATGCACTTCTTCGCCATAAAGCGGCAAAACCACCTTCACCCGGTCCACGATGCTCGACAACACCGGATCAGCGGCCGCGCGCTCGCGCAAACGATCCAGCACATCGGCCTGAACAAGCGCAAGCTGGTAGAAATTGCCCTCGTTCACGCCCTCATAGCCAAGCAGCCGCTGCAAGTTCTGGATCGACCCGTCGCTTTCGACGATACGGATATCGAGCTGTCGTTGCACCGTCTCCTGCATGTTGCGCGCAAAGGTGTAATACGTACCAGACGGACTGCCGGTGGTGATGGTCAGTTGACTGCGCGTATCTTGCGCGCTGGCAGGCGTTGCAAGCTGCCAGAGCGTCATGAGCGTCGCGCAAAAGGGCAGGGCGCTACGGCGGAAAAAAGATGCAGTGGAGAGTGTCATGATCGAATGTCCCTAACGAGCATTTATGCGGTCTGTGTTGGCAAAACCTGCGCCAAATTTGCTGTGAATGATGAACTGTCGCCCGCCGCTATCCGAAGCGGTTCGAACGACGATGATGGTTTGCGCGCTGTCTCCGCTGGAGCCAATGGCGTCACCGCCGGAGGCGTCGGACCAGATGTCTGATTGGGGCAAAAGCTGCGCAAATTCGATTGATCCCGCGGGCAGTTCACCACCTGCGCGCGCCGAATGCCGCGCAAGCGCTGTCATCAGTGCGCTATAGGTTTCTTTGGCTTGAAGTTGCGCGCTGACGTCTTGCAAAATCGGCAAATCCGCACTGGCAGACGCCGCAGCGCTGCTCGCAGACGCGCTCTCGATCCGTCCCGCACGATTCTCCAATTCCTCCAGCCGCGCGGCCAATCCGTTGCGCCGTTCAATCAAATCGGCAAGCTGGGTTTCCAACTGCTGCAACAAAACGCCGCGCAGATTGCCTGAATCGGTAATTTCAAGCGGACGGCAATTGATAAACTTGGCGATCTCCTGCTCAGGCACCGCGTTGCAATCGGCCACCGGGCTTTCGTCAAACCACGCCCAAAGCCGATCCTGCTCGGTTTGGCGCCGCTCTTCGATCTGCCGGAGACGCTCTTCGTTGAATAGCGCAATCTCGCCCTCGAAGGCGATCTGGCAGCCACGGAACTTCTCCCATTCAGGCACTGGATAATTGTAGCATTCACCTGTCGATTGCACTTCCGGGTGGTTCTGGAAATTTTGCAAAATATCATTCCCCAGCACAGATTGCGCCCCAGCCGGAGCCGCTATGACCGAAGCCATCAAAGGTGCCAAAAAACCGACAAATCCCCTGAAAATCTTTGTACGAACAATACTCAATTTGAATGCCGTTGCAGGTTTTTTCGGGGTCAATTATGATCCTAAATATAGGAATTACAAATGATTCTTTGGCTTGGGGGATAAGATGAAGACCGCTCGATTTGGCAGGCTTCGTCATGCTGTCCCCGTTTTTGCCCTTCTGACATTGACCGCTGCTTCGCATGCCGTGACCGCGCAAACCGCCTCGATTTTGGAGCCGTCCCGCCAAAGTCTGTCCGAGCTTGACCGCATGATCGCCGAGATAGAATCGCGCGTCAGCCTCTTTTCAATTCCCGTGATCGGAGCCGAGCAGCCCCCCCCAACTCAGACAACCCAGGACGCGCCAAAGCCGCAGCGCGCGCCAACCGGGCCAGCGTGTTTTGCAACCTTCGCCCAGCAGATCGAAACGCCCGCAGAATTGCGCGCACTGCTCGAAGAGGCGAAAGCGGCATCTACAGCCGCAAACGGCAATCTCGCCGCCTTTAAGGCCATCCAGGGTACAGTTGCAGGCGGCACTTGTAACGCCACGATGAAGAGCATTCTCAATGATGCCGACACCGCCATGTCAACGGTGTCGGCGGATCAACTCAGCTCGCTGGCGCAATATCTTGAGAAATGCTGGCCCGGCGATATCGGTCTCGAAGAAGATGCGGCGATTGCCGAGGTTGATGCGCTCCATGCGCTGTCGAGCGAGCTTTACTGGACCACCACAAGCGTCGGTCAGCAACTCTATGAGGCGGCTCAAGTATGCAAATAAAACCGCTCCTGAGGTCTTTCGTGTTAACAGCCGGCGTGATGGTCCAAACTGCGCCCACCACCCATGCACAAGCGATCCCTGACCCTGTGCGCGAGATAAACGATCTGATCAATGATGCCTTCGGGCAGGTTGCAACTGTCAACGCCCGAATCTCCAACGCAGCTGATGAGATTTCTCGAAACCAATCTGCTGGCGCGCGTCCCACGCCCGGGCGGACAGAGCTTTCAGGCGCAGAACTGAGCTTGCGCCGCGAGATTTCCGAACATCCGTTGTCGCTGAACGCCACAGGTGCGTGCAAAGACGAGTTCGATGCGCTGCTGAGCCCGCGCTCAATCTCGAATATGGACAATCTGCAAAACTGCGTCGCGCGCCTGAGCCCGCGCGTGCGCCATCAGGCACCTTTCGATTGCGCCAACCTCTTCTGGGTCGTGCGCAACGACAATCAGCTCCAGCTTGTCGGCCATGTTGAGGCCGAAGAGGATTTGGCGCGATTATCAAAATCTGTCGGTGCCCAAACCATATCGCAGGTCGAGGTGCTGCCCTATCCCGGATGCGCCGCGATTAAAGCGCTTGAGGTGCCGATCTCTTCCGAACTACGCCCCGAATTGCGCATGCTCATCGGCAAAGAACGGATTGCATTTGGCGAAAGCCTCGCCTTTGAAGTCACCACCCCCGATTTCTTTTCCTTCCTTTATGTTGCCTACATGCAGGCCGATGGCTCGGTCTATAATCTCACTCCGCGCCGTGCCGTCATCCGCCCGCAAGTCGATCCCAATACCACTGTTGTTTTTGGCGATGGAGGACCGGGGCGTCAGACCTTCACCGCAGCCGAGCCGCCGGGCACAGAGGCCGTTATCGCCATCGCAGCGCGCAGTCCGATTGAAGAGCTTGAGAGCATCGATAGCGGCAACACCGGCCCCTATGAGGTCGCCGGTCGTCCGCTTGATCGCGCGCGGTTCTTGGAGCTTTTAGAAGAAAGCATGAATGATGAGTATGCCCCCGGCGGCGCGCGTCGGGAAATTTCAGCAGACATATTGCACCTGACTGTGGTACCGTAATCGGGTAGATATCGAATCTTTTTCGGGGGAAAGAATGATTTCGCGCTTACATTGTCTCATAATTTCTTCTTTGTGCGCAGCGGTTGTCGCCGTTGCGCCTGCACAAGCGCAGCAGTTCACAAACAGCGCGTCGATTATTCAGGCACTCGAAACCCAGAACACCGGACCCTTGGTGCGCTCGCTGAACTCGCAGGCCAAACGCGGCATCGCGATCACCGGGCAATTGCCGCCCATGGTGGATCTGCCGAGCATCGATCTGACCATCAATTTCGAACTCGACAGCGCGCGACTTAGCGTGGATGGGATGATCGGCCTGCGCTCTTTGGCCAAGGCACTGCTCGATCCCAAGCTCCAGAATATGACCTTTCAAATCGCTGGTCACACCGATGGTCGCGGCGATATGGTCTACAATCAGACCCTCTCGGAAAAGCGCGCACGCGCGGTCGTCGATCATCTGGTAAATTTTTACGAAGTGCCCGCAGATCGCCTGGTGCCGGTCGGCTATGGCACCACCAAGCCGCTGGATGCGCAAAACCTGCTGAACCCGCTCAATCGACGGGTTGAGATCATCAATCTTGCGCCGCTTTCGTAATTTGGCATTCTTTTAGGAGACAGCTTCATGACCCATTTTCATCAAAAAATAGCGGCTCTGGCCTGTGTCATCGTATCCTTGCTGATGTCGCAAGCAGCCCTTGCCGCCAAGCGCAACGCGCTGGTCATCGGCAACAGCGCCTATCAGTTTGCCGACCCGCTCGCCAATCCTGTAAATGACGCCCGCGCCATGGCCACTCAGCTGGAGCGGCTTGGCTTTGAGACCTACGTTGGCACTGATCTGGACAAAATGTCGATGGATCTTCTGTTGCGCGATTTTGCCAAAGCCGCGCGTACGGGCGAAGTGAATCTCTTTTTCTACGCCGGTCACGGTATGGCCGTGGATGGCCGCAACTATCTCGTGCCGATCGATGCGCAGTTCGAAGATGAAACGGCACTCGATTTTGAAGCTGTCTCGGTTGATTTCATCACCAAGCAAATGTCCTACGCCGACGCGGTGAACCTGGTGTTTCTGGATGCCTGCCGTGACAATCCGCTCAGCCGCTCGCTGTCGTCGGGCACGCGCTCGGTTGCCGTGCAAAACGGTCTGGCAGAGATGAAAATCCCGTCAGCAGGCAAGGGCATGGCAATCGCTTTTGCCACCAGCCCGGGCGAGGTCGCGCTTGACGGCGAGGGCAATAACTCGCCATTCACAACCGCGCTGCTCGAACATATCGACAGCCCTAACACCGATATCACAGAAGTTTTCTCGCGCGTCACTGGCGATGTGTACGAAAGCACCAATCAGATGCAGCGCCCGTGGCTCAATGTCTCGCTGACCGGCTCGGTTATGCTCAATGAGGTGGAAGAGACGACCGATCAGACGTCGACCAACACCGCAGCCGCATCGCCTTCTGCTGGCACCAACACGGACATGCTCGAAGAGCAGAAATTGTTGTTTCAGCTTGCCCGCGACACAGGATCGCTGGTGGACTACGAGGCCTATCTCGATGTCTTTCCAAACGGCCTCTATGCCAGCAACGTGCGCCGGATGATCGACAAGCTGAAAAGTGAGGACGCAGGGCAGGGGAGCATCGTGACCGCCTCCAATAACGTCGCTGCAACCACCGCGCCGATGGACAATGCGGCGGCCACGCGCGCGCTGTCGATCAACGAAGCAGCGCCGCTGATGCTGTCCGTCACCCCGTCGCTGCAAGCCCAGATCGCCTCCGAGTTCACCGAGAACGATCTGAATCTGACGCGCAACGACAAAGGCACCATTCAGGCGATGATCAACACCACGGGTCAAGCGATGACGGTTGATGGTCTCTGGGGTCCGGGCACACGTCGCGGCATCGCGACCTGGCAAGCTCAAAACGGGCTGGCAGCGACCGGGTTTTTCAACCACGCACAGTTGGAGTTGTTGACGGTGCAGGCCCAGGGTCGCTACCAACCTTATGTCGCCCCAACCCGTCGTGCGACGACCAAATCTACGGGGCGTACAAGTTCCTCGAACAAGAGCAACAACGACGCGGCAGGCGCCGCATTGCTCGGGATCGCAATCGGAACGATCCTCAACCGCCGGTAATCCCAAAAGGCCCCTTCACCGTGAGGGGCCTTTTCGTCTGAACGTATTTGTTGGGCCCGCGCGGGGAGCGTTGCAGGGTTGGCCTTCCCGCCAAACTCATCCGACCGCGCCTAGCTATTCTCGTCCCAAACCCCAATCAAAATACCGTTTGCGTTTCCCGGCGCGCTGATCGCATCAGCCGCCTCTGACGTGATGGTGACACGGTTCTTGCGCCCGACCAGCCGATCAAACAGCCGCCGATGCATCGTCTCGCGAACCTGCTCATAGTCAGCATCGCGCCCCAGATCGTGAAACTCATCCGGATCGTTTTGTAAATCAAACAGCTGCGGTGCGAATCCGACATAGTGGATATACTTCCACCGCTCTGTCCGGATCATATAGGCGCGCGCCTCATCAACGCTCAGACCCAAGGTCCGGCGCGCCTCATTGAAGCCGAAGTCAATCTCGGAAAATACCGCATCGCGCCAGTCATCGGGTGGTTTTCCATGCAAAAGCGGCGTCAAGGCGCGCCCTTCAAGCCGGTGATACGCAGGCGTCCCCCCAACCGCCTCCACAAATGTCGGCACCAGATCAATCGCCTCGACCATCGCTTCGCTGACCGTGCCGCGCGTTGCGTCAGCCTCCGCGCGCGGGTCACAGATGATCAGTGGCACCCGGACCGAGCATTCATGGAAAAGCTCTTTCTCCCCCATCCAGTGATCGCCCAGATAATCCCCATGATCCGACGTCATTACGATCATCGTATCTTTATCGCGCCCGGTCTCTTCGAGCCAATCGAACAAACGCCCCAGATGATCATCAATCTGTTTGATCAGCCCCATATAGGCTGGCATGACCGCCTCACGCACCTCTTGCCGCGAGAAGGTTTTGCAGGTCTGGTTGGCGACGAAGGCCCCATAAACCGGATGCGCATCCTCAAGCTCGCTGGCATCGCGATGCGGCGGCAGCCATGTATCGGGCCCGTACATATCGTGATAGGGGGCAGGGGCCATATAGGGCCAATGGGGCTTGATGAAACTCAGATGGCACAGCCAAGGGGCATCGCCTTGGCTTTCGATAAACTCCATGGCTCGATTGGTCATATAGGCCGTCTCGGAATGCTCTTCCTTCACCCGCGCAGGCAGGTTGGAGTGTTTGAGATACCAGCCCGACAACACCTCGCCGTTTGGCCCTTCGGCGGAATTTGCATAGTCCTGCCACGGGTTTTCGCCTGCATAGCCCTGTTCATTCAGCCATGTGTTGTACCGCACCGTGCGGCCGGTTTTGCGCAGGATTTCTGTCGGGTGCAGCCCGTCATCATGCTCGAAATGCTCAAATCCGGGCCGTGAGATCCTGACCCCGACATCAGAGACCGGATCAAGACCCACACGCGCCATACCAGGCGCGTCCGGCACCATATGCGTCTTGCCCACAACGGCGGCGGTAACGCCGGCCTCCCGCATGTAGTCGGCAAGCGTCAACTCACCCACGGGCAGCGGAACCCGGTTCCAGGTCGCACCATGGCTGAACACCGTGCGCCCGGTATAAGTGGACGCCCGCGACGGACCGCAAACCGGCGATTGCACATAAGCGCGATCAAAGCGCACGCCTTTCGCGGCAAGCCGGTCAATATTGGGCGTGTGCAAATGCGGATGACCGTAGCAGGATAGAAAATCCCAGCGCAATTGATCCGCCATAACGAAAAGGATGTTTTTGACGGTGGTCATGCGCACGCCTCGTTCTGTTTTCGCCCAAACCCCTGCTATTTCATTCTTGAGCGATGCGCCCGATATTGGCAACGGCTTATGCGCAGACCCCCGCCCAATTGCACCTGCGACGCATCTGGCTTAACCGTTAACCTCAGCGCCACGGATAAAGGAGCGAGGGCTTGGCCAAACTACTTGGTTTCGTTTTGGTCATCACGGACCAACACTGTGCGAATTATGTGCTGCACAACGATCCTGCGCTCAAATCCCCAGACATCAACGCGAGCGCGCCGCGCCTATGAGCAACTGGCTCAATAACACCGGCATCGGGCTGCATTGGCGCGAGGATGGTACGTCGTCGGGTCGCCCGGTGATGCTCCTCAACTCGCTCGGAACCGACCTGCGGCTCTGGGACAGCCTTGTCGATATGCTCAGCGATACGCGGGTCATCCGCTTGGACACGCGCGGTCACGGGCTAAGCGATGCGCCTGTCGGTCCCTACAGTCTTGAGGCACTGACCGGCGATGCGCTCGCCCTGATTGACCATCTCAAGCTGACCGATCTGACAGTGATCGGCGTCTCGCTTGGTGGCATGATGGCGCAGTCCATCGCAGCGCAGCGACCCAGCTTAGTGCGCGCGCTTGTTCTGTCGAATACGGGCCTGAGGATGGGCACGCCCGCGATGTGGCAGGACCGTATCGACGCCATCAGCGCAGGCGGAATGGCAGCGATTGCTGATGCTGTACTGGAGCGCTGGTTTGCACCCGATTTTCGGCATTCAGAAAACGTCGGGCGGTATCGTAACATGCTGCTGCGCACGCCCGTCGCTGGCTATGCGGGCGCTTGTGCGGCTCTCGCGCAAGCAGACGTCAGCGTGCAGGCCAAAGCGCATCATTGCCCTGCGCTGGTGATCGCGGGCGCGGATGATCTGGCCAGCCCGCCTGATCTGGTGCGCGAGGTCGCAGGTTCCATCCCTAATGCGCAGTTTGAGATCATCGCAAATTCCGGCCATCTGCCCATGGTCGATGCGGCTCCAGCTTTCGAGACCCTTGTGCGCAACTTTCTCAACAGTACCGATCCATGAAAACCCAAGTGTGCATTATCGGCGGCGGCCCGTCCGGCCTCTTGCTCGGGCAGCGCCTCCATAAGGCGGGCATCGGATCTATCATCATCGAGCGTGCCACCAAAGACCGTGTTCTTGCCCGCATCCGCGCAGGCGTGCTGGAGCGCGGCACCGTCGCGCAGTTGGAAGACATTGGTTGCGCGGATCGCCTGCACGCCGAAGGCCACATCCACGACGGCACGATCCTCTCCACCGGCCAAGACCATTTCCGTATCGATTTCAAAGACCTCACCGGCACCTCGGTCATCGTCTATGGCCAAACCGAAGTGACCCGCGACCTCTACGATGCGCGCGATGAGGCAGGGTTAGAGACGCTCTACTCTGTCGAGGATGTCACGCTGCACGCCTTCGACAGCGCCGCACCCTTCGTCACATTCACCCATGAGGGCGGAGAAAAGCGAATCGATTGCGACTTTATCGCCGGATGCGACGGCTTCCATGGCGTCAGCCGCGCTGCCATTCCGGGCGATAAGTTGGAGACCTTCGAGCAGATTTACCCCTTCGGCTGGCTTGGGATCCTGTCGCGCACCCCGCCGGTCCATCATGAACTGATCTACACCCATTCCAAGCGCGGCTTTGCGCTCTGCTCGATGCGCAACGAAGCGCTCAGCCGCTATTACATCCAATGTGCGCTCTCCGATCATGTCGACGATTGGAGCGATGAAGCCTTCTGGACCGAGCTCAAACGCCGCCTGCCAGGCGAATACGCCGATGCGCTCGTCACAGGCCCGTCAATCGAGAAATCCATCGCGCCGCTGCGCTCTTTTGTGACCGAACCCATGCAATGGCAGCGCTTGTTCCTGTGCGGTGATGCGGCCCATATCGTTCCGCCGACCGGGGCAAAGGGCTTGAACCTCGCCGCATCTGATGTCCATTATCTCTTCGAAGGTCTGGAGGCATTCTACACATCGCGCGATAGGTCCTTGCTCGACGGATACTCGACCCGCGCGCTCGCGCGCGTCTGGAAGGCGGAGCGGTTTTCTTGGTGGTTCTCAAGCCTGACCCATCGCTACCCGGACCAATCACCCTTCGAGTTGCGCATGCAAAAAGCGGAACTCGATTTTCTGCGGAGCAATCGCGCCGCGCAAGTTGCAATGGCGGAAAACTATGTCGGACTCCCCTATTAATCGCAAATATGACGCAGGCATGCGCACCCGCCGAAAGGTGCTGGGCGATGCCCATGTGGACCGCGCGGAGGCGGGCAAATCCGACTTTGATGCGCCGTTTCAGGACCTGATCACCGAAGGCGCATGGGGCAGTGTCTGGTCGGATGAAACCATCAGCCACCGCGAACGCTCGATGCTCACACTGGCGCTTTTGGCGGCGACCGGGAATTTCGACGAAATCCCCATGCACATCCGTGCCTGCGCCAACACCGGCGCGAGCAAGGATGACATCATGCAGGCATTCTTGCATGTTGCGATCTACGCGGGTGTGCCCAAGGCCAATCACGCGATTAAGCTGGCCAAAGCGACCTTTGCGCAGATGGAGGAGGGCACATGAGAAAACCGGCCGAATACCACGCGCGCGACCGCCGCGCCCATCCGCCCGCCTACACGCCTGACTATAAATCATCCGTCACCCGCAGCCCAAAGTTCTCGCTGATATCCCTGCAAAACTCCGTCTCCGAAATCACCGGTCCTGTCTTTGGCCACAGCGATATCGACGCGGGCGACAATGATCTGATCAATAATTACGCCGCCAAGGGCGAAAGCGCGATTGGCGAGCGGATCATCCTGCATGGCCGCGTGCTCGATGAGACCGCAAAACCTGTGCCAAACACGCTCGTCGAGGTCTGGCAGGCAAATGCAGGCGGGCGCTATCGCCATCCCAATGACAGCTATTTTGCGCCCATCGACCCCAACTTCGGCGGATGCGGGCGCACGCTGACCGACGCGGACGGATACTACTATTTCCGCACCGTGAAACCCGGCGCCTACCCATGGCGGAACGGCATAAACGACTGGCGTCCGGCGCATGTGCATATCTCGCTCTTTGGTGCCGCCTTCGCGCAGCGCCTGATTACCCAATGCTATTTTGAGGGCGATCCCCTGATCGCGCGCTGCCCGATTGTGCAGGGCCTGCCTGACGCCGGGGCCATCGATCAGTTGACAGCTAAACTCGACATGAAAGCGACCATACCGCTCGACACAATCGCCTACGCGCTCGATATCGTTCTGCGCGGTCGCCGCTCTACACTCTTTGAAAATCGTCTGGAGGGAAACTGACATGGCACAAGACGTCTTGCGCGAAACAGCCTCCCAAACCGCCGGCCCCTACGTCCACATTGGCCTTGCGCCGGGCGCGGCGGGGTTTGACATCTACAAGACAGAATTGGGCCATGACATCGCTGGACCGAACGCCGCAGGCGAGCGCATTCGGGTCGAAGGACAAGTGATCGACGGCACGGGCACTCCGGTTAGGGATGCGATGATCGAGGTTTGGCAGGCCAACAGCGACGGCCACTATGCCCATCCCGAAGGCGGCGGTCCGGTCGAAGACGGGTTTCGTGGCTGGGGCCGGGTCATCACAGATTTTACCACCGGCGCATGGGGTTTTGATACGATCAAACCGGGCCGCACACGCGGGCGCAATATCGGCCTGCAAGCCCCGCATCTCAACATCTGGATCGTCGCACGCGGTATAAATATAGGCCTGAACACCCGCATGTATTTCGACGATGAGCCCAAGGCGAACGCCAAAGACCCGGTCCTCAATGTGATCGAATGGGACGTCCGCCGCGCGAGCCTCATCGCCAAACGTAGCGAACGGGCGGGGCGTCCCGTCTACCGCTTCGACATTCGCCTTCAGGGCGACGGTGAGACCGTGTTTTTCGATATCTAATGAGGGCCGCCATGACCACGCCTTGCATCATCTGCGTTGCCATCACCGGATCTCTGCCGCGCAAATCCGACAACCCGGCGGTCCCGATCTCGGTGCGCGAGCAGATTGAAAGCACCCATGAGGCTTTCGAGGCAGGCGCAAGCATCGCCCATTGCCACGTGCGCAACGACGACGAAACGCCCACGGCCGATCCGGACAGGTTTGCCTTGCTCAAAGAGGGGATCGAGACGCATTGCCCTGGCATGATCGTGCAGCTGTCTACCGGCGGGCGCTCCGGGGCAGGGCGGGAGCGGGGCGGTATGCTCCCTCTGAAGCCCGATATGGCCTCGCTCTCGGTTGGCTCGAACAACTTCCCCACTCGCGTCTATGAAAATCCACCTGATCTCGTGGATTGGCTGGCGTCCGAGATGCGAACCCATGGCGTGAAGCCGGAAATCGAGGCCTTCGATCTTAGCCATATTCTGCGCGCAAGGGAAATGGCCGACGCAGGTCAGCTCGACGGCACGCCTTATGTGCAGTTCGTGATGGGCGTCAAAAACGCCATGCCCGCAGATCGCGAGGTGTTCGATTTTTACGTCCGCACAATCCACCGCCTCTTTGGCGCAGACGCCCCTTGGTGCGCCGCTGGCATCGGGCGCAACCAGATCATCCTCAACGATTGGGCCATATCAACGGGCGGCCATGCGCGCACCGGTCTCGAAGACAATGTGCGCATCGACAAATCGACTCTTGCCCCATCCAACGCAGCGCTCGTGCGCCGCGCCGTGGAGATTTGCGGCACATACAACCGCCCGGTTGCGACACCGCGCGAGGCACGCCAAATCTTAGGGCTGCGCGCCGCATGAGCGACATCACTGCCCACCCTTGGCTCTCTAGCCTCTTTGGGGACACCCAAATGGCCGCGCTCTTCGCGCCTGAGGCAGAGGTGCAGCGTTTTTTGCGGATCGAAGCGGCTTGGACATCTGCGCTCGGGCAGGTGGCCGGCAAGAATGTTCAAAAAATTGCCGATGCGATCCTCAGCGCCGATATTTCCCCGCAAGACCTACAGCTAGGCTTCGCCCGCGACGGTGTGCCGATCCCTGCGCTCGTGACACGACTGACGACCGAGCTAGGCGAGGATGCGGCGCAATGGCTCCACCATGGCCTCACCTCGCAAGACGTCGTCGATACCAGCCTCATGCTCGCCTTGCACGAGGCGCTCACTGCGCTGATCAATCGTCTGAAAACACTCGATCAACGGCTGGCGACACTGCAAACCGACTTTGGCACCGCCCGCATCATGTCGATCACCCGCATGCAGCCCGCACTCGACACAACCGTCACCCATATCATTGCGCAGTGGCGTGCCCCACTGGCCAGATTGTTGGAGGATGCCGCGCGCGCGCAGGACGATCTGTCGGTCATTCAATGGGGCGGCCCCATCGGCACGCGCGATCATCCAGACGCGGACCAGCTCGGCAAAGCCTTCGCGGGCCAGCTTGATCTCACCGATCCGGGCCACGCATGGCACACTGACCGCACACGGATCAGTGCGGCGGCTCACATCATGGGGCGCATGACAATCGCCACTGGAAAAATAGGCGAAGATATTGCGCTCATGGCTGCGATGGGGCCTGAGTTCATCCGGCTTTCCGGGGGAACATCTTCCGCTATGCCTCATAAAAACAACCCCGTGCAAGCCGAAGCGCTGATTACACTGGCGGATATTGCTGCGCGTTTGCAGGCCAATCTCACCCGCTCCGCCCGACACGAAGGCCTCCGCTCGGGCCGCGCCTGGATGCTGGAGATGATTACCCTCCCGCAGCTCATCATCACCACCGCCGCCGCATTGCGCGTCTCAAATGCCTTGCTGGACACTATCACATCCATAGGCGCCAAAGCCCAGAAGCGGCGGCAAACCAACACAACCCGATCACCGTAACAAAAAAACGCGCCCCAACGGGACGCGCTCACTTCACTGCCAGCCTATCTTAGGCGGATGGGCGGCTCAAAGCCCCCATTTGGCAGCCGTCGCTTCGAAGAACCCTTGTGCCTTTTTTAACTCGATCCAGCTGTTCACATAGTTGATCCAGACTTGATCGGTTTGTGGCAGAAGCATCGCAATCGGTGTTGGGGCGCGTGGCTCCTCAACGGCGATCTGGCGCAGATTTGGGAATTTTTCAAGGAGGGTGGAGCCTTCGATGTTCGATGTGATGAACACATCGCCCCGACCTGCGAGCACTTCCTGAAACCCACGCGCGGGCGCTTCAACAACGGTGATCTGCGCATCCGGGAACCACTCGCGCACACTCTTCTCAAACGTCGTGCCCAGCGTTGTGGCGACTTTGACATCCGCCATATTGACCGAGTCCCAACCCGAGAAGCGATCCGCCTTATCTTCGGTGGTAAACGGCAGGATTTCGACCGCAATATAGCTGTCCGAATAGCCAGCCGCCTTCAAGCGCGCCGGGCTGATCGAGGCAGAGCCGGTCATATGGTAATTGCCCGCAACAACGCCGTTCACCAGCGTTTTCCAGTCTGTCGGGACCATCTCAAGCTCAACGCCCAGATCGGTCGCCAGCTGGGTCATCACGTCGATATCGTAACCGACATAAGTGTTGGTCGCCGGATCGCGGACCGTCATCGGGTTCCAATCGCCGGTGGTGCCGACCTTGAGAACGCCGTTATTCAGAATATCGTTCAGCGCCGATTGCGCATGCGCCGGTGCGCCGGAAAGCCCGATCGCGCAAAGTGCTGCAAGGCCGAGTTTTTGGAAGAGTTTCATGGGTCTGTCCCTGTTTTTGACTGAGAAATGGTGCAATAGAGAAAATCGTCTGTACTTCCAGTTGGTTTATCGGGTTTATCCCGATGAGCGGTCGTTAGAGCGGACGATCCGTCTGTGAGTGGAGTTAACCATGACTGATACCTATGCGGCGATCACAATTCGTCAACTCAACAAATGGTTTGGTGAGTATCACGCGCTCAAGGATATCGATCTTGATGTAGCTCATGGTGAGCGCATGGTTATATGTGGTCCCTCCGGCTCGGGCAAGTCGACTTTGATCCGCTGCGTCAATTCGCTTGAGGCGCGTGACAGCGGCTCAATCGTCGTTGATGGCATCGAGATGACCGATGACACAGCCTCCGTTGCCGAAATTCGCTCTGAAGTCGGGATGGTTTTTCAGCAGTTCAACCTCTTCCCCCATCTGACGGTCCTGCAGAACCTGACCCTTGGTCCGATCAAGGCGCGGGGGCTCACGCCGCGCGAGGCGAACGCGCGTGCCATGGCCTATCTGGAGCGGGTGCAAATCCCCGATCAGGCGCACAAAAAGCCGCGCGATCTGTCCGGCGGCCAGCAGCAGCGCGTCGCCATTGCCCGCTCGCTGTGCATGGACCCCAAGATCATGCTCTTTGACGAACCGACATCGGCGCTCGATCCTGAAATGATCTCAGAAGTGCTCGATGTGATTATTGATCTGGCGGAAGAGGGGATGACGATGATCGTGGTCACCCATGAAATGGGGTTTGCCCGCAAGGCCGCGGACCGGATGGTGTTCATGGACCAAGGCGCGATTGTGGAGACCGGCACACCTGAGGAGTTTTTTGAGCGTCCCAAAACCCGCCGCTGCCGTCGTTTTCTCGATCAAATCCTCCAGCACTGAAAAGGGCCTCCAATAATGTCGCGCAACACAGTTCTGCTCATCACATCGCTTTTGGTACTGAGCGCTTGCAGCTCCGGCCCAAGCGTCTGGGGCTGGTATGTGATCGATCCCACAACGCCCAAAGGCCTGTCGAACATCCGTTTTTTGATTAACGGCTTTTGGGCCACGATCCTGTTGTCGATCATCGCCGCTGTTATGTCGATGACCATCGGCCTCATTGTCGCCTTGCCTGGCATGTCCACGAACCGCTGGGTCCGCCTGCCATCGCGCATCTACATCGAATTTGTCCGCGCCATCCCGCTTTTGCCGATGCTGTTCTGGGTGTTTTACGGGCTGCCCGTGGTGCTTAAATCCATCGGCATCAACATCAGCATCGACGCTTTTTGGGGCGCGATCATCACGCTCGCCATCTCCGACAGCGCCTTTACGGCCGAGATCTACCGCTCTGGCATCCAGTCCATTAACAAAGGCCAGACAGAAGCGGCCAAAACCGTCGGTCTGACCTACAGCCAGACCATGCGCTATGTGATCCTGCCCCAGGCGATCAAACGCATCCTGCCCCCCTTGGCCAACCAGTTCATCTACATCGTCAAAATGTCTGCATTTGCCTCTGTGATCGGCATGCAGGAACTCACCCGCCGCGCCAATGAACTGGTGGTGACAGAATATCGCCCGCTGGAAATCTACACGCTCCTGATCCTCGAATATCTCGTCCTTGTTCTGATCATAAGTTTCTTCGTGCGCTGGCTGGAGCGCAAAATGGGCGCAGATGAGAGTAAGTAAGCATCTCTGAATGCCTGTCGCTACGCGACAACGGGACGTGTCGCCGGATCCGGGCTTTTTGAGACAAGAAACTCTATCTGGGATGTATCTCTGAAGTCTTCGCATCAATTTCACTCCAACCCTCCAAGAAACTCTTGATCCTCCCCGCAAATCTGACACCATCGCCCCGCGTCAGACCCCAAGGAGCGACAACCGGTGGCATTGCCCGACAAAATTGAAACCCTCATCGTTGGTGGCGGTCAGGCGGGCATCGCGATGAGCGAGCATCTGGGCAAAGCCGGACGTCCCCATATCATCGTCGAAAAAAACCGCATCGCAGAGCGCTGGCGCAGCGCGCGATGGGACAGCCTGTGCATGAACGGCCCCGCATGGCATGACCGCTTCCCCGGGCTTGAATTCACCCAAGACGGACCAGATGATTTTCCCGGCAAAGACCGTGTTGCGGCCTATTTTGAGGACTATGTCGCCATGCTGAACGCTCCGATGCACACCGGCATCGAGGTTATCAGCGCCAAACGCAGTGGCGCATCCTCACATTTCGAGGTCCAAACCAGCGCAGGCCCGCTGACTGCGCAAAACATCGTCGCCGCCACCGGGCCGTTCCAAACTCCAATCATCCCGCCCGTCGTGCCCAAGACAGCGAAGGTGACACAAATCCACTCGAACACCTACAAAAACCCGGACCAGATCGCAGATGGCGCTATTCTCGTCGTCGGCGCAGGCTCGTCAGGTGGGCAAATCGCGGATGAGCTGGTGCGCGCAGGCCGCGATGTGTACCTGTCGGTGGGCCCGCACCAACGCCCGCCGCGCAGCTACCGTGGCCGCGATTTCTGCTGGTGGCTGGGCGTGCTTGGAAAATGGGACGCTGTCACGCCGGGGCCGGGCACAGAGCATGTCACCATATCTGTCAGCGGCGCGCACGGCGGACACACGGTTGATTTCCGTGACTATGCTGCCCGTGGCCTGACGCTCGTGGGCATGACAGAGCGCTTTGAGGACGGCACCGTGCATTTCGCCGATGATCTGGCGCGAAACATCGCGCAGGGCGACGCCAATTACCTGTCGCTCCTCGATGAAGCCGACGCCTATATCGACCGTCTTGGCCTTGATCTCCCGCTGGAACCTCGGGCGCGTGACTTCGCCGACATGCCCGATTGCGTCACCACCCCCATCCGCCAGCTTGATCTGGTCAAAGCAGGCATCAACACCATTATCTGGGCGACAGGCTACGCCGTCGATTACAGCTGGCTTGAGACAGATGTCTTCGACGATGCAGGCCGCCCCATTCACCAGCGCGGCGTGACCTCAGAGCCGGGGGTCTATTTCCTCGGCCTGCCATGGCAATCGCGGCGTGGTTCGTCGTTCATCTGGGGCGTCTGGCACGATGCCAAATACCTCGCAGATCAGATCGTGATCCAACGCAGCTATCTCGACTATCACACCGCGGCCAGCGTAGCAGACTAAGGACGGATCCTATGGCCCATACCCGCATTCGCAAATTCAACACCGCTGAAACTTACCCAGAGCAGAACCTCGATAACGACTTATGCCAAGCGGTCGTGACTGAGGGCGGCAAAACCGTTTACCTGCGCGGTCAATGCCCCCAAAACCTCGATGACGCCAAGAATATCGACAGTCATGATCCGGTCGAACAGACCCATAAAGTCATGCAAAACATCCGCCAGCTGATCGAAGAGGCCGGCGGCGAGATGGCGCATCTGGTCAAAGTCGTCGTCTACATCACCGACGTGCGCCACCGCGAAGCGGTCTACCGGACCATGGGCGAATACATCAAAGGCGTGCATCCGGTCTCGACAGGGTTGGTTGTCCAGGCGCTCGCCCGGCCTGAATGGCTTGTCGAGATTGATGGCACCGCTGTGATCCCCGAAGGATATGTGCCGTGACCTTCTCACTTGTCGCCCGCTGCACTGACACCGGCATGTTCGGCGTGGCCATTTCCTCATCTTCACCCGCCGTCGCCGCTCGCTGCGCGTTCACCCGTGCAGGCGTTGGCGCGGTCGCAAGCCAGAATATCACCGACCCGACCCTCGGCCCGTTTGCGCTTGATCTGATGCAAGGCGGAATGTCTGCGGGGGAGGCCGTGGCAGGGGTGCGCGATCAGGGCAGCTTCATCGCATACCGCCAAGTGCTTGCGATTGACGCGCAGGGTCGCACGGCCATTCATTCGGGTCCAAATTCACTTGGCATCTGGACCGATGCAGCCGGGCAGGACGTGATCTCCGCTGGAAATCTGCTCGATAACCAAAACGTCCCCCAAGCCATCGTCGATGGTTTCACAACGGCGAGCGGCCATCTCGGCGACCGTCTGATCGCGGCCTTGCGCGCAGGTCTTGCTGCAGGCGGCGAGGCGGGTCCAGTCCATTCGGCAGGCATGCAGCTTTGCGATAAAGTCCCATGGCCCGTCGCCGATCTGCGCTGCGATTGGACGGAAAGTTGCCCGATTGATGCGGTTGCGGCCGCATGGGAGGTCTACAAACCGCAAATGGAGGCCTACGTGCAACGTGCGCTCGACCCCCGAGAGGCACCCTCCTATGGGGTGCCGGGTGATGCGTGAGGATCCGACCGCGTGCCTGCAACGCCTGGCAAAGCTCCCTGAGGACGCCTCGTAAGGACCGCCGGGTCGTTTCTACACCGACCCCGATCTCTTCGCGCATGCCCTCACAAGAACGCAAACGCAATCATCCGCCCCCTAAATCCCCTCCACCAAGCGCTTCCTCAAAGCCTCCAGCATTGCATCGCATTTGCCAAGCTGCTCTAGCGTGATGAACTCATCGGGCTTATGCCCCTGATCCATTGATCCCGGACCGCAGACCACCGTTGGGATGCCCAGCACCTGATCAAAAAGCCCGCCTTCTGTCCCAAACGCCACCTTGAGCGTCCCATTCGCCCCTGTCAGCGACTTGACGAACGCCACCACCTGCGCATCAGGTGCCGTGCCCAGCGGCGGGTAGCGATTGATGACCTCCACGGCGATGTCCGCTTGCGGAAAACGCGCGCGATGCGGTGCGACGATGCGCTCAAACGCTGCCCTGATCTCCGCCAGCAGCACCTCAGGATCATCGCCCAGCAGATTGCGGATCTCGAACCGGAACGAACAGGCATTGGGTACGATATTCAGCGCCGTCCCGCCCTCGATCACCCCCACATGCACCGTCGTGTAAGGCACATCGTAATCCGCATCATGCACCGAGTTCTCGCGCACCCGATCCTGAACCTCTCGCAGCACCCCAATCGCATCGCACGCCAGATGGATCGCATTGAGCGCCATAGGCGCCAGCGCCGAATGCCCCTCTTGCCCCACACATCGCGCTACACAACCCGTCTTTCCCTTATGCCCGGTCGCCACCGCCATACTGGTCGGCTCGCCCACGATACAGAACCGCGGCTTGACCGGTGCGCGCTCCAGCATCTCGATCATCGAGCGCACCCCGACGCAGCCGATCTCTTCGTCATAGGACAGCGCAATATGCAGAGGTGTGCGCAAATCGCCCGCATCCACCCGCAAAGCCATTGCCAAAGCGCTCGCGACAAACCCCTTCATGTCGGTGGTGCCGCGTCCATAAAGCCGCCCTTCGTCTTGCGTCATCTCAAACGGGGGCACCGTCCAGTTCTGCCCCTCCACCGGCACCACATCCGTATGCCCCGACAACATCACACCGGGCCGATCCAAAGGCCCCAGCGTCGCATAAAGATTGGCCTTTTTGCCGGTCTCATCTTCAAGAATTACCGTATGTGCGCCTGCGCTGCGCAACAGATCATCGCAATAGTCGATCAACGCCCGATTGGGATCGACGCTCACGGTCGGAAAGGCAATCAAATCGGACAGAATGGCTTGGCTGTTCATAGCGCAGCATCTTGGGGCAGGCGTCCCTCCAAGTCACGCCCAAAAATACGCTTTCACGCCCCCGCAATTTGGGTATCCTGCAGGTGCAGAGCGCAGAGGGGCAGGGGCCGAAATGAGCCGCGATAAACGCTACGATATTTTGTTCGAGCCGATGGCCATCGGTCCTGTCACCGCCAAGAACCGCTTCTATCAGGTGCCCCATTGCAATGGCGGCGGATATCGCGACCCGTCCGCGGCGGCGGAGATGCGCGGGATCAAGGCGCAGGGCGGCTGGGGCGTGGTCTTTACCGAGCAATGCGAGCTGCATCACAGCTCCGAGATTGCACCCTTTATCGAGTTGCGCTTATGGGATGACGACGACATCCCGATGATTGCCAAAATGGCCGCCAAAATGAAAGAACACGGTGCGCTGGCGGGTCTTCAGCTCGCCTATTCCGGGATCAACGGCCCAAATCTCTACACCAAAGAAGTCCCGCTTGCCCCATCGGCCATGCCCATTCGCACCTTCACCAATGATCCGGTGCAGGCCCGCGCGCTCGACGCATCGGACATCCGTGACCTGCGCCGCTGGTACGTAAATGCCGCCAAACGCGCGCAAATTGCCGGGTTTGATCTGATCTGCCTCTATGGTGCCCACGGCTTTGGCATCCTCCAGCATTTCCTCTCCACCGCCACCAATCATCGCACCGATGAATACGGCGGCAGCCTGGAAAACCGCGCCCGGTTTATCCGTGAGGTCGTCGCGGATGTGCGCGATGCCGTGGGAGACAGCATGGGCCTGACCCTGCGCCTGTCACTCGACGAAATGCTCGGCGATCTGGGCTTTGCCAATTCGGAAGTGCGCGATTTTATCGAAATGCACAAGGACTTGCCCGACTTGTGGGATCTGGCCCATGGCGCTTGGGAAGATTGCTCCGGCCCGTCGCGCTTCAAGGAAGAGGCGGCACAGTTCGATCTCGTCTCCGGCATCAAATCCCTGACCTCCAAACCCGTCGTCGGCGTCGGCCGCTTCACCAGCCCGGACGTCATGGTCAAACAAATCACCTCCGGCACGCTCGACTTCATCGGCTGCGCGCGCCCCTCCATCGCCGATCCCTTCCTGCCCAAAAAAATCGAAGAGGGTCGGATCGAGGACATCCGCGAGTGCATCGGCTGCAATATCTGCATCACCGGCGATATGACCATGTCGATCAGCCGCTGCACCCAGAACCCGACGTTTATGGAGGAATGGCGCAAGGGCTGGCATCCAGAGATCATCAACCCCAAAGGCAAATCCGACAAAGTGCTCGTCGTCGGGGCAGGGCCAGCGGGTCTTGAAGCTGCGCTTGCCTGTGCCAATCGCGGTTATGACGTGGCGATTGCGGAGGCGAGCACGACCCTCGGCGGGCGCGTTGCAAAAGAACGACATTTGCCGGGGCTGAGCGCATGGGGGCGCGTCGCAGATTACCGCGAATACCAGCTCTCGCAAAAACCCAATGTCGAGACCTATTTCGACAGCCCGCTTGATGCGGCGCAAATCCTGGAATTCGGTTTTGAAAACATCTGCCTTGCGACCGGATCACGCTGGCGCGCCGACGGTGTCTCTCGCCAACATGTCGTCCCGATGCCGATCGACACGGCCATGCCGATCTTCACCCCCGATGATCTGATGGGTGACAAACTGCCATCGGGCAAGGTGATCCTTTATGACGACGATCACTACTACATGGGCGGCGTGCTCGCCGAATTGCTGACCCAAAAGGGCTGCGATGTCACCCTGATCACGCCTTGCGCCTATGTCTCCGACTGGACCAACAACACGTTGGAGCAGGCGGAAATTCACAAACGCCTTGCGCAGATGGACGTGGATATCATGCTCAATCGCGGGGTGGTCGCGGTGAATGCAGGGAGTGTCACCAGCAATTGTATCTACACGGGCCAAACCCGCGAGGAGCCCTGTGATGCCGTCGTCATCGTCGCCTCGCGCCGCGAAAATAACGCCGTTTATCTCGACCTCAAAGCGCATCAAGACACATGGCGCGATGCAGGTATCGCGTCTGTCGAGCTGATCGGCGATGCCAACGCCCCCGGACCCATCGCCTGGGCCACCTATGCGGGCCATCGCTACGCGCGCGAGCTTGATCGCGCCGACATAGGCGATGCGCTCCCGTTCCGCCGCGAAGTTGCCGCACTGGCGGTGGACTGATGGACCCGGCGGTTTCCCTGAGGCAAGTCCGCAAGGATTTCGGCACCTTCACCGCGCTTTCTCAGGTCACATTCGACATCGCCGACAACGAGTTTTTCACGCTTCTTGGCCCTTCGGGCTGCGGCAAAACCACACTTTTGCGTATGATCGCCGGATTTGAAGGCACCACCGCAGGCACCATTCACCTCTACGGCGAGGAAATCGAAAACCTGCCCCCCGACAAGCGCCCGGTGAACACTGTCTTCCAGAATTACGCGCTCTTCCCGCATATGAGCGTCGCCGATAACATCGGTTTCGCGCTCAAAATGCTCAAGTGGTCGTCCGCTGACGCCGTCGCACGCGTCGACGAGATGATCCGGATGGTGCAACTGGGCCAATTCGTCCACCGCAAGCCTGCGCAACTCTCCGGCGGCCAGCAACAACGCGTCGCGCTCGCCCGCGCCATGGCCCCGCGCCCCAAGGTGCTGCTGCTCGATGAGCCGCTCTCGGCGCTTGATCTGAAACTCCGCCAGGAAATGCGCTCCGAGCTCAAACGCCTGCAACGCGAGACCGGTATCACCTTCGTGTTCGTCACCCACGATCAGGAGGAAGCGCTCTCGATGTCGGACCGTATCGCTGTGATGTCAGCAGGGCGTGTGCAGCAGATCGGCGCGCCTACCGAAATTTACGAGCATCCCGCCAACCGCTTCGTTGCTGATTTCATCGGTGATATCAATCTGTTGCCCGCCAAAGTTGAGGCGGTTTCCGACGGCACCCTGACATGCCGCCTCGACAACGGTCAGAACCTCACGATCTCAGGCGCTCAAGACGTTCAGCAAGGCCAAGACGGCTACATCGCCATCCGCCCCGAGCGCCTCTCCATGTCCGCAACGCCCAGCCCCGACGCAACCCTCACAGGCACACTTGGCGAGGCGATTTATCTCGGCACAGACACGCAATACACGATCACACTAGATGGCGGTGCGACGCTGACAGTGCGCAGCCAGAACAACGCCGACACCGCCCAAAACCTCGCCCCCCAATCGCCCGTCCACATCTCCATCGCTGACGGCGCAGCGCGCTTTCTGGTCGACTGATGGCTGCAGGCACAGGCAGCGGACGCACGGTCTCGGCAACATTTGCGCCTGTGCGCAACTGGTTGCTCGCCCCGTCATGGTTGGTGATCGGATTTTTCCTCCTGATCCCCGTCATCCTGATGCTGGTCTACTCGTTCCTGACCAAAGAGTTTCGCGGCGGCGTCATATGGGAGTTCTCGCTGGCCGCCTACGACCAGTTCGTCTTCGACCGGGGCCTTTTTGGCGACGATCCCCCGACCATCGAATGGGCCTATATCTCGATCTTCATCCGCTCCATCGTCCAAGCGCTCGGCGCGACGTTTTTCTGCCTCCTCATCGGCTTCCCAACAGCCTTCTTCATCGCCACACGCCCCGCGCGATCCAAAGCCATCTGGCTCTTTCTCGTTACCATCCCGTATTGGGTCAACCTGCTGATCCGCACCGTTTCGATGAAATTCATGATCCGCGAGACAGGCCCCGTCAACGAAGCCCTCCTTGCGCTGGGACTGATCGACAGCCCCCTGCAACTGATCAACACCAATTTCGCCGTCCAACTGGGCCTCTTTTACTCCTACCTGCCGTTTATGGTCCTGCCCATCTACGCCGCTGTAGAGCGCTACAACTTCGCCCTGTCCGAAGCCGCCTCCGACCTCTACGCGCCCAAATGGACCATCCTGCGCCGCATCGTCATCCCGGTCGTTAAACCGGGGATCATCGCAGGCTGCATCCTCGTCTTCGTCCCCTCGCTTGGCGCATTTCTCGCACCCGACCTCCTTGGCGGCGCAAAAACCTTCATGATCGGCTCGCTCATCGAAGAGCAATTCAAGGGCAACGCCGGCAACTGGCCCTTTGGCGCTGCCGCCTCCATGATCCTGCTGTCCATGGTCCTCATCGTGCTTCTCTTCTACGCGCGCGGCCAATCGCGCGGGCAAATCTAATGGGCAGCCCCTTCAACATTCGCACCTATCGCGGCTTTTTCGCCATCACCTGCCTGTGCCTCTTCATCCTCTACGCCCCGTTGATCATCGTGATGATCTACAGCTTCAATGACAGCCTCTCGATAACCCGCTGGGAAGGCGTCTCGCTGCGCTGGTACGTCGATGTCTTCGCCGGACCAGAAGCGGAAAAATTCAAACGCGCTGCATGGAACTCCCTGACCATCGCGATCATGGCTGCCACCGTCGCCACCGCCATCGCCACATCCGCGGCCATCGGCATGATCCGCGGTGGACGCTTTCGCGGCAAATCCGCCTCCTTCGCGCTGATCTCCCTACCGATCATGGTCCCGGAGATCGTCACCGCCGTTGCCACGCTCATCTTCTTTTCCACCATCGGCTTTAAGCTTGGCACGCTCTCGATCCTCGTTGCCCATATCGTCTTTTGCATCCCGTTTGCCTACCTGCCCATCTCCGCGCGTCTGCAAGGCATCGAGGCAAGTTTTGAGGAAGCCGCGCAAGACCTCTACGCCAGCCGCTGGCAAACCTTCCGCCATGTCCTGATGCCGATCATGGGGCCGGGGATCATCTCGGGATTTTTGCTTGCCTTCATCATCTCGCTGGACGACTTTATCATTACCAACTTCATCAAAGGGGCTGGGGTCGAGACATTGCCAACCGCAATTTTTGGCTCCGTCAAACAGGGGATCAAACCCAATATCATGGCGCTTTCGACACTGCTTCTGCTATTTTCGATTGCGCTTGTGACACTGTCCTATTTCATCGGCAAACGTGGTGACGGGCAACGCGATACCGCTTAAAATCAACGGGAGAAACGCAACATGAAACTCAAAACAATTCTGGGCACCACGGCATTGGTCTTGGCCGCAAACGCAGCCAATGCCGAGGGCAAACTGTCGATCTATCACTGGTTTGAGTACATCCCCGCCGAGCTGATCGAGAAATTCGAGGCCGAGCATGGTGTTGAAGTCACTATGGACACCTATGACAGCAACGAAGCGCTGCTCGCCTCTTTGAAAGCCGGAACGCTTGGCTCCTACGATGTCGCTGTTCCGGGCGATTACATGGTGCAAATCATGGCGAGCGAGGGGCTCTTGGACACCATCGCCGATGGCGAGTTGGCGAACAAAGGCAATATCGAGGATCAATGGGTGGATGTCGCTTTCGATCCGGGCCGCAAGCACTCCATCCCCTACCAGTGGGGCTCGACCAGCTTTTCGGTGAACCGCGACGCCTATTCGGGCGATATCAACACCACCGATATCCTCTTCAATCCTCCTGCGGAACTGGCAGGTAAGATCAACATGCTCGACAGTCAGGGCGAAGTGCTGGCGCTCGCGTCCCTGCATCTGGGCATCCCGCAATGCTCGACAGATCGCGACCAACTCAAAGCGCTCGATGATCTGCTGCAATCGGCCAAAGCCAGCTGGGCCTCCTTCGGCTCGGATATCGCAAAGGACGTGCTTGTGTCTGGCGATGCGGCCGCTGGCATGATCTATAACGGCTTTTCCGCCAAGGGCCGCGAAGAGGGCGCGAATATCGAATACGCCTATCCCGATCAGGGCTATATCGTCTGGATGGACAATGTCGTGCTGCTCAAAGACGCGCCAAATCGCGAGAATGCGCTGAAGTTCATGGATTTCCTCTTGGAGCCTGAAAACATCGCCGCTGTCACCAACTACGCGCAATACGCCGCTGGTGTGAAAGGCGCAGGTGAGTTCACCGACGCAGCCCTCGCCAGCAGCCCCGAGAACAATCCGCGCGATGGCGCAGGGGCAGGGGCCTTCATCGCCGTGTGCGATCAGGCCACACAAGAGGTCTATGACCAAATCTGGACCCGCTTGCGCTCGTAATGCGTCTGGCGCTCTATCAAAGCACCTCGCCCGCCGGGGACATCCCGGCGGGTCTGTCCACCTTGACCCGCGCGCTCAAAGATGCAGCGGCGGGCAGCGCGGATGTTCTGGTCATGCCGGAGCTCTTCCTGCCGGGCTATAATTCGGACATGTCTGCCAAGCCTGACGGCTGGGATGGCGCACTGGCGCAACTCGCCGCTCTGTGCGCCGACCATAGCGTCGCGCTGTGCATCGGCCTGCCCGAATTCACCAACGACGCGACCTTTAACAGCGCCTATTTCTTCGACGACAAGGGCCAAGAGCTTGCCCGCTACCGCAAAATCCAGCTTTGGGGCGACCGCGAAAACGACCTCTTCCACGCAGGCGACCAACTCGCTTGCGTTGACTACAAGGACCACCGCTTCGGCCTGATGATCTGCTACGACGTCGAGTTTCCCGAACACACCCGCGCGCTCGCACGGGCAGGGGCCACGATCATCCTATGCCCTACCGCCAATATGACGCCTTACATGAACGTCAATCTCATCACCGTCCCCGCCCGCGCGGCCGAGACGGGCCTGACCATCGTCTACGCCAATTACACCGGCACCGAAGGCGATCTGACCTACACGGGCCACAGCCAAATCGCTGGCCCTGACGGCTACCCGCTCGCCGCGACCGGCACCGGAGAAGGTAGTCTCATCGCCGACGTACCCAATGACCTGCTGGAAAACGGCATCCCGTTTTCCACCCAGCTTTCCGACTACACACAAGCAAAACCTCCCAAGATTGGACCCTGACCCATGAACGAGCATAAACCCCGCGTTGGCCAAGCCCTCACCCCCATCAGCTTTCCCCAATTGGGCGGCGGCACACTCTCTGTGGGCCAGCCCAAGGACCGCTGGACCCTTCTGGTCGTCTATCGCGGCAAACATTGCCCGCGCTGCAAACGCTACCTGAACAAGCTGAGCGACATGCTCGCCGACTGGCAAGCGGTCATGGACGTCATCGTCGTCTCCGGCGATCCGCAGGACAAAGCGCAAGCGGACAAGGAGGAATTCGGCTGGGCCTTCGATCTGGGGTATGACCTGAGCGAAGCGCAAATGCGTGGCCTTGGCCTCTATATCTCCAACCCGCTCTCTGAGGCCGAAACCGACCGCCGCTTTGCCGAGCCGGGCACCTTCGCGATCCGCCCCGATGGCACGCTGATGCTGGTTGATATCTCCAATGGTCCCGCATCGCGCCCCGATCTCGTTGAATTGCTCGATGGTATGAAATTCAACATCGACAACGACCGCCCCCATCGCGGCGACGCTTGATCTCATGGCGACCACCACCCATGACGCGGATGAAGACCTCCGAAACCGTGATATCAAAATATACGTGAACGGCGATATCGTCCCGCGCGAACAGGCTACTGTGTCCGTCTACGACAGCGGCTTTATGCTGGGCGACGGCATGTGGGAGGGCATGCGGCTCTACAATGGCACATGGGCGTTTTTTGACGAGCATATGGACCGCTTTTTCGAGGCCTGCAAAGCCGTGTCGCTCGATATCGGCATGGACCGTGCAGGGATCATGGACGCGCTCACCGCAACCGCCAAAGCCAATAACATGACCACCGATGTCCACTGCCGCCTGATGCTGACGCGCGGCGTGAAGGCCAAACCCTTCCAGCATCCGTCCCTGTCGCGCTCGGGCCCGACGTTTGTGATCATCATGGAACATTCCAAACCGGCCACGGACGTGCAGACCAAAGGCATTTCGCTCGCCACCGTCCCGCAAGTGCGCGGCCTGCCGATGAGCCAAGATGCCAAATACAACAGCCACTCCAAACTCAACTGCGTCATCGCCTGCCTGCAAGCCGAACAAGCGGGCGCGGACGAGGGGCTCATGCTCGACCCGCATGGCTTTGTGAACACCACCAATGCTTGCAACTTTTTTATCGTCCGCAAAGGCGCTGTTTGGACCTCAACGGGGGACTACTGCATGAACGGCGTCACCCGCCAAAAGGTCATTGACCTGTGCCGCGCCAACGGCATTGAGGTGCAGGAACGCAATTACACCCTCGTCGATGCATATGGCGCGCAGGAAGCCTTCCTGACCGGTACGTTCGGTGCGCAAACTCCGGTCAGCGAAATCGATGGCAAACCCATCGGCGATGGCACGCGCCCCGTCACCCAGCGCATCCGATCCCTCTACAAAAAACTGATCGAAAAACACACCGGCGGGACATGGGCATGAAGGTAAGCGATGCGCAAATCGAGACCTTCCAGCGCGACGGCGTGGTTCTGATCAAGGGCCTCTTTGCCGGTTACGTCGACACCATCCGCGACGGCATAGACGAGAATATGCGCTCCCCCGGACCCTATGCCGCCGAAAACCTGCATGATGGTGAGGCAGGGCGGTTTTTTGACGACTATTGCAACTGGACCCGCATCTCCCAGTTTGAGGACGTAATCCGCCGCTCGCCCGCCGCCCAAGTCGCTGCGGACCTCATGCGCTCGGAGTGCGCGCAGATTTTCCACGATCATGTGCTGGTCAAAGAACCGGGCACCTCCAAGCCGACCCCATGGCATCAGGACGGCCCGTATTATTTCGTTGCCGGCAAGCAAACCGTCAGCCTCTGGTCCCCCGTCGATCCTGTGACCGAGGCCAGCCTGCGCTGTGTGGCAGGCTCGCATCTGTGGGAGAAACCCGTCCTGCCGACCAAATGGCTCTCGGAAGAGGATTTTTATCCAGACACAGACGCCTATATGCCCGTGCCTGACCCGGATGCGGAGGGCATGCGCATCGTTGAATGGCCGATGGAGCCCGGCGATGCCGTCGCCTTTAACTACAATATTCTCCACGGCGCGCGCGGCAATGAGACGGACAAGCGTCGCCGTGCCTTCTCGCTGCGCTTTGTTGGCGATGATGCACGCTACACCACCCGTCCGGGCAAAACCTCCCCGCCGTTTCCCGGTCACAAGATGCAGGACGGTGAGCGTTTGCGCGAAGACTGGTTTCCGGTGATCTATCAACGATAATTGCAGCGCCGCGCTTGTCAATCGGCGGCCGAAATGCCAAACAACGCGCCAAGCAGTCAAACCACGATGAAGGGACAAAACACATGCTCATGAAACAAGACGCCGTATTGCAAGAAGCGCTCTGGGCAACGCGTGGCAACATGATTTGGGTCAAACGCCTCCTGCTGGTGATCGCAGGCGTGGCCGCACTCACAATCGCCGCAAAGGCGCAGTTCTGGATCCCCCCATCGCCGGTGCCGGTGACAATGGGCACCTTCGCCGTCCTGACCATCGCGACCGCCTACGGCCGCCGTCTGGGCCTGTTTACAATCCTCGCCTATCTCGCAATCGGCGCTCTGGGATTTGACGTCTTCGCCAATTCTTCTGCTGAAAACAACGGTCTGTCCTATATGATGGGCACAACAGGCGGTTATCTGATCGGCTATGTCCTCGCGACCCTCTTCCTTGGCTGGACTGCCCGCAACGGCTGGGACCGTAGCGTGCTGTGGATGGGCCTCGGCCTCCTGATCGCCAACGTACTGATCTACGCCGCAGGCGTGCCGTGGCTGCATATGGTGATCGAGAATGGCGGCATGTTCGACGCAAGCAAATATGCCTCCGTCATCGACCAAACCCTCACATGGGGCCTGACACCATACCTCATCGGCGACGCCATGAAACTGGCACTCGCAGCCCTGCTGATCCCGGCAGTTTGGAAACTCGTCGGCGACGCCCGCTAATCGCAAGCCCGAAGGTATATCTGAAAGCCCGCCTGATCCGGCGGGCTTTTCCTTTGGCGCGGTGACAAGACGAAGCCGCCCGCGCGGTTAGTTAATCTCGTGTCGCAACTTGTTGCAGACCCAGCGCACAGGCTCCCCGCGACCCCCCACTTGCCGGTACACCACGACACTGCTACGCTAACCCTAATTCAAGTATGAATTTTCACGTTCTTGGGGGAGAACGGCATGGGGGTTGTGCGTGTATTACTCGCGCTCGCGGTGGTGTTTCAACACGCCTATGGCACTGCATTCTATGGCGGGCTGATGGCGGTCCAGCTCTTCTTTATTATCTCAGGCTTCGTGATTTCTTTCATCCTGATTGAGCTGCGAAGCTACACGACCGTCTGGGCCTTCTACAAAAACCGCATCCTGCGCCTCTTCCCGATCTACTACGTGGTCGCATTAGGCTCGCTTGTGCTATACCTGGGCGCGCCCCTGCTGACCGGCGAGCCGACACCCTTCATCGAGGTGTATCAAAGCGTCGATGCCGCAGGCTGGATCATGCTGGTCGTCTCCAACATCGTGCTGTTCGGCCAGGACGTGATCATGTTCACAGCTGTCCATGACGGGGTCTTCCACCTCCATCACGACTTTCTGGATAGCGATATCCTCACATGGCGCGGCCTTCTGGTGCCGCCCGCATGGTCGCTGAGCGTCGAGCTGACCTTCTACCTGATCGCGCCCTTCATCCTCACAAGGCCGAAGCTCCTGATCGCGCTCTTTAGCCTGTCCATCGCCGTCCGGCTTTATCTGATGAACGCAGGGCTGATGCATATTGACCCGTGGAACTACCGCTTCTTCCCCTCAGAACTCGCGCTCTTCATCCTTGGCGCATGGGCGCATCAGTATGGAATGCCGCTGGCCCGGCGACTGGGTTTGCTCACCCATAAGCGCTCTCAAATCGTCACATGGGCTTTCATCGGCCTCGTGCTGATCTTCGTCACCCTCGACCGTGATTTTCCAAGACTGTTGATGATCGTGCTCTTTACCCTCGCGCTGCCCTTCATGTTCCATTTTCAAAAGCACAATCGCTGGGATCGCTGGATTGGCGAGCTCAGCTATCCCATCTATATCGTCCATTGGCCAATCATGGTGATGGTCAATGTCGGCTGGGACCGTTTCGCATCCACCACGATGTATGAGGGGATCGACGAGACGCTCTTTATCAGCGCTTTGTGCATTCTGGCCGCCCTGATCCTAAAGAAATGCGTCGCCGACCCGATAGAGGCAACACGCGACAAACTGCGCCGCCCCGCAAAGCATGCTCATGCTTGATACGGTCGGTGCTTTTACTGTTGCCGCGCACGCCCACGCGCCGTGCGCTCCGGGTCATAAACACCCTGCTGCGCATAGGACTGTGCATGGATTGTGCATCGCTTGTGCATATGATGTGTATGCTGGATTTGGCCATTAACCCTTAAAAACAAGGGGCGCGGGAAGATCGTTAACAAAACGGCGCAAATTGCCCCGCAAATCCTACTCAGCCGCGTGTATCTTGATCACAGGTTCCATTTCATCCAGCGCCTCTTGCGGCAGATGACATTTGATCTGATGCCCGGACGCGAGATCGCGCATCGGCGGCACCTCCACCTCACACAAGCCCCCCGCGACCCGCTCCTTAAACCGGCAACGGGTCTGGAACGGGCAGCCGGGTGGCGGGTTCATCGCCGACGGGATATCCCCCTCCAGCACCACGCGCTTTTTCTCCACCGACGTGTCCGCAATTGGCACCGCCGACAAAAGCGCTTCGGTATAAGGGTGATAGGGCGGGGCGAAGACCTGATCGGTCGATCCCATCTCCACCACATGGCCCAGATACATCACCAAAACCCGGTCTGACAGGTAACGCACAATCGACAGATCATGGCTGATGAACAAGAGCGTCGTGCGGCTATCGCGTTGAATTTCCATCAACAAATCAGTCACAGCCGCCTGCACCGAGACATCGAGCGCGGAGACGGGCTCATCGGCCACTACCAGCTTGGGCGCCCCGGCAAAGGCGCGGGCAATGCCGACGCGCTGCTTCTGCCCGCCGGAAAGTTGGCGGGGCATCCGGGTGGCGAAGGCGCGGGGGAGCTTGACCAGATCCAGAAGCTCCAGCATCTTCTCGCGCCGCTCCGCCACTGTCTCACCAACGCCGAATTTTTCCAGCACGCGGATAATCTGATTGCCGACCGTGTGCGAGGGGTTGAGCGTATCAAACGGGTTCTGGAACACCATCTGTACATCCGCAATCGTGCGCGTATCGCGCTCCTCAATCGGGACGGAGCCGATGGATTTATTCTCCAGATTGATCTCGCCGTCGGTTGCCGTCTCGAGCCCCATCAACATCTTGGCAAGCGTCGATTTCCCGCATCCGCTCTCCCCCACAATCGCCAGCGTCTCCGCCTCACGCGCATGCAGCGAGATCGTCTCATTGGCTTTGACCACCCGCTTTTCTCCGCTTGAAAACAACGCGTTAGCCGAAACCTCGTAGTATTTTTTCAGCTCGTCGATCTTCAGAATAACATCGCCCGGCTCGGTCACATCGGTTGATTGCGAGGCCGCAATGGGCGCATTCCAGTCAATCTCCTGCCACTTCAAACACCGCGTCTCATGCCGGTCACGGTTCTCGCCCGGCACATCGTCCATCGCGATGGGTGCGGCATTGCATCGACCGTCCTCAAAGTAGTCGCAGCGCGGTCCGAAATTACACCCCGGCGGGCGTTCGTGCGGCAGCGGGAAATTCCCTGGGATCGCAACCAAAGGCCGCGCGTTTTTATCCGCGCCGGGCAGGGGGATCGAGCGGAACAGGGCCTGGGTATAGGGATGGCGCATCTTGTCGAAGACGTCCTCAATCGAACCGGTCTCCACCGCCTCACCCGAATACATCACGCACAAACGGTCGCAGGTATCCATCACCAGCCCTAAGTTATGCGAGATGAACAACATGGAGGTGCCGAACTTCTCGCCCAGCCCCTTGACGAGGTCCACAATCCCCGCCTCAACAGTCACATCAAGCGCTGTGGTCGGCTCATCGAGGATCAGGAGCGAGGGCTTGGACATCAAGGCCATGGCGATCACGATGCGTTGCTGCTGACCGCCGGAAAGCTGATGTGGAAAGGACTTCATGATGCGATCAGGATCAGGCAGGCGCACCGCCTCGATTACCTCACGTGCCAGCGCGTCGGCCGCTTCACGGCTCGCACCCTCATGGATCATCGGAACTTCGGCCAGCTGTTTACCGATCTTCATCGCAGGGTTGAGCGAGGCCATAGGTTCTTGATAAATCATGGCAATTTCTGAGCCGCGGATATCGCGCAACTCTTCATCTGAAAGCGTCGTCAGATCACGGCCCTTGAACTTGATCGTCCCGCCTACGATCTTTCCGTTCACGCCCAGATCCTGCATCACGCCAAGGGCAACGGTGGATTTGCCACAACCGCTCTCCCCGACCAGCCCCATGGCCTCGCCGGGTTGAACGGTGCAGGAGAAGTCCATCACCGCCGGGATTTCGCCCGCGCGGGTGAAGAAAGAGATCGAGAGATTTTCGATCTCAAGGATAGGTCCGTCATAGTCCCATTTGGTCATATCGGCTCCCCTGACGGGGCCCGGCGGGGGGCTGACTGCCCCCCGCACCCCCCGTGAGTATTTTGAAAATGCGAAACCCCATCAGTCTTTGAGGCTCTGCTCGCGCAGACCGTCGGCCAGAAGGTTTAGGCCAAGGACGAGCGTAAGGAGTGCAAGCGCCGGTGGCAGGGCCGGATGCGGGTGGATCGACAAAAGCTTGCGGCCTTCGTTGATGGTCAGGCCCCAATCGGGGCTTTCCGAGCTGACGCCCAGGCCGAAGAAGCCCAAGGTTCCCAGAAGGATTGTGGTGTAGCCGATGCGCAGGCAGAAATCGACGATCAGCGGACCGCGCGCATTGGGCAGGATTTCCCACAGCATGATATACCATGGTCCTTCGCCACGGGTCTGCGCTGCGGCCACATAGTCTCGGGTTTTGATATCCATGGTCAGGCCGCGCACGATGCGGAACACTGTAGGGGAGTTCACGAAGACGACCGAGACGAAAATATTCAACAAGTTGGGGTCCATGGAAAAGACGCCGAACGGGTCTTTGTTGAAGGCAAGTCCCGAATAGGCCCAGAACCCCAGCACGATCACAACGGCGAGCCAGAACCACATCTTCGTTGGTTGGGTAAAGAGCTTGGTCTGGACCAGCATCACGAAAAAGACGATCGGGAAGAGGAACAGAACCGCTGCCAGATAGATCGGGATGCCGGTGGAGCGGATTTCCGGTGTGACCAGCAGGTAGAACAGCAGGATCACCGGGAAGGCCAAGACCAGATTAGCAAGGAAGGACAGGATCACATCAAGCCGCCCGCCATAGTATCCGGCGGGCAGTCCCAGCGTGATCCCGACCATAAAGGCAAAGAGCGTTGCGGCAGGTGCAATTGCCAGCACTGTCCGCGCGCCGGCGACCATGCGGCTGAACACATCGCGCCCCAGATTGTCGCCGCCATAGAGGTAGTAGAGCCCTTCCGCATCGGGGATCGGCATGCCCGGTTTTTTGTTCTTGAGCGATGCGATCTGGTTGAGCGGATCGCTGATCTCGATCAGTGGCCCTAGGAGCGCTGTCAGCACCCAAAAGAGCACCAATGCAAAGCCGATCATGCCCACAGGGCTGTCAAACAGCCGCCCGTACAGCCCGCTTTGCCGCTTGGTGATGATTGAGACGGCGAAGATGATCAACATGCTGATCCAGACCGGCCAGAACTGCACCACCGCGCGACCAATGATCCCGCGCTCCGCCCCATCCAAGAGCAACATGCCGATCAGCCATAGAACAGCGATTAGGGCAAGGATCAGCGCTGAGATGAAGGCCATGCGGTAGACAAAATCGGATATCTTGAAATCCTGATACGACAGCAGCAGCAAGAGCGCGTAGGCCGCCGCGCCAATGGCGAAGAAGCCGCAGACAAGGGCCAAGGCGACTGCCGGACCGCTGCCGGAGATCATGTAGACGCACACGCCCATCAAGAGCGCGGCGACGACCAGCGAGATGACCAGCCATTTGGGCTTGTCGCTGCGGGCCACGGATCGCGCGTCGGTGTAGCTTTCAGCGACCATCAGAATGGTTGTGGTGATGAACACCAGCAGCGTTGTGAAAAAGGCCGGGGCCAAAAAGATGCCGGTCGGGCCGCCCCATGTGAGTTGTTCCATGGCTCTCGCGCTCCTATATTTCAGGTTGTGACGCGAATGCGCGGATTGAGGTAGGCATATCCGACATCGGATATGAGCTGGGTGACCAGGACCACGAAGACAGCCACCACCGAGCAACCCAGAAGGGTGTCCACATCGTTGTTGCCTGCCGCCTGCACCAGCGTCCAGCCAAAGCCTTTGTAGTTGAAAAGTGTCTCGACGATCACAACGCCGGTCAGAAGCCACGGGAATTGCAGCATGATCACCGTGAAGGGCGCAATCAGCGCGTTGCGCAGCGCGTGTTTCATCACCACATTACGAAACGACACGCCTTTGAGGCGCGCTGTACGGATATATTGCGCGGTCATCACCTCAGCCATGGAGGCGCGGGTCATCCGGGCGATATAGCCCATCCCATAGAGCGCCATGGTCATCACGGGCAGTGTGAAATTCTCGAATGTGACATTCTCCATCGCTGATGTCGCCGTGCCCTTGAACCATTTGAGGCCCACAAGCGAGGAGGAGAAAATCACGATGAAGATAACGCCGGAGACATATTCGGGCGTGGCTGTCGTCAGGATTGAGACCGTCGATAGGCTTCGGTCCGTGCGCGATCCCTCCCGCATGCCTGCCAGAACGCCGACGATCAGCGACATGGGGATCATCACGATCATCACCCAGAACATCAGCTTGCCCGTCAGAGCGAGGCGTTTTGAAATGATTGTTCCCACGTCCTCTTTGAAAACTGTGGAGAACCCAAATTTACCCTGCAAAACACCGCAGAAGGTGGCCGCCTCTGAGGGATCAATGCCGCCTTTGATGCAGCGACCGCGGATCTCGCCGTCGATTTCCGTGGTCCAGCCGGGCAGCACACCGAGCCACTCGCCGTAGCGTAAAATGAGCGGGCCGCCAAAGCCGTTTTTGTTCAGCCAACTGTCCACTTCCTCTTCGGACATGCGGAAATTGCCTTCGGACTTGGCGAGCTTTTCAAGATTGGGTTTGAGATTGGTGAGATAGAAGACAATGAATGTGAGGCAGAGCGCTGTCAAAAGCATCACCGCCAAGCGTCTTAGAATAAATTGTCCCATCGTCTCCCCTAAGTTCAATCACTGGTGTCGAACTTTGTTATTAATGCACCGCGTGGGGCGCTAAAAAAGCGAAACGCCCCCGGATGGTCCGGGGGCGCTGCGAGCTTGGTGATCAGACGGCAAGGCCCATCTTGTACATTTGCGGCAGATACGCGATGTGCATATCGCCACCGACAATGCCTTCACGGCAGTGACGGTAGAGCGAGCGCCAGTATGGCTGGATCGTCACGCCTTCCTCGGCCATGATCGCCTGCAATTTGGACATCACCTCGCGGCGCTTGTCCGCATCCGCAATCGAGTTGGCCTCTGCCAGAAGACTGTCGAACTCTTCATTGGCAAAGCCCGCTTCGTTCCAAGCCTCGCCCGAGCGATAGGCCAGACCCAGAACCTGCGTGCCCAGTGGACGGTGGTTCCAGTTCGTGGAGCTGAACGGGTATTTTGCCCAATCGTTCCAGAAGGTCGAGCCGGGCAGGATGGTCCGTTTGACAGGAATGCCCGCATCGCGAAGCTGAGCTGCGACCGCATCAGTGGTGTTCTTGCGCCAGTCATCGTCGATGGAAATCAGCTCGTGCTCATAGTCGGCCATGCCTGCTTCGGCCATAAGCTCTTTGGCTTTGGCGGGATCGAAGGGCAGGCGGCTCACGCTGGCGTCATGCTCGGGGTGAACCGGTCCAACGTGCTGGTTGTTCGCGGCCAAACCTCGGGAAGCATAACCCAGTTCAAGACAAACCTGATTGTCCACCGCCATAGCGAGCGCTTGGCGCACGCGCTTGTCCTCATAAGGCTTTTTGCCGTCAACTTCGGCTTGCTGATTGGGGCGAATAACGATCGTTGCGCCAGAGACAACTTCCGATTTGACCCAGCCAAGACCGTCCATGATGTCGACAAACTCGCCAACAGTTTCATAGAAGCAATCAACTTCTTCCGCTTCCGCAGCCGCAACCCAGGAGGAGGGGTCCGTGCCGTAATCGATAAATTCGATCCGGTCGAGGAATGCGCCGCCGCCTTCCATACCGTCATAGCCCCACCACTGGTGATCCTCGTTGCGCACGAGAACGGCTTTCACACCAACTTCCAGCGATTCCAGCATGTAAGGGCCAGTGCCGACAGCTGTGCCGACCATGTCGTCCGCGTTGTGCGAGCTGTGTACAATCGCGGCAGGGTAATCCGCCATGCCGGGGATGAGCGTGATGTCAGGCGATGGCAGGTTCAGCTTGACAGTGTGGCTGTCCACAACCTCAATCGCGCCATCCAGCGCCATGCCGGTTGCCTCGTCAATAAGCGTGCCAAAGCGCGCGGCCATCGAATTGCCTTCGACCTCTTTTTCACACCAGCCAGCAATATTGCGGGCAACGTCGTCTGCGGTGAAATCATCGCCATTGTTCCACTTAACGCCCTTGCGGACATTCAATGTGTACTGGGTCGCATCATCATTGACTTCCCAGCTTTCCAGTAGCATCGGCTTGAACGTACCGTCCGAGTTATACTCAACCAGATACTCCAGCCAGCCATTGGTGACATAAGCGATTTGCGTCCAGTCGTAAGTGCGCGGGTCCTTGAGCGCGCGCACTTCCATCTGCATCCGCAAAGTGCCGCCCTGTTGCGCGTGTCCACCCGCTTTGGCAGGCGTTGCGCCGATCATCGCATAGGCCGCAGAGGTGGTTACACCCAGCGCTGTTGCGCGCGCCAGAAACTCGCGACGGTCCAGAAGACCTGCCTTGAATTCCTCAGCGAACAAAGTTGCCGCGTGATGAACCTTAGGGCTCTTGGGGGTTCGGTTTAGCATTCAGTCTCTCCCTATTGAATGACTTGGGGCGTTCTTGCCCGCTCTTCTTTGTTTTTAGTCAGGATCGAGGGTGCACATAGCGCAGATGCACTTTGGTCCGACAGTCCGTTCGCACGCATTGCACGAAATTAACCGGGAAAGGTCAACACATGTGGCTGTATTAAAGTGTACGAATCCGACAAATATTATAAAAATCCCGACTTGGACTTAGGTGTGGGATTGACTTGCCTCAACGTAAAGTCATTCGCTGCGCGGCCCGTCTCCTTGCCGCGAGCGGGCGTCAAAGCGGAAGTCTCGTGGCGATTTGCCGGTTTTTTGCGAGAAGACGCGCGTGAAGTAAGCCGCTGAGCCAAATCCGTTCGCGAGCGCGATTTGCCCGATTTTAGCGTCGGTCAGGGCAAGATTTTTCTTAGCTTCCAGCACCTTACGTTCCTGAATTAAAGTAGTCGCAGACTTGTTATTGGTCTTTTGACATATGCGCGTCAGATGTGCGGGCGATACCGAGAGCGTTTGCGCGTAGTCGGACGCGCTATCTTCGCTGGCGTAGTTTTGTTCCAAAAGCTGCGTAAACCGCGCCATGAGCTTTTGGGCAGACGATGATTTCTGCTCTTCCTCAGGCCTCCGCCGCATCAGCCAGATCGCCAAAAGCGACACATAGGCCTGCAACGCGACCTCGCGCCCTGCCTCGTCTGAGGCCAACTCGCGGTAAATATCGTCGCAAAGCCCCGAAAGTTTCGCCTGATCCTCGCGTGCGTGGAACATTTGATGAAACGACACATCGCCAAAATGATCCGCGCTCGGATGCCCCTTGGGAATTGTGAGCGTCCAACCGGAACTGGCAGGCGTAAACTCGAAGCAGAAAATCGCCCCGCTGGGCAGAAAAAACACCGAATTTGGCGCAAACCCACGCGTTGTCCCGTCGATATGAACCCGTCCTGAACCGCGATTGATCCACAAAAACGTGTGCGCATCTGCATTGGCCTGCGGCTCCAGTTGCCAGGGATCAGATTTCGTGCGCGCTGCAATTGACTGGCAGTTCAGAGCCGAAATATCGTCAGAGTGCTGTGCGGACATGGTTTGGGATTTCTGTTAATTTCATCACGGGGCCTTTCTAAGCAACAACGCGAAGAATGGTGCGATATCAATTCGCTAGGTGCAAGTCCTCAGTCGACCTCCCGGCTATTGCGGCCCGTTTTCGCTCAAATCTGTGAGATCAGCAAGCCTTGCCTTCGGATCGCCTTCATCAACCTTGAGGACATGCCACCCCTTCATACGGTTTCGAAACCAGCTTCGCTGACGCTTGGCAAACTGGCGCGTGGCGACAGAGGCATCGCGCACCGCGTCGTCCCGCGTGGATTGCCCGTTCAGGTATGCCGCGATCTCCCGCGCTCCCAGCGCCTGAGCCGACGGCCACGACCAATCAATACCCTGACCCAACTGCACCTGCACTTCCTCAATGGCCCCCTGATCCATCATTGCGTCAAACCGGTTCTCGATCCGCGCGTTCAGCCACTCCGGTTCCGCCGACAGGACCACTGGGATGCATTCATCAAGCGGCAAAAGCGGGTCTGTTGTCTCACTTTGCCACGCCGACAAGGCGCGACCTGTGGCGGCATGAACTTCATACGCACGCTGTAAGCGCATCGGATTTTGCTGATCAATTCTTGCCAGAATGTCAGGATCATGCGCCTGCAAATATGAGATGAACCCGGACGTGCCGCCCTCCGCCCGCAATGCATTCGCCTGATCGCGGATCGCTTCAGGGACCGACGGTATCTCCGCCAAGCCTTCGGTGAGCGCTGTAAAATATAGCCCCGTCCCACCAACGATCAGCGGACGCGCGCCATCTTTCTCAGCCCTTCGCAACTCGCTTTCAACCTCGCGTAACCACGCCCCGACAGAGTAACGCGTCGCCATCGGCACGTGCCCGTAAAGTCGATGCGGGGCCTGTGCCTCATCCGCCTCACTCGGTCTTGCGCTCAGAACCCGCCAACCGTCATAGACCTGCAATGCATCGGCGTTGATGATTGCCGACGGCGCTTTGCTGGCAAGCTCTAGCGCCAACGCGGATTTTCCACTCGCCGTGGGGCCGGCAATCAGGACAGGTTTGGACATGCAGAAATCGCCTCTCGACGCAGTTCAACCAACCTTGTCCTATCAGGGGCCGGAGTTTCAACGCGTTTGTGATCGACAGATGCGCCTCGTGGCGAAAACTTTCGCTGGAGAATCAGACGCGCATTTGCAACTGTTTCGACAAAGACGCATCCCACAACGAGGATGCTCATAAAAAAGAAGCGTACCCCAAACAGACGCTTCAGGGAGAGATTGCGCGTGGTAGAGGTTTTTGAACCCCCTCAAGACTTGGACACTATACCCAAACTGTTGACCCGAAACGCACGCGACTTTTCCCAGCAGATCGCCTATCGGGAAAAAGAGTTCGGCATTTGGCAAAGCTGGTCCTGGCGCGAGGTTGAGGAAGAAATTCACGCGCTTGCCCTGGGATTGATTGATCTGGGCCTTGCCGAAGGGGATCACGTCGCGATTATCGGACGCAATCGGCCTCACTTCTACTGGGCAATGGTTGCGGTGCAGGCGGCAGGGGCGGTTCCGGTGCCGCTCTATCAGGACAGCGTCGCCGAAGAGATGCATTATGTGCTGGAGCATTGCGCCGCCCGTTTCGTGATCGCGCAGGATCAAGAGCAGGTCGATAAGGTGCTGGAGGTGAATGATCGTTTGCCCGCGCTGGAGCAGATGATCTATCTCGACCCGCGCGGTATGCGCAAATACGGCCATGATCGGCTGCATAATTTCCGCGCGTTGCAAGATCGCGGACGCGCTTCTTCTCAAAAAGACGAGCTGAAACGCCGCATGGATAAGGCAAATGTGGATGCGACCTGCGTGATGCTCTACACTTCGGGCACCACCGGGCGGCCAAAAGGCGTCGTGCTCACCAATCGCAATATCATCTCAGCGGCCATGTCCTCGGTCGCGTTCGACAGCCTGAACGCTGACGACGAAGTGCTCGCCTACCTTCCCATGGCCTGGGTCGGCGATTTTATCTTCTCCATCGGCCAAGCCTACTGGACCGGCTTTTGCGTCAATTGCCCCGAATCGCCCGAAACCATGCAAGCCGATCTGCGCGAAATCGGCCCCTCCTATTTCTTCGCACCGCCGCGCTTCTTCGAAAGTCTGCTCACCAGCATCATGATCCGCATGGAAGATGCTGGCCGCTTCAAAAAATGGCTGTTCCACAAGTATATGGACCACGCCAAAGCGGTCGGCCCGCGGATGATGGATGGAGAGAACATCGGGGCCGGGGACCGGTTCAAATACTGGCTCGGCAATCTTTTCGTCTACGGCCCGATGCGCAACCGCATGGGCATGAGTAAAGTGCGGCTCGGCTATACCGCTGGCGAGGCCATCGGGCCGGAGATTTTCGAATTTTACCGTGCGCTTGGCATCAATCTCAAACAGCTCTATGGCCAGACCGAGGCCTCCGTCTTCATCACCCAACAACCCGATGGCGAGGTGCGGGCCGATACAGTTGGCGTGCCAAGCCCCGGCGTTGAGTTGAAGATCAGCGACAGCGGCGAAGTGTTTTACCGCTCCAACGGCACCTTTGAGAAATACTACAAGAACCCTCAAAGCACCGCCGACACCAAGGACCCCGATGGTTGGGTTGCCACTGGCGATGCGGGTTTTATCGACGAAATGTCCGGCCATCTGCGCATCATAGACCGCGCCAAGGACGTGGGCAAAATGGCCAATGGCGCACTCTTTGCGCCCAAGTATGTTGAGAACAAACTCAAGTTCTATCCCAACATCCTCGAAGCGGTGATTTTTGGCGCGGGCAAAGACCGCTGCGTCGCTTTCATCAACATCGATCTGGAAGCTGTTGGAAGCTGGGCAGAGCGCAACAATGTCGCCTATGCCAGCTATCAGGAACTGTCGGCCCACCCGGACGTGAACGGCCAGATCAAAGCCCATGTGGAAGAGGTGAATGCCTCGCTCGCTGCTGATCCGATGCTCTCGTCCTGCCAAATCCACCGTTTCCTGGTGCTACACAAAGAGCTTGATGCGGATGATGGGGAGATGACCCGAACCCGCAAAGTGCGCCGCCGGATCATTGATGACAAATACAATGACCTGATAGACGCACTCTATGCTGATGTGACGGAGGTCTACACCGAAACCGAAGTGACCTATGAGGATGGGCGCAAAGGTTCGATCAATGCGACCCTGCAAATCCATGACGCGCAGGTGTTCGAGCCAACCGCGGTGGCAGCAGAATGATGGCGCGGCACGTTGCAATGGGGATCGGCGCATGACCGACCACTCTTCCGATAACGGTCACGAAAACGCACCCGATTACGTGCTGATCATGCGCATCGGACAAGCCGTCGCTTCACTCGCAGCGCTCTACTATGTGGCCAGCGCTGACTACCCGCTTGCCGCTCTGGGCGGTATCGTGGCGATATTCTTCGTTATCTACATCTGCTGGCGCATGCTGTTTTGGTTCAACTCTGACCGCTTTACACCAAACGGCTTTCGCGTCGGCGTTCTGTGGGCCGTTGCAGGCATTGATCCTGACACCCGCGAATACGATACCGGACCCGTCATCACATACCTTTCTTTCATGGCCGTTCTGTTCGTCGGCATCCTCCTTCGACCTTTTATTGCGTGGATTTTCTGACCCATGAGCCTTGATAACACCGACAGCTACGTAACCCCCGACGGGCGCACCATCGGCGGCGTGGTGATGGAGATGAAGGACATCACCTTGCGCTTTGGCGGGGTGACGGCGATCAAGGACATCTCTTTCGATATTCGTGAAGGTGAGATCCGCGCGATCATCGGTCCCAACGGCGCGGGCAAATCCTCTATGCTCAATGTCATCAACGGCTTTTATCACCCGCAAGAAGGCGAGGTCTGGTACAAAGGCGCGAAACGCCCGCCGATGAAACCCTATGAGATCGCGCAGCAAGGCATCGCGCGCACCTTCCAGAACATCGCGCTCTTTCACGGCATGTCGACGCTCGATAACATCATGACCGGTCGTTTCACCCATATGAAGACCAGCTTTTTCAGCCAGATGATCTGGAAAGGCAAAGCCGAGGCCGAAGAGGTCGCCAACCGCCAGAAAGCTGAAGAGATCATCGACTTTCTCGAAATCCAGGCCATCCGTAAAACCCCGGTGGGCCGCTTGCCCTACGGCCTGCAAAAGCGGGTTGAGCTTGGCCGCGCGCTGGTCGCTGAGCCTTCGCTGCTGCTGCTCGATGAGCCAATGGCCGGCATGAACTCCGAGGAAAAAGAGGATATGTCCCGCTTCATCCTCGATGTGAACGAAGAATACGGCACGACGATTGCGCTCATTGAGCATGATATGGGTGTGGTCATGGACATCTCCGACCGTGTGGTGGTGATGGATTACGGCGCAAAGATCGGCGACGGCACCCCGCAGGACGTGCAGAGCAATCCAGCCGTGATCGACGCCTATCTTGGGGTGTCGCATGACTAATATGACAAAGATATCGACGGGCAGGGATCTGACATGGAACAACTGATTTTTGCCGGAGAAGTTGCGCTGAACGGGCTGATGACCGGGGTGATGTACTCGCTGGTTGCGCTGGGCTTTGTGCTGATTTTCAAGGCCTCGGGCATCTTCAACTATGCCCAAGGCGTTATGGCGCTTTTCGCCGCGCTGACGCTTGTGGGCTTGCAGAACGGACAGGTGCCTTTTGCCCATCTGATCAATTCGATTTTCGGCACGGACGTGCATCACTTTGGCTGGCATCTGCCCGCCATCGTCGCGATCATCGGCACCGCGCTGGTGATGATCCTTCTGGCGATACTGGTCGAGCGATATGTGCTCCAACACCTGGTCAATCAGGAACCGATTATCCTCTTCATGGCCACGATCGGGCTGGCTTATTTCATGGAAGGTTTCGGTGATTTGATGTGGGGGGCTGAGATCAAAACCCTCGATATCGGACTGCCCGAAGGCATTTCGGACACGATTGAGACGACGACCTATGAGTGGTTCGGCTACGGCTATTTCATCGACTGGCTCGATATCTCTGCTGCGATTGTCGCGACGTTTCTGGTTATCTCGCTCACTATCTTCTCGCAATATACCAAAACAGGCCGCGCCCTGCGCGCTGTAGCTGATGACCATCAGGCAGCGCTCTCGGTCGGGATCAGCCTGCGCACCATTTGGGTGATCGTCTGGTCCATCGCCGGGTTCGTTGCGCTGGTTGCAGGTATCATGTGGGGGGCGAAATCCGGTGTGCAATTCTCGCTCTCGCTGGTTGCGCTCAAGGCGCTGCCGGTGCTGATGCTGGGCGGCTTCACCTCGATCCCCGGTGCGATCATTGGCGGGCTGATCATCGGGGTTGGCGAGAAGCTCTTCGAGTTTCTGATTGGCGTCCCGTACCTTGGCGGCGCCACCGAAAACTGGTTCGCTTATGTGCTGGCCCTGATCTTCCTCGTTTTCCGTCCGCAAGGGCTGTTCGGCGACAAGATCATTGAGAGGGTGTGACCGTGGCGATGGCGGGATTTGAGTATTTTTGGAAAGATGAAGCAGGGGTAGCGATCTGCCATTCGCGCTTGCGCGCGCCGACAGACCGCCTTCACCTTTCACGGCCATCGGCTCTCCAGCCTGTACCGCGTCTGAATGGAAGCACGGAAATCCTTTCATCTTTCCTAAAATACTCTGGGCGCAGCATCACAAAGGATAACGCCCATGTATAAATCACGGCTCGGTGTCATTGTGATTGATTGCCAGACCGATGATCTGACAGAGCCGCTTGCCTATTGGTCGGCCGCGCTTGGGTATACGGGCGAGATTGATGCGCGCGGGAAATATGCCACGTTTGATAAGGGCTATCCACGCATCTTGCTGCAAGCGGTCGATCACGCGCCTCGCGTTCACGTCGATATAGAAACCGACAATCAGGATGCGGAAGTTGCCCGTCTTGAAGGGATCGGCGCGACCATCGTTGATAAATGCGAACATGGCTGGACCGTGATGGAAGCGCCAACAGGCCATCGCTTTTGCGTGGTCAACCCGCAGGGCAGTGATCTTGATATCGACAGCAAGGATCACAGCGCATGAGCTGGTCGCCAAAACAAATCACAAGCGCCGCCATTACCATGAGCGCAACCTTCACCACCATCATCGTAACACTGACCTATTTCTGGATATCGACCGACGGCTGGTCGGGCATGCAGGATATGTCGTTCCTTGCGTTTGCGATCATATTCGGCGCGGTGTTGCTGGCGATTGGCATCGTGATGACGATCTATATCGTCATGGTCGTGCGAAAAAACGAGAAGTTAGAAAAGGGCTGATATGCTTTACCGTGAAGCCGGGGATTTCAAATCCTCTTATGTGCAAGATAATCAGACCTTCCCGATCAAGTTCGACCGGATCTGGTATTATGCCATTCTGATCTTCGCCTTTTGCGTCGTTCCGTTTTTCATCAATGAATATTGGGCCAGCGCCGTGCTGGTGCCGGTGCTGATCTTCGCAATCGCTGCGTTGGGCCTCAATATTCTGACCGGGTATTGCGGGCAGGTCTCGCTTGGCACCGGCGGGTTCATGGCCGTGGGGGCCTATTCCTGTTACAAACTCATGACCGGTCTCGATATCTATCTGCCCGGCGCAGAAGAGGGCGAATGGGTGCGCTATGCGCTGCCGCCGATCAATATATTCTTCTCGGTCATCTTATCGGGCATCATTACAGCGCTGGTGGGCGTCCTTTTCGGCCTGCCAAGCATGCGCATTAAAGGCTTTTATCTCGCGGTGGCCACATTGGCCGCGCAGTTCTTCCTGGTCTGGCTCTTCAACAAGTGGGCCTGGTCCTACAACTATTCCGCCTCCGGCCAAATAACTGCGCCGACCCGCACCATGTTCGGGGTCGAGGTCACGGGCCCGTCCACATCCGCTTGGGCGACCTATCTCTTTTGCCTGACCTTTGTGACATTGCTTGCGTTCCTTGCGCGTAACCTCACGCGCGGGCGGATCGGGCGGTCCTGGATGGCGATCCGAGATATGGATATCGCCGCAGAGATTATCGGCGTGAACCCATTGCGCACAAAACTCTCGGCCTTCGCGGTCAGCTCGTTTTATATCGGCATCTCAGGCGCGCTCTACTTCTCTGTCTACCTTGGCGCTGTCGAGGTGGGCGAGGCATTTGGCATCCAAAAGTCTTTCATCGTGTTGTTCATGATTATCATCGGCGGGCTTGGCTCGATCTTCGGCTCTTTTGCGGGCGCTGCCTTCCTGATCCTCATGCCGGTGCTTTTGAAGAACATCCTTGTCGGGCAACTTGGCTGGGCCACCGATCTCGCCGCCCATATCGAGTTCATGATCATCGGCGCGCTTATCATCGGGTTTTTGATCGTGGAGCCGCATGGCATCGCACAGCTCTGGCGATTGGCAAAAGAAAAATTGCGTCTTTGGCCCTTCCCACACTAAGCTGATCTTAATTGGGCCTCAGACCCATAAACGAGCTAAACACTGGAGGAAGATTGATGAAAAAACTGTTGAAAGCTGCGGCCTTTGCTACTGCTTCGCTGGGCATGGCACTGCCTGCGATGGCGGACCTGGTATTCCCGAGCCTGAGCTATCGGACCGGTCCTTATGCGGCCAACGGCATCCCGTTTGCGGATGGATTTGCCGACTACTTCACACTCCTGAACGAGCGTGATGGCGGTATCGGCGGCGAGGCGATCCGCATGATCGAATGCGAAACCGGCTACAACACCGAAAAAGGTGTGGAGTGCTATGAGGCGACCAAAGGAGAGGGCGCGCTTGTCTATCAGCCGCTCTCCACAGGTATCACCTACCAGCTGATCCCCAAAGCAACCGCTGACGGTATCCCGGTCCACTCCATGGGTTATGGCCGGACCTCGGCTGCCAACGGCAAAGTGTTTGAGTGGATTTTCAATTATCCGGTCAACTACTGGAATGGTGCGTCCCACGCGGTCAACCATATCCTCGATCTCAATGGCGGTGACATCAGCGGCAAGAGCATAGCGCTCGTCTATCACAACTCCGCCTATGGTAAGGAGCCGATCCGCACGCTCGAAGAGCTGAGCAAAGTGCACGGCTATAACCTGACGACCATCGCCGTGGATCACCCCGGACAGGAGCAAAAATCGCAGTGGCTGCAAATCCGCCGCGAGAAGCCTGACTATGTTGTCATGTGGGGCTGGGGCGTGATGAACCAGGTTGCGATCCAGGAAGCAGTGAACATCCGTTATCCAATGGAAAACTTCATCGGCGTTTGGTGGTCTGGCTCGGAGAATGACGTGATCGCAGCGGGCGAGGGCGCTAATGGCTACAAAGCGCTCAACTTCCATGCAGCAGGCGCTGATTTCCCGCTTTTTGATGACATCCAGAAATATGTTGTCGATGCGGGCAAAGCCGCTGGCGCTGGTGATCAGATCGGCACCGTTCTTTACAACCGCGGCATGTACGCAGCGATGCTTGCCGGTGAAGCTGCGCGCAAGGCGCAGGAAATCCACGGCGTTTCGGATATCACACCTGCAATGATGCGCGATGGTATGGAGGCGCTGGAGGTCAATGAAGCCGTCATGACCGATCTCGGTCTGCCTGGCTTTGGCCCTGAGTTCGCGGTGACCTGTGACAACCACGGTGGACCCGGTCTGGGCGCGGTTCAGCAGTGGGATGCCGCGGCAAAAAGCTGGTCCCTGATCACAGATTTTGAGCCATCCGATATGGATGTGATCAGCAAGCTGATCCTAGAAGACAGCGCGGCCTATGCGGCTGAAAACAATATCGAAGAACGCTGCGGTTAATCTTTGACTGAATATCCCATGCCCGCATCTGCGGGCATGATTTTTTTGTGTGATCGATCGGGTTTGCTGGAAAAAAGTCCGATAAAAGTCCGATAAAAGTCCGACGTTATTCCGATAGCGTTATGTAAGGTAAAAGAAGACCATGCTCGACAGCGCGAAAACCGAAGAGACCCTGCTTGAGGTCAACAATATCGAAGTGATCTACAATCACGTGATCCTCGTGCTCAAAGGTGTATCCCTGACCCTTGCCAAAGGCGGGATCACAGCGATCCTTGGCGGGAATGGTGCAGGCAAAACGACGACCCTGAAAGCGATCTCGAACCTGCTGCATTCCGAGCGCGGGGAGGTCACCAAAGGCTCGATCCTTTATCAAGGCGAGAATATCGCCAAGCTGAACCCCTCCGAGCTGGTCAAGCGCGGTGTTATTCAGGTCATGGAAGGCCGCCATTGTTTTGAACATTTGACGGTTGAAGAGAACCTGCTGACGGGCGCATACACCCGCCGTGACGGCGCGAGCAAGATCGCGCAAGACCTTGATTTGGTTTATAATTATTTCCCGCGTCTCAAAGAGCGCAGGAAGTCTCTTGCAGGCTATACCTCCGGCGGAGAACAGCAGATGTGCGCCATCGGCCGTGCACTGATGAGCCGTCCCGAGACCATTCTTCTCGATGAGCCCAGTATGGGGCTGGCCCCGCAACTGGTGGAAGAGATTTTCGGCATCGTTAAGAATCTTAACGAAAATGAAGGTGTGAGTTTCCTTCTGGCCGAGCAAAACACCAACGTCGCCCTGCGCTTTGCCAACTACGGATATATTCTCGAAAGCGGGCGGGTCGTGATGGACGGGCCGGCGGATGAGTTGCGCGAGAACCCGGATGTGAAAGAATTCTATCTTGGCCTGTCCGAAGAGGGTCGCAAGAGCTTTCGTGACACCCGTTCCTATCGTCGTCGCAAGCGTTGGTTAAGCTAGGATAATCAATACCTTACCCATCGTTATGGTGTCGCGTAGCAACGCTCGTGAGACGCTTTTGTCATGTCTTCAACAAGCCATTGCCGCTAGGTTTTGCGTCAAAGTGACCTAGAGCGAAAATGACATCTCCGACCCAAGCCGATTACGTGATTGTGGGCGCTGGTTCTGCCGGTTGCGCCATGGCCTATCGCTTGTCGGAAGATGGCAAACACTCGGTTTTGGTGCTCGAATACGGCGGCAGCGATGCAGGTCCCTTCATCCAAATGCCCGGCGCGCTGTCATATCCGATGAATATGAAGCGTTACGATTGGGGCTATGAAACCGAGCCAGAACCGCATCTTGGCGGGCGTCGTCTCGCAGCCCCGCGCGGCAAGGTTATCGGCGGTTCATCCTCGATCAACGGGATGGTGTATGTGCGCGGCCACGCCTGCGATTACGACCATTGGGAGGCAAGTGGCGCACGTGGATGGTCCTACGCGGATGTGCTGCCCTACTTCAAACGCATAGAAAACTGGGACGATAGCGGGCAGGGCGGCGACGAAAGTTGGCGCGGGTCGGACGGCCCGTTACATGTGTCGCGCGGCACGCGGGAGAATCCGCTGGTCAAAGCCTTCGTTGAAGCGGGCGTGCAGGCGGGATTTGAGGCGACATCCGACTACAACGGCGAAAAACAGGAAGGCTTTGGCCCGATGGAAGCCACGATCCATCAGGGCCGACGCTGGTCTGCAGCCAATGCCTATCTCAAACCTGCGCTAAAACGCGAAAATGTCTCCCTGCAGCGCGGTTTGGTCCAGAAAGTTCTGATTGAGAACAGGAAAGCAGTTGGTGTTGTTGCCAATATCGACGGGCAATCGCAGACGATCCGTGCCAATCGCGAGGTTATCTTGAGCGCTTCGGCATTCAACACGCCCAAGCTGCTCATGCTCTCGGGGATCGGCGATGCAGAGCATCTTAAATCCCATGGCATAGAGGTTGAAGCAGATCGCAAGGGTGTGGGCCAAAACCTTCAGGACCATCTGGAACTTTACGTCCAACAAGCGTCCAAACTGCCCGTAAGTCTCTATAAATACTGGAATATCTTCGGCAAGGCTTGGGTTGGCGCACGCTGGCTTTTCACCAAAACCGGTCCGGGCGCATCGAACCAGTTTGAATCCTGCGCCTTTGTCCGCTCCGCCGCTGGCGTAGAGTATCCTGACATCCAGTATCACTTCCTGCCAATAGCCGTCCGCTACGACGGACAGGCGGTGGCGGAAGGGCATGGATTTCAGGCCCATGTCGGACCTATGCGCTCCAAATCACGCGGCTCGGTAACGCTGCGCTCCGCTGATCCGGCCGCGCCGCCGCGCATCCTGTTCAACTACATGTCGCATGAGGATGACTGGGCCGATTTCCGGCACTGCATTCGTCTGACGCGCGAGATATTCGGCCAAGAGGCATTTGCGCTCTATCGTGGCAAAGAATTGCAGCCGGGCGCCGATGCGCAATCAGATGAACACCTAGACGAGGCGATAAAGGCGCATGTGGAAAGCGCCTATCATCCTTGCGGCACATGCAAGATGGGGGCCGCCGATGATCCGATGGCGGTCGTTGATCCTGAGGGGCGTGTGATTGGCGTGGAGGGGTTGCGCGTTGCCGATAGCTCGCTCTTCCCGCGCATCACCAATGGCAATCTGAACGCGCCATCGATCCTGATGGGCGAGAAAATCGCCGATCATCTGCTGGGCAAACCGCCACTTCCCAAAGACAATGCGCGCCCGTGGGTACATCCTGACTGGCGCACGTCGGATCGCTGAACTCTGCACTTGAATTTGGCGCAGCAGGCGGTCACTCTCCAGCCAAATCGCGTAACAAGGATGAGAGCATGAGCAAGCCCGATCTGATCGTTATTGGCAATTTCCCCGATTGGGATCGGAAGGCAATGTCCGCGCATTTCACGCTGCATCTTTGCCCCAAGACCGAAGACTGCAAAAAGCTGCCATCCGATCTGCGCGACAGTGCGAAATATATCGCCTTCATCGGTCATCAGGCGTTTGGGGATGAGACGATGAGCGTGTTCCAATCGCTCAACACGATTGCCAATTTCGGTGTAGGATATGACGCGATTGATATAGGCGCCGCCAGCGCGCGCGGGATCAAGGTCACAAATACGCCCGATGTGCTGACCGATGATGTTGCTGATCTTGCCCTTCTGATGCTCCTGAGCATTTGTCGCGATTCTCACGGTGCGGAGAAATGGGTGCGGGATGGGAATTGGGCGGCAAAGGGCAATTACCCGCTGCAACGCAAAATGAGCGGCGCGCGGGCTGGTATTGTCGGGCTTGGCCGGATTGGGCGGGCGATTGCGGATCGTCTGGTCGGTTTCGACATGGACATCGCCTATTACTCGCGTGCGCCCAAACAGACGCCGGAAGGTTGGAAGTATTTTGATACCCCGCAGGCGCTGGCGGCCAATGTCGATTACTTGATTGTGTCGCTTTCAGGTGGCCCTGCAACTGAAGGGATCGTTGATGCTAAGACTATCGAAGCACTTGGGGAGACGGGCATTCTTCTCAACATCTCCCGCGGAACCACCGTTGATGAAGAGGCGCTGATCAAAGCGCTACAAGAGCGAAAGATAGCAGGTGCAGCGCTGGATGTGTTTCTGAGCGAGCCGGATGTGGACGAGCGCTTTTTGACGATGGACAACGTGCTTTTGCAGCCGCACCAAGCCTCTGCGACCTATGAAACGCGCAAAATTATGGGCAAGCTCGTGCTCGACAATCTCATCGCGGCCCATGACGGCAAGCCGCTGCTCACTCCGGTGAATTGATCGTCAGGCTTTGGCGCAGGGCGCTCGTTTCACTGTCGAAGACATGAATACGCTCTGTGCCGTTCTCATCGATCGTGACAACCGCGCTCCAGCCAGCCCCAAAGGTCGTCGCCTGCGCGGTTTCCCCGTCGGGCAGAGTGATGCTATCAGGAAGTTGAGGCACGGCGCGATTTTGCGCACGCGAGTACGTCAGATACGTCAGGATCACGATGGCAATCAGCCCGAACATCATGGTGAGCGTCAAAGCCGTCACGAGCCGCCGCAAAAACCGCAGATTGCCCGGCTCGGGCGCATCTGTGCTGTGAGTTGAGTGTTCGGACATGACCAAGCCAGATGTGATTGTCGTTGAGACATCAGATGCCCCGCTCAACCGCCTAGATAAAGAACTTGCGCGGCATTTGCCAGCGTCGCTGGGCCTGAGCCGGTCGCGTCTGACCGCCTTGATCAAATCAGGCAATGTTCGGTGTATTGGGGCAGGGGTGGTGGATGATCCCAAACGCACGCCAAAGGCCAGTGCCGCCTATGAGATCACCTTTAACCCGCCAAGGCCGCTTGAGTTGCGCGCCGAAGCGATCCCGCTCGATATCGCCTATGAAGATGATGATCTGATCGTCGTGAACAAACCTGCAGGCATGGTGGTTCACCCTGCGCCGGGCGCTGAAACCGGCACGCTGGTTGCCGCGCTCTTGCATCACTGCGAAGGCTCGCTTTCGGGCATTGGCGAGGTTCTGCGTCCCGGCATCGTACATCGCATCGATAAAGACACCTCCGGTCTGCTGGTAGTCGCAAAATCGGATGCCGCGCATCAGGGCTTGGCAGCGCAATTCGCCGATCATTCGATCAAGCGCCGCTATATTGCATTTGCGGCAGGTGAGCTGCGTGTCAGTGATCCGCGAGCCGGTAAGCTTGAGGGCGTGGAGGCTGATGCGTGCAATTTGCGCATTGAGACAATCATCGGGCGGCACAAGGCTGACCGAAAGAAAATGGCGGTTGTTCCAAATGGTAAACGCGCCGTGTCGCATTTTACGCCGGACGCTTGGTATGGATCTGTGGCAACGCGGCTCTCCTGCGTGCTAGAAACAGGCCGTACCCATCAAATCCGCGTTCATGCCAAATATCTTGGCCACGCGTTGATCGGTGATCGGGTTTATGCCGGTCGAAGTTCCAGCAAGCTGGCGAAAATCCCCGAGGCCGCAAACTTCCCGCGCCAAGCCCTGCATGCCGCTCAATTGGGCTTTATTCACCCGGTTTGTGCTAAATTCATGGAGTTCAGCGCCGATCTGCCAGAAGATATGGCACGACTTCAAACGGTCCTTCGGCCATAAATTCCAGAAATTGCACGAGGGTGCAGGTGAAAATTCGCAATATTCTGGTCCGTTTGGACCGATTTCCCGAATATTTGTCATCACAGTATTGTGGCTAGCGCCAAAAACACTCCCCGATGTAGTTTCGTTAACCCCTTATTGACGAATTGAGTTGTCATACCTACCTAATACTTGCGCCAAGTCCGGCGCTGGAGACTTGAATGAGCTACAAAAACCTACCCGCACCCTCCCCGGATCAGGGGTTGTCGAACTACATGCAGGAAATCCGCAAGTTCCCGATGCTGGAGCCTGAGGAAGAGTTCATGTACGCAAAAGCGTGGGTCGATCATCAAGACACAGACTCCGCTCATAAGCTGGTGACGAGCCATCTGCGCTTGGCCGCCAAAATCGCCATGGGCTATCGCGGCTACGGCTTGCCGACCGCCGAAGTTATCTCCGAGGCGAACGTCGGGCTGATGCAGGCCGTCAAACGGTTTGACCCGGACAAGGGCTTTCGTCTGTCGACCTACGCGTTGTGGTGGATCAGGGCGTCTATTCAGGAATACATCCTGCGCTCGTGGAGCCTTGTGAAAATGGGTACGACATCGGCGCAAAAGAAGCTGTTTTTCAACCTGCGAAAGGCGAAAAACAAGATTGGCGCGCTCGAAGAGGGCGACTTGCGCCCTGAGAACGTAAAGAAGATTGCAACCGAGCTGAACGTCACCGAGACCGAGGTCATTTCGATGAACCGGCGTATGTCGGGCGGGGATGCATCGCTGAATGCACAGATCAAGACCGACGGCGAAGGTGCTGCCGAGTGGCAGGACTGGCTTGAGGATGAGGATGCCGATCAGGCGTCTGAATACGAGGCTAAGGACGAGCTCGATACCCGCCGCGAGATGTTGTTTGAGGCGATGGGCGATCTGAACGACCGCGAGCGCGATATCCTTGCCGAGCGCAAGCTGTCGGATAATCCAAAGACGCTTGAAGAGTTGTCGGAGGTCTACAAAGTCAGCCGCGAGCGAATTCGCCAGATCGAAGTGCGCGCCTTTGAAAAGGTGCAAAAGCGCGTGGCCGAACTGGCGTCTGCCAAGGGAATGTTTGTTCCCGCAGGTTAACGCTTAACTTATCCCCGCGTTTGGCATAGAGCGCGGGGATGACACAAAAACGCTATCCCTCCTGGCGCCTGCGTCCCAAAGCCGCCCCAGCCCGTTTCCGGCGCGGTGATCCTTGGGTGTTTGCCGATGAGCTTGTTCTGGATCGCCGCTCAAAGGCAGTTCCGGCAGGCACGATTGTGGTTCTGGAGGACAAGGACCGTCAGCCATTTGCGCTGGCTTCGTCCAATTCTTCATCAAAAATCGCCGCGCGGATACTTGATTTCAATGTAGACGCGACAATCGATGAGGCGTGGTTTGAAGCGCGGTTGCACCGTGCGCTAGAGTTGCGCGACCACCTCTATGATGCGCCGTTTTATCGCCTGATCCATGCCGAGGCAGACGGTCTGCCTGGCGTCGTAATTGATCGCTTTGGTGCGGAGGTTTGTGTCGTACAGCCTAATGCAGCCTGGGCTCAGATGCATCTGGATGCGCTGTGTAAGGCGTTGAAAGCTATCACAAATGCCAAGACGATTTATGTAAATGCGCAAGGGCGTGCGCGGCAGCTTGAAGGGTTGGATGCCGAGTCCCACTTCTGGTCTGGCGCTCTGGATGCGCCCGTCGAAGTGGCTATGAACGCTGCGCTATATCTCGCGGATATCACAGGCGGGCAGAAGACCGGCCTCTTCTACGATCAGCGCGACAATCACGCCTTTGCCGCGCGGCTCGCCAAAGGCGGGCGCGTTTTGGATGTGTTCTGCCATGTCGGCGGTTTTGGCCTGGCAGCGCTTGCGGGCGGCGCGACATCCGCGACTTTTGTCGACGGCTCGCAACCCGCGCTCGATCTGGTGCAAGAGGCCGCGACACGTAGCGGCATTGCGGACAAATGCGAGACGCTTCAGGGTGATGCGCAGGATGTGATGAAAACGCTGATCGGGCAGGGGCAGCAGTTCGACTCGGTTGTGTGTGACCCGCCTGCGTTCGCGCCCTCGAAATCTGCATTGGAGCGCGGTTTGCGCGGCTACGAAAAAGTCGCTTTCGCCGCCGCACAACTCACCACACCCGGTGGATATCTGGTGCTCTGCTCCTGCTCGCACGCCGCTGATCTGTCCAAATTTCGAGAGGCCAGCCTACGCGGCATCGGCAAGGCACGCCGCCGCGCGCAGCAAGTGCATGTCGGGCAAGCGGGTCCCGACCATCCGACCCATGCGCGCCTTGCCGAGAGCGCCTATCTCAAAGCGCTTTTCTTCCGTCTCGACTGATGCGCGCTGTCTTGGATGCCTGCGTCCTCGTCCCGCACCTGATGCGGGACCTCTTGATCGGGGCCGCAAAATCCGGCGTCTACACGCCGCTGTGGAGCGCGCACATCCTTGAGGAATGGCGCATTGCGTCCCTGAAATATGATCCCGCGCGCGCGGCGATTGATGCGGCGCTCCTGCGCGCGGATTTCCCCGATGCAATGATCGCGCCGACAAATCAACCTGCTCAGTTTACGCTGCCCGACCCGGATGATGAACACGTGCTGCAAAGCGCTATCGAGGGTCGCGCGGATCTGATCATCACAAAAAACCACCAGGATTTCCCAACTGCCACTTTGGGGCGGTTCGGCATCACGCGCAGCGATCCGGACGTGTTTCTTGCCGGGTTATTCGCGGACAATCCTGAAATCATGAAGACCGTTACGGCGCAGATATTGGAGCGGCATGTTGCGCCCAAACACGCGAAAAAGGTTTTTAAATCGGAAGGGTTACATCGTTTTTATAAAGTAATATCGCAGTCACTCTAACCGTTTGTCCGCCCATTCAATCGCCAGCCGCTCAATCGCCGCGATCCGATCCTCTGTCTTGGGATGGCTCATAAGCCAAGCAGGACCATTGGCGCTGCCTGCAAGCGCGCTGAGCTTTTTGAACATGCGCACCTGCGGGTGAATTCCGTGGCCCGATTTGACCATCAAAGCCGCCGCATAGGCATCCGCCTCAAACTCGTCATTGCGCGACAGGCGCGCGCCGATGAGTTGGGCTATGAAATTAGCGATATAGACGCCGACAAACGGAATATAGCGCCCGATAATAATCGCCAGCACCGTGCGCAGCGCATTGGTGCCTGCAAAATCGAACATCCGTTTGCGCGAATGCCCCAGCGCGACATGGCCCAACTCATGCGCTATGACTGAAACCATCTCGTCAGCGCTCACTTCACCCAGTTTGTATTTGTCCAGAAATCCACGCGTGATGAACACCCTCCCATCCGGCGCCGCCAGCCCGTTGACCATCTCCACTTCGTATACATGCACATCCACCTTCGGCAGGTCGAGCGTTTCGGCCAACTTGGCAACGCCAGCATTGATCTTTGGGTCGCGCAGCGGCGTTGATTGTTTGTCCAGCATGCGCAGCGTGCGCTTGGACGAGAACCAATACATGAACAGGCCAACAAGGATCGCGAGCAGGAAGGGTGAGAACTTCAGCATATCTCAAACATGGGGTCGATTGCGTGAAAAACCAATCGGCAGCGCGTCAATTTTCGCGCACTCAGACCGTCAGCATCAAATGCTGCCGCTCCCAGGTGGAGATGACCTGCAGAAATTCGTCCAGTTCCGCTTTCTTGATCCCGACAAAAAGTTCGCAAAACTCTTTTCCAAGCACGTCATAGAGCTTCTGCTCCGCCTCAAAGAGTGCAACTGCACCTAGCACACTGCGGGGCAGCGAATGTGGCAATTCATAAGCATCAATCGACACCGGCTTGCGCGCCTTGCATTTTTCTTTGAGGCCCAGATACCCGCAGGCGAGCGTTGCGGCGATGGCAAGATAGGGATTGGCGTCCATGCCAACCACACGGTTTTCAACGCGGCGTGCATGCGGTTTGCTGATCGGCTCGCGCAGTCCAACGGTGCGGTTGTCCTGCCCCCATTCCAGATTGATGGGGGCTGCCTGTTGCGGGACGAGGCGACGGTAGGAATTGACGTAAGGTGCGAGCACGAGAAGGACAGACGGCAAATAGGTCTGCAAACCACCGATAAAATGCGAAAAGGCGGCCGAAGCGCTGCCGTCTTTCTTGGAGAAGATGTTCTCTCCGGTCTTGCTGTTGAGCACCGACTGGTGAATATGCATCGCAGAGCCCGGCTGATCGGCAATCGGTTTGGCCATGAAGGTCGCGTAACACTCATGCCGCAGCGCCGCTTCCCGGATCATACGCTTGTAGGTGAACACTTCATCCGCCAGTTCCAGCGGATCACCGTGCATGAGGTTGATCTCTAGCTGGCCTGCGCCATCCTCGCGAATGATCGTGTCGATTTGCAGTCCCTGCGCTTCGGCAAAATCATAGATATCATCCACAACCAGCCCAAACTCATCAACGCCCGATATGGAATAGGCTTGCCGCGCGTTCGAGGGCCTGCCCGTGCGCCCGACAGGGGGTTCGATCTCTTGCTTGGGATCGAGATTGGGCTGGGTGAGATAAAACTCCATCTCCGGCGCAACCACTGGCGTCCATCCCTCGGCAGCATAGAGCGATAGCACGCGTTTGAGGACGTTGCGCGGGGCAAAGCCGACCGGGCTGCCATCCTGATTGTAAAGGTCGCAGATCACCTGGATCGTCGGATCCTGCGTCCATGGCACAGCGCGCGATGTGGAGATATCCGGCACCATCATCATATCCGCTTCGGTATACATGTCGTCCCAGTCAAGCTCCGCATAGTCGCCGGAGACCGTCTGAAAGAACAGAGACGGTGACAGATACATCGCGTCGGTCTTTGCAAATTTCTTGGTCGGCATGGCTTTGCCGCGCGCAAATCCGACAATATCGGGAATAACGCATTCCACTTCGTCGATCATCCGGCCATTGAGCCATGTCTGAAGCGGTTCCGGCAGGGAGGATTGCAGCGTTTTCAATGGATCGTTCATCTTTGACCTATTCACCCCATGTTCAGGGCAGGTTATACGACCTTCCAAGAGCGGCGCAAAGCCTTGGAAAATATACGCGAATGCGCGGGGTCTATAAGTCACAGACCCGATCTTGCAATGCAGACGGAGTGGGACGTGGGATCAAGGAATTCAGAAAGTGCCAACGCCTTCGAGCAAGCGCTGCGCGATCGGCCGGATGCGGAGCGCATTGACGTTCTGTTTTGCGATATCAACGGTATTTTGCGCGGCAAATGGGTGCCACGCGATGCAATCTCGAAAATATGCGGCGGAGAAATTCGGCTTCCGGTTTCAACATCTGCGCTGAACCTCTGGGGCGAGGATGTGGATGAGAGCGGTCTGGGGATCGTCTCTGGCGATAAGGACGGGCCGGGAATTCCGGTTGCGAGTTCCGTGGCACCTGTCCCATGGGCGAAAGTGCCTGCGCTTCAGGTGCTGATGGAGCTGCGCAACCAGCAAGGCGAGGATAGCGACTATGATCCGCGCACGCTGTTGCGCCGTGTGGTGGAGCGGTTCGCTGCAAAGGGTCTGACGCCGGTCGTCGCGACAGAGTTGGAGTTTTTCCTGCTTAACGCGAGTAACGACAGCGCGGCGATCTCCCCAAACGCGGTCGAAAATGCGTCGCACCTCTATGATCTTGCGCAGATGGAACGCTCCGAAGCGGTGCTCATGGCGATCAATGCGGCTTGCGCGGCGCAAGGCCTGCCCGCTGATGCGGTGATTGCAGAATCGGCGCGCGGGCAGTTCGAGATCAATCTCTTGCATCAACCCGACGCGCTCGTCGCCGCAGATCATGCGGTGATGTTCAAGCGCCTTGTCCAGGGTGTTGCGCGTGCGCATGGGCTAGAGGCGACGTTTATGGCCAAGCCCTTCGGCGAGGATGCGGGGTCGGGCATGCACATGCACGTAAGCGTATTGGATGCAGATGGTCGGAATATCTTTGACGCGACAGACGGGCTCGCACCGACCTTGCAAAATGCGATTGCGGGTACCTTGACCACCATGCCCGATCTGCAAGCAATCTTCGCGCCAAACTACAATTCCTTCCGCCGCTATTCAAAAGAAGCCTTCACGCCAACACAGGTAAACTGGGGCATGGATCACCGCGCTGCCGCGATCCGCGTGCCCGAAGTCTCCGGCAAAGGCGCGCGGTTTGAGCATCGCTTATGTGGCGCGGATGTGAACCCGTATCTGGCGATTGCAGCGGTGCTCGGCGGGCTGCTGGTGGGATTGGATGAAGCGCCCAACCTGTGCGCATCGATTGATGATGACCCGGATGCAACGATGGGAACGCTCAGCCATGATTGGCAAAGCGCCGTTGAGCAGTTCGAGACGAGCGCGCGCGCCAAATCGATATTCGGTGCAGAATTCATCCGCGTCTTTTCCGTCGTCAAACGCTTTGAAATCGGGCAATTCAAGCGCATGGTGTCGACCTTTGAATATGAAACCTTTCTGGGGCGGATATGAGCAAATCTGGCGATCAGGCCTTTCGGGCGGAAACAAACACCGAAAACTGGCACGAGATGACCTATGGCGGGGCGCTCAGCTTCCTGCGCCGCCGCTATTCCCGCGATCTGAGCGGGGTAGATGTCGCCGTCTCCGGCATCCCCTTTGACAGCGCAACCACCTATCGCTCTGGTGCGCGTTTGGGGCCTCGTGCTGTACGGGCCGCCTCGGTGCAGTTGCAAGAACTCAAATCCTTTCCGCACGGCATTGACCCGTTCGAGACGCTTGCCGTCATTGACTACGGCGATTGCCATCTCAACCCGCATGACCCGCTGAGCATAGCAGATGCGATCACCGATCATTGCCGACGGATATTGCACGCGGATGCCAAGCCGCTGACCTTTGGCGGTGATCACTTTGTGGCCTACCCCTTACTGCGTGCAATTGCTGAAAAACACGGGAGCGTCGCTCTTATCCAATTCGACGCCCATTGCGATACTTGGCCGGATGAGAGCGGTCCGATGGATCACGGAACCATGTTTGCTCGCTCGGTCACGGACGGGATCGTCGATCCATCGAAATCCACCCAGATCGGGTTGCGCACGTATAATGATACGGACGCGGGCTTTGAAATCCTCAGCGCCCCATGGGTTCATCGAAATGGTATTGACGCGGCGCTTGAGGTGATCCGCGCGCGGGTTGGGGACGCGCCAGTTTATCTGTCGTTCGATATCGATGGTCTCGACCCGGCCTTTGCGCCCGGCACAGGCACGCCAGTCGTTGGCGGATTGGCAAGCTGGCAGGCGCTTGAGTTCATGCGCGGTCTGCAAGGGCTCAATTTCGTCGGCATGGATGTCGTCGAGGTCGCGCCCGCCTATGATCAAGCGGAAATCACATCGCTTGCTGCGGCGACCGTCGCCTACGAGTGGCTCTGTCTTCTGGCGCTCGAAAAGGGTGCCAAACCAGCGCCTGTGGGTCGATTGTAGGCGGTCATGGAGATTTTGCAGGGCGCAATCGGCCTTATCCTGAGCGGTGATCCAGCCTTCCTCGCGATCGTCAGTCTTTCGCTCAAAGTCAGCCTGACAGCGACCCTGATCGCCGCCATTATCGGCATCCCCTTGGGCGCAAGCCTTGCAATCTGGCGCTTTCGCGGGCGCGGCCTGCTGATCCTGCTTGCCAACAGCTTTATGGCCCTGCCGCCGGTCGTTGTCGGGCTTTTGGCTTATATGATGCTCTCGCGCGCAGGTCCGCTGGGCGAGTTGGGGCTATTGTTCACCCCAAGCGCCATGATCATCGCTCAGACCATTCTCATCACCCCGATCATGATCGCACTCACCCGCGAAGCGGTGCTGCCGATCCACCGGGAATATCGCGATTTGCTGCTGTCAGTGAACGCCGGCAAGCGTTTGACACTTCTTACGCTCGTCCAGGACGCCCGTTTTGGCATTGCCACCGCACTGCTCGCCGGGTTCGGCCGTGCGGTGGCGGAGGTCGGGGCGGTGTTGATCGTGGGCGGCAATATCGATGGGGTGACGCGGGTCATGACCACAACGATTGCGCTGGAGACGTCCAAAGGAAATCTGGAACTGGCGCTGTCGCTCGGGATCGTTCTGATCGTTCTCGCGATTTTCGTGAATGCGGTAATTTCCCTTTTGGCGAGCGCTCGCGGCCGCTATGAGGTCGCGCAGTGAGGGTGCAGTTTGAGGATGTTACCTTCAGCGCGCACGGCAGCACGCTGCTCGGCCCAATCGATCTTGACATGACGCTCACTGGGATCACAGTCGTTATGGGGCATAACGGGGCAGGCAAGAGCCTGTTCCTGAAACTCATGCATGGGCTGCTCATTCCTCATCAGGGCCGGGTGCTTTGGAATGAGGTGGAGGCAAGCGCGTCCCGCGATCAGCGCGGTTTCGTCTTCCAGTCCCCAACCAATATGCGTCGTTCGGTCTTTGCCAATATCGCGTTTCCGCTCAAGGCGATGCGCTGGGACAAACCCGCATGTGATCTGCGCGTTCGCGAAATGCTCGACCTTGCGCGATTGACCGAGTTTGCCGACCAACCGGCGGCGGTCCTCTCGGGCGGCGAGCAGCAACGCATGGCGCTCGCCCGCGCTCTCGTCGCCCGTCCCAAAGCGATCCTGCTGGATGAGCCGACATCTAATCTTGATCCCAACGCGTCCCGGATGTTCGAGGACATCGTCATCGGCGAAGCGTCGCGAGGCACGGCTGTGATCATGAGCTTGCACAATCTCGATCAGGCCGCGCGCATTGCGGATCATGTGATTGAGATTAGGGGCGGGCGGGTAGTGAAAACATCTCCTGCGCCGGAGTACTTCCAGAGCGCCGTCCAACAAATCTGATCCAATTCTGCTCGTCCGGGCTGGGCGTCAGCGGTTGGTGCGGGGGTGTGCCGCGATCTGGTGGATCGGGGCTCAACACCGTGCCTGCCGATGCACCAGCCTGGACGAGCCCATCGGGACAAGCCATTAGCGCCCCTGACACTGCGCCCCGTCGCGAGCAGGTAACCCCAGCTATCCGCCCGCGCCGCGGCTTGGTCAGCGACGCTAATGGCTTGTCAGAATGGGTCAGATTTGTTGGACGGCGCTCTAGCGCAGGAACAAGGCGAAGCCGCCCGCGCATCGCCGGGCCGTCCCATGGCACGGCGATTGTCTATCCGCATGAAAACAACTCAGCTATTCGGCGAGTTTGCAAAGATAAAGCGCGCAGAACCAGTTTCGTATCGCCGTACCCCGGCCCTGCGATGCGCTCTGTCACTCGCTCATCTTCAGCCCGCTTCCATCTCCTCCAAAGTGTCGATCATCGAGGAAATCAGCGACAATCCCTTGTCCCAGAATTTCGGATCAGACGCATCCAGCCCGAACGGCTTGAGCAACTCCGAATGATGCAACGATCCGCCCGCTTCGAGCATCTCGAAATATTTCGCCTGAAATTCCGGATCGCCTTCTTCGTAAACCGCATAAAGCGCGTTCACCAAGCCGTCGCCAAAGGCATAGGCGTAGACGTAGAAAGGCGAGTGGATGAAGTGCGGGATGTAGGACCAGAAAGTCTCATAGCCTTCGACGAAATTGAACACCGGCCCAAGGCTTTCGCCCTGAATGCTCATCCAAATCTCGTTGATCTGGTCGGGTGTCAGCTCGCCGCCCTTGCGCGCGTCATGCAGGCGGCACTCGAAATCGTAGAACGCGATCTGGCGCACGACCGTGTTGATCATATCCTCAACCTTGCCCGCCAACAGCGCCTTGCGCTTGACCGGATCGGTCTCTTCGTCAAGCAACTTGCGGAAGGTGAGCATCTCACCAAACACCGACGCGGTTTCAGCCAGCGTCAGCGGCGTTGAGGACAGCATTTCTCCCTGTTTGGCCGCCAAAACCTGATGCACGCCATGACCGAGCTCATGTGCCAGGGTCATCACGTCGTTGTTTTTGCCCATGTAATTCAGCATCACGTAAGGATGCACATCGGTGACGGTCGGATGTGCAAAAGCACCCGGCGCTTTGCCCGCTTTTACACCTGCATCAATCCAGCCTTTCGTGAAAAACGGCTCTGCCAGTTCGGCCATTTTCGGATCAAATGCCCCATAGGCGTCCAGCACAATCGACTTGGCCTGATCCCATTTGACCACGTCCTCGTCCACATCCGGCAGAGGCGCGTTTCGGTCCCAAATCTCCAGCGTCTCCAGACCCATCCATTTGGCCTTGAGCGCATAATAGCGGTGCGAGATACGCGGATAGGCCTCTACAACCGCATCGCGCAGGGCTTTGACGACTTCCGGCTCCACATCATTGGACAGATGGCGGCTGTGCTGCGGCGATGGCAGGTTGCGCCAGCGGTCATCGATCTCTTTTTCCTTGGCCAGCGTGTTGGTGATCCGCGAGAAGAGCGAGATGTTCTCGCCAAACACCTTGATCAACGCTCTGGCCCCAGCCTCACGCCGCGCGCGATCGGTGTCGAGCAGCAGGTTCAGCGTGGCTTCCAGATTAAGCGTCTCGCCGTCCACATCAAATGTCAGCGCGGCCATTGTCTCATCAAAAAGCTTGTTCCACGCCGATGCACCGACAACGGAAGTGTCGTGCAAATACCGCTCCAACTCATCGGAAAGCTGGTATGGCTTCATCGCCCGGATACGGCGCAAGATCGGAGCATAGCGCGCCAGATCATCGTTGTCTTTCATCCAGCCGTCCACGATAGCATCGTCGATCTGGTTTACTTCCAGCTCGAAAAACACCAGCGGGGCGGAGATGTCGGTGATCTGCGTTTGCATGTCGGACATGAATTTTGCGCGTTCCGCATCGGTCGTGTTCTGGTAATAGCGCAGCCCGGCGAACGACATGATGCGGCCAGAGATATTGTTGATCTTCTCCAGCGTCTGAATGGCCTCAAGCGCGCCATCAGCGGTCAAATCGGCCAGCTTTCCTTCATAGTCCTTTGCAAACTTCGGGCACTCTTTTTCGAGCCATTTCAGATCATCCATCAGCGCTTTGTCAGTCTCGCTTGGGTAAAGATGGGTCAAATCCCATTCGGGCAGATCGCCGAAGTCTTCAGATCCATGTACGGTATCGAGCGAGTAAACAGCGCGGTCAAAATTCATCGAGAGGCTCCAAATAGGGGTGATGGAAGTGATGTAGCGCTGGCTTGCCATCATGAAAAGGCTGAACTGTTAAAGTTCTAGTCAAATTGGCAGCAGATGATGGCTGTGCGCCGGACGAAACCTTTACCAAATCCCATTAGGGTTCGAGGCCAATCTCGATGAAGCGGGGCTTGGCGCTGGTGTTAGCAAAATTCACGGATATACCGAAAACCACCGAAGATGAAATTCTGGTTGCGCTCAAAGTGTTTGGCGTTTGCAAAGCGCAAACGGATGCGAAGCACGACGACTGGATCGAGTTCTTCTCGCTCGATCACGGCCAGCCCTACGGGTACGCTCAAAGACGCCGCTACAGTGTCGCAGTGCTCGATGTGCCTGACACGCCAAGCCTTCTCAAAGCGCTCTATGCCGGCGCGCACGACATCATTCATGCGCCTTTTGAATATTCGAACACTGTGGGCGTGGTTGAGCGGCAGAAAATTTGGGCTGAGGGACGGCGCGCGCACATACGCACCCGAACACTCGCGGATTTCGAGCAAGAGGCGATTTCCTATATGCTTCGGGCCTGCGACGGGCAAATCTCATCAAGCGCGCGTAAACTCGGGATTGGCCGATCAACGCTTTACCGCAAGATGGAGCTTTACGGGATCACCGCAGATCAATCGAATTGAAGGTCGAGCGTCACGGGAAAATGATCGGATGCCGTAAGAAGCGCTTCGCGCAGGCTGTTGTCTTCAAAGCAATTGCGATCATCAAACGGGTGCCAAATGCGCCAGCTTGGCCGATATTTCTCGACCAATCCTCGCGAAATCATCGTATAATCCAACAGCGCATTCAGATAGGTTTTCTTGTGATGGACGTAAAACCGCGCAGATGAAGGTGTCCAGGCAGCACGCGGGTTCAGGCGCGCTTTGATGTGCGGGTCGGTAAGCACAGTCGCAGGATCAGCCGGATCACCGCGCACAATCTCAACGCTGGAGCGTCCGAACAACTCTTCATATTCATCCAGACCCGGCCCGTCGTTTAGATCGCCAAAGACCATCACATCCGCACCATCCTCCAAATGCCCTTCAATCCGCCGCCGCAGCCAAACCGATTGGGCAAGCTGCTTTCGCCGGTTGTCGATGGAGATTTTCGCCTCATGCTCTTTGTTGCGTGCGCCGTGGGGTGCTTTGGATTTGATATGAACACCAACAAACCGCACGACTGATCCATCGTGTTTGAACGTTAAAGCAATCTCCAAAGGCGGCTTGGAAAAGACATGGGTTTCGGGCTGCGTATCAACATCCACATCCAGCTTGAACTTGCCATCAAAGCGCGGTGCGAAGGCGGATTGTGACGAAGGCCCCTGAGGATCATGCACCGCCTCCATCACATCGCTTTTATACAAAAACGCCAGTTCCTGTTGGGTCTGATTGGAAAACCCGTGGCATACCGCATCAAACGGCAGGCCAGCGTGCGCACAAAACGCCAGCAAAGATGCAGATGTTGAGCGGGTGCGCACATTGTCCGGTGCCTCAACGATCAGCACTCCATCCGCATCAATCGCCCTGAACACCTGCGCGAGCGCATCCAGTTGCTCGCGCCGTGTCACATCGCGTCGCGACGACCATTCGCGATCGTCCAGAACGTTGTTTTCGTCGTCAAAAAGCGCGGAAAACCACTCTACATTATAGGTTGCAAGTCGAAGGTTCATGCAGCGTGGCTTTCCTTGATCGCATCCCACGCTGTATTGATCGCATCAAGCCTGCGATTTGCCAGCGTAATCGCCTCTTGCGGGACCCCGCGCGCCATCAGCAGGTCAGGATGGTTTTCTTTGACCAGCGCCCGCCATGCGGCACGGATATCCGCAAGCGGCGCATCGGGATCGACGCCAAGAATGACGTAAGGGTCAGGCGCGAAATCCGGGGCGAAGGTCGCGCGGATGCGGTTGAAATCTCGCGCATTTACTTCAAAAATCCCCGCAACCGTCTTCAAAAACGCATCTTCGGCCGGATGATAATCCCCATCCGCGCTCGCGATATAGAACAGACCTTCGAGCAAATCGGTCAGAATCGCTTTGTCCTCATCGAACATGCCCGCGATGGATTTGGCGTAATGCTCATAACCTGCCACATCGCTACGCGCGAGATTGTAGATGCGCGCGGCATTGGCTTCCTCGCTGGCCTCAATGCTGAAAATCTCCCGAAATGCGCTGACTTCATTGCGCGTTACATGCCCGTCCGCTTTGGCCATCTTGGCGCTCAGCGCAATGACAGCGATGGTGAAGGCCACCGTTTTCTCAGGCGCTTTGCTGCGCGACGTGAAAAGGTCCGATAGCCCGCTTCCGGCCACCAGATTTTCAATTGCCTCAATGATACGGTCCCAAATCGACATATAGCGCACCCTATGCCGCAATACTCGCAAGCAAAACCCAAAGGGCCGAAATTTTCGAACCGATCCGCGGTCAGGATTTTGATTTGCGATTTAGTTTTGCGGGCAGCCTCGCTAGGGTAGGGCAGGTTTGATTGCATCAGGAACTTTGCCCATGCCCCTTTACGCTCTGGATGGTGTGCAACCGGAAATTGCCGATACAAACCGGATGTGGGTCGCGCCAAACGCGCAAGTGATCGGCAATGTGCGCATCGGTGTTGATGTGGGCATCTGGTTTGGCGCTGTGTTACGCGGGGACAATGAGCCTATCACCCTGGGGGCGGGGACGAATATTCAGGAAAACGTTGTCGTGCATACGGATCCCGATTGCCCCGTCGAGATGGGAACTGGCTGCACCATCGGTCACAGCGCGATCATCCATGGCTGCACGCTGGGGGATAATGTGCTGATCGGCATGGGCGCGACGGTGCTCAACAAGGCGCGCATTGGGGCGAATTCGCTGGTGGGGGCGAATGCGCTGGTCACTGAAGGGAAGAGCTTTCCTGAAGGCTCATTGATCATGGGCTCACCCGCCAAGGTTATTCGAACGCTGAGCGAGGCGCAGATCGACGGTCTCAAATCCTCTGCCGCGAGATATATCGATAATTATCAGCGCTTTAAGTCCGGCTTGTCCGCACTGTGAGTGCGCTTGTCGACGCCCGAGTACGGCTTGTGCCGTTCGATGCGGCAGCAGCGGAGGCGTCGGCTGCTCATTTCACAGACGCTGATCCCAAACTCTTGGACCTGGTGAAAGGTGCTGGCGGTAACAGCCCTTATCTCGCTCGCCTGATTGACCGCTACCACGACTGGCTGAGCGAGGTTGCGAGCAAGGAGGTTGCGTCGGTCGTCGACGCGCTTTGCGCTGTGCCGGACGATGAAACGATGAAGTCGGTCTCTCAAGCGCTGCGAGAGTTGAAGTCCAAAGCCGCACTCATTATCGCGCTCGCCGACTTGGGCGAAATTGCTGAGCTGAGCGAGGTGACAGCATGGGTCACGCGCGTTGCCGATGCGGCGGTGGATCGCGCGTTGAAAGCCGTTTTGCATGACGCGTATGAGCGCAAGCGCCTGCCGTTTTTGCAAAGCTCCGATGACGCCAGCATCACAGTGCTCGCGATGGGCAAACATGGTGCACAGGAGTTGAATTACTCGTCCGACATCGACCTGATTGTGCTGTTTGACGATGGTGAACTTGACAAAGAGGCGTATTTCGCACAGCGCAAAGCCTATATCGCGGTGACAAAATCGCTCGTTCAGCTGCTGTCCGAGCAAACGGCGGACGGATATGTCTTTCGCACCGACTTGCGCCTGCGCCCTGATCCATCCGTAACTCCGGTCTGCTTGGGAATGGATGCCGCCGAGCGATATTATGAGAGCATGGGGCGCACATGGGAGCGTGCAGCATTCATCAAGGCACGTGTGATCGCAGGCGATATGTCCAAAGGCGCGGCATTCCTCAAGCGTCTGCACCCTTTTGTCTGGCGGCGGCATCTCGATTTTGCGGCCGTCAAGGACGCACAGGATATGGTCGATAAAATCCGCGATCATAAAGGGCTGAAAGGCCCGATTTCGTATAGCGGACATGACATGAAATTGGGGCGCGGCGGTATTCGTGAGATCGAGTTCTTTGCCCAGACGCATCAGTTGATATTTGGCGGGCGCGATGAAAGCCTGCGACAGCCAAAAACCTGCGATGCGCTCGATGCGCTGGCAAAGGCCGGGCGCATTACGAACAAACAGAGCTCCGTTTTGAAGGACGCCTATCGGGAGCATCGCCGGATCGAGCATCGCTTGCAGATGATCGATGACGCGCAGACCCACAGCATTCCCAAGCACAAGGATCAGCTCGAACGGTTTGCACTGTTTGCTGGTTTCGATAGTTCTACGGCTTGCGAAGCGGCGATCATTGCGCGGCTCGAAGCGGTTCACGAGGCGACCAAGCCAGAACAGGCGGAGACATCGAAAGAAGACGAGCTGGCTTCGGAGGCGATCACGCATTTCGAGCGATGGCGTAATCTGCCAGCGTTTCGGTCCCCAAGAGCCGGCGAGCTTTTGGAGGACCTAGCGCCAAAGCTGTCCCGCGCCATCGCGCAAACCGATCATCCGGGGCAGACATGGCAGGGGCTTGATACCTTCATCTCAACCTTACCTGCTGGTATCCAGATATTCTCGCTCTTATCACAAAACGATCATCTGCTTGATTTGCTTGTGGAAATTTGCGGCTCTGCCCCCGATCTGGCGGAGTATCTGGGCAAAAATGCCTCCGTCTTTGATGCTGTGCTTGATGCGGATTTCTTCAGGTTTCTGCCCGATGCGCAGACCTATCAAGACAGGCTCAGATCCAATATTCGTAGCATGGACGACTATGAGTGGTTTCTGGATGACGTCCGACGGTGGAAGAAAGAAGAGCATTTCCGTGTCGGTGTGCATCTGCTGCGCGGGCTGTCGTCGATTGGACAGATCGAGCGGGCCTATAGCGATATCGCTGATGCCTGTTTGATGCAGGTTTTGCCGGTTGTTGAAAATTCCATGCGCGCGCGCTTCGGTCCGGCCCCGGGGAGTGGATTTGCGATAATTGCGATGGGCAAGCTGGGCTCGCGTCAAATGACGGCGAGCTCGGATATTGATATGCTCTTTGTCTTTGATGCGGATGTGGATGCGGAAACAAGCGGTGAAAAACAGATCCCGGCAAAAAGCTATTTCGCGAAGTTCACACAGCGTCTGATCTCTGCGCTCACGAGCCCGACGTCCGAAGGTGTTGTCTATGAGGTGGATATGCGCCTGCGTCCTTCCGGCAAAAAGGGGCCAGTGGCAACGTCGCTTGCCAGTTTTGCGGCCTATCAAGCGAATGATGCGTGGACGTGGGAACATCTGGCTCTGTCGCGCGCGCGCGTTCTGTCGCCAACACAGGCAACGGCCTCCAAGATCGATGCGGCCATTGCAAAGGCGCTGCGCGCGGCCAGAGATCGCAAGCAGGTCATCAGCGATACATCCACCATGCGCGGGAAGCTTGCACAGGCGCTGCAATCAGACGATGAGACGATCTGGCAGATTAAAAAGGGTCGCGGACGGATGCTCGATATTGAGCTTTGCGTGCAAGCGGGGCTGGTGGTTCACAAAACACGCAGCGCACCGCGATTTGAAGATAATTTCAATAAACTCAATAGTTTAGCTTGGTTCAATGCGGAACAATCAGAAACTCTATGCGCAGCCTATCACCTGTTTGGAACCGTTCAGCACTGCTTGCGGCTCGTAGGTCGGTCCTCCAACCCGCATGAGAGCGGCGATCTGAGACGTTTTCTGTCTCGCACGGTCGGAATGGACGATATCAGCGCGCTAGAAACCCGTCTTGGAGAGAATATGCGTCTTTCCGGAGACATGATTGACGAAATCCTCCAAAGATGATGCATCCGCACGGCGCTTTTTCACCCCAGATGTGCTTTGCTTGGCGCAAAATCCGCTGCTTGGAGCGATATAACATATGATTTGGAGTGTTGCGCTTATCCTCGCCCTAGGGATCGTGCTCTTCATCTGGGCCGCCTGGATTGAGCCGCGCCGAATAGTTATCCGGCATGAGCGTTTTGCCCTGCCCAAACTCGACGCACCGCTTACGCTGTGCCTGATCGGCGATGTGCAGCCCAATGTCTATCACTGGAATGGCGCACGTCTGGCGGCTCTTTTTCAGCGTGTCAAACGCGAGCATGACCTGCAAATTGTGCTATGGCTTGGCGATTACTACAACGCGCCGACTGATTTTTTGAAGGATTATGTCGATAAAAATCAAGGCGTTGCTGACTGGCTCAACAAGCGTCTTACGCCGATGTCCCAGATAGCAGGGGCGATGGGAGAGCTTAAGGGCACCTTGGGAAGTTATGCCATTTTGGGCAACCATGATTGGGCGTGGTCCGGGGATCAAACACGGGCTGCGCTCGAAGAGGTGGGCATTTCTGTACTGCAAGATGCGGTTGCAAATGTACCCGTTCCAGGCACGACGCAAATGCTCCAGATCGTTGGATATGAGGATATATCTTCGGGAATTCGTGTTTCGGAACAAGAAGTTCACGCAAAACTGGACGATAGCCTGCCGCAGATTTGTCTGAGCCATTCGCCCGATGCGTTTGCGGAACTTCAAAGTGGTCCGGCGTTGATGGTTTCGGGGCATACGCATGGCGGGCAGGTGTGTTTGCCGTTTGTGGGGCCAATTGTTCTGCCTGTTGAGCATCGCGAATATGTACGTGGCTGGTATGAGCGGGCAGGGCGGTTCTTGTTCGTGACGTCGGGAATGGGAACATCTTTGCCGCCTTTTCGCTTTATGGTGCCACCAGAAATTGTCATACTTACACTTGAACCCGAGCGGCAGACTAAAATGTGAATGAAACCAATGCTTAAACAGCAACTTGAAGGCGATCCACGCGGCCTGATTTTTGAAAGTTACCGGATCGATGGGATCGGACCAGAAGAGTGCCGCTCGATCTTTCTGGACTGGGCACTCGGCGTGCCAGCAGGCGAGGATGAACGGGGGTATATCTCGGGATATCTGGCGAAATATGAGCCGAAATTCCCGGATCACCCCATGACGAAAGTCCTCAAAGATGCGTTAGAGGCACCGAGGAAAACCAAGCGGCGCGGCGGGGCGCGCGGGCGTCGGTAGGATCAAGTTGTCAAGGGAAAGAGGTGATTGCAGCGACCGAGCCGCTGCAATTTGTCGTTATCAATCAGGTACTTAGTCAGCCAGTACGAGATTTGTGGCGCTTTCGCGGCCATCACGACCTGCTTCGAGGTCATATGTGATTTTCTGGTCGTCTGCCAAACCGGTGAGGCCAGCACGCTCGACTGCAGAAATATGCACAAACACATCTTTGCCGCCTTCATCCGGTTGAATGAAGCCGAAGCCTTTGGTTGTGTTAAACCATTTAACGGTGCCCTTAGCCATATCCGTCATCTCCTTGTTTTGTAACGCACTTTTTGCCGTTACCCGTCTACAGTTCTTAGCTTGATCGAAACTGTAGCCGTGGGGAGACAGAATAGATGAGCAATAGTGTAGTCACCCTCATATAGGCTCAATAGGGCGCTTCAACAAGGGATCAATGTTAATCAGCGTCAAGCGGCATGGCTTGGCCGATACGGTAAAAAGGGCGATGCACATCCCATGCACAGTCTATGCACAATGTATGCACAGTCGAATGCACGGTCGGGATTTTGCGGGAACGGTTGTGGCGCGATGGTTGCTGTTGGCCGCACTTTGCAGCGCTGATCGTGCACTGTCGAGATGTGTTTGAGGAGGGGGCATGACTGTCCGCAGACGGTGGATTTTCCAAATCAACAAACCCCGCACGAAAATCTATTTGGCAGCAAGCGCGCCAACAAAATCGAAGCACAGCCTCAAAATTTCATCGCGCCGCGCATCATCCTCGAACACCTCATCGGCCACATCGACCATGCCGCCCATCGGGCGTCCGGTAAAGGACAGAGGTGAGATGCCGTCGAGCGCCAGCGCTGCGTCCATATTGTCTTTGCCCACACGCGCCATGCCGCCCTTGGTGTGAACGCCGCACAGCATGTTGCCGCGATACATGAAGCACAGTCCGCCGAACATCTTGCGCTCGGTGATCCCGTCGTAATGCGCCAGGTGATCGCGCAAAAGCTGCGCTTGCCCTTCGTCATACGCTATCTCGCCCCTCCCATGTGATTGCAAAACCTGCGCGCCAACACTAACAAGCGGGCGCGAAATTTGGAAAGTCCGATATGTCCGGCACAGATCACAGCAAAGACGAAGGATGGCTTGGCGCTCAGCCGCTGACGGTATTGGTGCGTCCGCAGATGGGGGAAAATATAGGGGCTGCTGCGCGGGCGATGTGGAATTTCGGGCTGGACCGCATGCGGATTGTCGCGCCTCGCGATGGTTGGCCGAATGAGCGGGCGGTGGCCATGGCCTCTGGGGCAGGGCGTGTTTTGGATAATGTGCAGTTGACCGATACGGTGGCAGCGGCCTGCGATGAGCTTCATTATGCCTATGCGACAACCGCGCGTGCGCGTGATTTGACCAAACCTGTCCTCTCGCCGCTAGAGGCGATGCAGGACGCGCGGGCGCGGATTGCAGACGGCCAGAGGGTCGGAATTTTATATGGTCCGGAGCGGGCAGGGTTGGAGAATGAGGACGTGGCGCAGGCAAATGCGTTGATCTCCGTGCCGGTAAACCCGGCCTTTGGCTCTCTCAATCTGGCGCAATGCGTTCTGCTGGTCTCCTATGAATGGGGACGAGTGCGGTTTGATCTGCCGCAGGCACAGACAAGCGAGCGTGCGACGACTGGCGAGATGGATCATCTGCTGGCGCGGCTTGAGACGCGGCTCGATGATGCCGGTTTCTTCTTTCCAGCCGACAAAGCGACATCCATGCGGGTCAATCTGCGCAATATGTTCTCGCGGCTGGATCTGAGCTCGGCCGATGTGCGGATTTTGCACGGGATCGTCAAAACGCTGGGGCGCGACAATCCTACGCGCTGAAGGATTGCCCTGCGCGTCTATCTTTGGCAGATATCCGCAGAGTTTGGGAGCGATGTGATATGAGCGGCAATCGGAATATCTTCGAAGAGGTTGGCGAAAGCACCAAAGCGGAAGTGCGGGCTGCACCGGCTCCGACCGATCTTGCGGATATGAGTGGGCGCAGGCAGGTCGCGCGATGGCTCTTTGTGCTTTTCCTGCTTTTGGTGGTGATGATCCTTGTGGGCGGGTTGACGCGGCTCACGGACAGTGGTTTGTCGATCACTGAATGGGCGCCGATCTCGGGCGCGATCCCGCCGCTGACAGCTGCCGCTTGGGAGGCAGAATTCCTGAAGTATCAGGCCATTCCAGAGTTTCAGCTTGTGAATAAGAACATGAGCCTTGCGGACTTTAAGTATATTTACTGGTGGGAATGGGGGCATCGGCAGCTTGGCCGGGTGCTGGGTCTCGTTTGGGCGGCGGGATTTATCTGGTTTGCGGTCAAAAAAACCATCCCGCGCGGCTGGATGGTGCGGCTGGCGCTGCTCGGTGTTCTTGGCGGGCTGCAAGGGTTTATCGGCTGGTGGATGGTGTCATCTGGCCTCGAAGGGCGCGCGGTCGATGTGGCCTCGTATCGGCTGGCGACACATCTGGGGCTGGCCTTTGTCATTCTGGGTCTGATCATCTGGTATATGTTCCAGCTCAAGCGCCCTGAAATGGAGCTTTTTCAGGCACGTCGGCGACGCGAGACGGGGATGATGCCGATTGCCAATATTCTGGTCGGGCTGGTGTTTGTGCAAATCCTTCTGGGCGCGCTGGTGGCCGGGCTTGATGCCGGGCGCGGGTATATCGACTGGCCCTTGATGAACGGGCAAATCCTGCCTGATGAGAGCTTTGCGGACAGTCCCCTTTGGCGCAATTTCTTTGAAAACGAGGCGCTGACGCAGTTCAATCACCGGCTGGTGGGCTATGCGCTGCTGGCTTTTGCGGTCTTTGCGTTTTTGCGGGCGCGCGCGTCGGCGCTGACAGCTATTCGCAGCAATTTCAAATTCGCGCTGATCTTTATTTCAGCACAGGCGGTTTGGGGGATCATCACGGTGATCTATGCCGCGCCTTTGTCGCTGGCCATCGGGCATCAGCTGGGCGCGATACTGGTCTGGATCATTGTGTTGCGCGCGCGCTTTGAGGTCGTCTATCCCGGCGCGCAAAGCCTGCGCGCCTGAACCCGTCCAGCCAAGCGGCGCGCGCGTGCCGCGCGCACGATTTAAAGGTGATATGCGCTCCCGCGCGGGGGAGTATTTTTGAAATGCGAAAATAGCGCGTTTGTGCGCTGGCTACACTTCGTGGCGGTTTTTGAATTTCTCCCAGCCAATGCGGGCGCGCACGCCTAGGTTCATCAATGTTCTTGGCGGCATATGAGCGGGCGTTCCAAGCGCTTGCATATCTGCAATCAATGGATTGTCGCGCCCGCTGGCCAGATCGGCACAGAGCATGCCCGACACCGTGCCTTTGTTCACGCCGATGGCGTTTTGGCAGGCTGAGACCCAGACGCCGGAGGCCAGTTGTCCGAAGGCAGGCGCGCCGTTGCGGGTCATAGCAACATAGCCGGTCCATGAGCTCTCGATATCCAGATCGGGAACGGACGGGAATCTATCGTGCAGGAGTGCGCGGTGAACGTCAGATTTTTTCTTCAATGCTTCGGGGGATGTTGCCTGGCGCGGCGCGGCATGAATGTCGTGTCGGATCAGGAGCCTGTGATCCTTGGTGTAGCGCATGGTGATCGAGCCAAAAGCGTTGGCCGGGGTGACGCCCCAAGGTTTTTCCACGCCAAAGGCGGCTTGTTCGTCGGGTGTCATGGGGCGGGTCAGGCTGGCGTGGGCGGCGAGGTGGAAGAGCTGTTTTTCGAGAAAGCCGAACTGTTCGGTAAAACCGTTGGTGGCAAGGATGGTTTTGGGGGCGCGCAACTCGCCTTCGGGGGTTTTGACGGTCGTGCCATTGGAATAATCGATCTCCAGCACCGGGGAGTTTTCGTAGATCGTCACGTTCTCGGGCAGGCTGTCGGCGAGACCGCGCACCAGAGCAGCCGGGTTCATCAGAACGCATCCGGGCGTGTAAACCGCGTGGGCGAAATGGGCGGTGCCGAGTTTTTTCTTGAGGGTTGATGCATCGACCCACTCATATGGCTCTTCGAGCATGTCGAGTGCATCAGCGAAGGGTTTGAGCATCGCTTCTGTCCCGCGGTCGGTCACAGCGGTCTGATATTTGCCATCGCGCGACCAGTCGCAGTCGATGTTGTGATCCTTCACCTGTTTTTCGAGATAGGCGATGGCAGCGCGGGCAAGGCGCAAATAGGCGTGGCTGGCGTGCAGCTCGTCAAGGCTGGAGGAGACCAGATGCGGCAGGTCGATTGCAAAGCCCGAATTGCGCCCCGAAGCGTTCTCGCCGCACCGATGCGCCTCCAGGAGCGCGATTTTGTCGTTCGGGTTGTTCTGGGCAAGGCGGCGGGCGGCGGCAAGGCCGGCAAAGCCGCCACCGATCACCAGCCAATCGGCGCGGGCATCGCTTTTGAGCGGCGCATGGGGCGTGCGCGCAGGCAGACAGGCGCTCCAGCCATTTGTGTTGTCGTTTTGCGGAAGTCGCGCGATTTTCATGTGGCGTCTGCCCAATTGGCGGGGTGGATGGCGTAGAAAATGAGGGCGCTTTGAGCGATATAGGTGAGCGATGTGCCGATGGGCAGCCAGATGGACCCGCCTTGATCGATCACATGGTTGGTGCCGTCGATCCGCACGGTTAATTGGCCTTCGAGCACTGTCACCACTTCGTCATATTTGATGGTCCATGGGATTTCGGCGTTTGTCAGGCGGCCATAGCCAGCGCCAAGACTGGTACCTTGATCGGGGCCGCAGATGACCGAAACCTGCGCCTGATCGCCATATTCAAACCTCGGGCTGAAAGCGGCGTCTTTGGGGGATGTCACAAATGGTGCTGGCTTATCCATTGGCGTGCTCCTTGATGTGTTTTCGTGCAGGATAGGAAAGAGTACAGGCACGCGCAATCGATGGGTGACGCATGGCTTTAATGCGGTTAAGGTGTCTCGCGAAAAAGAGAGAATTGTGATGACACGACTTGAGAGCGGAATTGATCCGGTTGCCGAGCTGCGCGCCAATGTTGCGGTGCCTTTTGAGCGCGCCCATGCGATGCCACGCTCGGTCTATACCTCACAGATGTTTTGCGATCTGGAAGTGGATCGAATTTTCGCGCGGGAATGGCTTTGTGCGGGGCGATCCTCAGCGCTCAAACATCCGGGCGATTACACGACGATGGAGATTGCCGGTCAGCCTATTATCGTGCTGCGCGATCGTGACGGTGGCTTGCGGGCCATGTCGAACGTGTGCCGCCACCGCATGTCGACGCTGTTGCAGGGGCGGGGCAATACAAGCTCGATTGTCTGTCCCTATCATGCCTGGACGTATGGGCTGGACGGTCAGCTGCGCGGTGCGCCCGCGATGATGCACAATGAGGCGTTTGAGCGCGATAAAATCTGCTTACCGCGCGTGCGATGTGAGGACTGGCGGGGCTGGATTATGGTGACGCTCAATCCGGATGCTACGCCGTTGGACGCCGCGCTGAGTGAGGTGGATGATCTGGTCGGGCACTACGGGATGGAGCTTTATGAGGAGACATTTCGGGAGACCTATCGCTGGAACACCAACTGGAAGGTTCTGGCCGAGAATTTCATGGAGAGCTACCATTTGCCAGTGTGCCACGAGGGGACTATCGGGGGGACGGTTGATCTGGCGCAGATGGAATGCCCAGCGGGGATGGAGGCGTTTAATTATCATTGGATATTGAAAAATGAGAGTTTTGCCCTGACGCTCGCCCATCCCAACAACACGCGGCTTTCTGGCGAGGATCGGCGCAAAACGTATTTATTGTCGATATATCCGGCGCTGATGATCACACTGACGCCGGGCTATTTCTGGTATCTGTCGCTTCATCCTGACGGGCCAGAGCATGTGAATATTCTATATGGTGGGGGGCTTGCGCCGGAGTTTGTTGAGGATCCGTCATCCGAGGCGCATTTCGCGGAATTGAAGTCGGTGCTTGATGCGGTGAATGACGAGGACAAGGGCTGCACCGAGAAGGTGTATCGGGGGCTTTGCTCTGATATGGCCAAGCCCGGGCCATTGTCGCATCTGGAGCGCCCGAATTTCGAGTTTGCGCAGTATATCTCGCGGATGGTCGGGTAGCGATGCGTTTTGCAATCAAGCGGTGAGCCGCTGGCGCGGCTCGCGTTATTGGTTTTGCGCTTTCGCGCGCAGCGGGATATTTTTGAACCAAAGAACTGTGTCGATTTTTGTGGCTCAGATTTCTTGGGCGGTGCTCTAGGTTTCAGTGGTCAGGGGGCGCGACATGAGGTCTGTGATTGTGTCGGGGATGGTGCGCCTTCGGCTAAGGATGTCGGCGACGCCGGCGCAGACAGGGAGGTCGATGTTTTTGGTTTGTGCGAGTTTGACCACGGCGGCGGCTGTTGCGATACCTTCGACGGTTTGAGCGTCGGTGGTTCTGTTTGATCCGAGGGCGAGGCCTTGGCGGAAATTGCGGGATTTGTCGGAGCCGCAGGTAAGGGCGAGATCGCCGAGGCCCGAAAGGCCAGTGAGTGTGTCGCTTTGCGCGCCGCAGGCGATGGCGAGGCGGCGCATTTCGGCAAATCCGCGGGTGATCAGCGCCGCGCGCGCGCCTTCGCCGTAGCCTGCGCCTATGGCGATCCCTGCTGCGATGGCGATGACGTTTTTGAGGGCGCCGCCCAGCTGGACTCCGGTTGTGTCTTGGCTGCGGTAGAGGCGCAGGGACGGGCGGGCCAGCAGGCTTTGTAATTCGATGCCGAGCGGATCCGGTGCTGCCAGCACCAGCGCGGTGGGGAGCAATTGGGCGATTTCGATCGCGAATCCCGGGCCCGACAGCACGGCCCATGGCTGGTCTTTGGGGGCGTGGTCTGATTGCAGAGAAAAATCGTCCTTGTTGATGCCTTTGGCGCAAAAAATTAGCGGGCATTTTGGCAATATCTGATGATTCTCCGCGAGGAAGGCAGCGGTCTTTTGGGCGGGCAGGGCGATCAAGCACGTTTGAGCGTTTGACAGGCGGGCGAGATTGTCTGTTGCGCGCAAGGAGGGGGCAAGCGGTTGGCCGGGAAGGCGCGTATGGTTGCAGCGCTCGCGATTGATCGCCACCACCTGCGCCGCATCTCTGGCCCAAAGCTGCACCTCGGTGCCATCGCTGGCGAACACATTGGCAAGCGCTGTGCCGAATGCGCCTGCGCCTATGACTGCAATGCTCACTGGTCCCAGTCTTGCGGCTTTTTGTTCAGAAACGCCGCGATGCCTTTTTCGGTTTGGGCGTGGAGCATGTTTTCGACCATGACCTGAGCGACATAATCATAGGCGTCATCGAGCCCCATCTCCAACTGTTTGTAATACGCGCCTTTTCCCAACTTCACCGCAGTGCCCAGCTTGCTGGCGATTTGCGTGGCGAGGGCAAGGGTTTCGGCTTCCAGCATGTCGGGGGCGGCGATGCGGTTGATCAGGCCCAGCTCTTTGGCTTTGGCAGCACTGATGAACTCGCCAGTGACCAGCATCTCGAAGGCCTGTTTGGTGGGGATATTGCGCGAGAGGGCGACCATGGGGGTGGAGCAGAAGAGGCCTATGTTGACGCCATTCACGCCGAATTTTGTATCCACGGCGGCCACGGCGAGATCGCAACTGGCGACAAGCTGGCACCCGGCGGCGGTGGCGATGCCATGGACCTGGGCGATCACTGGTTGCGGCAGATCGCGGATGGCGGTCATCATCGCCGAACAGCGCGCGAAAAGATCGGCGAAATAGGCGCGGCCTGCGTCCTCGGCCTGGCGTCCTGCGGTCATTTCTTTGAGGTCATGGCCTGCACAAAACGCTTTGCCTGAGCCGCGCAGGATGACGGCGCGGATCGAGGTATCGGATTTGAGTGCTGCGAACTGGTCCATGAGGGTCGCCAGCATCGCATCCGAGAGTGCATTGAGATTGGAGGGTGAGTTGAGCGTGAGCGTTGCAATCGCACCCGCATCCGCCCGTTCCAAAATCGTCTCGCCCATGCCCGCGCCTTTCGCTAGTTTGGGCATGAGTATGACAGGTGCGCTATGAACACAAAAGCCCAAGATATGATGCAGCCGAAAATGACCCTGGCGGAGGTGGAGGCGTTTCTGGCCGACGTCTTCCCCCAGATTGACGGGCAGATGGACGTGCTGGAGATCGCCACGATGCGGGCGCGGGTGCGGATGACCATCGGGGAGCAGCACCTGCGGCCCGGGGGCACTGTGTCGGGGCCGTCGATGTTCACGCTGGCCGATTGTGCGTTCTACGTGGTGACGCTGGCGATGATCGGGCCGGAGGCACTGACGGTGACGACGTCGTGCACGATCAATTTTATGCGCAAGCCCGCGCCGGCGGATCTGGTGGCGGAGGCGCGGATATTGAAGCTGGGCAAAACGCTGAGCGTGGGGGATGTGCTGCTGTTTAGTGAAGGTGTGGAGGAGCCGGTGGCGCAGGCGTCGGTGACGTATGCGATACCGCCGGGGAGGTGAGGGGATGGCTGAGTTTGGACGTGAAGAGCTTGAGGCGTGGTTGGAGGGCAAGCCGCGCGAGGTTTGCGTTGCGATTGCGCATCGGGCGGCGCTGAGGGCGGTACCGTTCTATGCCAGATATATCAACGATTGGATTGAAGGGCGCAATCTTGACAATGATATGACTGCTTGGTTCAGGTGTAGCCTCACCTCTGGGGTTGCGGGCACATGGCCAACCCCAGAGGTGAAAGCTGCTGCTGATGCTGCTGCTTATGCCGCTGATTCTGCTGCTGCTGATGCTGCTGCTTATGCCGCTGATTCTGCTGCCGCTGATGCTGCTTTTTGGAAAGCGTTGGAGCGGGATACGATCTTATTTGAGGACGGGACAGTCACGGATGTGGCGGGTCTTTTGGGTCACCCGATTTGGCCGCATGGCTTGCCCGAAGAGATCAAGCCTTTCGCAGAGCAGCTTCATCAACATTTGGAGAACGAAACGGAACTTTCTTTTTGGTCGCGTTGGTATTTGAGCGCAGAACGCGGCGCGCCGATGGATTGGGAGATGCAAAAAGAGATTGCATTGATCCCGGATGCGGATTGGGAGAAGGGCGCTGCGCATGTTGCGGGGGTGATTGCGGAGATTGAGGGGCGGTATGCGCCTCGCTTAGATCAAGAAAAAATTGCGCAAACTGTCGAGCGTTTGTTGGCGTTTCCAGAGATGTCTAAAGCGGCGGCGCTCAAGGCGGCAGATGATGTGGAGGGTCTATGCACGGAGTTTTTGCGAAAGGCGGAGCTTAACGATCTTCCTCAAGAACTGCGGGCATTCGGGTCGCTTAAAACTATTTTGCGACGCATTGCTCAAGTGATCGGAGATAGTTCGTCTAACGATCATAAGATTGCGATCCTCGAAGCGCAAATTGCTGAGTTGCATCAAACGGTTGCTCTGCTGAACGAGGAGTTAGAGGCTGCCTCAAAGGGCGTGGTTAGTGAGGAATTCAAGAAAGCGGTTGGAAAAAGTGCAGCCAATCCATTGTGGTGGTCAGGATGGGCAGGGGTAATCGGTTATTCGTATTACTTCTTCACTGATCCAGCGGGTGCCAGTGCCATGATCGAAAATTTGGTTTCTGCTGGAAAGGAAGCGGTTGCGGGTGCACCAGATGCGGAGGCGAGGAAATTGCCTCAGATCGAATGAGGCCCCGGATCAGGTCCGGGGCGGGGCGTTATGTTGGTTTAGATGCGTGTTGC
>CAYRKW010000002.1:0-7526 GCA_964425135.1 uncultured Rhodobacterales bacterium
GCTATTGGGTGCATAACGAGATGTTGCAGGTCGAGGGCAAGAAGATGTCCAAGTCGTTGGGCAATTTTTTCACGGTGCGGGATTTGCTCGACCAAGGGTATCCCGGAGAGGTGATCCGCTTTGTGCTTTTGTCGACGCAATATTCCAAGCCGATGGACTGGACTTTGAGAAAAGCGGAAGAGGCGGAGGCGACGTTGCGCAAGTGGCGCGGGATTATTGCGGGTGTAGAGCAAGTCGATGAGGTCTCGCCGAAGGTTGTCAAAGCAGTGGCGGATGATCTGAATACGGCGGGGGCTATGACGGCGCTTCATAAGATTGCGGCGAATGATCCGGCGGTTTTGCAGGCGTCTGCGAGGCTGCTGGGCTTGCTGAGTGATGATCTGGGCGGCTGGGATCAGGCAGGTGGTGATGCGGCGGCGCGGATTGAGGCGCTGCTTGCGGAGCGCGTTGCGGCGCGTGCGGCAAAGGATTTTGCGCGGGCGGATGCTATTCGCGATGCGTTTAACGCCGCCGGTGTTGAGGTGCGGGATGGAGCGGAGGGTGCGACATGGTCGCTCTTGCCGGGCTTTGATGCATCCAGATTGGAGGGAGTGTGATGCCTTTGGATGTTTGCAGGGACAGCGCGCGGCCCGAGAGTGGAGGCGTTGCGCCCGCGCTGTTGGGCGGGTCGGGCGCAGCCTGGTTCAATGACCGGGCGAACGTGTGGACAACCAAGGCGCGGCTCGGAGGCCCCGGATCGGGTCCGGGACGGGGGGTGATCGGTGGATAGGGAGCGGCTTTATCTTTTCGACACCACTTTGCGCGACGGGCAGCAGACAAAGGGGGTGGATTTTTCAGCCGATGACAAACGGCGGATTGCTTTGGCGTTGGATCATTTGGGGGTGGATTATGTCGAGGGGGGATGGCCGGGGGCCAACCCGACTGATACTGAGTTTTTCGATGTGCCGCCGTCTTTCAAGACTTCGGTGTTCACTGCCTTTGGGATGACCAAGCGGGCCGGGCGTTCGGCGGCCAATGACGATGTGCTAGCGGCGGTGGCCAATGCCGGGACGCCTGCGGTGTGTCTGGTGGGCAAGAGCCATGATTTTCATGTCACCAAAGCGCTTGGGATCACTCTGGAGGAGAATATCGAGGCGATTTCCGGCTCTTTTTCGCATCTTGGCAAGATGGGACGCGAAACCCTGTTTGATGCGGAGCATTTCTTTGATGGCTATAAGTCGAACCCGGATTATGCGCTGGATTGCCTCAAGGCTGCCTATGGGGCGGGGGCGCGGTGGATTGTGCTGTGCGATACAAACGGCGGGGCACTGCCGCATGAGATTGCCGAAATCACCCACGCGGTGTGCCAGCATATTCCCGGAAGCCATGTGGGCATTCACACCCATGATGATACGGGGCAGGCGGTTGCCGGAACGCTGGCGGCAGTGGATGCTGGCGCGCGGCAAATTCAGGGGACGCTGAACGGGTTGGGGGAGCGATGCGGGAATGCGAACTTGACGTCGATCATTCCGACGCTGCTTTTAAAAGAGCCGTACAAGAGCGCCTATGAGATTGGTGTCAGCGCGGCCAATCTGATCGATCTGACGCGGGTGAGCCGGATGCTCGATGATATCCTGAACCGTGTGCCCAATGCGCATGCGCCTTATGTCGGGGGTGCTGCGTTTACGCATAAGTCGGGTCTTCATGCTTCGGCGATTTTGAAGGACCCGAGCACCTATGAGCATGTACCACCTGAGACGGTTGGTAATGAACGGGTTGTTCCGATGTCCAATCAGGCGGGGACGTCGAACCTGCTGCGTGTTTTGGGCGAGGCAGGGATTGAGGCGGAGAAGGGTGATCCGCGGCTGGTGCGGATTCTGGAGCGGATCAAGCAAAACGAAGACGAAGGCTATGCCTATGACAGTGCGCTGGCGTCCTTTGAGCTGGTGGCGCGGGAGGAGCTGGGGCTGCTGCCGACCTTCTTTGATGTTGAGCGATATCGCGTGATGGTCGAGCGGCGCAAGAACGCGCGCAACGAGATGATCACCGTCTCTGAGGCGGTTGTGGTGGTAAATGTCAGGGGCGAGCGGATGATGTCGGTCTCGGAGAGCCGTGATCTGGAACAGGATGCGGATCAGGGCCCTGTGAATGCGCTGAGCCGGGCGCTGGCGAAGGATTTGGGGCCATACCAGGCCTATATCGATGATATTGATCTGGTGGATTTTCGAGTTCGGATCACCAATGGCGGCACCGAGGCGGTGACGCGGGTGTTGATTGACAGTCAGGATAGCGAGGGGCGTATCTGGTCCACTGTAGGTGTGTCGGCGAACATCGTCGATGCCTCGTTTCAGGCGCTGATTGATGCGGTGAATTGGAAGCTCATTCGCGATGGCGCGCAGGGCTGAGGGCGCGGGGCCGCCTCCGGCGGGAGTATTTTGGGAAAGATGAAGGGCGGTCTGATGGGCGGTGAGGTTGATGCAGGTCGCACGTCCGATTGGGGGCGTGTATCTGGCGATGATACTGCGCCTCGGCCGGGTCCGCCCGATGCGCATTATGATGATCGGCCTGAGGCCTGCGAGATCGCGTTTGATGGAGCGCTGGTGTTGGATATCGGTACGGGAGTGGGCGAGGTTGCGCGCGCTATGGCAGTGCGCGGGGCGTCGCTGGCGCCTGTTGATGCGGATACGTTTGACGCAGCGCACGTTCAGATGGTCACTGACATGCTGCCGGAGCGGTTTGACGCGTTGCAGCGCGTTCGCGCGCGTATTGTCGAGCGGATCAGATGAGTTTGGACGCCTGCGCCGCGCTGGTGGAGAAGGCCGACCCTCTGCGGTTTCGCGCGGCGATGTGCGCGCCCATGCCCCTGCGCGGCGATCTAATGGCGCTTTATGCGTTTAACGTGGAGGTGTCGCGCGCGCCCTGGGCGTCTGCTGAGAGCATGATTTGCCAGATGCGTCTGCAGTGGTGGAGCGATGCAGTTGAGGAGATATTCGATGGCACGCCAAGGCGGCATGAGGTGGTCGGACCACTTGCGGAGGCTATCCATCGGCACCGGCTGGAGCGCAGCGATCTTGAGGCGTTGATCAAGGCGCGTCACCGCGATCTGTCCCGGGCGCAGGAAGATGACGTCGATGCTTTTGGCGACTATATCGATGCGACGTCGGCGGGGTTGATGGTGATGGCCGCGCAGGTTTTGGGTGGCCAGGCAGGGTGTCTTGATGTGGCGCGGCTCTATGGATGGGGCTGCGGGATTGCGGCGCTTTGGGAGGGGGCGGGGGCGCTCTATGCGCGGGGATATGCGCCTGTGCCTGCGGTGCCCAATGGGCAGGAGGTCTTGCTTAAAGCCTCGCGCGGCGAGGTGGCGTTTGAGTTGGCGGCGAAGGTGGAGGAGGTGACTGCACTGGCGCGCAATCGCATCAGGGAGGCGCGAATGAGATCTGGCGAGGTTGAGCGCGCGCAACATCCAGCCTTTCTGGCCGGGTTTGGCGCAGATGCGGTTTTGGCGTTTGTGCAAAGGTCGCCGGATCAAATCCTGTCCCTGCCGCCCAGACCGCGCGCGCCGTTGCGGTTCCTGATCGCGCAAACATTGGGGCGTTGGTGAGGGTCAGGCTGACTGACGCCGGGCGATGGTCAGATACCAGATCAGGGTGAGACCGGCCAAGGCGAGAAAAGGGATCATGGCGTAGTTGACAGCGCTCCACCCTTGCACCGCCGTTGAGCCGGAGCAGTTCATCAGGCCGCCTGAAGCGACTGAAGCGAGTGTTACCATGCCGAAGATGAAAAAGTCATTCATGCCCTGTACGCGGCCTTTTTCCTCCGGACGCGATTGGGCAGTGAGCATTGCAGTTGCGCCGATGAAGCCGAAGTTCCAGCCGATGCCCAAGAGGATCAGCGCGAGGAAGAAATTGGACAAATTGACGCCCGATAACGCGACCGCGCCTGCGGCGGCCAGGATGGTCAAACCTGCCGCAATCACCCGGCCAGAGCCGAAACGGGCAATCAAATGGCCGGTTACAAAAGCGGGTGCGAACATGCCGATTACATGGGCCATGACGACATTGTTGCTGTCCACATTGCTGTAGCCGCAGCCGACCACGGCGAGGGGGGTGGAGGTCATCACGAGGTTCATAAGCGCGTAGGAGACCATACCGCATATCATGGCGGTGATGATGCGGGGGGAGCGCAGAAGCTCCGCGTAAGAGCGCCCGCCCGAAGCGCCTTCTTCGGCGGGTTTGGGTTTGGGAATGCTTAGGGCGAGGATGAAGAAAGTGCCGATGAAATTAACCACGATGATCGCAAGATACGCGCCAACGAACTGGATGGCGAAGCTGTCTTGGGTCAGATTTGCCAATTGGGGGCCGATGATCGCGGATGCGAGGCCGCCTGCCATGACGTAGGAGATCGCTTTGGGGCGGAATTCGTCAGACGCGGTGTCGGCGGCTGCAAATCGGTAGAAGCCTTGCGCGGACATATAAACGCCGATGAAGAGTGAGCCGAGCAGGAGGAGCGCGAAGCTGCCGACAAAGAGTGCGTAGGCATTGAACGCGCTGCCCAGTGTGGAGAAGATCACGCCGATCAGAAAACCCGGCTTGCGCCCGAATTTCTGCATGATGTTCGACAGGAACGGAGCGGTGATCATAGACCCCAGAACTGTCATTGAGATCGGCAGGGTGGCCCAGCATTTGTTGGAGGCCAGTATTTGCCCCGCGAGGCCCCCCACGGCGAAATGCAGCGGCATTTGCGCACCTAGGACGGCCTGACACAATACCAGCAGCGTGATGTTGCGACGCATCTGTGTCGATGGCATTTGCGCGGAGCTCATGGGGTGTCCGATCGGATGTCGATAATATGGGCAAATGACCCTGAAACGCTGCCGGATACAAGTCCCATTGTCCCAAATTCAATTCCGGCGGCGTCGCGCGCGGAAAACAGCGGGGCTCCTGTTTGAGATAGGGTGGTCGAATAGTGAAATTCGTGGGCCGCGAGGGGGGCGGTGAAAGGGCCGTTTATCGGGTCCAAATGTCTGTATCCCAGATGCAGTTTGCGCTTGGCAAAGCTGGTGTGCAGATCGAGCAGGCCCAGCATAGTAAATGTGTCGCCCTGCGCATCTGTGAGGGTCTTGCCAAGCGTCATATAGCCACCGCACTCGCCGTAGATTGTGGTGCCTGATTGCGCGGCGCGTTTCATTGTGGTTGCGAAGGTTGCGGCATGGGCAAGCTTGGCGGTGTGCAGCTCGGGATAGCCGCCGGGCAGAAAGATTGCATCGGCGTCATGGGCGGGTGGCTCGTCTTGGAGCGGTGAGAAAAGAGAGATTTGCGCGCCTTGCTGCTGCCAGTCGTCCAGCATGTGCGTGTAGGTGAATGCGAATGCGTCGTCTGAGGCAATGGCGATATGCTGACCGAGGGGGGGGAGGCGTTTGGTTTTCGGTGCGGCGTGTGGTGTCCGGGATTGCGAGATGATGGCGGAGAGGTCGAGATTGTCTGCGATTAGCGCGGCGGCGCTGTCGAGGTAGGTCTCCAGATCACTGTCTTCGCGGGCTTGGATGAGGCCAAGGTGGCGGGACGGGCGCCTCAGGTTCTCATGGCGCGGGATGGCACCGATGATGGGGGTGCTGATGGGGGCAAGTGCATCGCGGAGCATGGTCTCGTGGCGCGCTGAGCCAACGCGATTAAGGATCAGGCCAGCAAAGCGCAGGTTCGGGCGGTGGTTGATGATGCCGGATGCGATGGCCGCAATCGTTTGCGCGGTTGAGGCGCAATCGAGGACGAGGAGGACAGGTAGATCCAAGATTTGAGCCAAATCGGCTGCTGAGCCGCGCCCGTCGGGGGGTGCGCCGTCGAAGAGACCCATTGCGCCTTCGACAATCAGAAAATCGTCGCTTTGCGCGAGACTGCACAGACGATCCGGGGACATTGCAAAGGCGTCGAGATTGATCGCGGGCGTACGGGCGGCTGCGCACAGATACGCGGTGTCTATGTAGTCAGGGCCACTCTTGCCGGGTTTCACAGCGCGTCCGGCGTTTGTCAGAGCGCGGATCAGGCCAAGCGTTAACGTCGTTTTTCCGCTGCGCGATTGAGGGGCGGCGATCAGAACGCCAGTGCTCAACTGGCTTGCCGATCTTTGTCGTTGCGTCCCAGCGGATCGAGATCTGCGGGGCGTTTGCCGTCTGCAATCGCGGCCCAATCGAGCAGATGGCGCATCTTCACAACGCGTCCGATGCAGATGATGGCTGGTGGCGACACGCCTGCGCGCTGTGCATCTTGAACGGCATGTTTGAGTGTTGTTTCCAGAATGTCCTGCTGCGGCGTTGTGGCGTTTGTGACCAGCGCCACAGGCTCATCGGGGGCGCGGCCCGCATCGAGCAAAGCGGTGCTGATCTGGGCCAGATGCTTCATGCCCATATAGATCACCAGCACCTCGGAGGCCTCGGATATGGCTGTCCAGTTGAGGCTTTGCGGTGATCCGCCCGATTGATCGTGACCGGTGATAAAGGTGACCGACTGGTTCACGTCGCGATGGGTGAGCGGGATACCGGCATAGGCCAGACCGCCGACGCCGGCGGTGATGCCTGGGATGACGCGCACCGGAATGTCAGCGGCGATGAGCGTTTGCGCTTCCTCCCCGCCGCGGCCGAAGACGAAGGGATCGCCGCCTTTGAGGCGCAGGACGCGTTTTCCGGTGCGGGCAAGTTCGATCAGGCGTAGCGATATGTCGCGCTGTTTGGGGCTGGGCTTGCCGCCGCGCTTGCCTGCGAAAATTGGCTCCGCGCTGGTCCAATCGAGAATGCGCGGATCGACCAGCGCATCATACACCACCACGTCCGCCTGCCGAAGCGCATTGAGCGCGTGCAAGGTCATCAGCCCCGGATCGCCCGGACCTGCGCCCACAAGCCAGACCCAGCCGGGTTTGAAACGCGGCCAGTCGCCATTGGGCAGCAGGGTTGGATTCGGATTGCTCATGTGATCGTTTGTACGGGCTGCATCTGCCAAGTCAAAGCGGAATGGCGGCATGTAGCGCGTGTTTGCGACGTCATGTGGTGATTTATTTCAGGTTAGCGCGTTGAGTTAACCTTTGCCGAGTTCTCTGCCACGATCGCGCGCGGCTTTGGTCGCTGCGTTTAAAAGGGTTTGGAGCGCATCGTCGCCCATAAGAACATCTAAAGCGGCGGCGGTGGTCCCGCCGGGGCTGGTGACCTGAACCCGAAGCTGGTCGGGCGGTGTGCCCGATTGCGACGCGAGCGCGCCTGCGCCCATGACGGTTTGTTTGGCAAGCTGACTGGCGATTTCGTCGGGCAGATCCAGCGCCTTGGCGGCATTGGTCAGGCACTCGACCATATGGAACACGTAAGCCGGACCGGAGCCTGAAATCGCGGTGACGGCATCCATCAGATCCTCGGTGTCGATCCACGCAACCTCGCCGGAGGCGGCCAGCAGTTGGGAGGTGATGTCTTTGATCTGACCGCTCACCGAGGGCGTTGCGTAGCAGACCATCATGCCTTGACCGATGGCGGCGGGGGTGTTGGGCATGCAGCGGATGATCGGGGCGTT
>CAYRKW010000002.1:7626-21064 GCA_964425135.1 uncultured Rhodobacterales bacterium
AGAACATGTGTCATTACTGGTAACTCCCTGTTTTATATATTGTTTAGGTGGTGCTTGATGTGGAAGCAAGCGGGATGGATTGCGCCAGATAGTCGGCTTTGGGGATTTGGACGAGGGATTTGAGCATAAGCAACTCTTTGATCTCGCCGCCAAGATTTTTGATGGCGGTTCGGATTGAAGCGGCGATGCGCGCGGCGGGCTGCGAGGTGGCGCAGATGTAGGGCAGGCCGGGCGTCGGCGCGGTCCATTCGAGGACGCGCAGGTCGCTTGCGAAGGGGTCGTAGCGCTGCATCAAGGCCCAGGAAACCGCATCAAGGGCGGCGATATCCGTCTGTTTTGCGGCTACCATCTGTGCGGAGGCACGATGTGCGCCGCTGACGGTTATTTGTGGGTTTGCAAGAGCATTGCAGATCGCAGCATAGCCCGATTGTGAGGTGTATCCGTTGATCGCAAGGGGGGCTGTGTCGAAGTCCCGCAGCGTGGTGCGCGGATCATCGGCGCGCACGACGATTGCGGAGCGATAGTAGCCGGGCGGGCAGCCGGTGAGGCCATAATCCGGCGTGCCGATCAGGGTGACATGGGCGTGGAGCCCTATCCGATAGGGCAAGCCACAGGTCTGACTGAGCAGCAAATCATCTGCGCGCCAAAAGGCAGCGTCATCTTTATCGAGTGTGAGATGTTGAGGTGACTTGATGCCGTGCTGTGAAAGACCGGCGCGGATGGCCTGCCAATAGATTGCGTGCGCGTCTATAAGTTCAGGTCTGGCATACATGGGCAGGCTGGCGCGCATTGCTGTCTTTCACTGACGGGTGTTCGGGCGGAGTGTGTTTGCTATCGGTTCGTTTTGCAATTGGTGTTTTGCACGTCATTTGATAGAGCGCAGGCAACACGGCAACCGCCTCAATGAGATCGAAACAGTGACCGCACCTGCGACTTCGCACCCTATGGCTCGTCTCTCCGTCGCCCCCATGATGGATTGGACGGATCGGCATTGCCGGATGTTTCATCGGATGATGTCGCGGCAGACGCATCTTTATACAGAAATGATAACAGCAGCGGCGATTGTGCATGGGGATCGGGGGCGGTTGCTAATGTATGATCCAGTAGAGCATTCGGTGGCGTTGCAAATTGGCGGGTCGGACCCGGCGCTTGTGGGGCAGGCAACGCGGATTGGGGTTGAGTTTGGGTATGATGAGGTCAATTTGAATGTTGGTTGCCCATCGGATCGAGTGCAATCGGGGGCTTTTGGGGCGGTTTTGATGGAAACGCCAGCGTTGGTGCGCGATTGCGTGGGGGCGATGCTGGATGCGGCTGGCGGCGCAAAGGTCTCGGTCAAGTGCCGGATTGGGGTGGATGAGCAGGAGCCGCATGAGGTTTTGCCAGCCTTTCTGGAGGTCGTTTCGTCGTCCGGTGTGCGCGATTTTACGATCCATGCGCGCAAGGCGTGGCTGAAGGGGCTGTCGCCGAAGGAAAATCGCGATATTCCCCCCCTGGATTATCCGCTCGTGATGCAGATGAAGCGGGATTTTCCGCATCTGAGTATCGGCATCAATGGTGGGATAGAGAGTTTGGCGCAGGCGCACGACTTTCTGGATGCGGGACTTGATGGCGTGATGATTGGTCGAGCAGCCTATCATAACCCAGCAGAGATATTGATGGGTGCGGATGCTGTAATTTTTGACGCGCGCCCTCCGATTGACGATCGCCATGCCACCGTTTTTGCGATGCAGTCGTATATTGAGGCGGAAGTTCGAGCGGGGACGAAGCTCTCGGCGATCACCCGTCATATGTTGGGATTGTTTAACGGGCTGCCGGGCGCGCGGGCGTGGCGGCGGCATTTGTCGGAAAATGCTCATAGGCCAGATGCAGGCTTCGGCATTGTCGCCGAAGCCTTGTCGTTTGTGTCATCTGGTGAGACGCGGCAATCTGCCTAATCGGTGGCGCCGTAATAGCCAACAAATGTGCCGCTGGCGTTGTCGAAATTGAACGCGCCGCCAAGCTCCTGCCCATTTGCCCCGTAGAATTGGCCGTCGAGCGCGGATGCTGTGAGCGGGGTGCCAGAACTTGTCAGAGACGTGTTAAATCCGGTGCCGATGATATTGGTGGGCGCGAGTGTCAGGGTTGTGCCACTCAAATCGCCTGTATTGAAGGAAATCTCTCCGCTCGTGATATCGCCATTGTCAAAATCCACTGCGATTGTCACATTGCCGGAATTTGGTGAAGCGGGATCTGAGGCTTCGAGTGCAAGCGCCCCGCCTGTGTACGTTGCTGTTGCGCTGGGAAGCGCGCCTACGGGTGTTTCATTTCCTAAAATGAACATACCGACCTGCTCTGACTGAAAAGCGCCTTCGATGTAGGTTAAAACAGCATTTCGCGCGTATCAGCACCGCCATTGAGCGATGCGCCAAATCCGAGGGCTTTGTCTCCGCTCGCGTTCGTTGCAGTGTTGGCGGATTCAGGCGTTAAGACGTGCCGCTCACCATCAATGGTGATTGCAACGGATGAATAGGCGTCAGCGCCGGTTCCACCCGTTGAGCTTGGTGTGAATTCAACGGTCACATTTGAAGCGGATGTATCAAAGCTTGCGATGTTGCGAGTCGCTGTGACGCCCTGTCCAGTATAGGTTGTGCCAGCTAGGTTCGAATTTTGAAATCCGAATTCAGTTGTTGTGCCGCTTCCGCCGCCGCAACCAGACACAAATAGAGCGCATGCCGACACCGCGGCCAAAGACTTTTTCATAATTTTCCCAGTCCCAATAAATTTGTCCGCGTAGAATAACTCAAGTAATATCTATGTAAAAGAGAAAACGCAAAGACCGCCCGGATTTCTCTACGGGCGGTCTTTGGTGCCGAAGTTCGGCGGCGCAATGCGGTCCCGATTTTTTCGGGGTCCAGTCCGCATTGCGCCGTAACTCTGGCTGAGCGTCTGAGTGTCTTAGTTGCGGAAAATCATCTCGTCTTTGCGGATAATGGCTTCCTTGATGTTGCCGATGAAGCTCATCCCAAGGAGGGAGGCATGAAGCTGGCCACGCTCGGCGACTGCGGCGCGTACATTCTTGACCGACACATCACCGATCTGAAGGGCAGGCAGCGTAACTTCTGCGACGTGGCTGCGGCCATTTGCGGTCAGAATTGGCAGGTCAAACTTGAGCGCATCCATATCAAGGCCAGTTGCGATGGCGTGATCGTAAGTAAGCAGAACAATCGACGCGCCTGTGTCAACTAGCAAGGGGATGTTGTTGCCGTTCACATCGGCGATGGCGCGGAAGTGGCCGTCAGCCTGACGCGGTATGGAAGATGAAGACGGGCCGTTGCTGGCGACGTCAACAGCGAGGTCTGCCGGTGATGCAACAAAGGCGAAATTTTCGGAAAAATCGAATGTATACAGTGCCATGACGCCCATTGCGACGGCGGTAACAATCGAGCGAGCCTCACTCTTTACGACGTTCAAGCGTTCGATGAGGGTGGGAAGTGTTGCGATCAATGCGCACAGAACCAGTACTGCGGCGATGATGACGTAAGTGGTTGCGCTGGCCTTACCGGCACCGGACAAGAGTGTATTGGCGACCGAAGCGGCCCCGACGATCAAACATCCAAATGTCAAAATAGTTCCACGCATTCCACACACTCACTTAACTCTTCACACACACACATTCGTTGATCACACATTCAACGAGGACTTACTTAGGCCGAAATTGTGGCACCTGTCACGAGGCTTCAAACACAAGCTTGCCTCAATGTGTCAGATATGCGCCAAATATCACTCAAATTTGAGGTAATTCTTAGCGGCTGTATTTCGCTGAGTTGTAAAGACGGGTCCAAGCAAAAGCGGCGGCGGCAGCAACTGCGACGGCCATGAAGGTCGTGCTCTCGCTCAAATCAACATTCATACCAAACTTGGTGAACATGAATGTTTCGAACATTGTGTTAGCTGTCGGGATGGAGTTTGCGAAAGTCATTTTGCTACCCTTACGTCGTTACTGGTTACTGAACACAAGTTAGACAAAATGAGGCGCTGTGTCACCCTTTTTCTGTCACAATTGGGCATTTTTTCTTATACATTGCCTTATTGTAATTTATTTGGTCTTATTTCATTGGGTATATTGGGGTTAATACTTGTCTAAATTTATAGCTCGAACAGGGCGAGTCGGTGCTCAGGACGGTGTTTTCCGACGGCGTCCGCCTTTTCTTTGCCCTTTTACCAGGGGCGCGCGGGTCTCTAATTGCGACATGATTCTGCGTCTTTGTGACGGATCCATGGCGGACCACTCGCGGATTTCATCAATTGAGCGGTAGCATCCGATGCACAATCGCGCGTCCGGGTGGACCACGCATACTTGAACGCAGGGGCTTTCGATCTCGTCGCGGCGCCAAACATCATCGCTCATCGTTCTGTCTGTCCTGCGAGATAGGTTAATCGGTCCAAAGCACCTTGAAGAATATAGCTTGCAGCCACGTTATCGATGCGCTCTGCGCGACGTTTTCGAGAGGCATCCGCCTCCAGAAGTGCGCGCTCTGCGGCGACGGTGGACAATCTTTCGTCCCAAAATGTGATCGGAAGCGCGATTCTGCTCGCCACATTCTGCGCAAAAGCGCGGGTTGACTGGACACGCGGGCCGCTTGAGCCGTCCATATTGTAGGGCAGGCCCAGAACCAGACCCGCAATTTGGCGGTTTTGAGCGATTTCGTTAAGATCTGCCGCATCGAGCGTGAATTTCCGCCGTTTTATGGTCACAAGTGGGGAGGCAACGCTGCGCAGCGTATCCGAGACCGCAACGCCGATTGTTTTCGTGCCATAATCAAGCCCCATCAACGCGCCGTTTGGCGCATGCGCTGCAAATTCGTTGATATCATCGAAGATCAGCGCGTTCATTGTGTCAGACCAGCGTTCCGGGCGGCATCTTCGATCATCGCAAGCGCAGGAGGGCTTTGTGCGAAGGTCTGACGTGCCTCAGTATATATAGCGTCCGCGCGTTCTGTTTGGCCCAGCACGCCCAGTGCCGTGATCAGCCGTGCCCATTCTGCGGCTTCACCGCCTTCGGTGGCGAGCCGTTCGGCCAGACCTTCGACCATTGCTTCGATCATCGCGGCGCGATCCTCAGCACTCATGTCCTCACTTGCTGCGATATCTGCCTGCGACGGGCCGCGCAGCAATTGTTGGGGCAGGGGCAGGCCGTATTGTCCCGCCACGCGCGTAATTTGCGCGCGAATGGGCTCTTTCCACGGCGCATCAACCTCGTCTTCATCGAGCAAACTCGCCCAAATGTCGATGGCGCGCTGGGGCTGTTGGTTCTGAGCAAAGGAGATGGCTCTATAATAGCGCGCACGGCGATCGGTCGCATCGCGCGCCAGCGCTTCGGTCAGTGCGGCATTCGCCTCTGCTGAGACAACACCGCGCGCGGCGAAAATCATAGTCTCAGCATGATCGGAAAAATCCTCGCCGGTTGCGGTGTCGCCAAGGAGCGACATGACGCGGTCTTGCGCGCTGCGCGCATCTCGATATTGGCGGAAGTTGTTGAGGGTTGTGACCAATAGACGATGCCCCTGGATATCATCGGGCCGGGATGCGAGTACGTCTTGAAGTTGGCTGAGGAGATCGGCTTCACGCGCAGCCGGTTCGATGGCGAGCGCGTCAACAGTGTCGGCGAATTGAGCCTCCAGCGTGTCTTGCGCGGGCAGTTCGATCTCTGCGGTGCGCACCGCCAGTGGCTGATCGGGCAGACCATCAGCGCCGAGATAGACGTAAAGACCCGCCGCAAATGCCATCAAGGCAATAAACATACCGCCCGCAGCACGTCGATTGACCTGCAATGGCGCAACGCTCGATTGTGCGTCGTCGCTTTTGGCAGCTGCGAGCAGACGGCGCGAGATTTCGACGCGGCTGGTCTCGGCCTCTTCGGGTGTTAGCACGCCGCGAGTGATATCGCTGTCCAACTCACTCAGCTGGTCTTTATAGACGTCGATATCCGAAGCGGTATCGCTTGGCGTGGTGCTGTGCGGACGAATGAGCGGCAGGATCACCAGATAGGCAATCACGGCACTTCCCAGGATTGCAATTATATAGAAAACCACCGTTTCGTTGCCCTCACATTGAGACCCGCATTTGATCGTTTGCGGGATGTCGCAGTTGGATACCTGAATGCCGCTCATGCGCACAAGAGAATTAGAACATTTGGGTAGTACACATATTTGCGACATATTGGCACTTCGCGACCTGTGTGACGTGGCTTAAAAAATGGTCTAGGGAGCAGTGCGGTTGATTTGGGGCAAGAGACAGGGATCATGAAGCGGTATTCAGTATTCTCACTGGCGCGCGAGGCTATGCGTTATCATTCAGGCTGGGAGCGTGCCTGGCGCTCACCTGCACCCAAGGGCGAATATGATGTCGTGATTGTGGGCGCTGGCGGGCATGGCTTGGCCACCGCCTATTATCTTGCGGCAAATCACGGGATCACCAATGTTGCAGTGATCGAGAAGGGTTGGCTGGGCGGCGGCAATACCGGGCGCAATACGACGATTATCCGCTCGAACTACTTGCAAGATGCCAGTGCGGCGATTTTTGAGAAATCGCGGGTGCTTTATGAGGATCTGAGCCAGAAGTTGAATTTCAATATTATGTTCAGCCCGCGCGGTGTGTTGATGCTGGCGCAGACGGAACATGAGCTTCGGGCGTGGAAGCGCACGGCCCATGCCAATCGGCTGGCGGGGATCGAGAGCGAGATGGTCGATCCGGCGGGGGTGAAAAAGCACTGTCCCATCATCAATCTCGATGGCCCGCGCTATCCTGTCCTTGGTGGGCTGTGGCAGGCGCGCGGCGGGACGGCGCGGCATGATGCGGTGGCCTGGGGCTATGCGCGGGCAGCCTCTGACATGGGCGTTGATATCATTCAGCAGTGCGAAGTGACGGGCATTGATCGGGACGGCGGTGCGGTCTCGGGTATTCAGACCAGCAAAGGCGCGATAAAGTGCAAGAAGCTTTGTGTGGTGGTCGCGGGGTCGTCCGGCCTGTTGGCGGATATGGCCGGCTTCAGGCTTCCTGTGGAATCGGTGGCGCTTCAGGCGCTTGTGTCCGAGCCGATCAAGCCGTTGATGGATATCGTGGTTATGGCCAACACGGTGCATGGGTATATGAGCCAGTCGGACAAAGGTGAGATGGTCATTGGCGGCGGCGCGGATGCGTTCAACAATTACACGCAACGCGGCTCGTTCCAGCATATCGAGGAGACCGTGCGGGCGCTGATTGAGACTTTCCCCGTAATCTCACGGCTCAAGATGCTGCGGCAATGGGGCGGTATCGTGGATATGACAGGAGATCGCTCGCCGATCATCTCAAAGACACCAGTGCAGGGGATGTTCATCAATTGCGGTTGGGGGACGGGCGGATTTAAAGCCATACCCGGCAGTGGCTGGGCCACTGCCGAGATGGTTGCCAAAGGTGAACCTGGTGATCTAGCCGGCCCATTCGGTCTGGATCGTTTCGCACAAGGCCGCATGATTGACGAAAGCGTCGCGGCGGCGGTGGCGCACTGATGGAGCCGTTGAAATCAGACTTACCAAATTTGTACGAGATAATGAAACAACTGGCTCCTGTGCTTGTCGGCGGTATTATTTCGTTATTTAGCGCTTTGGTGGTTTTATGGTTCAAGAGTTACAGCGACAAAAAATTGGCGAATGCAAACTTGAAGGTGCAACGAAACAATGATGCAAGGATTGGGTTGGCGAAGCTTATTAACATTTGTAATCAATTTCACTCGATAAACTCGTCGATTTCAAAGCAGTTGCCTTCATTGGATGTGGCCAAGCAAACTACAGTTGATCCTGCGCTGGTTGTAACTGCGCTAATCGGTGGGAATCTTTCGGTAGATGTTTTGTCAGCTCAAGAAACCGAATTTTTGCTGCATTCTAATTCAGGAGGATTACTGACGGACATTCATCTAATCCAACGACGCCTCGCAACCACATTCGAGATATTAAAGCGTTACAATTCAGATCGTGAAAAGTTGGATGCTTTCATAGAAGAATATTTAGACGAAGAAGTTGACTTCGATGGCCCCATAGTAACAGCAAAGTTTCCTGTCTCAAAAAGACGGCGATATGAGTTTCAAGTAATGAAATTAAACCGACTTCTTGGAGACCTGATGACAACTACAGAATCCGACTTGCACAAGGCGCAGGATTTGCTGGATGAATTTCAACGCAAGGGTGCAGAATTTTTTGGGGCTAGCTTTCCATCGGTGAGGTCGAAAATTGATCACTAATAACATACCCGGCAGTGGCTGGGCCACTGCCGAGATGGTTGCCAAAGGTGAACCTGGTGATCTAGCCGGCCCATTCGGTCTGGATCGTTTCGCACAAGGCCGCATGATTGACGAAAGCGTCGCGGCGGCGGTGGCGCACTGATGGCTGTAGCATTCGAATTTCGGAAGGGCTTAGCGGCGCGTCACACCGCCGTTGAACAAAGAGCAGCGGAAAATCATGGTGATGATCGCCGCAAAGGCGGCACCGATCAGGACAAGGCCGCCGTCGGCCTGCACGCCTGTGGTGCTCATGACGGTATTTTCGATCCAGCGCAAAAGGCCTGGGGCAGCGACGGTATTGATGGGCATATCGTTACTCATGAGTTGATTAAAACTTGTTACAACTCCAGTCCTATGGCTTTACCCGATGGGAAAGCAATGACGTTGAAGCAAACTGGTAAACAGGGCAAAAAGCGGATTGTTATCAGGGGGATAGAGGCTGTTTCGGCCATCAATTTTCGAGTGTGCGATGGGTTATCGAGGTTAACAGTGCGGTTTTTTGCAGGGCGCCGAGGTGAAATATGTTGAGTTTGAGGTGCCCGTGTTGCGGTGTGCTGGCCGAAGAGACCGAGTTTGAGCCGGGCGGGGAGGCGCATATCTCGCGTGCCTCGGTAGATGAGGGCGATGAGGATTTCGCGGCGTATCTTTTTGAGCGCAAGAACCCGCGCGGTGTGCATTTTGAGCGGTGGCGACATTCTTATGGCTGCGGCAAGTGGTTTCATGCAGCGCGCTGCACGGCGAGCCTTGAGGTCTTCGGGACGTATTCCGCGCAGACGCTAGAGCCGCCTACGGATGTTATCGCTGCGATCAAAGCGCGCCGTCCTGAGTGGGAGCTGTCGTCATGACGTCGCGTTTGGCTATGGGCGGGGCGTTGATCGACCGCACAAAAGGCGTCTCCTTCACCTGGAACGGTCAGGTGATGCGCGGGTTTGCAGGAGATACGCTGGCCTCGGCGCTGCTCGCAAACGGTCAGACGCTTGTGGGGCGATCGTTCAAATATCACCGCCCGCGCGGAATTGTAGCCTCTGGTGCGGAAGAGCCCAATGCGCTCGTTGGGATTGGCGCTGGCGGACAGTTTGAGCCGAACCAGCGGGCGACCCATCAAGAGTTGTATGATGGTTTGAGCGCGACTTCGCAGAACCATTGGCCGTCGCTCGACTTTGATGTGGGCGCGATCAATGCCGGGCTGTCGAAGTTCTTTCCGGCCGGGTTCTACTATAAGACGTTCATCCATCCGCGCGCGGCGTGGAAGCATCTGTTTGAGCCGGTCATTCGCAAATCGGCGGGGCTTGGCAAGGCGCCAACAGAGCCGGATGCGGATCGCTATGAGTATTTCTATGCGCATGTGGATGTTCTGGTTGTTGGTGGCGGGATTGGCGGGCTGCAAGCGGCGCTGGTTGCGGGTCGGTCGGGCGCACGTGTGCTGCTGGTCGAGCAAAGCGCGCAATTTGGCGGGCGGGCGCTGGTTGATGATGTGGATATCGACGGCCTTGAGGGGCCTGACTGGATCGAAACGGCCGTGGCAGAGTTGCAAGCGCTGCCCAATGTGACCCTGCGCCGCCGTATGATGGGCGCGGGCGTTTATGACCATGGATATGTGCTGGGCTATGAGCGTTTGGGCGATCACGGTGCCGGGCCCGAAGGCCCGCGTCATCGTTTGTGGCGCATAAGGGCGCAGCGTGTCATTGCCGCGACGGGCGCGTTGGAGCGTCCTTTGGCATTTGCCGGAAATGATGTGCCGGGTGTGATGCTGGCTTCAGCGGTGCGGGATTATCTGAGCCTTTATGGTGTGTCCTGCGGGGATCGCACGGTTGTTGTGACCAATAATGATGATGGCTATCGGACGGCAATTGCGCTCAAAGCCGCTGGGTTGGATGTGCCTGCTGTTGTCGATTCGCGGCCCAAGGCGGATGGCCCGCTGGTGCGCGAAGTGCGGGCGGTGGGCGTTCGTGTCCTCACGGGCACGGGCATCGCAAGCGTGAAGGGACGCAAATTCGTAGAGGGCGTGGTGCTTTGTGCGCAGGCGGGCGAGGGCGCGCCGCTCGAAGAGATTGCCTGCGATTGCGTCGCCATGTCCGGCGGGTGGTCGCCCGTTGTGCATCTGTGGTCCCATTGTGGTGGCAAGTTGAAATGGAATGAGGAAACCGCCTGCTTTATGCCAGACCTTGATCGCCCTCCCTTAGGGGCGGATGGTCAGGGTTTTGTCCTGACGGCGGGTTCGGCAAGCGGGTATTTCAACAGCAGCGATGCGATGCGGGATGCGCATTATGAGGCGCTACGAGCCGTGAGCGATATTGACCGCGAGCAACCGCTTGATGCGGTTCCCGATGTCGCTGTGCCGGAAGAGGAACCGATGCGGCCTGTGTGGATCATGCCGGACGGGGCCAAGCAAAAGCTGCGCGCCAAAGCCTTTCTCGATTTTCAGAACGATGTGAAGGTCGTGGATGTGCAACTTGCGGCGCAGGAGGGGTATACTTCGGTGGAGCATACCAAGCGCTACACCACGTTGGGGATGGCGACGGATCAGGGGAAATTGTCGAATATCAACGGGTTGGCGATTTTGGCCGGGGCATTGAACGCGCCGATCCAAAACGTGGGTACGACGACGTTCCGCCCGCCCTACACGCCGATTTCGATGGGCGCTGTGGCGGGTGAGGCGCGGGGGGCACTGTTCAAGCCAACGCGCAAGACGGCGATGGATGGCTGGCTCGATGAAAATGGCGCGCATTGGGAGCCTGTGGCTGACTGGCGGCGTCCCTATGCGATTTGCCGCGATGGTGAGAGCGTTAAGGACGCGGTGACGCGCGAGATATTGAACACGCGCGAGGCGGTTGGGCTGCTCGATGCTTCCACTTTGGGCAAGATCATCGTCAAAGGGCCGGATGCGGGCAAATTCCTCGATTTGATGTACACGAACATGATGTCGAGCCTGAAAGTCGGGCGCTGCCGATATGGCTTGATGTGCAACGACAACGGCTTTTTGTTTGATGATGGCGTCGTGCTGCGGCTCGATGAGGAGACATTCCTGTGCCACACGACGTCCGGCGGTTCTGATCGCGTGCATGGCTGGTTTGAAGAGTGGTTGCAGACCGAGTGGTGGGACATGCAGGTCTATACGGCTAATGTCACCGAGCAATTTGCGCAAATCGCAGTCGTGGGGCCAAAAGCGCGTGCAGTTCTGGAGGCGCTGGGCGGGGCGGATGTGTCCAAGGAAGCGCTACCTTTCATGGGATTTGTGGATGCTGAGCTGGCTGGGTTCAAAGCGCGGATCATGCGTATCTCGTTTTCGGGTGAGTTGAGCTATGAGATCGCTGTTGACGCGGGGCAGGGGCTTGAATTCTGGCTCAAATGTCTGGAGGCGGGGGCCGAGTTTGACATTCAACCTTACGGGACAGAGGCGCTGCACGTGATGCGGGCCGAGAAGGGCTTCATCATGATTGGTGATGAAACCGATGGCACGGTGACGCCTCAGGATCTGGGGCTAGATTGGGCGGTTTCGAAGAAGAAAAGAGATTTTATCGGCAAACGGGCGCAGATGCGGTCTGATCTGGTGCGCACGGATCGCAAGCAATTGGTCGGGCTGGAAACGCTTGAGCCGGAGACCGTGCTGCCTGATGGGGCGCATGCGGTCGAAGGAGAGAAGTTGGCGAACGGGATGGAGAATATGATCGGGCATGTTACCTCGACCTATTTCTCGCCAACGCTAGGCCGCTCAATCGCAATGGCGCTGATCAAGAGCGGATCGACGCGGATGGGCCAGGAGTTGCGCTTTCCTGTCGAAGGTGGGCGCGTGATCAAAGCGCGTGTGGTTGATCCGGTTTTCCTAGACAAGGATGGAGCGCGGCAAGATGTCTGATGTGGAGCGTCAAGAAACGCGCGGGATGATCACGCTGCGCGGTGATTTGGGATCTGAGGCGCTGCGGGGGGTCTTGCGTCAGATATGTGATCTGGATGTGCCTGGGGTGAGGCGGGTCAGTTTTGGTGCCGGGATTGCGGCGGTTTGGATGTCGCCCGATGAGCTGTTGATCACCTGCGCCTATGATAGCGCGGCTGAACTGGTGGCGGCGTTCGATGCGGCGATGAAGGGCCAGCATTTTCTGTCTGTGAATGTCTCGGATGCGCGCGCAGTGTTTACGCTTGCGACGCAGCGCGCGCGGGAGACCATCGCGAAAGGCGCGCCGGTTGATATGAGTGCTGATGCGTTTGGTGTCGGTGACGTGCGCCGGTCGCGTCTGGGTCAGGTGGCTGCGGCGTTCTGGATGCGGGAGGATGCGGCGATTGAGTTGGTGTGCTTCCGCTCTGTCAGTGAATTTGTTGAGGCGTGGCTGACGACGGCGGCAGCGCCGGGGGCTGTTGTTGGATACTTCAATTCCGATAGCCAGTAAGACAAAGCCCGGTCGTCAAACCGGGCTGCTTCTCGTTCAAAACTCAGGTGTAGTGGCTTATTTATTCCACGTGCGGACGGGGCCGCAATCGACGTGGATGAAGCCCGAGCGACGATATTTCCCGACACCGCCCGAATTACAGGCGCGCGCAGCGGCCGCCATTTGGTTCACAGAGCGCGAGCGCATACGAAGATCTGCTGCCATACCCTTGATGTGATAGGATTTGCTCGCAACACCGCGCGAATTCTTCCGCAACATGGCGTTGGTTTTCGGGCTGCGGTAGCCGGACAGCAGATTGAACGGCTCGTTGGTTTCGAGCAGCTGCTGCGTCGCGGAAATGATGTTTATGTTGCGCGCGTCGTAATTGATCGTCTCTTCGCGGCGCCAATCGCGCATGAACCAGTTAATTTCAGCGAGGGCTTCTTTGATGTAATCGCCTTCGATCCAGTAGATCGTGTCCAGCATTTCGCCGGTGCGTTGCGAATACATTTTGATGCGGCGCACGTCGCCTGCACCCTTCAGAAACCCGAAAACACTTGAATACGCTGGGGCTGCTGAAACCGCCGCCAATCCTGTCAGTCCTGTCAAAAGGCCGCGACGGGAAAGACCCCGTGTGTCGTCTCTTGTCATGCTCTGCCTCGTCGTCCCAATTCGTGCTCGTTGTGTGATCCGTTATCTTAGTGGCCACATTTAGACATGGTTATCGCACAAACCCTGGCGTCTTCCAAGTCATAGAATCACACTGCACAGCCCCACT
>CAYRKW010000002.1:21164-56929 GCA_964425135.1 uncultured Rhodobacterales bacterium
CTTGAGGCACAGTCCGATGTATCGCGAGTTGCGGCGCGTTTTTATAAGGATCGCAATTTCGAGCCGTATTGGTTTGGAGATGATGCACGCCTTGCCGCGCTGTTTGATCTGATTGAGCGCGCAGGGGAACACGCCTTGCCGTTGGCCAGTTACAATGTTGCGGCACTGCGAGATCAGGTCGCGACTGCGCAGTCTGATGACGCGCGTGTGCGGGTTGAGTTGCTGCTGACGCAGACCTTTGTTGATTACGCGCAAGACCTCAATTCGGGCGTAATCAACCCAAAAGATGCGGACCCCGAAATTCAGTTTCGCCCGCAGGTCTGGTCCAGCGATACGATTATGCAACGCGCTTCGCTTGCGCCGTCTCTCAGCGATTTTGCGCAAACATTGATGCCGCAATCTGGCGTTTATGCCCGGCTTGTTGAAGAGAAAAAGCGGCTTGAGGCGATTGTGATATCGGATGGCTGGGGCGCAGAGGTTCCTGCCAATGCGACGCTGCGTCCGGGCCGGACAAGCAAATCGGTCACCGCTCTGCGCGCACGGCTGGAGCGGATGGGATACGGTCCGCTTGGCGATAGTCCCGTCTATGACGAGCAGATGGTGATGATGGTCAAGCTGGTGCAGAGCCGCTTTGGCCTGAACACGGATGGCGTTGCGGGGCCGGGAACGCTGGGCGCGGTGAATGTAAGTGCGCGGCAAAGATTGCAGCAGGTTATCGTAAATCTGGAACGCGAGCGTTGGCTGGTGCGCGATCGTGGCACGCGGCATATCATGGTCAATATGGCAGATCAGATGATGGCGGTGATCGATGACGGTGAGCCGACATTTACCTCACGCGTTGTCATTGGTCGGAATCGAAATGATCTGCGGACGCCCGAGTTTTCGCATCAAATGACCCATCTGATCGTGAACCCGTTCTGGCATGTGCCGCGTTCGATTGCCGAGCGTGAATATCTGCCGCTTTTGCAGCAGGATCCACTGGCGCTGCGCAAGCGCGGGTTGTGGCTCTTGAACCGCAAGGGGCAGCGGTTGAATACCGAAGGAGCGGATTTCAACGTCTATTCCGAGGCGAATTTTCCGTTCTTGATCAAGCAGCCTCCGGGTGGGCGGAATGCCTTGGGCCGTGTGAAATTCATGTTCCCGAACCGGAACAATATTTACCTGCATGACACGCCGGCAAAGTCTTTGTTTGTGAAGGATCGGCGGGCCTACAGCCACGGGTGTATCCGTGTGCAGCGCCCGTTTGATCTGGCCTATCACCTGATGCGGCCGCAGTTCAAAAACCCAGAGGCGACCTTCACGTCGCTGTTAAAAAAGGGCACGGAGAAGCAGGTGAATTTGGAAACGCCGGTTCCGATTTATCTCAGCTACAACTCCGCCTGGGTCACCGGCGATGGCGTCGCGCATTACCGTGCGGATGTCTATGGCCGGGACAAGCACGTCTATCGCGCGCTGGAGCGGGCCGGTGTTAAACTGCAGGCGCTTGAGGGATAGGACCGCTCACCCAACTTCGAAGGTGATGCGGGGAGGCGCTTTCGAGATAATCGGGAGCGCCTTTTGCTATCCGAGCGAGGGTAAGCGATCCGCTTGTTTTCACAGGGCGCGGGCGTATATGACACTTCCATGAGGTACTCGATTGAGCAAATAGCCCAGGCGCTTGGGGCGAGGGCGCAAGGCAATGCCGACCTGAAGGTCGCAGCACCGCGCGAGCCGTCTGTTGCCGGGCCGGATGATCTTGCGCTGGCGATGGACAAGAAATTTGCCGATGCGCTCTCGAACGGTAAGGCGCGGGCGGCGGTCCTTTGGGATGGCGCGGATTGGCAGGCGCTGGGGCTGGAGGCGGCGATTTTCGTGACGCGGCCACGCTTTGCGATGGCGGGTGTGACGGGGCATTTCGCGATCCCGCGTGATCCGGGCGACGGCGTGCATCAAAGCGCTATCATAGACCCTGGCGCGCAGCTTCCGGCGGATGCGAGAATCGGGCCTTTTGTGATGATTGATGCGGGCGTGCGCATTGGCGATGGGGCCAAGATATTTTCGCATGTGACCATCGCGACCGGCGCGCGGATTGGCAGAAATTGCCTGATTTACGAAGGTGCGCGGATCGGGCCGGATGTCGTAATCGGGGATAATGTGATTATCCATCCCAATGCGGTGATCGGCACGGACGGGTTTTCGTTTGTCACACCAGAAGCGGGCGCGATCGATGCGTTCAAGGCGGGCGCGGATGAGATTGCGCCGCAAAAGTCGCAGGATTTTGCGCGGATTGCCTCGCTCGGATCGGTACATATCGGCGATGACGTGGAAATCGGTGCGGGTGCGACTTTGGACCGGGGCACCATTCGGGACACAGTGATTGGACGGGGGAGCAAGCTCGATAATATGGTGCATATCGGGCATAATGTTCAGGTGGGAGAGACCTGTTTGCTGTGCGGTCAGGTCGGGATTGCAGGATCCTCGCAAATTGGCGACAGAGTTGTGCTTGGCGGGCAGGTTGGTGTAGCGGATCATGTTACCATCGGGTCCGATACGATGGTTGCGGGCAAGTCGGGCGTGTCGTCAAATGTGCCGCCCAATCGCGTTATGATGGGAAATCCCGCAATTCCAATGACTTCGAATGTCGAGAGCTACAAATTATACCGACGTTTACCACGGTTGGCTACAAAAGTCGCAGACTTGCAGAAAACAGTTTCAAAACTATCTTCTAGCGAGTAGACGAACCCCAACGCCCTTTTATCGAGGTAAGTGATGACTGAAAGTATCCGTGACAAGGTTATACGGATCATCGCAGAACAGGCTTTTTTGGAACCCACAGACGTGGAGCCTGATGCGAGCCCGGAAGATTTGGGCATCGACAGCATGGGACTTGTTGAATCGGTCTTTGCAATCGAAGAAGCGTTCAACGTCTCCGTCCCCTTCAATGCCAACGAGCCCAGTCAAAGTGCATTTGACGTCTCGACTGTAGATGCCATTATCAGCGCAGTGGAAGATTTGGTCAGAACCAAAAACTAAGGCGCTTATACATGCAACGCGTTGTGATTACCGGACAGGGTGCGCTCTGCGCACTTGGGCGCAATGCAGCGCAAATTCAGGCAGCTATGCGCGAGGGTGTTGACGGTGTTGCGCCGATGCAGTTTCGCGATGTCGAGCGGTTGAGCCATCAGTCGGGTGGTCAGATCAAGGGATATGTGCCTCAGGATATTTTCACGCGGCAGCAGATCGTGCTCTATGATGTTTTCACGCAGTTTGCTTTGCTCGCCGCTGAAGAGGCAATCGGGCAGGCGGGCTTGGAGATTGATGAGGCCGAGGCGCATCGTGCCGGTGCGATCTTGGGCACCGCGGGCGGCGGATTGCAGACCCAGGATGAGAATTTCAAGATCGTCTATGAGGACGCCAAGAACCGCGTCCATCCGTTTGTTGTCCCGCGCTTGATGAACAATGCGCCGGTTGGGCATATTTCGATGAAATACAACCTGCAAGGCCCGTCTTACACGGTCGCCACTGCCTGCGCGTCGTCAAACCATGCCATCGGGCAGGCCTTTCACATGATCCGCGCCGGGCTTGCGGATGTGATGATCACGGGCGGCTCGGAAAGCATGCTGTGCTTTGGCGGGATCAAAGCATGGGAGGGCCTTCGGGTGATGACGCGCGACAAATGTCGTCCGTTCTCGAAGAACCGGAGCGGCATGGTACAGGGCGAAGGGGCGGCTGTTTTTGTGCTGGAGTCGCTGGAGCGCGCTCAGGCGCGGGGTGCTGATATCATTGCGGAAATCGTCGGATTTGCGGCAACATCTGATGCGTCCGATATTGTGATGCCGAACCAGTTGGGTGCAGAGCGTGCCATGGCAGGCGCGCTGCGCGATGGTGGGATTAATCCGCAGGACGTGGGATATATCAACGCCCATGGCACCGGCACGTCGGCCAATGACCGCACCGAATGCGCGGCTGTGCGGACGGTATTTGGGGGTCATGCCGAAAAGTTGTCGATCTCATCCACGAAATCCATGCATGGGCATTTGATTGGCGGAACTGGCGCGGTGGAGCTTCTGGCGTGTCTTTTGGCCCTGCGCGAGGGGGTTGTTGCGCCCACGATTAATTACGAAGAACCGGACCCTGAGTGTGACCTTGATGTGGTGCCAAATACCGCCAAAGAACGCAAAGTGGATACGGTCCTAAGCAATGCGTTTGCCTTTGGCGGGTTGAATGCGGTGCTGGCGCTCAGATCGTTTTAAGACCCTGAAAGTGCGTTAAATGCGGCGGTGAAGCCGCTGAGTGAGACATCCAGAATGACAGGTTGCGCGGGGCGATCGACGGCGACGATGGTCAGACGCGCAACGTTTCCGCGTTTGAACTGGTTGAGTCCCGACTGCTCATACCCAAAGCGCGATGCGCATCCGACGGGGGCACAATATAGGAAGGGGTATTGTTGCACGCGGCCATTATCAACCTGAAGGGTCAGCCCTTCGGTGAGCAATGTGCGCAGTGGAGAGACGACGGTGAAGCCTGCCACGGCGGGGATATCATCGGGAAGCGCCACGATGTTGATTTCGGCAACCGGCGCGCCGCGCGGGTCGTTCACCAGCTGATACATGAAGCAGTCGTTTTCGGAGCGGCAGCGGATTTGCCAATCGTTATGGACTGAGCGCACTTCTTCTTGCGGCTGCTGAGGGGCCAACGGGTCTGAATTGTCGGTAGGTTGTTCGGCTTGGACCTCTGCGTTCTCTTCGGTTTGGGTTTGTTCCTGCGCGCTCGTGTCATTGGCAGTGGTTTCCTGCGCATGACCCGGCGCGCTGGCCAGAATAAGAGCTAGTCCTGCAAGTCGTATTGCGTTTGCAAACATGGTATCTCGTGCCTCTTGGATCTCGTTTTGTGTTTGCCAGATCACGTGTCAGTTTGCACCCGATGTGTCAATGTCTGGCGCATGCCTCGGCGTCGCATCGGCGGAAATTTATCCAATGGCAAACATAAGAAAGGGTGCCTTTGAGGCACCCTTCTTCGCGTTTTCGCATTTTCCCTGTCGGACCGGCCGAACTGTTGGATAGAGCCTAGGATATCCACCCAGACCGGTCAACAGTGCATTCAGAGAAAAACGCAGTTAATCAATAATTTGCCGGTTGAAGCTATTAATAAGAGATTAACGCCAACGCGCGCGCCTCACGAAAAAAAAGGCCGTACTCGATGAGCACGGCCAGTCGACAGGGAGGAAGTAAAATGACGCACTGTCCAGAACGATATCCTGCTCAGCGTGTCGTGGTCATCCTGACATCAAAGTGTTAATAACTTGTTGTGATCGGCAAACGATCGGTGATCAGGACTACGGAGCAGGGGCGCATGTCGGAAAACGAGACAATTTTCATCGGGGGCGGGGGCGTGGATTACGCCGATCCGCAGGAGTTGCTTTTGAAATTCGGCAACCGCCACGGCATGATTGCAGGGGCAACGGGGACCGGCAAAACGGTCACATTGCAGATCCTTGCGGAGAGTTTTTCGAATGCGGGTGTTCCGGTGTTTTTGTCGGATGTGAAGGGGGATTTGTCGGGCTTGGCCGTGGCCGGGTCGCCCGCGCACAAGTTGCATGACAAGCTGATTTCACGGGCCGAGAAAATCGGTTTTGAGGATTACGACTACAGCGATTTTCCTGTGACGTTCTGGGACTTGTTTGGCGAGAAGGGCCATCCGATCCGCACGACGATTACGGAAATGGGGCCGCTTTTGCTGTCCCGTTTGATGGAGCTTACGGAAGCGCAGGAAGGTACATTGAACATCGCGTTTCGTATTGCTGACGAGCAGGGATTGTTGCTGATCGATATCAAGGATTTGCGGGCGCTTCTGACATGGATGGGCGAACACACCAAGGAATTGACGCTCGAATATGGCTCGGTTGCGACGAAATCCATCGGAGCGATTTTGCGTAATCTGCTGGTTTTGGAAAATCAGGGCGGTGAGAAGTTTTTTGGCGAGCCGGCGCTCGAATTGAGCGATCTGATGCGCACAACGCCGGGCGGCAAGGGGCGCATTAATATCCTTGCATCAGATAAACTGATGCAATCGCCAACGCTTTACGCGACATTTCTGATGTGGCTTTTGTCGGAGCTCTTTGAGAATTTGCCGGAAGTGGGCGATCCGGATAAGCCCAAGTTCGTGTTCTTTTTCGATGAGGCGCATTTATTGTTCGAGGATGCGCCCAAGTCGCTGATCAAGAAAGTGGAGCAGGTGGCGCGGCTGATCCGCTCCAAAGGGGTCGGGGTCTATTTCATCTCGCAAAACCCAGATGATGTGCCTGAAGATATTCTGGGGCAGCTTGGCAATCGGTTCCAACATGCGCTGCGGGCGTTCACGCCGCGCGATCATAAGGCACTGCGGCTGGCGTCCGAGACCTTCCGGCCCAATCCGCGGTTCGAGACTATGGATGCCATTCGCGATTGCGGTGTGGGGGAGGCATTGGTCTCGACGCTGGAAGGAAAAGGGGCGCCGTCGGTGGTGGAGCGCACGTTGATCCGTCCGCCGTCTTCGCGGCTGGGGCCGATTGATATGGACGAGCGCAAGGCGGTGATCGCCGGATCGCCGATTGCGGGGGTTTACGAAGCGGCCAAGGATCGGGAGAGCGCGTTTGAAGTGTTGCGCGCGCGGGCTGAGGCGGCGGCAAAAGAGGCGGAAGAGGCTGAAAAGCGCGAGGCGGACGGGGAGTTAAAACTCAAGGAATTCAACGCCGGACGCCGCTATTCGGCGGATGAGCCGAAAACGACGCGCAAGAAAAGCACGCGTTCGTCGCGATCGGATAGTGTGGGCGAGGTATTCGCAAAATCCCTTGCGCGCCAGCTTGGCGGATCGGCGGGGCGCAAGCTGGTGCGGGGTGTTTTGGGTTCGCTCTTTAAGGGGCGGTAGGGCCGAAAATCACGATGCACAAGCCATGCACAGGCGATGCACAAGTTATGCACGGTCTGATGCGCAGTCTGTTTAGATTTGCTTAATCTTTGTGAGTAATCGGTTAAAATGTGCCCCGCTGGCGCGGGGCGCGACTTTGGTTTGAGCTGCCCGCTCAGGGCCGCTGCGCGCGGGGCGGGATATTTTGAACCAAAGACGGCATGGTGTTCGTTGGGGGTGCCATCACGCGCCAGACTGTCTTGGACGTGATAGTGCGTGGGTCATTTTAGTATGAGGGCGTTTGTGCAGCGCGTTGAGTGCAGCACGCGCGCCGCTTAGAGCACCATCCAACACATCCGATCTATGCTGACGCGGCCCTTTGCGCCCATGACCAAGCCACGGCGCGGGCAGGTCACCGGGGTATTCGGCTTGTAGAAAGGGCGTGGCGTCAGACGCGCGCCTGGTCTGTCACGAAGGGTTCGTCTGTCCGGATCCAGCAGATCGATGCGCAGCGCCCTATTCACCGCTGGCGCCCAGCGCAGCAGAGCAGAATTGGGTCAGATGTGTTGGACGGCGCTCTAGAAATCTGTTTCCGCGCCGGATTGCCAGGGTTTGACCAGATCTGAGAAGCGCGTGAAGCGGCCTTCGAAGGCAAGATCGACCGAACCGATGGGGCCGTGGCGTTGTTTGCCGATAATCACTTCGGCTTTGCCCATGAGCGCGCCCATCTCGTCTTGCCATTTCATCATGGCTTCGGTGTCATGCTCGCCGGGTTTTTCGCGCTCTTTATAATATTCTTCGCGAAAGACGAACATGACGACGTCGGCGTCTTGCTCGATAGAGCCTGACTCGCGCAAATCCGAGAGCTGCGGGCGTTTGTCTTCGCGGCTCTCGACTTGCCGCGAGAGCTGCGACAGGGCCACGACCGGGATTTGCAATTCCTTGGCGATGGCTTTGAGGCCTTGGGTGATTTCGGAGATTTCCTGAACCCGGCCATCGGAGCGCGAGGAGGCAGGGCGGACGAGTTGCAGGTAGTCGACCATCAGCACATCGAGCCCGTGGGTGCGCTTGAGGCGGCGGGCGCGGGCGGCAAGGGTCGAGATCGGCAGGGCGGGTGTGTCGTCGATGTAGAGGGGGCAGGCTTCGAGCGCTTTGGCAGCCTCGACGAAGCGGCGGAATTCTTCTTCGGTCATATCGCCTTTGCGAATCTGCTCGGACGGGATTTCGGCAGCTTCGGAGAGGATGCGGGCGGCGAGTTGTTCGGAGGACATCTCCAGCGAGTAGAAGCCGACCACGCCGCCATCAACTGCGCCTTCGGTCCCATCGGCCTTTTTGCCCTTCTTGTAGGCTTTGGCGATGTTGAAGGCGATATTGGTGGCGAGTGATGTTTTACCCATCGACGGGCGGCCTGCGAGGATCAGCAGGTCGGAGGGGTGGAGGCCGCCCAGTTTTCCGTCGAGATCCTTGAGACCCGTGGAGGCGCCAGCGAGGCCGCCGTCGCGTTTATAGGCGGCTTGGGCTGTGTCGATGGCTTCTTTCATTGCCGAAAGGAAGCTCTGGAAGCCTTTGTCGACGCTGCCTTTTTCGCCCAAAGCGTAGAGCGCTTGTTCGGCTTCGACGATTTGCTCGGCGGGCTCGGACTGGACGTCCACATGGGAGGCTTTGAAGCTGATATCCTCGCCGATGCGGATGAGATCGCGGCGGATCGCCAGGTCATAGATCATCTGGGCATAGTCGCGCGAGGACAGAATTGAGGTGGCAGCGCCTGCGAGGCGGGCGAGATAGGCGGGACCGCCAAGCTCAGCAAGGCCCGCGTCGTCTTCGAGGAAGGCTTTGAGCGTAACGGGCGAGGCGAGCGCGTTTTTCTGGATACGCTGGGCGGCGATGTCGAAAATGCGGCTGTGGACCGGATCGTAGAAATGGTCTGCGTTGACGATTCCCTCGATCCTGTCGAAGACTTCATTATTGACCAAAAGCGCGCCCAGAAGTGCCTGTTCTGCTTCGATATTATGTGGTTGGCTCAGCTCGCCTGCGCTGCCATCCATGCCCGATCCGTCTTCCATGCCTGCCCCTTATTGTTGGATTGACCCTACACCAGTTTGCATGGTTTTGGGAGGGTGCGGCGGTGTGAATATTGGGGATAAGCGAAAAATTGTTGGGGATAATTCCAGCTGCGCAAGGCGCGCGCAAATGTCCGTTTAATTTCCGGTACGAGCCGACTATAAGGCGTTTGGTAAGAGGCTCTAACACAGGCAGATTTCATGGCAAATGTGGTCGTTGTCGGCACCCAATGGGGTGACGAGGGAAAAGGCAAGATCGTAGATTGGCTCTCGGAGCGGGCGGATGTGATCGTGCGGTTTCAGGGCGGGCATAATGCCGGGCATACGCTGGTGATTGATGGAGAGGTCTACAAGCTGTCGCTGCTGCCGTCCGGAATTTTGCGCGATGGCAAGCTGGGGGTTATTGGAAATGGCGTTGTGCTTGACCCCTGGGCGCTTGTTGATGAGATCGAGCGGATTGCGCAGCAGGGTGTGACAGTGACGACGGACAATCTGATGATTGCGGAGAACACACCTTTGATCCTGCCGCTGCATGGAGAGTTGGATCGGGCGCGGGAGAGCCAAAACTCGGTTGCGAAGATCGGCACGACGGGGCGCGGGATTGGGCCTGCGTATGAAGATAAAGTGGGGCGGCGCGTGGTACGGGTCGCTGATCTCGCGGATGAAGCGACGCTGGACAAACGCATCGCGCGGCTTTTGCTGCACCACAATGCGCTGCGGCGCGGGCTGGGGCTTGATGAGGTCGATGCGGGCGCGCTCAAGGCGTCGCTGATGGAGATTGCGCCCAAGGTTCTGCCGTTTGCCGCGCCTGCCTGGAAGACCCTCAACGAGCGGCGCAAGGCGGGCGAGCGCATTTTGTTTGAAGGGGCGCAAGGTTCGCTTTTGGATGTGGATTTTGGCACGTATCCGTTTGTGACATCCTCAACAACGCTATCGGGGATGGCGGCGACCGGATCGGGGCTTGGGCCGGGATCAATTGATTTTGTACTTGGGATTGTGAAAGCCTACACAACGCGCGTAGGCGAAGGGCCGTTTCCTTGCGAATTGTTTGACGCGGTTGGCGAGCATCTGGCGACGGTTGGGCGTGAAAAGGGGACAGTGACGGGGCGCTCACGCCGTTGTGGCTGGTTCGATGCGGTTCTGGTGCGCCAGACCTGCGCGCTGAGCGGGGTGAACGGGATTGCGCTCACCAAGCTCGATGTTCTCGATGGAATGGAGACGCTGAAGATTTGCACAGGCTACACGCTTGATGGGCAGAGCCTCGATTATCTGCCGACGGCGGCGGATCAGCAGGCGCGGGTTGAGCCGATCTATGAAGAGATGGACGGCTGGAGCGGCTCGACGGCCAATGCGCGATCCTGGGCGGATTTGCCTGCCGAGGCGATCAAATATGTGCGGCGGATCGAGGAGTTGATCGATTGCCCGGTTGCGCTGCTGTCCACATCGCCAGAGCGTGATGACACGATCCTTGTCACTGATCCGTTTGCCGACTGATGGCGATGTCTTACAAGGCGCGGCGGCGTTGGTCTTTGGTGCTGCTTTTGGTGTGGCTGCCGCTTTATGTCGTGTTGGTGGTGAACCTTTATGCAGTGCTCTCGCCGATGAATAAGGTGCTGGAGTTCATCTATTTCGTAGTGGCCGGGGTTGCCTGGGCGCTGCCGTTCAAGTCGGTGTTCAAGGGGATTGGCAAACCGGACCCGGATGCTGATGAGTAGGCTGCTCGTCTGCGTCATTGCGGTTTGGGCGATGTTGAACGCGCCTGCGGCGGCTCAAACGGCGCCGCAAGAGATAATTGCGCTGGTGCAGCAGGGGAAGTTCGATGCAGCGCGCGCGGCGCTCAAAGCGCAGCCGCATTCGGAGCTGGACCGGCTCTTTGTCGAAGCGCAGATTTTCGCAGTGCAGGGGCGCGCAGGTGATGCGATTGCGGTGTACCGCGCGATGCTGTCGATTGCGCCGGGGCTTATTCCGGTGCGGATCGCGCTCGCGGATGCGATGTTTGCGACGGGTGACTATGACGGGGCGCGGTTTCATTATAATCGGTTGATCGAACTTGATAACCGGCCAGAGGCGCGGGCGGCTTATGCGCGTAGGCTTCAGACGATTGCTGCAAATGAGCCGTCGGGTTTTAGCGCGATACTGTCCTTCACCCCATCGAGCAATATCAATCGCGGCTCGCTGAACGACACCTTTACGACTGCGACGAGCGGGGTTCTTGGCGGTGTGGGCACGATCTCCCCTGAGGGTCAGGAGACATCCGGGATCGGGGTGCGCGTCGGCGGCACCGGATTTTTGCGCTATCCGGTTGGAGAGGGGCGCAACTGGACGCTCACTGGATCTGCTCAGGCGACGCTTTATGATGCGGATGTGTTCAATGTCTATCAGGTAAATGTCGCGGCGCAGCATCAGGTTGTGGATGGGGATACGCGCTTTGAGATCACGCCTTTTGCCGGGCGGGTGATCCGTGAATTGGGCAGTGACTATTCGCGGTTTGGGGTGACGGTGGCGCAGCGCTGGGTCGAAGACGGGCCGGTTGTGCGCGTTTTGAGCGGGACGCTGGAATATACCGGTTTTGACGAAGCGGATTTATTGAGCGGGGTCACGCTTGCCGGGCGGACGAGCTGGCAAAAGCAAATCTCTCAAAGGTCTGCCGTGAATGGCCGTATGACGCTCTTGCGCGGACAGACCGAGGGCGCGCAGCATCGTTATTGGGGGCTGACGTTCGATGGCGGTGTGTCGCAGAACTGGAGCGGCGGTTGGGCAACATATCTGGGCGTGCGTGCCGGTTTGCGGCGTTATGATGATGAATTCACTTTTGGAGCGCCTGAGCGGGCGGATGATTTTGTCGCGCTGCAAGGGTCTGTTTTGAACAGCACGATTGTGATTGAGGGGTTTTCGCCGCGGATCAACTGTCTGGTAGAGGGGCAACGCTCGAATATCGCGTTCTATGACTACAATGTGTACGAATGCGGTGTGGTGCTGACGCGCGCGTTTTGATTGCTTTGTGAGGCGATCCTGCGGTGAGCCGCGATGCGGCTCGCGTTATTGGTTTTGCGCTTGCGCGCGCAGCGGGATATTTTTGAACCAAAGAGGTGTGGGGTTTTAGACGCCGCCTAGAGCGTTTCCAGTTTTCATAGGTCCACGCTTATCGCTTTTCGCGTTCGAGCAAAGCGAGAGGCAGCGAACAGGGGGGGTAATGTACACTGGAAACGCTATTGCGCCCCTGATACTGCGCCCCGTCACGAGCAGGTAACCCCGGCGACCCGCCCGCGCCGCGGCTTGGTCAGAGGCGCAAATGGCTTGTCAGAATGGTTCAGATTTATCGGCCGGCGCTCTAGCTATACTGGCTTCTGGGGGCTTTGGGGAAGGCTCGGCCGAGTTGGGGCGGGGTGATCATGCAAGTTTTTGCAGTTTTTGAGTAGGCGCGGAAGGGGCGCACGCGGGGGAGGCGGGCTTGCGCCTTTGGACCTGCACTGTGCGCGTCTGGATATTTTTGTCTAACGATATTTGGGTTTGGGTGCAGGGTCGTGCTCAGTTTTGCGCGGATCGGCCGTAGTGTGTCAGGGTTTCATCGTTGATGGAGTAGCTGCCATGGGCGTCCTGATGGATCCGGCCGCTGTTGAGCATGGAGCGGAAGGTGCGCAGGCGGGCTTCGGGAGTGAAGCTGTCGCCTTCGGTGGTGTGGTCGATGAGGCTGAGCAATTCGTTGCGGGAGAAGCTGGAGCGTCCGCTGACAAGGGTGACATAGGCGGCGGAGGCTTCGATAAGCTCGGGCAGGGTTGCGGCGCCGACGGATTGGGCAAATTCGCGCATGGATTGCGGATCGGACGGTTTGGGGGACGTGGGTGCGGGGTCTTGTGTTGTGCTTACCGGATCAACGAGTTTGAGGATGGGCGCGGGTTTGTGGTGGACGCGCATGGCGTCGGTGAGCAGGAGGACAGAGGTGTCGATGCTGGCGTCTTCGGTGGGTGGTTGCGTGTCGTGCGCACCTGACGCGGTGTCGGTGGCGAAATCGAAACGGGTGGTGTCGGGAAAGGGCGCATCGGCGGGGGTTTCCTCGGCGGCAGGCTCGGTTTTTTCAGAGGCGGTTCTCTCGCTTTGATCTTCGTCCGGGACAAACTCGAAATTTTTTGCTTCGCTGCGTTTTGCGTCATTGAGCACATCCGCATCGGATGCCTGCGCAGCGTTAGGAATTGGATCGATAGCCGCTGCTTCGAGGAGTTCGAAGTCTTCCCAAGCGTCGTCTTCTTCTTTGTCGTTTGTATCAGCGGTGCGAGATGACCCATCCTGAGTGGTTTTGGCGGTGATCGCGGCACGTTCTACTAGCTTATTGACATCCGCGTGCATTGGGTCGTCGGAGCGGTCGCTGGAGAGGATATCTTCGATGGCCAGATCATGGTGCCTGAGCTTGGCACCGAAGTCTGGATCGTTGCGGGAGAGCTGGTGGAAATGGTCCACAACCTTGCGCATGATCGGGAAGGGGTCGTCATAGCCTTCGAGCGTGCAGGAAAAGGCGCCGTATTCGACTTTGAGTTTTTTTCCGGTGTTATCCATCGGTTGCGGCTCCTTTGCGGTCCGTTCCGCTGTGCCATTTCAGGGCGTTTGGGCCGTAACTTGACGTTATGGCTTTGTTGGCTCATGCAAAGGATTATGAGTGAAGAGCGCAAGAACGTCGAGGCGAAGGTGACCTTGCTCGGCGGGGGTCCGCTTGAAACCACACTTTTGGAGCGTGCTTTGGCCTTGGCGCCGCGGCTGATTGCGGCTGATGGTGGGGCAAATCACATCACACCGTCGGAATATCATGTGGTGCAGATCGTCGGGGATAATGATTCGTTGCGTGATGCGGTGCGTTGGCAGGCGGCAGGTACGGAACTGGTGCATGTCGGTGAGCAGGACAGCACGGACTTTGAGAAATGCCTGCGCGCGGTGGCGGCGGAGCTTTATCTGGGTGTTGGGTTTCTGGGTGGGCGCATTGATCATGAGTTGGCGTGTTTGCGCGCGCTTGCGGCGTATCCGGACAAGCGGATAGTTTTGCTTGGGCGCGAGGACGTGGTGTTTTTGCTGCCGGAGGAGATACGGCTGGAGGTCGGGGAGGGAGCGCGGGTGTCGCTCTATCCTATGGCGGCTTGTCGCGGGATCAGCTCTGAGGGCTTGCGCTGGCCGATTGCGGGATTGGAGTTTGCGCCTGATGGTCTGATCGGAACGTCCAATGAGGCTGTTGCGGATGAGATATCTTTGCGCTTTGACCGAGCGAAGATGCTCGGGATTTTGCCTATCGGTTGTCTTGATGCGGTGATTGCGGCGCTTGGCGGCTGAGCTGGCGTTCGCGGAAGATCAGGTAGAGACCGGCGGCGATGATGATGGCGACGCCTATGGCGGCGGTTCCGTTGAACAGATCGCCAAAGACGATGTAGCCGATGATGCTGGCGGAGACGATTTCCAGATAGTGCATGGGGCCCAGGAGCGAGGCCGGGGCGTAGCGGAAGGCATATGTCAAAAAGAGATGCGCGACGGCGGCGGCAACGCCTGTGAGGACGAGCCATGTCCATTCGATGCCGACTGGCATTTGCAACGCGAAGTCGCGGATGCCTATGGGGGCGAGGATGGGCAGCAGGGCAAAGGCTGCGACGAGCGCACCGACAGAGGTATAGGCTTGCATGGTGATCGGGTCGATGCGTTGGGCCATCGTGCGGGTCAGAAGCAGGTAGAGGGTGAAGCAGACGGCGGTGCCCAGCGGGAAGAAGGCGACGGGGCCGAATGCCTCAAAGCTGGGTTGGATCACCAAAAGTGCGCCAAGAAAGCCGCAGCAGCAGGCGAGGATGCGGCGCCAACCGACGGTTTCTTTGAGGATCAGCGCGCTCAGGAGGGTCAAGAATAGCGGCGCTACGAAGAATATCGCGAGGGCATCTGCGATGGGCATGAAGCGCAAAGCGGCGGTGATGAAGGCCGTCGAGGCCAGGATCAGGAAGCCGCGAGCGAGGTAGAGCCAAAGCTCGCTCTTGCGTGGTATTGTGAGGCGGCCAAGGACGTAGGCGATGGGCAGAAGGATTGCGCCTTGCACGATGAGACGCGCGGTGGCGATCTGGCCGATGGGCATGGTTTCGGAGGCGAGTTTGGCGAAGAGGTCGATGAACGGGCCGAAGACGATGAAACCGAGCATCAGAAGCGCGCCGAAATAGGGGGCGTCGTGGTTAGGCTGTGCGCTCACCCGTTCAGCACTCGACCACGTTAACGGCGAGGCCGCCTGTGGAGGTTTCTTTGTATTTGCTGCTCATATCCGCGCCGGTCTGGCGCATGGTTTCGATGCAGGCGTCAAGCGGGACAAGGTGCTGGCCATCGCCGCGCAGGGAGAGCGATGCAGCTGAGACGGCTTTGATCGCGCCAAGGCCGTTGCGCTCGATACAGGGGACTTGCACAAGGCCAGCGATGGGATCGCAGGTCATGCCAAGGTGGTGTTCGAGCGCGATTTCGGCGGCGTTCTCGATCTGCTCTGGCGTGCCGCCCATCACCGCGCACAGGCCCGCAGCGGCCATGGCAGAGGCGGAGCCGACCTCGCCCTGGCAACCGACTTCTGCACCGGAGATGGAGGCGTTCCATTTGATCAGGCCACCGATGGCGGCGGCGGTCAGCAGGAAGTCTGGAATTTTGGAAGGCGCGGCGTCCGGGACGTGGTCGAGCCAGTAGCGCAGGGTTGCGGGGATGACGCCTGCTGCGCCGTTTGTGGGGGCTGTCACAACCAGCCCGCCTGCGGCGTTTTCCTCATTCACCGCCATCGCGTATACGGACATCCAGTCGTTGATCGTGTGCGGGGCAACCATGTTGTTGCCGCGCTCTGCCTCTAAGCTTTCGAATATGCTGGCGGCGCGGCGTTTCACGCCCAGACCGCCGGGCAGGATGCCGCGCTGGCTGAGGCCTTTGTTGATGCAGCTGTTCATAACCTCCCAGATGCGGGCGATCCCTTCGTCGAGCTGATGCTGATTGCGGTATTTCAGCTCGTTGATGCGTTTCATCTGGGCGATGGACCTGCCGCTATCGGCCGCCATGGCGAGCATGTCGTTGGCGGAGCGGAAGGGGAAGGGGACGTCGGGCACGGCGATCGTGTCGCCTGCTGCGGTGAGTTCCCGTTCGGTCTGCACGAAACCGCCGCCGATGGAGTAGTAGACCTCGCGCATGCACAGGTTGTCGTCTTTGTCGTAGGCAAAGAGGATCATGCCGTTGGGGTGGCCGTCGAGATTTTCGTCGTAGTTGAAGATCACATCATTGGCCGGATCGAAGTGGAGCGCAGGCAGATCGTCGGGATGCAGGGTTTTAGTCTCCGTCAAATCAGCGAGCAGCGCTTGAGCTGCGTCGGCATCGTAGGTGTCGGGGGCCGTGCCGCCCAGCCCGAGGATAACGGCGCGGTCGGTGGCGTGGCCTTTGCCGGTGAACGCCAGAGAGCCATGGAGTGAGGCGGCAATGCGGGCCGGTGCGCCTGCACCCGGGATCAGATCAGCGCCATCGCGCAAGGCGTCGAGAAAGCGTGCAGCCGCGATCATCGGTCCCATTGTATGCGATGAGGATGGGCCGACCCCGACCTTGAAGACATCGAAAATACTTAGAAACATGCGCTCGCTCCGATAAGCATTCGGTCCTGAGTACTTGGGGTGGCTCGATGGGGAAAGTGAAATCGCGGCATTTTGAGGCGTTTTTTCGGCATATGCGCTCGCACTTTACCTAATTGGGGGGTATGTGGAGCGCATCACGCGAAACTACGGAATTTTGCCATGGCCGGACCCGAAGACCCCAAAGAGCAGCTCAAGGTCAACGCCGGGGCACGCGCGGTCGATTTTGTTGAAGATGGCATGCGGCTTGGGCTTGGGACAGGTTCGACGGCGGCGTGGTTTGTGAAGGCCTTGGCCGAACGTGTGCGCGATGAGGGCTGGACGGTGACTTGCGTTCCGACCTCCGAGCGCACACATGCATTGGCCGCCGGGCTTGGGCTTGATCTGACGACGCTCGACAAGATCGGCTGGCTCGACCTGACGGTGGACGGAGCGGATGAGTTTGATGGCGAGCTTAACCTGATCAAAGGCGGGGGTGGTGCGCTGTTGCGCGAGAAGATCGTTGCGACTGCCTCGGACCGGATGATTGTGATTGCTGATGACGAGAAGCAGGTGGCGCGGCTTGGGGCGTTTCCGTTGCCGGTAGAGGTTGTGCGCTTTGGCTGGGAGACGACGCGGGCGATTATCGAGGACACGCTGACCGAGGCGGGGATTGCCGAGCCGAAGATGATGTTGCGGATGGATGGGGATGCGCCGTTTGATACGGATGAGGGTCATCTGATCCTTGATCTGCATCTGGGTGCGATTGAAAACCCGCGGGTTCTGGCGCTGCTCTTGAACCAGATACCCGGCGTGGTGGAGCATGGATTGTTCATTGATGTGGCCGATATGGTGATTGTCGGCGACAGCGATGGTGAAACGAAGATTATCGGCGGTGAGATGCCGGATTTGGTTTAGAAAAGGCGCGAAATATGTCGTTTGACTACGATCTTTTTGTCATTGGTGGCGGTTCTGGCGGTGTCCGGGCCGGGCGCATTGCGGCGACGCATGGGGCCAAAGTGGCTCTGGCGGAGGAATACCGGATGGGCGGCACTTGCGTTATTCGCGGCTGTGTTCCCAAGAAGCTGATGGTCTATGCGTCGCATTTTTCGGAAGTATTCGAGGATGCGAGAGCCTATGGGTGGAGCGTTGGAGAAACGTCGTTCGACTGGGCCTCGCTGTTCACCGCCAAGGACGCGGAGATCGAGCGGCTTGAGGGCATCTACCGGCGCAATCTGGGCAATGCGGGTGTCGAGATTTTCGATGCGCGGGCGACCGTGAGCGGCACCCATGAGGTCACGCTGTCGAGCGGCGAAGTGTTTTCGGTCAAAACCATTTTGGTGGCGACTGGCGGGGCGCCGTTTGTGCCGGACATCAAGGGCAAAGAGCTCGCGATCACCTCAAACGAGATATTCCAGCTTGCCAGCCAGCCCAAACGGGTAGCGATTGTCGGCGGCGGCTATATCGCGAGTGAATTTGCCGGAATTCTGAACGGCATGGGCTCTGAGGTCACGCAGCTTTACCGAAGTGAGCAGATTTTGCGCGGCTTTGATGAGGATGTGCGGGCACATGTGGCCGAAGAGATGCGGCGCAAGGGCATTGATATTCGTGTCAACACGGATGTGAGTGGGCTGGAAAAGTCGGGGGACGCTATTTTGGTCTCGCTCGATGATGGCAGCACGCTGGAGGTCGATCAGATCATGTATGCGACGGGGCGGACGCCCAATTCAGGCGGTCTGGGGCTGGAAGAGCTTGGCGTTGCACTCAAGAAAAACGGTGCGATTGAGGTCGATGTCTGGTCGCAAACCAATGTGCCGTCGATTTTCGCTGTTGGTGATGTGACTGACCGGATCGCGCTGACGCCTGTGGCGATCCGCGAAGGGCATGCGTTTGCGGACACGGTCTATGGCGACAAACCGACGCAAGTCGATCACGAGAATGTGGCAAGCGCGGTTTTCACACAGCCAGAGGTTGGTACAATCGGAATGACGGAAACTGAGGCGCGCAAGGAGTATGACGTCGAGATTTACCGCTCGACCTTCACTGCGATGTATCACAGTTTTTCCAATAACGGTGAGAAAACACTGATGAAATTGGTCGTGGACAAGGCCAGTCGCGTGGTTTTGGGTGTGCATCTTGTCGGTGCGAGTGCTGGTGAAATGATCCAGATGGTTGCGATTGCCATCAAGATGGGCGCGACCAAAGAGCAGTTTGACGCAGCCGTGGCCGTTCACCCGACCTCTGCCGAAGAATTGGTGACCATGCGAACACCTGTGGGCGGCTCTTGATTTTTCGGCCCAAGGTTTACAATTAAGACAGAGCGAATTACGCGGACCAAACGAGCAAAAGAGAGTTAGCAGCTTATGCCATACAGCAACAATTCCGGCGGCCCTTGGGGCGGTGGCGGCAACAACAAGGGGGGCGGCGGTGACGACAAGAGCCCTTGGGGTGACAAGCCCAACGAGCCGCGCGGCAATCAGGGCGGTCCGCAACGTCCCGGATCAGGACAGGGTGTGCCTGACATCGACGATCTGGTGCGTAAGGGGCAGGAGCAGCTTAAAGTGCTTTTGGGCGGCCGGTCCGGCGGCGGTGGTCCGAACGGGACAGGTGGCGGCGGTGGCGGTGGCATCGGCAAGGGCGGTTTGCTCATTGCGGCGCTTGTTGCTGTTGGTCTGTGGGCGCTGGCCTCGTTCTATCGCGTTGATACGTCCGAGCAATCGGTGGAATTGCTGTTTGGTGAGCATGTGCAAACCGGAACGGAAGGTCTGAACTTCGCGCCCTGGCCGTTTGTGACCAAAGAAATACTTCCTGTGACACGCGAAAACACGGAGCAGATCGGTGTTGGTCGCACGGGCGGTCTTGATGAAGGCCTGATGCTGACGGGTGATGAAAACATCGTTGATATTGATTTTGAGGTTGTTTGGAACATCAATGATCCGGCAAAGTTCCTTTTCAATCTGGCGGAGCCGCAAGAGACCATTCGTGCGGTGTCCGAATCTGCGATGCGCGAGGTTATTGCGCGCTCCCTTCTTGCGCCGATCCTCAACAGAGACCGTGGTATCATCGCGGATGAAGTCGAGGGGCTGATCCAGCAAACGCTCGACAGCTACGAGTCTGGTGTGAGCATTGTGCGTTTGAACATGAAACGCGCTGACCCGCCTGAGGATGTGATTGACGATTTCCGTGATGTTCAGGCGGCTGAACAGGAGCGGGATACGTTGGAGAAGCAGGCGGATGCCTATGCCAACCAAGCGCTTGCGGGCGCGCGTGGTGATAGCGCGCGGTTCTTGCAGGAAGCCGAAGGCTATCGCGCGCAGGTGATCAACGAAGCGCAAGGTGAAGCAAGCCGTTTTGTGGCGGTCTTTGACGAATATGCCAAAGCGCCGGAAGTGACGCGCAAGCGTCTTTATCTGGAGACGATGGAGCGCGTGTTCAGCGATGTGGAAAAGATCATCGTTGATGGCGGTATTGGCGGCGAGGGTGGATCGGGCGTTGTGCCGTATCTGCCGCTCAATGAGTTGAACAAGCGTTCGGGAGGGACAAACTGATGAGAAAATCAACTATTCTGATTGGCGTTGTCGTCGTTGCTCTGGTTGGCGTGTTGTCGTCGCTGTTCATCGTGGACGAGCGGGAAAAGGCGCTGGTGCTGCAATTTGGTGAGGTGAAATCCGTTAAGGAAGAGCCGGGCCTTGCGATGAAAATCCCGTTTATCCAGAACGTGGTGAAATATGACGGGCGGATCCTGTCGATTGATACGGAGCCTTTGGAGGTTACGCCGCTCGATGATCGACGTCTTGTGGTTGATGCGTTTGCGCGCTGGCGGATTTCGGATGTTGTGCGATTCCGTCAAGCGGTTGGCAGCGGCGGGATCAATTCGGCTGAGAACCGGCTGGGCGGTATTTTGAACGACTCGCTGCGGCAGGTTTTGGGTTCGGTTGCTTCTGGCGCCGTTCTGTCGGCTGATCGTGTCGGACTGATGAACCGTATTCGCGATGATGCGAAGGGTGCTGCGACGAACCTGGGCGTTGAGATCATTGACGTTCGGATCAAACGCGCGGATTTGCCGACGCAAAACCTTCAGGCGACCTTTGCGAGAATGCAGGCAGAGCGGCAACGTGAAGCTGCGGACGAGCGGGCGCGTGGAGCGGAGGCTGCGCAAAAGGTGCGGGCGACGGCTGATCGTTCGGCGCTTGAGATTGTCTCTGAAGCACAGCGCGATGCGGACATCATTCGCGGTGAAGCCGATGCTGAGCGCAACGCGATCTTTGCCGAAGCGTTCGGGCGTGATCCGGAATTCTTCGAGTTCTATCGGTCGCTGAGCGCCTATGAGAAATCGCTTAGGGGTGACAAATCAACGCTCGTGATCACGCCTGATAGTGATTTCTTCAACTATCTGGAGTCCGATCTGGGACGATGAGCACGTTGCTTCTGGCTATCGGCGCTGTCGCGGTCTTTGAAGGGCTGATGATGGCGCTGGTGCCAGACTTTCTGGAAAAAGCAATGCAAGCGATGCGGGATATCCCGCGTGAGACACGGCGAACCATAGGGTTGGCCGTGTTTGCGTTTGGCGTGGTGTTGATCTGGATGGCTATCGGCTGAGTGATGGGATGGGTCGGCCCATGCCGATTGGTTAGGAGTTGATTACATTTAATTGAGTAGGCTTCGACGGAGAGTTAATTTAGTCTATGTAATGACCAGCAATGCCAAACGCTAAAGTGCGCAACGACGAGGAGAACCCTGATGAAAGCGGCAACAAAACAGATGACGCAAATCTCACCCGCGATCCATGCGCTCTATCTGCTGATTGTCACGGGGTTCGTTTGGGTTCTGCTTGCAAATGCCGCTTTGTCGCGGGGCGCGCCGGACAGTTTTGCCGATTTGGCGGAGCAAATCAGCCCGTCGGTGGTGAATATCACAACCACAACCACCGTAGTGCAGTCGCAAAACCGGCCCATCGTGCCCGAAGGATCGCCGCTTGAGGATTTCTTCCGCGATTTTCAGGACCGTCGCGGCGAGCGGCAAAGACAGGGATCGGCGCTGGGCTCTGGATTTGTGATCTCGGATGACGGCTATATCGTGACCAACAATCACGTCATTGAACAGGCCGATGAGATCATCATCGAGTTTTTCGACGGCAAAGAGCTGAAAGCTGAGATCGTTGGGACGGACCCGAAGACGGATATTGCGGTTTTGAAAGTCGATCACAGCGCGCCGCTTGAGTTCGTGACATTCGGCGACAGCGATACGGCGCGGGTCGGCGATTGGGTGATGGCGATGGGTAATCCGCTGGGGCAGGGGTTTTCGGTCTCGGTCGGGATTATCTCTGCGCGCAACCGTCTTTTGCGCGGCTCTTACGATGATTTTCTGCAAACGGATGCTGCGATTAACCGTGGTAACTCTGGCGGGCCGCTTTTTAATCTCGACGGCGAGGTGATTGGCGTGAACACCGCGATCCTGAGCCCCAATGGCGGGTCGATCGGGATCGGGTTTTCGATGTCGAGCCGTGTGGTCAAAACCGTTGTGCGTCAACTGCGCGAATATGGTGAGACCAAGCGCGGCTGGCTGGGCGTTCGCATTCAGGATGTCGAAGAGGATGTGGCCGAGGCCCTGGGGCTGGAGAAAGCTGCCGGTGCTTTGGTGACGGATGTGCCCGATGGGCCTGCGAAGGATGCAGGTATTCTGGCCGGTGATGTGATTTTGACCTTTGACGGGACCGATGTCGTCGATACGCGCGGTCTGGTGCGCACGGTTGGTGCGGCGGAGGTCGGCAAAACGGTGCGCGTGGTGGTTTTCCGCGAGGGCGGGACGCAAACTCTTATGGTTGAGGTCGGGCGACTGGAGAGTGTCTCTCTCGCATCCACCACGACATCAGATGACGCGCCGCCCATGCCGGAGCCGCAGGAAATGGCCAAGCTGGGGTTGATGGTTGGCCCGATTACGGACGAGGCTCGGTCTGAGTTCGGCCTGGAGGCTGACGAGACCGGCGTGCTGATCCTTGAGATAGACGAGGACAGCGAAGCGTTTGAAAAAGGGCTGCGCGTCGGCGATGTGATTGCAGAGATTGCGCAGACGGCGGTGACCACGCCTGCGCAGATGGAAGAGCGGATGCAGGACGCCATCGAGGCCGGGCGCAAGTCGGTTCTGATGCTGGTGCGCCGTGAAGGTCAGCCGCGCTTTGTCGCGATTGAACCGAACCCGAGCGAGTAGTCCAGATCGGCGGTGCCACTTGACATTGATCGGGTGGCCCGTTTTGCTCCGGGCAAGATGAGGGGCGATTTTCCAATGGCTGATATTTCGCAAACTGCACGTCGCTGGCACGATATGGGTGGTCTGGAGGCAGGCGCTGTTGATCGCGACGAGCATGATTTTGCGCTGTGGGAAAAACGGGTCGATGCGCTTTGGATCATTTGCTCCACCAAGGGGATCTTCACGGTCGATGGGCTACGCCGGGTTCTGGAGGACATGGGACCGGAGGCATTTGAGACCATGAGTTACTATGAGCGATGGGTGTCGAGCGTGAACCAGAATTTGCTGGAGGCGGGGGTGTATTCGCTTGAAGATCTCGCCGAAAAGATGGCTGAGGTATCAGCGCGGGGAGACACTTATGGCGCATGTAGTCTCACCGATGACTGAGCGGCTGGTCACGGTGCGAAAGCTCTACCCGCCGGGTCACGTTCGGGCGCCGCATTATTTGCGCGGCAAGTCGGGGGTGATCGAGCGGGAGCTGGGCGCTTTCGACAATCCTGAGCAGCGGGCGTATGCGCAGGCGGCAGGCCAGAAACGTCTCTATCGTGTGCGCTTTACTATGGCGGAAATCTGGGGCGCGGAGGCCGAGACCCCGGACGATACGCTGGATGCGGAGATTTACGAACATTGGCTTGAGGGAGTTCTCGATGCCTCATGATCACGACCATCTGAGCCCGTCTGGTCATCCCTATCGCGCGGATCAGGACGCGCCGTTGACCTATTGGCAGACGATGGAAATCGCGGTGCGCGAATTGCTGATTGCCAAGGGCGTCACCGATGCGCGTGAGATATCGAGTGCGGTGGAGGCGATGGATCGACGCTCGCCTGCGGATGGGGCGAAAGTTGTTGCGCGGGCCTGGCGCGAGCCGGAATTTCGCGCAGCGCTGCTGGCCGATGGGTCGGCGGCGTGCAAGGACATGGGTTTTGATATCGGCGCGATGCATCTGGTGGCGCTGGAGAATACGGAGGCGGTGCATAATGTGGTCGTTTGCACGCTATGTTCCTGCTATCCGCGCAATTTGCTGGGATTGCCGCCTGATTGGTACAAACAGCGGGCTTATCGCGCGCGCGTGGTGAAAACACCGCGCGCTGTGCTGGCGGAATTTGGTGTCACGCTGGGTAATGATGTGACGATCCGGGTGCATGATTCGACCGCTGATATGCGCTATCTGGTGATCCCCAAGCGCCCTGAGGGGAGCGCAGGGATGGATGCGGGGCAACTTGCAGAGCTTGTGACGCGCGACAGTATGATTGGTGTGGGTCTTGCCCAAAGCCCGGGCGCATAGCGTTACGCGCAAAACTAGGATATGCGCAGCGTTATGAGTGACGCGTCTCTTCCCTCTTATCGCAATCAAACGTTCACCTTTGGCGATTTTCTTGCCAATGGTGTGCATTTGGGGCTGCGCGAATATAGCCGATTTCTTGATTATGAGCGGCGGATTGAGCTGGGGCGCCGTCTTGGACGATTGGCGTTGACGCGGCTGCCGCGGTTTCGCCGGCGGGTTCGGAGCAATCTTGATCTGATATATCCTGATGCGCATGACGCGTGGAAGGCGGGTGTCGCCCAAGACTGTGCGAGCAACGTCGGGCAGAGCCTGATGGAGCATATGCATATGCAAGAATTTGCCGAGCGGTTTGGCAATTTGAACATCACGGGCGATGGGGCAGCGGATATATCGGCGGATCAGCCCGCCATTCTGATCACTGGGCATTTTGGGCAATGGGAAGGCATTCGGATCGGTTGGCGGCATATCACACAAAGCGACTGCGGGTTCCTGTTTCGCCCGCATAACAATGGATTTTTTGACAGGCATTGGCAGCGTTATCTGGGCCATGCGGGCAGACCAGCGATCCCTAAGGGACGGGCGGGCAAAGAGCTGATGACGGCGCATTTAGATCGGGGTGGTAGTATTCTTTTTGCCAATGATCAGCATCAGTCGCGGGCAAATTATTTTGACTTCATGGGGCATCCGGCGCGAACGGCAACAACGGCGGCGGCGCTTGCGCTGCAATATGGTGTTCCGCTTATTCCGGTGTATGCGGTTCGGCGGTCAAATCTGTTTGACTATGATATTGTTTTTGAGCGGCCGATTGCGCCGAGCACGCCCGAAGACATGATCGGTGCAGTGAATGCGTCTCTGAGCGCGAGGGTTGAGGCGCATCCTGGGCAGTATTTCTGGAGCCATCGCCGCTGGCGGTAGTTTGTAATTCAAATGTGAGCCGCTGGCGCGGCTCGCGTTTTTATGATTGCGCTGCGCGCGCAGCGGGATATTTGCCGAACCAAAGATGCGCGGGCGCGGTTTGAGATTTGCGCTGCGCGTTTTAGTTGCGCACCAGTTTCGAGGCGAAGATTGGGCCGTTTTTTCGACCCTGAACGAGAACTGCGTAGGGTGGTTCGGCGCGCAATTCAGCGGAGAGTTTTTTGCTGCCGTTGCCGTTCCATTCGCCTGCTTTGTAGAAAGCGTTGACCACGTTGTGATAGTCGAGCGTGCGCCCGGCATTCTCTCCGCGTTTGATCGTCACTTGCTCGGTTGGGGAGAAATGTACGATGTGGACATCCATGCGTGGCAGATCATCCACAAGGGCATCCAACTCGATGGCAACTTTGCCGTCTGATGCGCTGGAGGTAAGTTCGACTTTCGGGTCAGCCGCGCTGTGTTTGGCAACGTAGTCGGCGACCATTTTGCGGGCTCTGTTGCGGGAGAAGTCCTGGCCCTGGACGACAAACTGCGGTGTCCAGACGGATCGGTTGTTGAAGCTGGTGGAATAGGCGTATTGCCGATCTGTGAAGGCTTTGTGGCCGAATGTATCTTTCCAGCCAAGCCTGTCCCAATAGGTGACATGGAAGGCAAGTGGCAGGATGTTGTCGTTTTCCGACAATTCGCCGAGAAATGTGTCTGCCGGCGGGCAGGATGAGCAGCCCTGAGAGGTGAAGAGCTCGACAACAACCGGTGAGGTTTGAGCGTTTGCAACTCCGGTGAAGGATCCCAAAATCAGGGCAATTGTCGTGGCAAGCTTGCGCATAGTGTTCCCGTAAAACCTGTAAGTTCGAGGACCAGATGTAGGGGCGAATCGCCTGTAACGCCAGTAAAGCGTTCGCGAGCGGATTGTTACAATTGTGAGGGGTGCTGTAGGCTGGCAGGCGCAGTTGTCCGCGCCTGCACAAATCGTTGTTGTCCCTAGGCCGCGCTTGCGAGGTTGCGCAGGACGTAGTGGAGCACGCCGCCGTTTTCGACGTATTCGATCTCAACTTCTGTATCGATGCGGCATTTAAGCGTAATTTCTTTGGTGCTGCCGTCGGCGTAGGTGATGGTGCAGGGAACCTCGGAGAGCGGGTCGATATCGCCTTCGAGGCCGCTGATCGAGATGGTTTCATCGCCTGAGAGTTTGAGCGATTTGCGGCTGTCGCCGTTGGTGAACTCAAAGGGAATGACGCCCATGCCGACGAGGTTTGAGCGGTGGATGCGTTCAAAGCTCTCTGCAATTACAGCTTTGACGCCCAAAAGTGCGGTGCCTTTGGCAGCCCAGTCGCGGGAGGATCCGGCGCCATATTGTTCCCCACCAATGACGACAAGCGGGGTGCCTTGGGCTTGATAGGCCATGGCAGCGTCGAAGATAGAGGTTTGCGCGCCGTCCGGGCCGGTTGTGTAGCCGCCTTCAACGCCGTCGAGTATTTCGTTTTTGATGCGAATATTGGCAAAGGTGCCACGCATCATAACCTCGTGGTTGCCGCGTCGTGAGCCGTAGGAGTTGAACTCGCGCACGGGCACCTGGCGGTCGATCAGGTATTCGCCGGCGGGCGTTGTGTCCTTGAAGGAGCCCGCAGGCGAGATGTGGTCGGTGGTGACCATATCGCCCAGAAGGGCGAGAACTTTTGCGCCGTCGATATTGCTGATTTCGCCCGGCTCAACGCCCATGCCCTGGAAGTAGGGCGGGTTTTGCACGTAGGTGGATGTGGAGGGCCAGTCGTAGGTGAGGCTATCGGTGGTTTTGACAGATTGCCATTTCTCGTCGCCTTTGAAGACGTCCGCATATTTGGATTGGAACGCTTCGCGGGTGACGGTTTTTTCAACGAGTTCCGCAATTTCTTTCTGGGAGGGCCAGATGTCTTTGAGATAGACGTCGTTGCCATCTTTGTCCTGCCCGAGCGGTTCGGTCGTCAGGTCGATATCCATGGTACCGGCCAGGGCGTAGGCGACGACGAGCGGTGGGGAGGCCAGGTAGTTGGCGCGTACGTCCGGGCTTATGCGTCCTTCAAAGTTACGGTTGCCCGACAGGACCGAGGTGGCCACCAGATCGCCGTCAGCGATCGCTTTGGACAGCTCTGGCTGGATCGGGCCGGAGTTGCCGATGCAGGTTGTGCAGCCGTAGCCGACGAGGTTGAAGCCTATTGCATCGAGATCGTCCTGCAAATCGGCCGCTTCGAGATAGGCAGAGACGACTTGGCTGCCCGGGGCCAGAGAGGTTTTCACCCAAGGTTTGCGATTGAGGCCCAATGCACGGGCTTTGCGTGCCACAAGGCCCGCGCCGATCATCACGTATGGGTTGGAGGTATTGGTGCAGGATGTGATTGAGGCGATGACGACTTTGCCTGACGACATGGTGTAGTCTTCGCCCTCGACGGCGACTTCTGCGTCCATCGGGCGTTTGAAGGTGTTCTTCATCTCGTCGGCAAAGGCAGATTTGGCGTTTGTCAAAGCGACAAAGTCCTGTGGGCGTTTGGGGCCGGAGATTGCGGGGACGACGTCGCCCATGTCGAGCGCGAGCGTGTCTGTATAGACCGGATCATAGTCCGCGCCGCGCCAGAAACCGTTGGCTTTGGCATAGGCTTCGACGAGCGCGATGCGGTCTTCGTCGCGGCCTGTTTGGGTCAGATAGCGCAGGGTTTCATTGTCGATGGGGAAGAAGCCGCAGGTGGCGCCGTATTCCGGGGCCATATTGGCGATGGTGGCGCGGTCTGCGAGGGGCAGATTGTCGAGCCCGTCGCCGTAGAACTCGACAAATTTGCCGACGACGCCTTTCTCGCGGAGCATTTGCACGACTTTGAGGACCAAATCGGTCGCGGTTGTGCCTTCGACCATCTCGCCTGTGAGTTTGAAGCCGACAACTTCGGGAATGAGCATGGAAATCGGTTGGCCGAGCATGGCCGCTTCGGCCTCGATGCCGCCAACGCCCCAGCCCAGAACGGCGAGACCGTTGACCATGGTGGTGTGGCTGTCTGTGCCAACGAGTGTGTCTGGATAGGCGACTTCGGCGCCGTGTTGATCGGTGTCGGTCCAGACGGTTTGTGACAGGTACTCGAGATTGACTTGGTGGCAGATGCCGGTGCCGGGGGGGACAACGCGGAAGTTGTTAAACGCGGATTGGCCCCATTTCAGGAAGGTGTAGCGTTCAAGGTTGCGTTCGTACTCGCGCTCCACATTCATTTGAAACGCGCGCGGGTTGCCGAACTCGTCGATCATCACCGAGTGGTCGATCACAAGATCTACCGGATTGAGCGGGTTAATCTTCTCGGCATCGCCGCCAAGCGCCACGATGCCGTCGCGCATCGCTGCCAAATCGACCACGGCGGGCACGCCGGTGAAATCCTGCATAAGAACGCGGGCAGGGCGGTAGGCAATCTCACGCGGGTTCTTGCCACCCTTGCTGGCCCAAGTTGCGAAGGCTTTGATATCGTCGGTGTCAACGGTTTTGCCATCTTCAAACCGCAACAGATTTTCAAGCACAACCCGGAGCGATGCGGGAAGTTTGGCAAAATCCCCCATGCCGGCGTCTTGGGCGGCTTCGATAGAATAATAGGTAATCGATTTACCGTTTACATCCAATGTACGACGCGTTTTGGCTGTGTCTTGTCCGACGGCTATGGGCATGTTCTACACCTGATTTTAGGATGGATTGAGGTCAATTTCGCCGCCCGTATGGCGCAGAAATCCATTGGATGCAAGGGTTTTGTGTACCGATGTATACAATGAGCGGTGCTTGCAAATCGGACCCAAGGATGGTTTTTGTCGCAGGGCATGGGCGAGAACAGGGAAACGATGTCGCTTCAGATTGAGCACTATCAAAGCGGCAGGAATTCTCACGCGGTTCACCGTCCTGTTTCGGTCTCCATGGCTAGGGGACAAGCCTTAATAATTCATGGCCCGAACGGGGTTGGTAAAACAACTTTCTTGCGTTCTGTGGTTGGGTTTATGCCGAAGGTTGCGGGGGCGATTACCGTGAACGGTGCTCAGGTCGAGAATTTGCAGGATGTTGCGTGTTATGCGGGGCATCTGGATTGCGTGAAGTCGCAGCTGACTGTGCGTGAAAATTTGAATTTCTGGGCGCGGCTTTTTGGCGCGGCGGAGGTTGAGGCTGCGCTGGTTGCGCTCGATCTGGAGCCAATTGAGGATCAGTTGGTAAGTGCTTGTTCTGCTGGACAAAAGAGACGGACAGGGTTGGCACGTATGCTGTTATCCTGGCGGGATATCTGGCTGTTGGATGAGCCGACTGTGTCGTTGGATGTGCAGGCCGTGGCGCTGCTGAAGGATGCGATTGAAGCGCATTTGGGTGGCGGGGGGATGGCGATTATCTCGACGCATGATACTTCGTTTCTGCAAGACCACGAGAGACTTCTGCTCGAAAAAACCAGAGAAACCAAAGTTGTTGACGACTTTCTTGATGCAGGTTCGTTTTAGATGCTGGCGCTCATCGCTCGCGATATTCGTATTGCACTGCGTACGGGCAGCGGATTTGGGCTGTCGCTGGCGTTTTATCTGATATTCGTTCTGCTGCTTGCGCTTGGTGTTGGCGGCGATCGTGCGATGCTGGCGCAATCTGCGCCTGCGATCCTTTGGGTGGGCTGCTTGTTGGCAGCGATGCTGTCGCTCGACCGGATTTTTCAAGCGGATATGGAAGACGGCTCGCTCGACGGGCTTGCACTGGCGCCGATGCCGCTGGCTTCGGTGGTGATTGCGAAGATTGCAGCGCATTGGCTGACGACGGGGCTGCCGTTGTCGATCCTTGCGCCGTGTCTTGCGGTGCTGCTGAACATGGAGACAGCCGGGTTTGTCTGGCTCTTTGTCGGGCTGATCGTGGGGACGATGGCGCTGTCGGCCATCGGGACGATTGGCGCGGCTATCACGCTGACGGTGCGGCGTGGCGGGCTTTTACTATCACTTCTGGTGATGCCGCTTTATGTGCCAACGCTGATTTTTGGCGTGGTCACAGTGCAGGCAGCACTGGAGGGAGGGGATCCGCTTAATGCGTTCGCACTTTTGGGCGCGGTGACGCTTTTCTCGCTGGTAATCGCGCCTATATTTTCCGCATGGTCCTTGCGGGTGTCGATGCAATGACGGCCTCATCAAGCGCTCGTGAAACAAGGTGCGATTGCGCCGCCCAATCTGATTGACTAGGGAGAGCTCATGTCGCTCTGGAGCTATGCAAATCCGGCCAAATTTATGGCATTTACCGCACGTCTGATGACGCCGCTGTGGGTGCTAACGCTTGCGGCGATGGGGATTGGGTTGATCTGGGGCTTTTTCTTTACGCCCGATGATTACAAGCAAGGCTCAACCGCGAAGCTGCTTTACATCCACGTACCTTCTGCACTTATGGCGATCAATGCCTGGGCGATGATGTTGGTCGCCTCGCTGATCTGGCTCATCCGGCGGCATCACGTCTCGGCGTTGGCGGCCAAGGCGGCGGCGCCTGTGGGGGCTGTGATGACGGTGATTGCGCTGGCGACGGGCGCGATTTGGGGGCAACCGATGTGGGGGACGTGGTGGGCCTGGGATCCACGGCTGACGAGTTTTCTGATCCTGTTTGTCTTCTACATTGGGTATATCGCGCTTTGGGATGCGATTGAGGAGCCGGACCGGGCGGCTGATCTGACGTCGATCTTGTGCATGGTCGGGTCGATCTTCGCGTTTATGTCCCGTTATGCGGTGAATTTCTGGTCGCAGGGGCTGCATCAAGGGGCGTCGCTCAGCCTTGATAAGGAAGAGAACGTGCATGATGTGTTTTATGTCCCGCTCTTGTTCGCAATAGCTGGATTTGTGCTGTTGTTCCTTGTTTTGGTGTTGATGCGCACGCGCACAGAAGTGCGCAAGCGGCGCATCCGCGCCATTGAAGAGGAGCTGGCGCATGCCTGATCTGGGAAAATATGCAGGCACGGTTTTGAGCGCCTATGGCGTGACGCTTGCATTGCTGACGCTGTTGATCGCAGTGACGGTCTGGCGCAGCAGGCAGGTCAAGGCGCGGTTGCGGGCGCTTGAGGCTCAGCGGGCGGACCGACATGGGTAAGGTCAAACTTGCTGTTGTCTTCCCGGTTTTGTTGTTCATTTTGATGGGGTTGATGTTTGCCGTCTGGCTGGCCCGAGAAAATCCAGAAGAATTGCCATCTGTCTTCATTGATCAACCGGTGCCGGCGCTGCCCGAAGAAACGATTGAGGGCTATGCGGGGTATGATCCGGCGCTCTTGGCGGGCGAGGGGTATAAGCTGGTGAACTTTTGGGCCAGCTGGTGCCCGCCGTGCCGCGCCGAGCATCCGAACCTGATGGAGCTTGCTCAAGGTGGTATGGTGATTATCGGGGTCAACAAGGAAGACAGGCCGGAGAATGCGGCTGCGTTTCTGAGCGAGTTGGGCAATCCCTATGCAGGTATCGCGGTTGATCCACGCGGGCGATATGGTGTGGATTGGGGGGTGTACGGACTGCCGGAGACCTTTCTTGTGGATGGCGATGGGCGCATTCGTCACCGCTACCCCGGAGCGATTACAGAGCGTGTTTGGCGTGAGCGGTTTATGCCGATTATTCAATCGCTTGAGGCGGAGAGGTAATGTCAGTCAAGCGGTGACTGGTCTGACGACCAGTCGCGTTTTAAAGGTGATCTGAGTATTTACTGGAAAGATGAAGCCGGTCAAAAACGCCGCCATTATGAGGCGGCGCTTGACGGTATTGGCCTGGACGCGGGTTATTTCACCTTGAACGAGACTTTCAGGCTCACGCGGTAGCCAGTGACTTCGCCGTCTTTGACGACGGCGGATTGGTCTTTGACCCAGACCGAAGTGATGTCATCGATGCTTTTTGAGGCTTTTTTGACGGCTGTTGCGGTGGCGTCTTCCCAGCTTTTGGAAGATTCGGCCATTAGTTCGACGACTTTTACGACGCTCATGAGATTTGCTCCCTGTTTGGTTCAGCTTGAGAGGTTTATGTATGGGTTGGTTTTGCTGACTGCAAGTTTGCCGCAGGGTGACGCGCAATCACGGATTTGGGAGTTGCGGTCAGACTGAAGATTGCGCGCAGGCCCGGGTCGCCATCGCCAAGCTCGATCTCACCGCCGTGCATGTGGGCAACGGCACGCACGAGCGAGAGGCCCAGGCCGGAGCCTTCGGTGGCGCGGCTACCATCGTCGAGGCGGACAAAGCGGTCGGTTGCGCGTGCGCGATCATCTTGGGCGATGCCGGGGCCGTTGTCGGCAATCTGGACCATGGCCATATCACCTTTGGCGAAGGTTTCGATGCAGATCTGGCCGGTCTGTGCGGGCGAGAATTTGATGGCGTTATCGATCAAGTTCGCGATGGCCTGAGCCAGCAATTGCGGCTCGCCTTGGATCGGTGCTGGATTGAGATTGTATTCTAGGGTCACGCCTTTGTCTTCGGCCACTGGTTGATAAAGCTCGGCGGCATCGCGGGTCAGCGTAGCCAGATCAATCGCGCGCCATGTATCGCCTGCCACGCCTGCCTCGGCGCGGGCGATTTTCAGCAGATTGTCGAGGATGAGCACGGTCGCATCGATTTCTTCGAGGGCGGTGCCCATTGCGTCTTGTGCTTCATCGCCGTCACTGGATTGGGACAGAGCCAGATCGAGTTTGGCGCGCAGCCGTGTGAGGGGCCGGCGAACGTCGTGGCTGATGCTGTCGGTGGCCAGGCGCATGCCCGACATCAGGCCTTCGATCCGGTCGAGCATAGCGTTGAAGCTGGTGGAGAGGCGGTCGAACTCGTCGCCTGATCCGGCGAGCGGCAGGCGGCTGTCGAAATTGCCAGAGGCGATATTCTCGCCTGCGTGGGCGACGGTATCGACGCGTTTGAGCACCCGGCGCGACAGAACGAGGCCAGTGATGAGCCCGACAAAGGCAGTGGCCAGCGCGATCCAAGCGCTGGCGTCGAGAAAGAGGGTGCGAAAGCGCATTTGCGCTTCGGTATCGCGGCCCACCAGTAGGCGATATCCGCCGCGTAGCTGGAAAGTGCGGCCCATGGCCTGACGCGGGGCGCGGCGGGCTTGGTCGGCGCGCTCAATCGGGAATTCGAACCATTCGTCGGTGGGCGCATCCTTGGGCCATTGCGTGAGATTTCCGGCGATATGTTCAAAATTCGCGTCCGTGAGAAGATAAATCTCTTCGCGGCGGGATTCCTGACGGGAGGTCGCCTCGATCACCCGCACCAGACGATTGAGACCGCCTGCGCGGTATTGATCGGACAAGCGGCCCAGTTCGGCCACGATGGTTTGGCGTGTTTGCCGGTCGATCACACCAACTGTGGATTGATAGACGAGGACAAACCCAAGGCCGACGGTTGCGCCAAAAACCATCAGATAGATCGCTGCGAGGCGAAAGGCGCTGGTGCGCCAGATGGCGGGCGATAGCAGTCTCATTCAGGCGCTTTGAGCATATAGCCTGCACCGCGGATGGTGTGCAGCAGGCTAATCTCATGGCCTTTGTCGATCTTCTGGCGCAGGCGGCTCATATGCACATCGATCACATTGGTTTGCGGGTCAAAATTGTAATCCCAAACCCCCTCGAGCAGCATGGTGCGGGTGATCACGCGGCCTGCGCGGCGCATCATATATTCGAGGATTTTGTACTCGCGCGGCTGCAACTCGATATCCGCGCCGCTGCGATGGGCGGTGCGCGACAGGACATCCAAGGTCAGATCGCCAACGCTCAGGGTCGTTTCGGTTGTATCCTGGGGCGCGGCGCGGCGCGAGAGCGCTTCGATGCGGGCGCGCAATTCGGAAAAGGCGAAGGGTTTGGTGAGATAATCATCGCCGCCTGCCTCCAGCCCTTTGACGCGGTCATCGACCTGGCTGAGCGCCGAGAGCACAAGCACGGGCGTTGTGCGATTTTCGGCGCGCAGGGTGCGCACGACCGAGAGCCCGTCCATGTTTGGCAGCATGCGGTCCATGACGATGACGTCATATTCATTGGCCAGCGCGCAAGAGAGCGCATCTGGGCCGGTGTGGGCAAGATCAACCGTGTGGCCAGCCTCGCTCAGCCCATCTGAAAGATAGTTTGCGGTGGCTTTGTCATCTTCAACAACGAGCAGGCGCATTGCGGTCCTTTTGGCGAATTCCTTGGCCTTATGTGGCATGCAAGGGACGTTTTTCGCAAGATTTCCGGTCAACATGAACAAAGTTTAATCCACGCCTCATGTGGGTTTCATGATGGGCTGCCATCTAGGCTGGGAGATCGAATAGCAATATGGAGGTATCCTTGATGAGGATGTTGAGCCGTAAATCCCTCGTCGTGGCAGCGGCGCTGATGGCAATGCCGTTGTCACACCCTTTCACTGCGACCCCTGCCTTTGCGCAGCTGGTCAATCTGCCCAGTTTTGCACCTTTGGTTAAGGAGGTTGGTCCGGCTGTTGTGACGGTCGTGGTCTCGGGCGAGACCGGTGGGCCGAGCGCAGGCGAGATGCGCGAGTTTGAAGAGTTTATGGAACGGTTTCGCGACTTCATGCCGAACCTGCCCGATATTGCGCCAAATCAGCGCGGCCCGCGGGGCGAGCGGCGTGCGCAAGGCATGGGGTCGGGTTTCATTGTTGACGCGGACGGGATCATCGTCACCAACAATCACGTGGTCGAAAACGCCAATGAGATCACAGTTGTGATGGATGACGGGACCGAGCTTGAGGCGGAGTTGATCGGTCGCGATACGAAGATTGATATCGCGGTTCTGAAGGTCGATGCTGCCCGCGATTTGCCCACTGTGGAGTGGGGCGCGTCCGAAAACCTTGAAGTGGGTGATTGGGCGCTGGCGATTGGCAATCCGCTGGGGCTTGATGGCACGGTGACGGCGGGGATTATCTCGTCGCTGGGACGTGATATCAACTCGGGTCCCTATGACGCCTATATCCAGGTGGACGCTGCGATCAACAGAGGCAACTCGGGTGGGCCGCTGTTTGACGTCAACGGCAAGGTGATCGGTGTGAATACCGCGATTATTTCGCCATCGGGCGGCAATGTCGGCCTTGGGTTTGCGATCCCTGCGAGTCAGGCGATTGAGATCGTTGAAGATCTTTTGGACGATGGCGTGGTTGAACGGGGATGGATTGGCGTCGCCATTCAAAGCGTGACCGAAGATGTCGCCGAAAGCCTCGGTCTGAGTGCGGCAGGCGGTGCGCTTGTTGCGGATGTGACGCCGGACAGTCCGGCTGACGCTGCCGGGTTGCGCGCAGGCGATGTGATCCTGTCGTTTGGCGACACCGCGATAAACGACCTGCGGGATCTGACCAACAGCGTGGCCCGTTGGGATGTCGGCGCTGATGCGCCGATGCTGATCTGGCGCGATGGCGCGGAGCAGGAGATCGGGATCGTGCCTGCCATGATGGAGGCCGCGTCGCTTGATGTGCGTGGCCAGAGCGCGCCTGCCGATGAGGTCATGCCAGCGATGACAGATGTGCCTGAGCTTGGCTTTGAGCTTCGCTCGGACGGCGGCGAGGTGGTCATTGCGGATGTATCGAGCGGTGAAGCGGCAGCAGATAGCGGTCTGGAACAGGGCGATGTGATCATCGCGATGAACCAGACGACCATAGATGATCCTGCGCATGTCACCAAGATGGTAGCGGATGCTATTGAGGCAGATCGCAAGAACGTGCTGCTGCTGATCGAACGCGATGGAGAGCGGCGGTTTGTAACGCTGGAGTTGTCTTCGGCGTAGGGTAGTGCGCCCTGACCCCTTGGGCGTGCTGACTTGAGAGAGCGTAGCGAGTATTCCCCTTATGTCCCGACTTGCCCGAGTGATGAGTATTGCATCGCTCGGG
>CAYRKW010000002.1:57029-88563 GCA_964425135.1 uncultured Rhodobacterales bacterium
GCGGCTTCGAGCAGATCTTTTGATGGGGATAGGTCTAGGCCTTTGAACGCCTCCGGCACGTTGCCGAAGGCTAGGTATAGCTCAGATCCGCGCGGTGCGCCCGCGTTCAGGCGCAGTTTACTTTGCGGGGCGTAGTGGGAGGTCAGCTGGCCCGGTGCGTTGATGTCGCCGGAGTGGCGGGTCAGTTTTTGGCCAATATGCGCCTCGATTGTCTCGACGGGCAAGCCGCCGGGGCGCAGGAGGCAGGGGCGGTCGTTTTGCAGGCCGATGATGGTGCTTTCCAAGCCGACAGTGCAGTGGCCGCCGGTCAGGATTGCGTCGATCCTCTGCCCCAGCCCTTGGGCGACATGTTCGGCGGTTGTTGCGCTGATGCGGCCTGAGGGATTGGCGGATGGGGCGGCGATGGGGGTGCCGGCGGCGTCGATGAGTTGCCTTGCGAGGAGAGCGTCGGGGACGCGCAGGGCGATGGTTGGCAGTCCAGCGGTGACGAGCGGCGCGATGGGTGCGCCGGGTTTGAGCGGTGTCACAAGGGTCAGAGGGCCGGGCCAGAATGCCTGCGCAAGCGACCCCAGAACCGGAGGGATATCCGCGATTTTTGCAGCGGCCGCAGCGCTTGCAAGATGCACGATCAGCGGATTGAAGCTGGGGCGGCCCTTGGCCTCAAAAATCCGTGCAACGGCCCGGTCATTGTTTGCATCTGCGCCAAGCCCGAACACGGTTTCGGTTGGGAAGGCCACAAGGCCGCCGTCTTGGATGATCCGGCCCGCATGTTCGATCCCCGCTTTATCGGGTGCGATCATTTGAGCAGAAGATGCCATTGACGTTGCGCTTATCTTGAGAGTTTCTGCATATGGGTTATGTTCCTTTTGAGCAAAGAGCAAGGAGTTGCCCGCCTATGGCTTATCGATCCACCGCGCCGGAATTGTCGTTTTATCTCAACAATGTGCTGGCTGTGGAGCGGCTTGCAGACACGGAGAGATTCGCAGAAGCCAGTGCGGATATGGTCGAGGCGATCCTGGGCGAGGCGGGTAAGCTGTGCGAAGATGTACTGGAGCCGGTCAATCGCAACGGGGATCTGGAGCCTGCGCGGCTTGAAAATGGTGTCGTGCGCTGCTCGCCGGGGTTCAAAGAAGCCTATGCAGCGATTGCCGAAGGCGGCTGGGTTGGTATTACGGCGGATCCCGAACATGGCGGCATGGGGCTTCCGGTGACGCTGGCGACCTGCGTGAATGAGATGATGTCCTCGTCTTGCCTGTCGCTCTCGCTCAACCCGCTTATGACGCAGGGCCAGATTGAGGCGTTGGAGGCACATGGGTCGGATGCGATCAAAGAACTTTATCTGCCCAAGCTGATTTCTGGCGCGTGGACGGGCACGATGAACCTGACCGAGCCGCAAGCTGGATCTGATGTCGGGGCGCTGCGCTCCAAAGCCGAGCCGAACGGGGATGGCAGCTACGCGGTGACGGGGCAGAAGATTTACATTTCCTGGGGCGATCATGATGTGGCGGAGAATATCTGTCATTTGGTTCTGGCGCGATTGCCCGATGGGGTGCCTGGGACGAAGGGGATATCGCTGTTTCTGGTGCCAAAGTTCCTGCCAGATGAGAACGGCAATCCGGGTGTGGCGAACAGTCTGAAGCCGATTTCGCTGGAGCATAAACTGGGGCTGCATGGCTCGCCGACGGCGGTGATGGAATATGATGGCGCGACCGGATGGCTGGTGGGTCCTGAGCATGGGGGCATGGCAACCATGTTTGTGATGATGAACAACGCGCGGCTTGGTGTCGGCGTGCAGGGGCTTGGGGTTGCCGAAGCAGCGCTTCAGGCGGCTGTGGCTTATGCCAAGGACCGCAAGCAGGGGCGGGTTCCGGTTGAGAATGGTGCAGGCGCAATCATAGATCATGCGGATGTGCGGCGGATGCTTTTGGAGATGCAGGCCAAGACCAGTGTTGCGCGAGCGATTTGTCTTGATACGGCCATATCGCTCGATATGGGGCGGGCGACGGGTGATGCGGCCTGGGATGCACGCGGCGCGTTTCTGACGCCGATTGCCAAGGCGTTTGGGACCGATATTGGCTGCGAGGTGGCCTCGACCGGCATGCAGGTACATGGCGGGATGGGCTATATCGAAGAGACGGGGGCGGCGCAGTTTTACCGCGATGTGCGGGTGACGGCGATCTATGAAGGCACCAACGGTATTCAGGCAATGGATATGGTCAGCCGCAAGCTGATGGATGGCGGGGCGGCGGCCTATGCGCTACTCGATGAGATTGACGTCGAAGGTCATCCGCGTATGGCGGCGGCGGTCACGGCAGTGCGGGAGGCGACGGATTGGATGGTCAGCGCCGACATGAATGATCGTTTTGCCGGGGCGACGCGGTATTTGCGGGCCTTCGCGCTGGTTCTGGGCGGTCACTATTTGGTGAAAGCGGGCACGGTTGATGTAGAGCGGATGCCGCTCGCACGCTTCTATGTGCGGCAGCTTTTGCCGGAGGTGGCGGGGCTGTGTGCAGCGGCTTGCGAAGGGGCGGAGACCCTCTACGAGATGCCAGTGGAGCGACTGAGCGCGTGACATCCACGTTAAGGTTCCCGTTTGACAGGCCCCCCGAAGAGGGCGCGGCGCTCGAAGTTGCGCGCGGGGTATTGTGGATCAAGCTGCCGCTGCCGATGGTGCTGAACCATGTGAATGTCTATGCGCTCGATGATGGCGATGGCTGGACCATTGTGGACACCGGCGTTTACTCGAAACGATCCGTTGCGCTTTGGGAACAACTGCTGGCGGGCCCTTTGGGCAGCAAGCCTGTGGATCGGGTGATCCTGACCCATCATCATCCCGATCATGTAGGCATGGCGGGGTGGTTCAAGCGCGAGAAGGGCGCGGAGATCTGGGCCTCACGTACCGCGTGGCTTATGGCGCGGATGCTGACGCTGGACGAGCAGGAAAGCTATCCCCCTGAAACTGTTGCCTTTTACAAGGCAGCGGGGATGGACGCGGCGTTTATGGACAAGCGCCTCAAAGAGCGGCCGTTCAATTTTGCGGATATGGTCGCGCCGATCCCGCTGGGGTTTCGGCGGATCGTGGATGGTGAGGTGATTGAGGCAGGCGGGCGCGAATGGGATGTGCGTTTTGGCAATGGTCATGCGCCAGATCACGTCACGCTCTGGAGCCGAGACGGCGACGTGGTGCTCACGGGTGATCAGATCATTTCGAGCATCTCGTCAAATCTGGGCGTTTATCCGACCGAGCCGGATGCGGATCCTGTGGGGGCTTGGCTGGAAAGTTGTTTGCGGCTCAAAGAGCACGCGCGCGATACGCAACTTGCGCTGCCAGGGCATAAGTTGCCGTTCACGGGTATCCCTGCGCGGCTCGATCAGCTGATCGACAATCACCACACGGCGCTGGAGCGATTGATGGCTTATCTGGATGAGCCACGCCGCGCCGGTGAGTGCTTTGAGCCGCTTTTCGGACGCAAGATTGAGGATAGCGCATATGGGCTGGCGCTTGTGGAAGCGCTTGGACATCTGAACCATTTGTGGAAAGAGGGGCGCGTGTCGCGTTCAATGCAAGAGGATGGCAGTTATGGCTGGCAAAAAATCTAAACCGGCTTCAAAAAAGAAAGTAACTGTCACATCGACCCGCGATGCGATGAACGAAATTGCGACCTCGGCGGAGGTTGGTGAGGATCTTCTGCTTCCTGATGCGGGGGTGGTTTCGGTCGGGAGTGATGGCGCGCCGCATGCGGAAGAGCAGGCGTTGCCAAAGGGTGTTGCCGCCAAGCCGGTGGAGCAGAAATCACCTGCCGAATGGGCCTATGAGCGGATCATTCTTTATATTCGCAACTTTGAAGAGCAGCTTGATGGCGAGCATGAGGTTGCGATGGGATTTGCGGGGGGTGATGTCGGCTCGCTGCGGATTGAGGGGATGGGGTTTTTCGCCCCTGATCTGATCACCTTTTATGGCTCGGAGCCGAACGGTGCGAAGATGCAGCTTGTCCAGCATGTCAGTCAGTTGAGCGTCATGTTGCGGGCGCTGCCCAAGCCGAAAGAGCAGGGTAAAGCGGTTCGGATTGGTTTCGAGTTGAGCAAGGGATTGGAGAAACCGGCCCAGAAACCGGCCAAGAAACCGGCAAAGAAAACGACCAGGAAGCCGACCAGAAAAACAGCGCGCAAATCGGCGGCAAAACCGGCCGCCAGTCGCCGGCGCCAGACCTGATGTCGCACCGGCGATATCAGGTAGTGACTCGCTAATATTTGGGCGCTATAGAGCGTGAAAAATCGGCAACCACGTGGAGGTTATCCAAATGTCCGAACATGAACATGGTAAAATGGATATTACCGAGCAGGAGAAGACCTTCGAGGGCTTTATCCGCGTCTCCATTTGGGTGGTCGCAATATCGCTGGCCGCGCTGATTTTTCTGGCGATCTTCAACTCCTGACGCGGGTTTGATCAAATCGATGTTGACATGAGGCGGGCTTTGCTCGCCTTTTTCATGTGTAATTGCGGGATGGAGCGCTGGGGTGATGTGGGGAAATTTCAGATTTGGTCTGCTGGGCGCAATGGCGGTGCTGTCGGCTTGTGCGCAAAACGTTTATGCCCCGCAAGCTCAGGTGGATGCCGCCCGTTATGTCAGCAATGAGGCACCTTATGTGTCGCTGATGACGATGGTCGACAATGAGGACGGAAAGGGCGCGCATTCAGCGATTTTGGTTAATGGCAGCCAAGTCGCGCTTTATGATCCTGCGGGCACGTTCAAGCATCCGACATTGCCCGAACGCAATGACGTGTTCTACGGGATCACGCCGACGATGAAGACGGTGTACGAGCTATATCACGCACGGGATTCGCATCATGTGATTGAGCAAAAGCTGCCGGTCTCGCGCGCTTTTGCAAATCAGGTGATCGCCCGGATGGAAGCGCAGGGCCCGTCGCCAAAGCTTTTTTGTGCGATCAATGTCTCTGATATCTTGCGCGACTTTGAGATTTGGAAAGATGTGCCAAGCACCTATTATCCCGGTGAGATCATGGCAGCCTTTGGCGAAGTTCCGGGGATAACGGTGCGCAAGGTCGAAGAAAATGACACGGGACAGAATGTGCGCATGGTGCTGGTCAATTGATGACCTGCTGATGTTTGGGCGCTGGATCGGAAGTGACGCGATTTCCTTGCTGCGCGATAATCTTTACTAACAAACCTTGAATTTGTTCCCTTTATGTTCTATATATAAGGAACAGCGAGATGAGGTTTGAAATGCAATCGTCCCTTTTTGAATATGCGCGTGCCTCCCAGAGTAACGATTATCATTTGGTGCCTGCGAGTGAAAAGCAGCTGAGCTACGCGCGCACGATCGCGCAGCGTAGCAATACGGTGCTGCCTGATGGGGTGCAGGAAGATCGCAGGCGTTTGTCGGAGTGGATTGACGCGCACAAAAAGCGGGCGGTTGCATCGAGGTTGGACCGTTATCCTTCCTCAAAGCAGGTGGCGTTTGCCGAGAGTATCGCGCGGCGCAAGCGGCGTCAGGTGCCGCGCGAGTGTTTTCGCGACCGTGGGTTGATGTCGCGCTGGATCGACAGCAATCGTTAGGTTTTGCGGCGTCCGGCGAGCATGAGGCCCGCAAGACCAAGGGCGAGCGCTGGCAATCCGGCGGGTAGGGGCACGGGCGTTACGCCCGTGTCGTTCACCACGACATTGCATTCACTACCGGTGCAACTGAGTTGCGCGCGCGCTTCGATATTTTCCTGACACAAGCCATAGACGCGCGGCGATAGGGTTGTGGCATCTCCAGCTGAAGTGGTTGCGGATTTGAATGTTGCGTTAGAGGCGGGGATGGAGTCGCAACCCTCTGGCATCGGTCCGAAATGCTCGACAAAGCCGCCTATATTGGCGGAATTTAAACCGCCCCAATCTTCAGGTACGATAATGCCGCCGAAGTCTTGCGATGTGTTTTGGGTTTTGTTGATAAGCGAGGCTGTCCACAGATCACCCTGAGGATCAGCGCTTTGCTGGAGGCTGAAGGCGTAGTCATCGCCGGCCACAAGATCCACATCGATGCGCAGGCTGCTGAAGGGGCCTCCCGCGGTTACGCGGCTGGTGTCCACATCGCTCAAGTCGCGTATGGGCGGGTCAAACGGGTTATCGTCTAGATACCACATCTCGATATCATTGACCGCTGTCACGCCCGGGGCGGCACGGGTATCGAGACCCCAAAAAATGCTGAAAATCGCGATATCAGTGCCATCGGGACGTTTTTGCAAACCGATGTAGCCGCCTTGCTGGCCACCGACATAATTATCGGGAAAGAGCGCGTTGTTCTCGGATTTGGCCATGGCGAAGGTGTTGGCCCAAAAGGTGCCTGCCTGGCTGACATCAAAAGAGTTGAAGGTGAAGTTATACTCCAGATCGCTCAGCTCAGACGGCGCGCCGGGGTTTATCGTGTGATCGAGCGCAATATAGCCTTGCGGCGGGGTCACTTCCATCGCGCTGGCTGTGGAAGGCATTTGGAATAGAGCGGCGGCGGATAGGATGGTGAGGGTTCGGTAAATTGAATTTGGCACAATATCACTCCCATGGTTGACGTAAGGTAATATGGGTGGGGGTGAAGATTTGAACCAGACATTTCATGAATTCGTCTGTTGATCAGCCAATTTTGGCCTAGCCGCAAAGTTGAGGCTTAGGCTACGCAAATAAAAAAGGGCTGGATTGGCCAGCCCTTTTCTTATCTCGACTACGGCCAAAGTCAGCCGCAGATTTTTAGGTTGCTTTAGAGCATGCCTTCGCGTTGCAATTTCTTGCGCGCCAGTTTGCGGGCGCGGCGAATTGCCTCGGCTTTTTCACGTGCACGCTTGACCGAAGGTTTCTCGTAATGCTGCCGAAGCTTCATTTCACGGAAAACACCTTCGCGCTGAAGTTTTTTCTTCAGAGCCCGTAACGCCTGATCGACGTTATTGTCGCGAACCTGTACCTGCATGTGGTTGTCACCACCTTTCTAAGTTAAATCAATGTTGCGTATCTCGCAGGAAACGTGCCTATAACAGTCATATTACCAACTGTCTACTGTCTGGAAACTCTATGAGTGAAGCAAAAACAGAAGCCGATCATATCGCGATGGCGCGCGCTGCCATTTTGGAAACTGTTGGGTTTCATGTGACGTTTGATGGCTGGTCGGAGGCGATGCTCAAAGTGGCTGCTCATGAGGCTGGCGTTGAGCCGGGGCTGGTTAAACAAGCGTTTCCGCGCGGTGTGATTGATGTCGCGGTTGCCTTTCATATGGCGGGTGATGCGACACTGGCAGAGCGGTTGGCGGCGCAGGATTTGAGTGCGATACGATATTCCGAGCGGGTTGGATTTGCGGTGATGGAGCGGTTGCGCATTGCAACGCCTGACCGCGAGGCCGTGCGCCGCGCGACGGCTTTTTTCGCGCTTCCGGTTCATGCAGCATCAGGCAGCAAATGTGTTTGGCACACGGCGGACACCATTTGGACGGCGCTGGGGGATACGTCTGACGATCTGAACTGGTATTCGAAACGGACTATATTGTCGGGCGTTTATTCGGCCTCGCTGATGTTCTGGCTTGGGGACGAGAGTGAGGATTTTGAGGCAACGCAAGCATTCGTGGATCGGCGCATAGCGGATGTGATGCGGTTTGAGCAGGTGAAGGCGCGGGTCAAATCATCGAAGCTCTATGAGGCGTTCAAATCAGGGCCGGGGCGGTTTTTGGACCGGATCAAAGCGCCCGGCAGTGCGCCGCCACGTGATTTGCCCGGTTACTGGGGGAAGTAAGTGGCGTTTGGCAAGAAGATCAGCACCTGGTTCGATGGCCAGTGGCGCGATGGGAATACGCCTATTTTGGGCGCGGCGGATCATGCGACCTGGCTTGGGACGCTGGTGTTTGATGGTGCGCGAACCTTTGAGGGTGTCACGCCTGATCTGGATTTACACTGCGCGCGGATCATCAATTCGGCCAGGGCCATGGGCATGGAGCCACCTGTGGATGCGGCGCAGATTGAAGCGCTTATTCGCGAGCGCCTGGCGCATTACGATCCGCAAACGGCGCTCTATCTGCGACCCATGATGTGGTCGCTGGAGGGAGCTCCGGGGATGATTGCGCCGGAACGTGCGGACACCGGATTTGCAATTTGTATCGAAGATTTACCGATGCCAGCGTTTGGTCAAAGCGCGCTGGGTGTATCGTCCTACCGCCGCCCGCATCAGGATACCGCGCTGACCGAAGCCAAGGCGGCCTGTCTTTATCCCAACAACGGGCGGATTATGCGCGAAGCGCGCGCGGCGGGGTTTGATAATGCGCTCTCGCTTGATCTGGAGGGGCATGTGGCGGAGACGGCGTCCTCGAACGTCTTTTTGGTGCGAGACGGTGAGATTTTTACGCCGACGCCCAATGGCACGTTTCTGGCGGGGATCACGCGCCTGCGCTGTATCAATTTGATGCGTGCAGAGGGGTTGCAGGTGCATGAGGCGTCATTGACGCTCGATGATTTTGACGATGCGCAGGAAATATTCCTAACCGGGAACGCGGCAAAAGTAACGCGGGTGAGTCGGTATCAGGACCGGACGTTTGATGATGCGACGATCGCAACGCGGGTGCGGGATATGTACTGGGATTACAGCAAGTCGGGGGCGTAGCGGGTGAGCGATCTACCACAGATGATGAAAGCGGTTGAGATTACCAAGCCGGGATTGCCGGACGTTTTGAAGCTGTGCGAGCGACCGGTGCCCGTGCCGGCCTCAGGTGAGGTGCTGATTAAAGTGCACTACGCGGGGATCAATCGCCCTGATGTTTTGCAGCGGACCGGCAACTATAATCCGCCGCGCGATGCGTCGGATCTGCCGGGGCTTGAGTGCTCGGGCACGATTGAGGCGGTTGGCGTTGGCGTGTCGCGGTGGAGTGTGGGGGATGAGGTTTGCGCGCTTTTGCCGGGTGGCGGTTATGCACAATATGTTACCACTCCGGCGGCTCATGTGCTGCCGGTTCCGCAAGGTATGAGTTTGGCGCAAGCTGCTGCTTTGCCGGAAACATATTTCACCGTCTGGTCGAATGTGTTCATGCGCGGCGGGCTGACGGCGGGGCAATCCTTCCTCGTGCATGGCGGCGCGTCAGGGATCGGGACGACGGCTATTCAACTGGCGTCAGCCTATGGGGCGCGGGTGTTCACGACGGCCGGGAGCCCCGAAAAATGTGAGTTTTGTCAAGAGCTTGGCGCGGAATACGCGGTGAATTACCGATCCATGGATTTTGGCGGTATCATTCGCGATCTGACGGATGATCGCGGCGTTGATATGATCCTTGATATGGTTGGCGGTCAGTATATTCCGCGAAACATTAAACTGCTGGCGATGGATGGCACGCTCATACAGATCGCGTTTCTGAGCGGGCCTTCGGTGGAAGTTAATTTTGCGCACATGATGGTGAAGCGTCTGACGATCACCGGCTCAACTTTGCGCCCGCAATCGGTTGCGGCGAAGGCGGAGATTGCACGACAATTGGAAGAGAAGGTCTGGCCACTCTTGAGTGCTGGACGGATTGAGCCGATCATGGATCATGTTTTCGCGCTGAAAGATGCGCACAATGCGCATAAACGCATGGAGAACTCAGCCCATATCGGAAAGATGATTCTGAAAGTCGATTGAGCCCGATTACTCGTCGCGGGAAAGTGCGTCGATTGTCTGATCGAGATAGGTTGCGCTGTGCATTGCGCCGAGATCTTCGAGCTGATCCTTGGTCCACATCAGGATGCGCATGATTGCGGCCTTTTCGGCATCGCGTTCCTGCTGGGAATATCGGGGCAATTTGCCGTCTAACTCTTGCATTTTCAAAATCAATTCCCGTGTAAAGTTGCCTTTGGGTCAATGGCGCGATCCACTAACGCATACGTTACACCAAATTTAACGAAATCTCCATGTTTTTTGTGTTGCCGGGTAATTTCTATCGAATCGGAGGGAAATTCATGCTCGATACCCCACAATCTTTGCGTGCATCGCGTCCACATTTGCGTGGTTCGAGGTCTTTTGTCAGACAAATTCGCGCTTCCTGCATCGTCGCGTTCTTGCAGGTGATGGTGATTCCATCGCGATGAAGCTCGGGGTTCGCCTCAAGAAAAGCCTCTTCGACGACGCTTGGATCAAGGCGCAAGACTTCGTCGATATCGCGTAGGATTTGCGGGCGGGAAATGCTCTCGAAAGCGCGGCGGGTAATTTTGTAATAGTCTTTTGCCGTCAAGCCGGTGCAGCGGCCATGCTTTTTCCATTGGTGCCACGCGAGACCTGACGAGCCCATGATATCTTCCATCTCGCGTGTTTGACGCCGGGATGGGTCACGTGCGGTGGTTTTGCAAAATGATGGCCAGCCGCGTTCATATTGTGGCCAGAGCCCGTGCATGATGAAGCCGAAATCCTTGTCCGGATCACATTGTTCCGCATTATCGCGGGAGGCATCAGCCGCGCACCATGACGGCGACCAGCTGAGCGATACTATATAGTAGTCGAATTCACCGGAGCGTTGCGCAAGGGCAGGGCGGCTGGCTGCATTGAGCGCACATGCCAGCAACAAAAGGGGCTTTAACAATCGGCTTATCGCGCCTATATGGGGATTGGATTTTCCACTGAAAACCAAAAATTGCACCACGGTGCGGCCTACGCGGGTCACACCATACAGCCGGTTTATCTCAAGGAGACGCATCATGGCCCTTCCTCTTATGCGCAAAGCGACCGCCGTTTGGCTGGTTGACAATACCACGTTGAGCTTCAAGCAGATTGCCGAATTTTGCGGACTTCACGAGCTTGAAGTCAATGGTATTGCGGATGGCGAGGTCGCTCAAGGGATTAAAGGCTTTGATCCGATTGCCAACAACCAGCTTGATCAAGCGGAGATCGATCGCTGTCAGGACAATCCGAAAGCGGCGCTGCAACTCAAGCACAATCCGGCAGCGGAAGGTGAGACCAAGCGCAAGGGTCCGCGCTACACGCCGCTTTCAAAGCGGCAGGATCGCCCGTCTGCGATTGCATGGCTTGTGAAATTTCATCCAGAGCTGAGCGATGGGCAAATTTCTAAGCTCGTTGGCACCACCAAACCAACAATCCAGTCCATTCGCGATCGTTCGCACTGGAATATCGCTAATGTGCAGCCGGTCGATCCGGTTGCTTTGGGCATGTGCAAACAGGTGGAACTTGATGCGGCGGTTGCCAAAGCCTCCAAACGACGTGATGCGGAGACGCCAACGCCGGATGTGAGTGATCTGGGGCTGATGGCCACGTCAGATGCGCTGAGCGCGGATGCTGAGCCGCGTATGCCGTCGAATATGTCGGGGCTTGAGAATTTCTCGCTGTCCGAGCCGAGCGCGAATGAGGATGACGACACATCGACGCTTGTGGATGCGGACAGCCTGTTCAATCTGCCTGAGTCGGGCTCGGAAGAAGACGATCAACCTAGCTGAGGTTGTCAGTAAGCGGGCAGATCGACGGGATCGATCAACATACGCCCGCCATCGACGGTTAGAATTTGTCCCGTCATGAAGCTTGACGCGGTTGACGCCAGGAACATGGCGACATCCGCCGCTTCGTCCGGCTCACCCATGCGCCCCATCGGCGTTGCGGCGAGAATGCGTTGACGCAGGTCTGTATCTTCCTTGAGATTTTTGCTCATAAAGTTGGTCATCACCGAGCCAAGCGCGATGGCATTCACGCGAATACCTGATGGTGCGAGGGAGACGGCAAGCGAGCGGGTCAATTGCTCAACCGCGGCGGAGCTCACCGCGTAAGCGCCGAGGTTCTTGATCGTCCGGCGCGCGGTTATCGACGAGATGTTGATGATCGAGCCCCGCTCGCGCGGATCCACGTCATCTTCTTCGTTTTGCTTGTTGAAACGCATTGCTACGGCGTTTGAGAGGCGCAGATTTGCGAGGACATTTCGGTCGAACAGGCGTTGCATCTGGTCAATATTCTCCACCAGCGGATCACCATATTCGACATAGCGCTGGGCATTGACCAACACATCGATCTTGTCGAAAGCGTCGAGTGTTGCGGAGATGAGATTGGCGATTGTCAGTTTGCGGGTCAGATCGCCCGCAAACGCCTGGACTTTGAGAGATTGTGCTTCGAGCAGTTCCAGTTCTTCGGCCAGTGCTTTCTCATCGGAATCGACCAGAAGAACTTCTGCGCCTGCTTCCGCGAAATGGCGCGCAATGGACCGGCCGATCCCGTTGGCTGCGCCTGTGACAATGCATGATTTGCCATTCAAAGACATCAAACGACCCCTGCCTCTATTGCCTGTGAGATACTACGTGTTTTGAAACGTGTTGCCATGGCTTATTTCGTCGGACGCGATGCGCTGATGATTTTGAATGCGGGGGTGCCGCCGATGGGTTCGACGATTTTTTTGAAGCGCTCGGATAGTGTGCGCTCGTAGGGCAGGTGCCGGTTGGCGACCATTAGCAAGGTGCCGTTTGGTTTGAGGCACGCAGCGGCTGTTTCGATGAAGCTTTGTCCGAGGGAGATATCGGCGCTGCGGCTTTGGTGAAACGGCGGGTTCATGATGATCGTGTCATAGAGGCGCTTTCGCGGGAGCGTTGTGACGTCTGCCCAGTGATAGCGCGCGCGCGGGTCGGAGATGTTCTGCTTGGCGGCCTCAAGAGCCGTTTTTTCCGCCTCAATCACATCGAGCGTGTCGATTTTGGGGGCGATTTTGAGGAGTTGGTCGGACAGATACCCCCAACCCGCGCCAAAATCAGCGCAGGTTCCTGCGATTTTGCCTGTAAGAGCGGGCAAGAGAGTGCGTGATCCGGTATCGATGCTCTGCCATGAAAACATAGACGGATCGGTAAGATAGCCATCGGCGTTCTTGGTCAGTTTGGCTGCATCGGTCCACGCGGCTATGCACTCTGGCGTTGCGTTGGTTTTGGTGAGCCAGAAGGCTTTACCGTGCGATTTTGCCAGCGATCCATCGATGTTGATGTTTTGGGCGATGAGTTTGCGGGTGCTGTCGATACCGTCACCCTTGCTGCCTGATACCACGATTTGACCGTCAGTTTGCGTGTGTGCCCAAGCCTGCGCAAACCGACCGAGCGCATGGGTGCGGTTTCGGGGATGACACATCAGGGTGAGAGAAAACACGCCTTTTGGTGCGTCGATCATTTCGGCGCCTGCGCGTGTCAACTGATCGAAGGTAGGGCGAAGGCTTTGAGAGCAGATCAGGTTATTTGCGCCGATTTCATCAAGGATTGCGCCGGTTTCCGCGCCCAGAAAGAGGGCAGGGCCATCAGGAGCAGGCAACAGGTCTTTTTCAAAAGGAAGTGCGAGTCGGTCGGGGTTTGACATGGAATAAAAGGCGACGGCGCGCCTATTCCTTTTCCATCGTGCACTGAAGCGGATGCTGGTTCTGGCGCGCAAAGTCCATGACTTGCGTCACCTTGGTCTCGGCGATCTCGAAGGAGAATACGCCGACAATCGCCAGACCTTTTTTGTGAACGGTCATCATCAATTCAATCGCCTGATCATGATTGATGCCAAAAAACCGTTGCAAGACGTAGACCACAAACTCCATCGGCGTGTAGTCGTCATTGATCAGCATGACTTTATACAGCGGTGGCCGCTCGGTCGACGACTTGGTTTTGGTGAGCAGGATCGTGTCCTGATCCGCGCCATCCTGGTCGTCGTCAGTGCTGAGGTAAAATGGATACAGATTTGACATGTGCGGCGCGACTAAAGTTACCTGCGTTCTAAGCCCTATATAATAGTGCGTTTAGCGCAAAAGAAAAAGAGGGCCGTGGCCCCCTTTTCCGAACATTATCGTTAACCGCGATTTTATACGGTGAAGGACTTCATGGTTTCGGTGGTCGCATTGATGCGCGCATTGACCGGAGCGGACAGGTCCTTTGCTGTTGCTGCAACCATGTCGTTCACTTTTGTCGACTGTTTGACCATGCCTTCGAAATAGGATTTCGCGAATGCGGCCTGCTTCTCAAAAAGCTCGGTTACGTTTTTCGCTGTTGCGAAATCCTGAGCAGCGGCAACGCTGTCGTCGAAGGATTTCTTGGTAAAGGCGGATACCTCAGCGCTGAAACCTTCTGCGGCTTTGGTTGCGATTTCCTGAGTTTTCAGAACGGCGTCGATATTCTCTTGGCCGAGTTCGCTGATTTTTTCGAAACCGGTTGTGAGTTTTTCGAACTGCTCTTGCGCAGCTTTTTGCGTGTCTGCTGCAATTGATTCAAAAGCCTGAGTTGCTTCTTTGGTTGCTTTTTTAGCGGTTGCCATGGGATTAGCTCCGTTGCTGAATAGGTTTTTTGCGATCTTGCCAACAGGATATATGGAGTATGCTGCACTGCGTCAAGGGTACTTTGTGCGCTGCACAAAAATATTTTGAACACATTTACAGTGTAGAACTGAGATTAAACAAAAGTCTTTGCCTGTGAGATGCCATATGCTAAGCAAAACCCACTTGAAAATGATCCGCGACAACGCGGGCGTTAAATGAGGCAGATAAGAGTAGTGTCGGAAAAGCCGATACAGTTGAGTGGCGCGTTTTGCGTCCTTGCGTTGATTTGCGCATTCTTAGGCATGTCAGGACAGTCCGCGACGGCTGCAGCGCAATATGCAGCGCTGGTCATGGATGCGCGTTCCGGCAAGGTCGTCCATTCCCGCAATGCAGATCGGCGATTGCATCCGGCCTCTCTCACCAAGATGATGACGCTTTATGTTACGTTTGAAGCGATTGAGCGCGGCGAGATCAGCGTTGATAGCGTTATTCGCATCTCAAAGAACGCCTCGCGCGAGCCACGCTCGAAACTCGGGTTGCGGGCAGGGCAGAAGATCAAGTTACGCTATCTTATCCGGGCTACCGCTGTGAAATCGGCAAATGATGCTGCAACGGCCATTGCAGAGGCGATCTCTGGCAGTGAAGCGGCGTTTGCGCGGCGGATGACGGCGACGGCCAAGGCCATGGGGATGACCAAAACCACATTCAAAAACGCCCATGGCTTGACGGCGAATGGCCATTTGTCCACTGCGCGCGATATGGCGGTGTTGGGGCGCCGGCTTTTCTACGATCACAATGATTACTATAATATCTTCAAACGGATGCGCACGAGCACCGGCAATCAAAATGTATCTAACACGAATAGGCGGCTGTTGAGCTCTTATCGCGGCGCGGACGGCATTAAGACCGGCTACACGCGCGCAGCGGGCTATAATCTGGTCGCATCTGCGCGGCGCGGTAATGAGCGGATCATCGTGTCGCTCTTCGGCGGTAAATCGGTCGGCTGGCGGACGGCGCGGATCAAGGAACTTCTGGACATGGGATTTCGGCGTGCGCCCTCTCAGGAAAGGGTGATAAAACCCCACCGCATTCCGTATATCGGCAATGCGCAAGTTGCATCACTGTCTAAGCCAGCACGTCAAAAACTCCCCACATCGATCAAATACGCCTATCTGCCACAACGTCGGCCGAGCTCGCCCACCGATCAATCCGTCGAGGCGCTGGTTGCGCGGGCGGTGATGGATGAGGAGATCGAAGATGCGGTTGCAGCGGCTGTTCTTGGCTCACTCGCCAATCTCAATCTGACCAAAGACAAGACCCGCATGGCGCTCCCCCGGCAGCGTCCGGCGCGTCAGATGGCGGACACATATGCGTCCGAGCGCGAGAGTGCGAGTAAGACCGTTGTTGTGGCAAAAAGCAACGACAAGAGTTGGGCGATCCATCTGGGAACCTATGGTACGCGCAATGAAGCGGAGCGGCTGTTATTGCAAACGGCGTTGCAAGAAGTCACCGCGCTTGACGGGGCGTTGCGCAAAATCGACCGTGTGCGTATGGACGGCACCCAGAAATATCGGGCGCGATTTGTCGGCCTGACGCAAAAAGATGCGCAGCGGGCGTGCTCTCGCCTGAATACGCAAACAGCAGTTTGCGCATCGGTTTCGCCGTTGAATTGAGGCCTTATGGCTGAAAATTTGTCGAAGACAGAGATGTTTCTGGCAAAATTGCCCCAAATCGCTACAATTTTTAAGCTATATTCCCATTACGCATACAATCAGAGGTGGAATATTAATATTTTGCGCGTATCGCTTTGCAAATTGCGAAACACGCATAGGGAGAGAGATTTGCTATTAACTATTTTGCCGGAATTTGATCCTCAACAGGCACAAAAAGTTAGTATTTTTAGTTATCTCCCAGAAAAATAAAGTTTTTGAAAAAAAATTTGGAACTTTTTCCATAGTTGGCACGTTTCTTGCTTATACAACGTAGAGTGGAGCAACTGTGGAGAAAACTATGAAGCATCCAGTCGATGTTCATGTAGGACGACGAATTCGCCACCGGCGTTGGATGGTTGGTATGACACAACAACAGCTAGGCGAGACGGTCGGAATCAAGTTTCAGCAAATCCAAAAGTATGAAACTGGGATGAACCGTGTCAGCGCGTCGCGTCTTTGGGATATTGCCAGCGCGCTTGATGTGCCGATCAACTTCTTCTTTGAAGGTGTTGATGAAGATGTCGAAGGCGTTGCCACTGTGGCCGAGCCGAACAACAAGGGCGATTTGCTCGCAGATCGTGAAGCGCTTGAGCTTGTCCGGTCCTACTACGCTATCCCCGAACAGCAGCGTCGTCGTTTGTTCGACCTTGCGCGGGTTTTGAGCGAAGAAGAGTAAGTCTGACCGCGCGGTGGGAATACCTGTCGCGCGGGATTGACCTTATTTGCGCAGTGTGAGACGTCCGTTAACCTGTCGCCGAGGGGGGTGTGTGGACGCATTCGATCAATACGATGAACTAACCGATGTTGTGCTGCACCTGACGCGGATTGCAGCAAATGTGACGTTATCGCATTTCAGAAAACCAGAGCTGTCGGTAGACGACAAGGGCGCTGGATTAGGATTTGATCCGGTCACGCTCGCAGATCGCAAGGCGGAAGCTGCAATGCGCGATGTTCTACAAACTCTCCGCCCAAATGACGGAATTTTGGGGGAGGAAATGGGCCATCGCGAGGGGACATCGGGGCTAACCTGGGTGCTGGATCCGATTGACGGAACGCGCGCGTACATCGCGGGCGCACCGACTTGGGGCACGTTGATCGCGGTGAATGATGGGGAGCAAGTGCGCGCGGGTGCGGTTTCACAACCTTATATCGGTGAAATTTTTCTCGGCGATCCAACTGGCGCACATTTGCTGCATGGAGACCGTGTGACGGCGATCCAAACACGTAAATCTGCGACTTTGGGTGAGGCCATATTGCTCACGACCTTCCCTGAAGTTGGCAATGCAGGGGAAGAGGCCGCATTCGGGCGTGTGCGGGATCAGGTGAAGCTGACACGCTATGGGCTGGACTGCTACGGATATTGCCTGTTGGCGATGGGGCAGGTTGATCTGGTGATTGAGGCGGGTTTGAATGCCTATGACATTCAAGGGCCGTTAGCTGTGATTGAAGCAGCAGGCGGCTTGGTGACGAATTGGCAGGGCGGACCGGCGTTGAACGGTGGTCAGATTATCGCCGCGGGCCATCCAGCGCTGCACGCAGCAGCGATGGAGCTCTTAAACGCTGGCTGAGGTCGGGACGTGCGCGTCCAAAAACGCATCAACTTCATGCCAGACCGGGACCTGCTTTTCGGGCATTTCCATAAAAATCTCATGTCGGCAGGCCGGACACATCACCAGTTTACCCGCGCCGGACTTTGCGTGATACGCTTTGATCGCTTGCGGGGAGACAATTTCCTCATCTTCGCCCAGAAACGTGAGGGTCGGAATGCTCACGGGGGCGCGGGCTGCGATCATATCGGCCTCTGCGAGAGCCAGCCGCATCCAGTTGATGCTGGGGCCGCCCAAACCTAGTTCCGGATGGGTCACTATGTTCTCCTCAAGCCAGTCGTATGTTGGCTCGTCGGAGGTTAATGTGTTCCCTTCGAACTCTTGTTCAAGGACATAGGATTTGGGGCTTGTGATGAACGGGAGGCGCTTTTTTCCCAAGCCAAGAGTTTTTAACGCACCGCAAATGAATTTTGCGACCGGGTGCAGATTGAGCGGCAAGTGGACATTCCACATTGGCGCGGAAAATATTGCGATATCAAAGATTTGTGTTTCGTAGAGTGCGCGTAAGCCAATACAGCCACCCATCGAATGCGCCACCATAACACGCGGACCGGGCGCATTGCTGAGAGCGTCATGGGCCATGATAGCGGCCAGATCGCTTTGATAGTGCGCGAAATCTTCGACATGGCCTGTTTCGGTGTTGTCGCCCGGGCGCGTGGCAAGGCCCTGACCGCGCCAATCAATGGCCACCACGCTGAATTGGCGAGCTGTGAGCGCATCAATGGTTGCGGCGTATTTTTCCACATATTCTGTGCGGCCGGTGAATATGACAGCGGTGCCGCGCGTGCCGGAATTCCAAAAGGCAAATCGGACACGCTTGTTGTCATGAGTTTCGACCCAGAAGGCCTGCCCGCCTTGGGGCAGTCCTTTTATGTCTTTGAAAAGCGGCGCTTGGCCAGTTTCAGGCAAGGACACCAGCCAATTTCATTGCAACGCCCATATCGCCATCCACACTCAATTTGCCGGTCATGAACGCCGCAGTTGGGTCGACGTCGCCGCTGAGCATGCCTTGAAAGGTATCCGCATCCGCGCTTAGCGTGCAATCGGCGTCCGCATCGGAGACTTCGGCGGTTTCGCCCTCGACGCGGATACTGCCTTCGTCTGAAATGTCAATTTTGAGCGAACCGTCCAGCCCGTTTCCGTCCAGCTTAGCTTGCAGTGCAGCAACGGCTGCATTCAATACGTCACTCATACTTCTTTCTCCAGTTTGGTTTTATCGCGGGCTCTTGGCTCGCAAATTATAATTCTCATGCTATTTTAGGTTTTATGTTGAGCATTAGAAACCTGTTTATGATCGCTGCAACGCTGGTTGCCGCAACGTTTTGTCTTTCAAAACCGTTGGTTGCGCAAGATGCAGAGCGCATTGAGAGGCTTTTTGAGCGTCTGTCAGACCCCGAGGCACCTGATTGGGAAAGTGTTGCAGAGAATATCATGGAGGAATGGGCGAAGTCCGGCTCCCGCACGATCACATACCTACATCAACGCGGTGTCGAAGCGCTTGAGGCGGATGATTTGCCTGCTGCGCGCGAGCATCTGTCTGCCGCTATCGATCATGCACCAGAGTTTGGTCAGGCTTATTTCGCGCGCGGGAACGTTTACTATCAGATGGGCGAGCTGGGTCTGAGCCTTGAGGATTTCACACGGGCCGTGGCGCTCATCCCCAAGCATTTTGAGGCTTATCATGGAATTGGCGCGATTTTAGAGCAGATGGATGAATTGGACGCGGCGTTTAAGGCGTATAAATTCTCCTGGTCGCTCAACCCGCACGGGGCTGAACTTAAGGCGGCGTTGGAGCGTCTTGAGGCCAAAATCGATGGTCGCGATACCTGAGCTTTTCGATTAAGTCGCACTCCTAAATCGCCGGTTGAAGGATCGCCCCTGCCTGATGTCTCTTTCGTCAAGATCAACTGTTCGCGCTGTTCTGGGGGCGACGAATACGGGCAAAACCCATTACGCGCTTGAGCGAATGATGTCGCATCGCACGGGTGTCATCGGTCTGCCGCTGCGGCTATTGGCGCGCGAGGTTTATGATCGGTTGGTTGACCGGGTAGGGCCGTCGGTGGTGGCGCTGGTGACGGGGGAGGAAAAGATCGTTCCGGCACGGGCGCGGTACTGGGTTTGTACGGTTGAAGCGATGCCGGTCGAGATTGGCGCTGATTTTGTCGCGGTGGATGAGATACAATTGTGCGCTGATTTTGAGCGCGGGCATATTTTCACGGATCGTCTTTTGAACATGCGCGGGTTGATTGAGACCATGTTTTTGGGGTCTGAGACGATCAAATCGCGGATTTCGGAGCTTGTGCCGAACGTTGTTTTTGAACGGCGCGAGCGGATGTCGACGCTCAGCTATTCGGGTTCGCGCAAGCTGTCGCGGATGCGTCCGCGCACCGCAATCGTTGGCTTCTCGATTAATGATGTCTATGCGATTGCGGAAGTTGTGCGCCGTCTTAAAGGCGGCGCGGCGGTGGTGATGGGGGCGCTCTCGCCGCGCACGCGCAATGCGCAGGTTGCCATGTATCAGGAGGGCGAGGTCGATTACCTCGTTGCGACGGATGCGATCGGGATGGGTCTGAACCTCGATATTCATCACGTCGCGTTTTCAGGGGTGCGCAAATTTGACGGTGCGCGGATGCGCAATCTGATGCCCCATGAGCTGGGGCAGATTGCAGGGCGCGCGGGGCGGCATAGCCGCGATGGCACCTTTGGGGTGACGGGCGATGTAGCGCCGTTTGAGCCAAATCTGGCGGCGGCGATCGAGAACGGGAAGTTTCAGCCGATTGCCAAGCTGCAATGGCGCAATTCGCGGCTCGATTTTGGCAGTGTTGACGGGTTGCTGCGCTCTTTGGAACATATGCCCGATGAGCAAACACTGGTGCGGGCGCGGCCTGCGGATGACGAAAACGCCCTGCGCGCTCTGGCACAAAATGAAGATATCATGGAGCGGATTTTGCATCCATCAGATGTGCGCTTGCTCTGGGACGTGGTTCAGATACCGGATTTTCGAAAGGTGTCGAGCACCGATCATGCGGAATTGCTGGCGCGTATCTTTGGCTTTGTGAGCAGTAAAAGCGGGCAAATATCTGCCGATTGGTTCGCCGGTCAGTTAAAAACCATAGATAAAGTGACGGGTGACATAGATACGCTGTCGAAACGATTGGCTTTTGTGAGGACTTGGACCTATGTAAGCCAACGTCAGTCGTGGCTTGAAGATGCGGCGTACTGGCAGGGCAAGTCGCGTGAGATTGAGGACAGATTGTCCGATGCGCTGCACCAGGCCCTGACGCAGAGATTTGTCGACCGGCGCACATCGGTTTTGATGCGGCGGTTGAAGCAGAGGATGAGCCTTGTGGCTGAGGTAAACAAAGACAACGAAGTCCATGTTGATGGACAGTTTATTGGCAAGTTGCACGGGTTCCGTTTTCAGCTTGATCCAGGCGCAAGTGCTGATGAGGCAAAGACATTGCGATCTGCGGCAGCCGCTGCGCTTCAGCCTGAGTTTATTCTCAGATCCGAGCGGCTTTACAACGCGCCCGACACGGAGATTGATCTGACCGAGCAGGGCGGGTTGATGTGGGGCGATGATGCGGTTGGCAAGCTACGTAAGTCGGGCGAGGTTTTAGCACCCGACATCGAGGTTTTCGTTGATGATGCGGCGGGCGCTGACGTCGCCGAAAAGGTCAAACGGCGGCTCAGCCACTGGCTGTCGCGACGGATCGACGCGTTGTTTGAGCCGTTGTTGGCGATCCAGAAGGACGAGACGCTGTCCGGGCTTGCCAAGGGCGTTGGGCATCAGCTTGTTGAGGCGCTCGGGATCATTCCCAGGGCGCAGATCGCGCATGATGTAAAGGCGCTCGATCAAGATGCGCGGGCAACGCTGCGCAAACATGGTGTGCGTTTTGGGCAATACACGCTCTTTATGCCACTGTTATTGAAACCCGCGCCGACGCGGTTGCGTTTGGTTCTTGCGGGTTTGTTCGAGGGTCTCGAAGAGTTTCCGGCAGCGCCGCCTCCGGGTCTTGTCACGGTTGCGGCTGATAGTGGATTGGATGCGGCGCATTACATGCGTGCCGGATACCGTCTTGCCGGCGAACGGGCGATCCGTGTCGATATGTTGGAGCGGCTGGCGGATCTTGTGCGTGCTGAAAACGCGCGCGACGGGTTTGAGAGCAACGCGGATATGCTGTCGATCACGGGGCTGTCTGCCGAGCAGTTTGCCGGTTTGATGGAAGGTTTGGGCTACGCGGTGGAGCGTGGTGAGCGGGATAAGCCGCCTAAAGCTGCGCCGCCCGCCGTTGAGAGTGACGATGCCGCCTCGGACGTGGAAGATAAGCCATCTGAGACGGGTGTTGGAGCAGATTCCAAAGGCGAAGTACCAGAAGAGGATTTGAAGGAAGCCTTTTATATTTTCCGCTGGGCGAAAAAGCCGTCCGCCAGACCGCAGGGCAAGAAGCCTCAGCGTGGCAAGCGGAATGATAAGAAACAGGGCGGCCCGCGCTCAAATACGCCTCGCACGGCCTCGGCATCGCCGAAGAAAAAGGCGGTCGATCCAGACAATCCCTTCGCGGCGCTTGCAGCGCTCAAGGACAAAGGGTGAGTGTCTGAGGAGACGATCCGGCTGGATAAATGGCTGTGGTATGCGCGGTTTTTCAAAACCCGCACGCTTGCAGGCAAAGTCGCACTGTCGGGACGCACGCGCTTGAATGGCGCGCGCATATCCAAAGCCTCACAACAAGTCAGAGCGGGTGATGTTCTGACCTTCGTCCAAGCCAAAGAGGTCCGTGTTGTGCGGGTTTTGGCGATTGGCGAGCGGCGCGGACCGGCAAGTGAGGCGCAAGCGCTCTATGAGGATGTGGCGTTAAGCTGACAATCGCGCGATGGATCGTCGCATCCTGCCTTGAAGTTTTCTGCAAATTGTCGATAAAGCAGACGGAGTTTTCGCACGCGCTAAAGATATACTGCGCGCGCATCGGTTAAGAGAGTAGGATCAGCCGCAAATGACGTATGTTGTCACGGACAATTGTATCGCGTGCAAATACACCGATTGTGTTGAGGTGTGCCCCGTGGATTGTTTTTACGAAGGTGAAAACATGTTGGTTATTCATCCTGACGAGTGCATTGACTGCGGTGTTTGTGAGCCTGAATGCCCCGCCGATGCGATCCGTCCCGACACGGAGCCGGATATGGAGGATTGGGTGGACTTTAACCGTAAATACTCGCTTGCCTGGCCGGTTCTTGTGACAAAACGTGATCCGATGCCTGAAGCTGAGACGCGTGATGGCGAAGAAGGCAAGATGGATAAATATTTCTCGGAAAAGCCGGGCGAAGGCGGCTAGGGCGTTATTGGCTCAAGGATGAGCCGCGCTTTTCATTGGCTTGAAAATATGATATAATCTTGTCATGAGCAGTAGACAAACGTAAACGCACCCCTTTCAAAAATGATCAGTACACCCTTGCGCGAGCGCAAAGGCCCGATGGCCTGAGGCGCTTCGTATTCGATCAAATCTCCAATTGACGAGGCAAATATCGCCATGAGTAAAGCAAAATCGAAAACAGATTTCCGCCCCAATGAATTCATCGTCTATCCCGCCCATGGCGTTGGCAAGATCACCAGCGTCGAAAAGCAGGAGATTGCAGGCATGGAGATGGAGCTGTTCGTCATCGCCTTTGAAAAGGACAAGATGACGCTACGGGTTCCGACCGATAAGGCGGTTTCTGTTGGGATGCGTAATCTGTCCAGCCCTGCTGTGGTCAACAAGGCGCTTGAGACGCTCAAGGGCCGTGCGCGGGTTAAACGCGCCATGTGGTCGCGCCGTGCGCAGGAATATGAGCAGAAGATCAACTCAGGCGACCTGATCTCGATTGCGGAAGTTGTGCGCGATTTGCACCGTAAGGACGAGCAGCGTGAGCAGAGTTATTCCGAACGTCAGCTTTACGAAGCGGCTTTGGAGCGGCTGACGCGTGAGGTTGCTGCGGTGGATGCCTCCGACGAGATGGAAGCGCAGCGCCGTGTTGGCGAAGTGCTGGAGCAGCGCAAGGCCGCTTAAAGACTTCTACAAGAATAGTGCTGTGGCGATTGCGAGCAAGGCTAACTCTGCGATCTGTTGAACTGCGCCCAAGACATCGCCGGTTTGGCCGTTGAGCTTGCGTGATGCCCAGAAAATGATCGGGATTGGTGCGATCAGGGCAATCAGAATGGCGAAAACACCGCCAAAGCCACCCAATATCAGGGCAATTGGGATGGATATTGCGAGCGCGATCAGGGCCTGCACGCGGTCGGGGCGTCCTGCGCTATGTGACAGGCCGTCGGTGCGTGCGTTTTTCATGCCTGCCATAACCAGCGCCATGGGCATGCGGGAGAGTCCAGCGACCAGAATAAGACCGGCAATTGGTGCGATTGGGGCGATTGTCGCCAAGGCGGCCCAGCGTCCGACGATGGTGATGGCAAGCGTACACATCCCGTAAGCGCCAAGGCGGCTGTCGCGCATGATCTCAAGCGCGCGCTTTTTCGTATGACCACCACCAAGCCCGTCAGCGGTATCTGCCAGCCCGTCTTCGTGAAGCGCGCCAGTGAGCAGCATTTGCAGGCCAAGCGTGAGGGCGGCGGCGATGCCAGCGTGAATGCCGATCCAAAGGGCGACGGTCAGGAAAAGACCGCAGATGAGACCAAGGAGCACCCCGACGAGTGGAAACGCCCAGGCGGAGGCGCCCATGCGGTGCGCATCTGGTGTGGCAGCTTTGGGCAGCGGCAAACGCGTGAGGACGCTGAGCGCTGTCCAAAGATCACTTGCCGCGACCAATGGCTGCGGGTCGGTGTTTGTGGACTGTTGGTCGGAACTAGTCATGGCACTTCGCGAAAAGATTTGTTTAAAAGCGCCTACGCAAATGCGCTCAATACGTCAATCAGGGGACCTGCCGCGTGACCGCCAGTTTTAAGACCGTTTCCGAATTCGAAGCTCTTGTCTCATCGGGTCCAAAACCTGATGACGCAGCGATGGATGCAGCGCGCGCGCGTGATGCCCAATTGACCAAACCAGCTGGGTCGCTGGGGCGGATGGAGGATTTGGCGATTTGGGTGGCTGGTTGGCAGGGCAATCCGCGGCCCATGATTGCGCAGCCACATGTTATTGTTTTTGCGGGAAATCATGGGGTTGCATCGGAGGGTGTCTCGGCCTTTCCCGCCGAAGTGACGGCGCAAATGGTCGCAAATTTTGAGCATGGCGGGGCGTCGATTAATCAGCTTTGCAGAGCGAATGGGGCGGGGTTGCAGATTGTCCCTATAGAATTGGATCGCCCAACACAGCCGTTCAACAAAGCGCCTGCGATGGGTGAGGATGAGCTGCTCGCCGCGCTCAAGGTTGGTTGGGAGGCTGTTCCGGAGACGGCGGACATTCTGATTTTTGGCGAAATGGGGATTGGCAATACGACGTCTGCTGCGGCGATTGCGGCGGCGCTTTTGGGCGGTGATCCTGCCGATTGGGTGGGGCGCGGCACTGGCGTTGATGATGCCGGGCTCAAGGTTAAGGCGGATGTGATTGCAGCGGGTTTGGCGTTGCATGGTGCGAGCCAAGGCGGCATGTCGGCGCTTGGGTGTTTTGGCGGGCGGGAGATAGCAGCGATTGCAGGTGCGATTGTGCGGGCGCGTGCGTTGAAAATACCGGTGATCCTGGACGGATTTATTGCGACATCGGCGGCGCTTGCGCTGCATGCGATATCATCGGATGCGCTCGATCATTGCTGCGCTGGGCATGTGTCGGCAGAGCAGGCGCATCACAAGATGCTGGCTGCGATTGGGAAAGAGCCGATTTTGGCGCTTGATATGCGGCTTGGTGAAGCGTCGGGCGCGACGGTTGCGCTGTCGATTGTGAAGGCGGCGGTTGCGTGTCATTCGGGTATGGCGACATTTGCTGAGGCGAGTGTGTCGGATGGATAGCGCTCTAGCGCGGCTCAGCCGGTGATCTCTGCGAGTTTCAGGCGCTGGATCTTGCCGGATGGACCTTTGGGAAGTTCGGGCAGGAAATAAACTTCCTCTGGCGCTTTGAACTTCCCGAGTTTTTCGATGCAAAGCGATTTCAGATCATCTGCCGTAATCGATGAGCCGTCGCTGATGCGCACGGCGGCCTCGACCCGTTCGCCGTAGGTTTTGCATGGGCGCGCGAAGGCGGCGGCTTCAACCACATCCGCATGGGCATAAAGCGCCTCGTCGATCTCGCGCGGGGCGATGTTTTCGCCGCCTTTGATTATGAGCTCTTTCAGGCGACCGGTCACGAAGACATAGCCATCTGCATCGATCTTCCCCAAATCACCGGTGCGCAGCCAATCGCGTGCGAAGCTGTCGCGGGTGGCGTCGGGATTCTTGAGATATTCGAGCATGACATTCGGGCCGCGCACGACAATCTCGCCTTCGGTATCCGGCGCGCAAGGCGTTTGGGACTCGTCGAAGATGGCAACCTCATTGCCGTATGCGGTGCCGGGCGAGCCGATTTTACGGGTGCCGGGGGGCAAAGGATTGGACAGAATTTGAGCTGCGGTCTCTGTGAGGCCCATGGTCTCAACAATCGGCACATCGAAGCGGTTTTCGAAGGATTTTTGGACCTCTGGCGCCAGCGCGGAAGACGCGGAGCGGCCAAAGCGGATGCGCGCGGTAGTGTCGGCGTCGGAGGACGGCTCGCCATGCAGGAGATGGGAGATGATGGTCGGGACGACGGAGAACCATGTCACGCGATGGGCGGCGCAGTGATCCCAGAAGCTGCTTGCGGAGAATTTCGGGCACATCACAACCGAACCGCCGGAGACGAGTGGGCCCATGAGCGTGACGCACAGGCCGTTGATGTGGCAGATCGGCAGTACGCAGAGCGCGCGGTCGTCTGGCGTGAGTTTATGCGCGATGGCGGTGGTCCAGCCGCCTGCGAGCAGGCTGGCGTTGGTGTGGACGACGCCTTTTGGGCGACCTGTGGTGCCGGATGTGTACATCAGGAGCGCGTGGTCGGATGGGGCGATGTCGTTCAGGCTTGTGTCTGGCGCTGCGCGGGAGAGATCGCATTTTGTCAGATGCTCGGGCCGTGTTGCGTCGAACACATCATCAATGCTGCTGTGCACCAGCGCGAATTTGGCGTCGCAGTGATCCAGCGCATAAGCGATCGCGTCAGGACCGGCAGCGAGGTTGATCATGGTCGCGCGAAAGCCGCCGTAGACTGCGCCGAAAAAGGCCAGGACGCCGTCGCGCCCATTGGGGTGGAGAATTGCGATGCTCTCTCCCTTGGCGGCTCCTTGATTGGTCAGGATGCGGGCGATCTTTGCGGCTTCATCCTGCAATTCGGTCCACGTCAGGGCCGGGGCGTTGTCGGTGAAAAGAAAGGCCGTGCCACCCGTTCTCGCGCGATGATCGAGCCAGTCGCGCACCGTGCCTTCAGGCGGCGTGCTTTGCGAGAGATTCATTTTCCGGCGGCGTCCCAATAGTCAGCGAAAATATCTTCGACGGTCGGCTCGCGCGCCGGGATTTCGCGGACAATTTTGGTGGTCTGCATGAAATGTTTCCAGTGGACGTTGTCGTCGATGGAATTGCCGCCCCACGAACCGCAGCCCATGGAAAGCGAGAAAGGCATGCCGTTGTTGAACGCGCCGCCGGTGGCGAAGCAATGCGCCTGGTTGACGATCACGCGGCAGGTTGGCACGGCTTGCCCGAGCGTGAGTGCGCGGTCGTGGTCGGTTGAGTGCAGGCCGACGGAATGGCCAGCGCCCTGATGGGCGAGGATCTGTTGGGTGAGGCTTATGGCATGATCGAAGTCGCCTGCGCGGTAGAGCGCGGCGACGCGGGAGAGCTTTTCGCCGGAGAGGGGATGCTCGGGGCCGATGCCTGTGGTTTCGACCAGAAGAAATTCCGTGTCGCTGGGAACGTCGTTTTGCATACCAAGCGCTGCGAGCATTTTGTCGGCGTCCTGGGCGATCACTTCGCGGTTGAGGTGGCCGCCCGGCCAGAGTTTGTCGATGATGCGCTGTTCATCGGTCACCAGCGCGCCGCCTATTTGGGCGAGCTCTGCCATGAACGCATCGAAGATCGCATCGACGACGACGAGTGCGTTTTCGGAGGAGCAGGAGGTGGCATTGTCGAACGTTTTGGAGGCGGTGATTTTCTCGGCTGCCGCTTTCAAATCGCAGGTCTCATCGACAATCACTGTCACATTGCCCGCGCCGACCGCAAGGGCAGGGGTGCCGGAGGAATAGGCGCGTTTGACGTTGTTTTGCGAGCCTGTGACGACGATCAAATCGCTTATCTCCAACAGGCGCTGGGTTTTGTCCTTGCTGCCCGGGGCAGGGACCATTTGCACGAGGTCTTTGCTTTCGCCGATCTTGTCGAATTCGGCATGGACGTAAGTAAGCAGCGTCTCGCACGCGGGGATGCCTTTGGGTGAGGGGGACAGGACAATAGCGTTACCGCATTTGAGTGCATTGATGATGTTATTGGCAGGTGTTGCGGCAGGGTTGGTTGAGGGGACAACCGCGCCGATTACGCCCATGGCGCGGGCGATCCGGGTGATACCCGTCGCCGGATCATCATCAACGATGCCGAAGGTTTTGGCGTCTGCGATATCACGCATGAGGCCCAGTGTTTTGCGGTGATTTTTGGTGATTTTGTCTGGGACATTGCCCAGTCCCGTGGTCTCAACTGCAAGCTCGGCGAGATGCGTGTTGCGGGCGGGTTCCATGATGGCCCATGCAGCGGCCTGCGCGGCGCGATCATAGCGTTCCTGCGAGCCGTTTTGCTCATACTCAATCTGAGCTGCGCGCGCTCGTTTAACGATGGCATCAACCTCAGTCAGCGGATCGGAGGCGTTCATGGGAAATCTCTTTGTAAGGGATGGCAGGGCCAATATATCTATGGCCCTGCCATTACTTGTTAAAGTCCTGCGAGCAATTCGGTCAAGGTCTCCTGACGCTTGGCCCACATTGCCTGCACTTCATCGCGGGTCATGATGTGCATGGGCGAGCCGCCAGCTTTCATCTTGCCTGCAACGCGGCTGTTTTCGAACATGGTTGGTACGATCTCAGCCAGCTTGTCGATGATCGGCTGCGGTGTTCCTTTGGGCACCATTACGCCGCGGAAGTTGACTGAAGCGTTGTCCACATCAAGACCGCTTTCCTTCATGGTCGGCACGTCCGGCAGGAAGTCGTTCCGCTCCAGATCGGCGATGGCGAGTATTTTGACGTTACCAGCTTCACGCGCGCGGAAGGCGTCGGAGAGGTTGTTAATGCCAGCCATCACTTCGCCTGCGATCACAGCTTTCATTGCTGCTGCGCCGCCGCCCTTGGTCGGCAGATACGCGATCTTGAAACCGCCTGCTTTCTCCATTTGCAGCGCTGCGATGTGGTGACCCACGAAGAGGCCTGCGCCCGATGTTGTCAGCTTGCCAGGATTGGTATTTGCAAAGTCGATGACGTCTTGCAGGCTATTGAATTCGCTATCTTTTCCGACAACGAGAACAGCAGGGTCTGCGCCCCAGTTTGCGATAGGCTCGAAGCTGTCGGCGCCGTATTCAACGCCGCCTTCGATGGATTGGGCGATGAAATGCGGGATGTTGTAAGCGCCCAGCGTGTAGCCATCGGCTTCGGCTTGGGTCGCGAGCCAGTTCCAGCCCACGCGTCCGCCTGCGCCGGGTTTATTGAGAATTGCAATCGGCATGCCGAGCGCATCTTCGTTCCCAGCCGTCATTGTCACGATGCGCGCCTGAAAGTCCGTTGCGCCGCCAGCGCCATAGCTGACCATCAGCATCATCGGACGCTCCGGGTAGCTGTCGTGGCCGTCCGCGAGCGCGGGTCCAGCCAGTCCCATCAAGCTCATTGCGAGCCCTGCTATCAGTTTTCTCATGGTGTTCCTCCCATTGGTGATATCTGCCGCTTATGCGGTTCAGAAAAAGACCTCTCGCGGTGTGAAGACTTTCAGCAGTAGCGCGAAGAGACCATACATAACGACCATAAAACCGGCCGTAATGATAGCACGTTTGATCCAGGATTTGAGTTGAGCGTGTGGTGCGGGGTCATAGAGGCTGATGAGGATGAACACCGTGAGTGTCGTGGCGGTGTAAAATCCCAGCCCTTTGGCGGCCCAGAATATGTAGATAAGTGCTATGATGAGACCGGGCGCAAGATTACGCATCTGCGCGACGCTCAGGCCGTTTCCGACCTTGGTGCGTCCAAGGCAGGCTTTTACGAAGGTCCAGAGCGCGAGGACAACAAAAACTGTCGAGATCAGGCGCGGGAAGAGGAATGCGGCTGCGGGTTCTTGTGTGTAGCTGATGTAGGCAACAGCGATGCCGACGGCGGCCACAATACCCGATCCGATGATGTGTTGCGTGCGCGGCAGTGAGGGCGTGCTCATCCGACAATCTCCTCTTTGGAGGTGTAGCGCCGTGCGCTGACTTCCATGATGACTGAATAGACGATCGAAGCGATCACGATGGCGATGAGGAACATGTTGAGTGCGCCGCCGAAGAAGTAAGGCGTCATCCCGTCTTGCGCCGCTGCGCGCATTGAGCCTTGGATGAAGTTATCCTCTGCAATCGGGCCCAGGATGAGACCGAGGACGAGCGGGGCGGCGGAAAAACCGAAGCGTTCTAGGAAGTACATCATGATACCTAGACCAGCCATGACGTAGACGTCGCTCATCGAGTTTTGAACAGAATAGCTGCCGAAGACCGCAAGCCCCAGCACGATGGCCGCCATGACTGACTGCGGAACGTGCGCAACTTTTGCTGCAATGCCAGCGATGTAGAGACCGAAAAGGCACATAAGGACCTGACCGATCAGCATCGAGTTGATGAAGGTCCACGCGACTTGCGGGTGGTTATCGAACAGATCAGTGCCGGGGAAAATACCGTGGATGAGAAGGCCGCCCAAAAGCACTGCGGCGGTCGGCGAGCCGGGGATGGAGAGTGTGAGCAAGGGGACGAGCGACGGTCCGACCATCGCGTTGTTGGCGGATTCCGCGGCGATCAAACCTTCAGGGTGACCGGTGCCAAACTTGTCTCGCTCAGGGCTAAACTTTTTGGATTGATCATAGGCGACAAGTCCTGCGATTTGCCCGCCAACGCCGGGGATCAACCCGATGATGGAGCCGGTGATTGTGCCGATACCCATGGGGCGCTTGTTGGAGAAGAGCGTTTTGATCGCATCTCGGATCGGGTGCTTTTGCACGGTGATAATCTCGGAATTATCCTTGAAGCGCCCTTTGGCAAACATGGCGATCACTTGGGGGATTGCGAAGAGGCCGATGAGGGCTGCGATGATGTTGATGCCGCCACCGAGTGAGGGGTGGAATATGAACCGTTGTGCGCCCATGATGTCGTCAAAGCCAATGGTCGCGAGCCACAGGCCAATGCAGCCTGACAGAAGGCCTTTGACAACGGAGCTTGAATCAAGTGATCCGATGATAGTAACGCCCAAAATTGCGAGCCAAAACAAGTGACTGGGGCCAAAAGCTAATGCCCATTTGGCGAGGACTGGTGTGAGGAATATCAGGAGAAGAACGCCGAATATCCCGCCCACTGCGGAGGAGAGGAAGCTTAGTTGTAGTGCTTTGGCGCCGTTTCCTTGCCGCGCCATTTCATGCCCGTCGAGCGTGGTAGCAATATTGGCTGGCGCACCTGGGATTTTGAGCAAAATTGCCGAGACTGCGCCGCCAGCAACGGTGGAGGTATAGGCCGCACCGAGCAAGATCAGGCCTTGTGTCGCTTCGAGCTGGAAGGTGAAGGGGATCAGGAGGGCGACAGCCATGGTGGGCGACAGGCCCGGTGTGGCCCCCAGGATCAATCCGCCGATGGTTCCCACGAGCAACAAGGCAAAGTTGATCGGTGTGAACACGTCACCGAAATATAATAGAAACTCCAACGTATTCAGTCCTTCGCAGTCCCCACCCCCCCGCACGGTAAGTCAGATTGTCGAATTTGCAATAGTTTTTGATAG
>CAYRKW010000002.1:88663-112777 GCA_964425135.1 uncultured Rhodobacterales bacterium
GTTGCCTATGCGGATTTCGTGACCGCGATGATGGCGTTTTTCTTGCTGATGTGGCTCTTAAATGCGACCACGGAAAAACAACGCAAAGGCCTGGCGGACTATTTTTCGCCTACCATCCCGTTGCATCGGTCGTCAGGCGGCGGAGATGGTCCTTTGACGGGATCAAGTGTGTTCGCGCAGGATGTGTTGCCTTCGGTCGGGCAATCAGGTGCGGGAAACAAAGCTGAATCGCAAGACGAAGAAGGTACGGCGACGGCAACGTCTGAAGAATCGAACCCCGAACAGTCGGATAACTCGTCGCAAACTGCACAGATTGTGACGACGCCCGAGGACTTTGAGCTGCTTCAGGATATATTCCTCGCGTCATCGGGCGAGAGCGAGGTTGAAGATGATATGTATCAGCACATCCGCACGCGGATCACAGACGAAGGTCTTATCATCGAGTTGATCGATTCTGCGCAACTGCCGCTTTTTGAATTGGGCTCGGACGCGCCAACAGAAAACCTGGGCCGTATGCTGGGGGCGATCGCGCCGGTTTTGAAAACGATTGCCAATCCCATCGCGTTGCGTGGGAATGCGTTCGGGTTCTCAAGGGCGGATGCGCCGAACCGGAATTGGCTGATGTCGGTAAACCGGTCTCTGTCGACAGCACGCCTTTTGATGATGAACGGCATTGAGGATGCGAAGATTGCGCGGGTGGTCGGGGTGAGCGATCGCAATCCCGAATATCCGCATCTTGCAGATCGCCGGAATAACCGCATTGAGCTGATTGTTCTGCGATAAATTTTAGCTACTTTGGCAGCAATGTTATCTGAAACTTAAGCTGAGTTCCTTACAAACGTTTCACGGAATGGGTTTAAATCAGGGTAGCTAGATGACAATTTCCTCCTCTTTGAATGCAGGTGTAACCGGTCTCAATGTGAATGCCAGCAAGCTGGCCACGATTGCTGATAATATCGCAAATTCAAAGACATATGGGTACAAGCGGGCTGATGTGGATTTCTCGTCGCTGGCGCTGACATCGCGCGAAGGATCGTATACCGCGGGGGGCGTGCGGGCATCTGCGTTTCGGCAAGTCAGCAGTTCTGGCTCGCTTGCGTCAACAACAAATCCGCTTGATATCGCGGTGAGCGGTGCAGGTATGTTGCCGGTGACGACCGTATCGGCGGTCGACAATAATTCTGGCACCTTGCCGCTCCAAATGGTGACAACCGGGTCGTTTCAACCCGACAGTGATGGGCTGGTGCGAACAGCGTCGGGGCTGGCGCTCTTGGGGTGGCCCGCTGATCTGAATGGAGATATCGCGCCGCAACCGCGTGACAGTGTCACGGGGCTTGAGCCTGTGACTGTTCTGTTCAATCAGTTTGCTGCGAACCGCACCACCGATATTGTCATGGGCGCAAATCTGCCCGCAACAGCGACGCAGGCTGGCTCAAGCGGCGCGCCTTATCAGATCGACATTGAATATTATGACAATCTGGGTGCTCCGCAAAATCTGGAAGCTGTGTTCACACCGTCTGTGCCGGGTGCGGGCTCATCGAACTTGTGGAATCTTGTGCTCAACGACTCAGATTCAGGCGGCGCAACGGTTGCTGAGTTCGATATTCAGTTTGATGCCTCTGCTGGAACGGGCGGATCGATCCTCTCGGTAACACCTGTAAGTGGCGGTACATACACGGCTGGTACAGGTATTTTGGACATCAACGTGAATGCCGGACCTATCGCTATCGAGATCGGTAGCCCTGGGACCTCGTCACATCTGACGCAGTTGTCCGGTTCGTTCTCTCCAACCGGGGTAAGCCGAAATGGCTCGCAAACAGGATCCCTGACGGGCGTGGAGATTGATGAAAACGGTATGATGATTGCGCTTTATGATAGCGGATACTCACGCGTGATTTACCAGATACCATTGGCGGCCGTGGCCAATCCAAACGGGTTGGAATGGAAGGACAACCAGTCCTTCGGGATCACACCTGACAGTGGGCCATTCTATCTTTGGGACGCCGGAGACGGGCCGACGGGGACGACCACCGGGTATGCACGAGAGGAATCAACGACGGATATCGCGGGCGAATTAACCCAGCTTATTCAGACCCAGCGGGCCTATTCCTCGAATGCGAAAATCATCCAGACCGTGGATGAAATGTTGCAAGAAACCACGAATATCAAGCGATAAGCAGGATCACTGAGCGATGAGTATTTCATCCGCATTTGCCAATGCCACTTCCGGATTGCGCGCCTCCTCGACGATGGTCGATGTGATTGCGCGCAATATCGCGAATGCAATGACCGATGGCCATGCACGCACGCAGGTTCAACTCAATGCTCAAACGCTCGGTGGCGTGGGGAAGGGCGTTCAGGTCACCGAAATCATCAAGGCGGAGGATCGTATTGCAACGAGCCTTCGCCGCGCAGGTGATGCTGATGCCGGGCGTGTCGATGCGATTGAAACACATTCAGTGCGTATGGCTGACGTCTTTGGCGCGCCCTCGGATGTGGATGGTCTTGTCAGTTATATGACCGCATTTGATGTGGCTCTTATCGCGGCGGCCAATGATCCTAGCGACACGCAAGGATTGAAAAATGTGGCGCAGTCAGCGCAGGACGCTGCAACAAAGATCAATCAGATCAGCACGCAGGCCAACACGATACGCAGTGACGCTGATGCAGAAATTGCGCTGACAGTTGCGTCGTTGAATGCAAAGCTCGAACGCATTGATGCGCTCAATCTCGAAATTGCCAAACGGTTCAATTCCGGTGACACCACCGGTCTGCGGGACCAGCGGCAAGCCTCGATTGATGAAATTTCAGGCTTCACAACACTGAATATTGTACCGCGAGATAGGGGTGAGATTGCTATTTTCACCGCCGATGGGGGCGTTTTGCTGGATCAAAAACCAAGCGTGATTGGTTTTGCTCCGTCCTTTCCCATCGATCAAACCACAACACTTGCGAATGGTGCGCTCTCGGGCCTGGCGATCAACGGTCGCGATGCACATGGATCTGACGGCTACGGATTGCTCACTGGGGGTAAAATCGAAGGGTTGTTTCAGGTTCGCGATACGCTTATTCCCAACCAACAAGCGCAATTGGACAATATCGCAGAAGACCTTATTCAGCGTTTCCAATCCGCGAGCGTTGATCCAACACTTGGCGCGACCGATGCCGGACTGCTGACCGATGGTGGCGCATTCTATGATCCGCTCAATAAAGTCGGAATTGCGAGCCGGATCGAACTGAATTCTCTTGTTGATCCAGCGGGCGGCGATGTCTGGCGGTTGCGTGACGGACTGAACGCGCTTGCGCAAGGACCAGCGCAAGACAATAGTATTTTGAGTGCTATGTCGGATGCTTTCAATGCGCTAACACCGGTGGTCACCACATCTGGGAGCACCACTTCGATGAGAGCGTTTGGCTATGCTTCCGATACTGTGTCGGCGTTTGCATTTGAGTCTGCTCAACTCACCGCAGACAAAAGCGCAGTTCAGTCGAAGCTAAATGTCCTGCGCGACAATGAAATGACCCGCATCGGGGTCGATACGGATGCGCAGATGCAATCCCTGATCCTTACCGAAAAAATCTACGCCGCGAACGCAAAAGTGATCACCAGCGCGCAGCAAATGCTCGATCAATTACTGAGGATTTAAGATGAGTTTTGTTTCCAATCATAGCGATTTGGCGAGCAGTCTGCGCATTGCACAATCGGTCAGTAAAGCCCGTGTTGCCTTTGAAAAAGCAGGGCTGGAGTTGTCAACCGGCGTCAAATCGGATGCAGATCTTGCGCGTACGGGGGCTTATAATTCTGTTTTTGCGATCGACAATCTGCTTTTACGCAACGCGACATACGCGTCTGCTATCACGAGTGCCTCGGCTAAGCTGACAGCGCAAACGGCTGCGCTCGAAAAACTGAGTGCTAACACAACCGATATTGCTGGGGATGTTCTGGCTTTCCTTGATATGGGCGGCCCCAACTATCCGACAACCGATGCAAAAAGTGCCTTTGACAATCTGGTGCGCGAATTAAACGGGCATGTTACAGGCGAAGCTTTGTTTTCGGGAACTGCGACTGACCAATTGGCGATACCTGATGGGGAGACGCTGTATTCTGATCTCATGGCGTTGATTGACGGCTCGGCTGATGCGGCAAGCGCGATTGCTGCAGTTGATTCATATATGTTTGCGGCAGGCGGCGCGTTTGAGACAGGCGTCTACGGCGGATCGACGAACGCTATTTCTGGTATCAGTATCTCGGAAACCACAAAAGTCTCAATTGATACACGCGCCGACGATCCAGCGCTGCGACGTGCACTTAAGAATTTTGCAATAATTGGTGCGGTGGAGCAGGGGTCATTTGCGGCCAACGCATCAGAGAAAAAAGCCTTACTTGAAGCTGCTGCGACAGATGCTTTGTCCAACACATCCGCTGTTATCGAATTGGCAACCAATATTGGCTATCAGCTTGAGAGATTGGCTGTGCAGGAAACCCGAAATTCGACGCATCGGTATGAGACGACGATATTCCGAAACCAGATCACTTCAGTTGATCAGTATGAAGCCGCCAGTCGTGTGACCCAATTGGAGACTCAGCTCACTTCGATTTTCACTGTTGTATCGCGTGCGCAAAATCTAACATTGACGAATTTCTTGCGATAAATCCAAAAAGGATAATCCGTGACGCCTGCTGAGAAACGTAACCAACGGACATCGACAATTGGCCGATTTTGGACGTTCGTTCTGATTTTGTTTGGACTATGCGAGGTGGCTTCGGCCAACTCAGTACGTATTCGCGATTTGGTTGAGTTTGATGGTGTGCGCGGTAACGACCTTGTGGGATATGGACTTGTCGTCGGATTGAATGGCACCGGAGACGGGTTTCGAAATTCGCCGTTTACGGAAGAGGCGTTGACCAGTTTGCTTGAAAGACTTGGGGTAAATGTTGCGGGTGAGGATTTCAAACCAAAGAACGTTGCCGCTGTTCTTGTGACGGCAACACTGCCGCCGTTTTCACGCGCGGGAGGGAAGATTGACGTCAATGTGTCAGCAATTGGAGACGCTAAAAGCCTTCGTGGCGGGACTCTGGTGATGACACCGCTCAATGCAGCAGATGGTGAGATTTACGCGGTGGCGCAGGGTGGCTTAATTGCCGGCGGCATCACGGGAGAAGGAGATGCCGAATCAATCACTCAGGGCGTTCCTACTGCTGGAGTGATACCTTCGGGCGCGCGCATCGAGCGCGAAATTGCGTTTGCGCTCGGGGATCTGAAGCACATGCGTCTTGCTTTGCGCGATGCGGATTTCACTACGGCCCTGCGCATCGAAACGGCGATTAACGCGCAGGTCGGGGAGCCGATTGCTACTATGTTAGATAGTGGGACGGTGCAGCTCCGCATCAATCACGAACCGGGGCTTAGTCCAGCGCGCATGCTGGCGATGATCGAGAACATACAAGTCGAACCGCAACAAAAAGCGCGCGTTGTGGTGGATCAGCGGTCGGGAACCATCGTTCTGGGGCAATCGGTGCAAATTTCGCAAGTGGCAGTAACAAAAGGGGCGATTACGGTGCGAGTGAGTGAACAAGCAATCGTATCTCAGCCCAATCCATTTGCTGATGGTGAGACGATCATTGTGCCACGTTCGCTGGTCGATATCGAAGAAGATGAAGCGGCGGGCTTTGTTGAAATTGCCGAAGCGACGACATTGCCCGAAGTGGTGGATGGTCTTAATGCGTTGGGCGTAAGCTCCGGCGATGTAATTGACATTCTCAAATCAATAAAGGCAGCCGGTGCTTTGCACGCGGAATTTATTGTTCAGTGATGAGTTAATGGTCGTTTTTTGCGTTTAAATCGATGCAGATTGGAGGCGACGACCGGAATCGAACCGGTGTACACGGATTTGCAATCCGCTGCGTAACCACTCCGCCACGTCGCCGAAATAGCCAAATAAGAAGCCCTCAGGTAGCGTTCAATTTCTGGTTCGTAAAGCAATATTTTGAGCCCCGCGAAAAAAGAACAAATCAAAAACGTGTTTGGTTACCCATCGTTAAGCAAGAATCGCCAAGGTGATCTTGATGCAACAACTGATAGGTGAAGCTGATGAGCACCGATGCCCCGTCTGATTGGCCCGTTTATGTGCTCGAGGATCTCATTGGCTATATGCAGCGACAGAATTGTCTGAAGACAGCTGAATTGCTTAGCGATGCCACATTTTCATTTCTGGCAGAGTTGAACCAGAACGGCATACCGCATGTTGCCTCCAACCGAGCGGAAGAGCGCCTGCGATATCGGAGGCAAATAAACTGAGTATGGCTTTCAGATCAGTTGCTCCCCGTGAATTGTTATGGCAAGAGAAAAGCGAAATTTCATTGCCAGAGACATACCTTATGGTCGACTTCAACGCTGCACGCACCGCGATGGTGGATTGTCAGGTCCGCCCGTCTGATGTGACACGCTACAACATTATTGACGCAATGCTTGCAGTACCGCGTGAAAATTTCGTGCCAGGTAGCGCGCGTAAGATCGCCTATTCTGGTGCGGAAATTGAGCTTGAAGACGGTCGTGTGATCCTTGATCCCAGAGTGCTTGGCAAAATGCTGGACGCCGCCGCAATCGGTTCGAGCGATCTGGTGCTCAATATCTCTGCGACCTACGGATACACAACAGCTTTGATCGCGCGCATGTGCTCGGCAGTGATCGGACTGGAGAAAGACGCATCACTGGCAGAGCATGCCGCGCGTCAACTCGCAGAAATGGAAGTGGTCAACGCCATTATTGAGAATGGCCCCCTCACCGAAGGTGTTCCGCAGCATGGTCCTTTCGATGTGATTTTCATTGATGGAGCCATCGAAGTTTTACCCGACGCCGTGATCGATCAGCTCAAAGAGGGCGGTAAAGTTATCACGTTGAAGATTGAGGATGGCGTCGGCCAATGTCAGATCGGCATTAAATCGCCCAATGGAATGGCCTGGCGGCGCGTTTTTGATGCAACATCGCCCCTCCTTCCCGGATTTGCCCGAAAAAAAGCCTTTGAATTTTAAAGTTTTTTGTCATTATCGAGTAAAACTTATCCACAGGCAGAGACATATCATGAAACGATTTACGGCAAGGTTGCTGGCGACGAGCGTTCTTGTGAGCGCATTCGGCTTCAGCACAGCCTACGCAGACACATTATCGCAGGCTCTGACAAAAGCATATCAATCCAGTCCGACACTTGATTTGAACCGTGCTGCTTTACGTTCGCTTGATGAAGCCGTGGTGCAAGCGGCTGCTGGGCGCCGCCCAACGGTGACGGCGACAGCGGACATCGGCCTGTCGGCGTCCGACAATTCGACGCGAGATGTGACCGATACATATCGCGCTGCCCTGAACGCAGATTTGTTGCTTTATGATGGTGGCGCCACCGATGCGGCTGTTGCGGCAGCTCGCGCAAACGTAAAAGCATCGCGCGCGACCCTTGCGTCGGTCGAACAAACCGTTTTGCTCAATGCGATTGCTGCATTTGTGGATGTGCGCCGCGATGAGCGATTTGTGTCGCTCGCTCAGAACAACATCAAGGTGATTTCTCAGCAAGTTGCAGCCGCACGCGATCGTTTTGAGGTCGGTGAGGTCACCCGCACGGATGTGAGCCAAGCAGAGGCGCGTCTTGCATCTGCGCGCAGCAATCTTGCAAACAACGGCGGGGCGTTGGAGCGTTCGAAGCAATCCTACATCGTTGCCGTGGGAAGTGCGCCGGGCCGACTATCCGCGCCGCCACGATTGCCAAAGATGCCAGCCTCACTGGCCGATGCGGAGAGCATTGCCGTGCGTCAGCACCCTGATATTTTGGCCGCACAGGCAAATCTTGAAAGTGCAGAATTTGATCTTGCGCGCGCCAAAGCTGGAGGCAGCCCGACATTGTCGCTGGGTGGATCGCTTGCTTATTCGAAAAACACGCAGATTTTCGGTGAGGACAATACGACTGCCAGTGTTGGACTTTCGGGGGCGATGCCGCTCTACCAAGGCGGTCGGATTGATAGTTTGGAACGTCAAGCACGCGCAATCCTGGATCGCCGCCGTGCAGAACTGCAAAACTCAGCCCGCGTGGTTCGTCAAAACGTCGCGATTGCATGGGCAAACTTGAGAGTTGCACGCGCATCGATTCAAGCCAGTCAGCAGGAAATCCGGGCGGCACGTCTTGCCTTTGAAGGCGTTCAGGAAGAAGCAAAATTGGGCGCGCGGACAACACTTGATACGCTTGATGCGGAGCAGGATGTATTGAATGCGGAGTCCAATCTGGCGTCCGCGCGGCGGGATGAATATGTTGCAGCCTACAACCTCGTGGCAGCGATGGGGCTCCTAAATACGGAATACTTGGGTTTGGGCATTGAGCGCTACGACCCGAATGTATACTATGATTCCGTTAACAAGAGTCCCTCAACTTCGCGTCGGTCCTCTTTGGTGGAGCAAATTCGCGGACGTTGGTGAACCCCACAGGGACACGAAGAATAGGCTAGATTTGTGTCCCACGACGACGGTAAACCCAAGACGCAGGTGAGCGCGGCAACTCCAGAGCCCTTTGTTCCGACCGCACGTTTTGATACGCGCGATATGCAAGATGTGCTTTCGAACATACGCCGGCTGGTCAGCGAAGAAGCTGAGCTTGGTACTGTGCAGACAGGCGTCCCACTTGAAGACCGCGTGTCGATGAAGACGCAAGATCCGGTGCAAAGCGTTACAGATCCGTTGGTTTTGTCATCACAGCATCGTATCGAAGTTGAGACGTCTCAACTTGAAGACTCCGAGCCTGAAAATGTGTTTTTGAACGGTGCGCGCCGGGACGACGAGGCGCTTCGGGCGCTGGTTTCGGAAGTGGTTCGTGAGGAATTGCAGGGCGATTTAGGAAAGACATTGACCCGAAATATTCAGAAGCTCATCCGCCGAGAGATTGCGACCGCATTGAAAATGCGCGGCTGAAGCGCCATTTCACGTGGCACAGCTGTGCGAAACAATCGTTTTCGTCGATCATGTTGGACCGAATTCAAACACCGTTTTGCGCAATCTTGATGAGCTTGTCCATGTCGAGATGCGTTTCCACGTGGGTCGCGAGATCATCAAGAGTGGTTTGAATGGACTGTGCGTAGCTGCGTGATCGTGCTTCATGCCCGAAGCGTTCGAGAAATGCGTCGCGGAAAGCATCAGATGCGAAAATCCCGTGGACATACGTGCCCAAGATACGGCCATCGCTTGAGGATGCGCCTTCAGGGCGGCCTTCAAGCGTCAACCATGCTCGGTCGCAATCTGGACCGGATGTTTCGCCAATGTGAATCTCATACCCTTCGAATGGTATGTCATTTGCAGTCAGCATACCGGTGACGCGATTTAGAGATTTTTCGGGCGTCATCAGCGTTTCGATGTTCAGCAGTCCGAGTCCTGCGATTTCGCGCAAGGTCCCCTCGATCTGATGCGGATCGCATATCGTTTTACCCATCATTTGATAGCCACCGCATAGGCCCAGAACGTGACCGCCCCGCCGAATATGCGCGGCGATATCGATATCCCAGCCTTGATCTTTCACGAATTGGGTCTCGGCGATGGTGGATTTACTGCCCGCCAGGATCACAAGGGTTGCATCGCCGGGTATGGGCGTTCCCGCCGGGATCATTTCCACCTGAACGCCTGGCTCGGATTTGAGCGGGTCGAGATCGTCGAAATTCGCGATGCGCGAGAGCTTGGGGACCGCGATTTTGATCGGACCATCGCCTGCGCTTTGGATGTCGAGCGCGTCTTCAGCCGGCAACAATCCAGCCTTGTCAAACCATGGGACAACACCAAGCGCGGTCCAACCTGTGAGCTCTGCGATCGTGGCTTCGCCTTCTTCAAAGAGCGAGACATCACCGCGAAATTTGTTGATCGCAAATCCTTTAATGAGCGCGCGGTCGGGGGAGGGCAGTACCGTGTGCGTGCCGACGACTTGTGCGATGACACCGCCACGGTCGATATCGCCGATGAGTGCAACCGGAATTCTTGCGGCCTCGGCAAATCCCAGATTGGCGATATCGCCTGTGCGTAGATTTGTTTCAGCAGGGCTGCCAGCGCCCTCGACAACGATAAAATCGAATTGATTGGCGAGGATTTGATAGCTTTCGAGCACATCGGCCAGTAAATCGGGTTTGAGTTTGGCATAATCGCGGGCTTTGGCGGTTGTCAGACGCTTTCCACGGACAACAACTTGCGCGCCGGTCTCGCTTTCGGGTTTGAGCAAAACCGGGTTCATGTGAACGCTGGATTCAATGCCGGCGGCGTGCGCTTGCAGAGCTTGCGCGCGTCCGATTTCGCCGCCATCAGCCGTTACGGCGGCATTGTTAGACATGTTCTGTGGCTTGAACGGTGCCGCCGAATAGCCCCGCCGGACAAGCGCGCGCAAAATTCCTGCGGTCAGGACCGATTTGCCGACATTCGAGCCGGTGCCTTGAATCATGATAGACAACGCCATGCGCGCATCTATGCTCTAACCCAGCGGTCAATTCCAGCGAACAGTTTTATGAATACACCGGCACATTTGATTTTCGGCGCAGCGCTGTTCGGAAAACGCGACGCCCTCGCAATCACAACGGCCGCGCTTGTTGGATCACTGCTGCCTGACGCGTCGCTTTATTTCATGGTGTTCTGGAACGGGATTGTTCTTGGCATTGATGAGCAGGTGATTTTCGGGACGCTCTATTTCAATGATTTCTGGCAGTCGGTGTTTGCCATCGACAACTCGATACCCCTATGGGGTGCGTTGCTACTGGTTGCGCTCGTCTGCAAACTCAGAGTTGGTGTGGTGTTATGTGGTTCGGCGCTTTTGCATATCGTGTTGGATTTGTTGCTGCATCACGATGACGGGCGGCAGCATTTCTGGCCGTTGAGCGATTGGATTTTTGAGAGCCCGATCAGCTACTGGGATCCGCACGCCTATGGCAATATCGTTGGTCCGGTTGAGGTGGCAATATGTCTGGTGTTTCTGATCGTCTTGTGGCGGCGGTTTCGCTCGGTTTGGTCGCGCTGCGGGATCATATTTTTGGGAATTGCCGAGTTTGTTCCGTTCATTCTGTTTGCTGTGATGTTTGGCTCGCCATGAGCGAGAGGTCTGACAACGGAATGTATCGGCTGTTGCGGATGCGCTCAAAAACGGTCGGGTGGATGGTTTCGCTGGAGCATTTCCCGACCAAGCGCGGCGCGCGAAAGACGAAATATTGCGCGCCGCCTGAATAGGCGCCGTGCATTTGCGCCAGTGGGTTCATCGGAAACTCGTCCTGCCAGTTTTGTTTGATTTGAAGCCCTGCCTTCTGCGCAGCCGTGATCATCCAGCGAAACGGAATGTTTGACAGGGTGCGACTGCCAAGGCGGTTGGTGACATTGCCGCCGATGTCGGGGTGAGCGCCGGAAAACCAGACTTGTTCGATTTTGCCGGGCCAATCTGGGGCGACTTTCCATGGGAGCGGTTTGTAGGACGAGCGGTTTTCATCGATTGCGAGTGCTTGATACGCAGTTTTTACGTTTGGGCCGAGCGTGTGGTCGTGAAATTCGGTTGCCATCGGGGCGAGGCGGTTCAGGATAGGGTAGGGCAGGCCGAGCGCTTTGACAGTGTCCCAGACGCCCAGGAAATCTATCGGAACATGTGCGTGGCAATAGGCTGAGGTGAAGTCTTTGGAGGCGCTGGTCACCTGAACGGATGTGTAGTGGCGGAATGCGCGCTCGATGCGGCGATGGGTTGCCTCTTGTTTGCGCAGAAGGCCGATCCTGCCAATGAACCCGGCGAGCGAGCGGACGGCGTATGCGCCGCGTGAATAGCCGAATAGCATGATCGCATCGCCTGGCATGTAGCGCGAAGACAGAGCGGCGTAGCCTTCCATGATTGAGTTGTTTATGCCCATGCCAGCAGCCACGCGTATCCACTTTTTGAGGCCGTCGCCCTGGATACCGGGGTCATAGCTGACAGTTTGATTTTTCTGACGACCATCGCGGGTGAGGGTTTTGTAGAGCAGTCCAGCGTTGGTCTCGACCCCGTCAACCAAGCGGCTGAGTGTGCCGTCTACGATATAGACGTGGACCTGTTTGGGCCGTTTGCTGGGCGCATCTGGTTGTTCCATGCGCCCATCAATAGTGGTGAAATTGGTAAGTTCAAGCGAGCTTGCCGCAAGATTTTGCGAGCGTTACGTTAACTGCGCCGCTGCATCGCTACGCCGCCCCACATCACTGTGCCAGCGAGGACGAAAAGGGCGGAGAGGATTGCGCTATCGTTTAGATTTGCAATCGTGGCTTCCGCCTCTTGCATACGCTGGGATTTTTGGGGGATTGCAGCAGGTTTGGCGTCAACGCCGATGGAGGCCATCAGGACGAGCCCATTAACCGCGGCGCGGTGTTTCATGCGCGCCAAATCCGTGTCATCCAAAAACGGTAAGGTGGCGCGATACGAAATCATTGACGACGTTGGTGCGAGATCGAGATGATTTGCGCTTGGGGCAGGCATCTCAAGGGGAGACAGAGCGGCGTTTGCCGCACTCGTGGCAGCTACACCAAGCAGGCAGGACAGCATAATTGGTCTGAGACCACGCATATTTCAAAATCCTCGTTACACAACTACACGGACGAGCATCTAGGCTGCGACTATGGCAGCCTGATGTCTCAATTTTTACGAAATATGGCAGATGAATTTGTAGCGATCACGTCACGATATGCGGTTCAGCGTTTCTCAACATCCACATAGTCGCGGTGCTTTGTGCCGATATAGAGCTGGCGGGGACGACCGATTTTCTGGTTTTGGTCCTCAAGCATCTCTTTCCATTGCGCAATCCACCCGACTGTGCGCGCGAGCGCGAAAATCGGTGTGAACATCGAGGTCGGGAAACCCATCGCATCCAAGATAATGCCGGAATAGAAATCGACATTCGGATAGAGTTTTTTGTCAATGAAATAGGGATCTTCGAGCGCAATACGCTCAAGTTCCTTGGCGACCTGAAGCGTTGGGTTATTTTCGATGCCCAGAAGGCCAAGGACCTCATCGGCAGATTGTTTCATCACCTTGGCGCGTGGATCGAAATTCTTATAAACGCGGTGACCAAATCCCATGAGGCGGAACGGATCGGATTTGTCTTTGGCGCGTGCGATGTATTCCGGGATGCGATCAACGGTGCCAATTTCGCGCAGCATTTCGAGACACGCCTGATTGGCGCCGCCGTGTGCCGGACCCCAGAGACATGCAACGCCTGCAGCGATGCATGCGAAGGGGTTTGCGCCAGACGAGCCAGCGAGCCGTACCGTCGAGGTCGACGCGTTTTGTTCATGATCGGCGTGCAGCGTGAAAATCCGGTCCATCGCGCGGGTCAGGATTGGATTAACCTCGTATTCCTCGCAAGGAACGGCAAAGCACATATGCAGGAAGTTTGATGCGTAGTCGAGATCGTTGCGCGGGTATATAAACGGCTGGCCGATGGAGTATTTGTAGGCCCACGCGCTGATCGTTGGAATCTTCGCGATCATGCGGATTGTCGCAACTTCTCGCTGCCACGGATCGGTGATGTCGGTACTGTCGTGGTAGAAGGCTGACATTGCGCCCATTACGCCGCAAACAATCGCCATCGGGTGCGCATCGCGACGGAAGCCCCGGAAGAGATAGACCATCTGCTCGTGCAGCATGGTATGCGAGGTAACGCGGTGCTCGAAATCATCTAGCTGGCTTGATGAGGGCAGTTCCCCGTAGAGCAGTAGATAGCAGACCTCTAGATAGTGGCTTTTCTCGGCCAGTTGATCGATTGGATAGCCGCGATAGAGCAGCTCGCCCTTGCCGCCATCAATATAGGTGATCGCGCTCTCGCAGGATGCCGTGGAGGTGAAGCCGGGGTCGAATGTGAAGACGTCCGCGTCTTTGTAGAGCGATGAGATATTTACAACGTCAGGCCCCAATGTGGGTGAGGACACCGAAAATTCGTAGTCTTTGCCTTTGAGGTTTAGCGTTGCGGTCTCTGTATCACTCTTGGCCATGTATATTCCTTCTTAACCACTTCATGCGGCGCTGAGATGTTCTTTCAAAACTCAGGAGTGTCTTTGTCCTAATTGTGCAAACAATCAGTAAAAGATCGTCAGAAGACGCTGTTCACTCGCCTGTTATGTCGGCGATGCGCGCAAGACTTTCTTCTTTCCCCAACAACACCATTATTTCAAACACACTTGGTGACTGCGTCGTTCCGGTTAGTGCGGCACGCAGAGGCTGTGCAACCGTTCCAAGTTTTTGATCTTCTTCCTCAGCGAAAACAGCCACGGTCTCGTGGAGGATATCGGAGGTCCAAGTAGCATTTTGCAATCGCGAAGTCAAACGATTCAGCATACCGTGGGATACAGAATCTACGACTTGCTGCGCTTTTTCGTCAAACGCGATGGGGCGCGATGTAGTGGCGAATTTTACTGCTGTTTCAATATCTTGATAGGTCTTGGCACGTTCCTTCACCAGCGGTATCGCCTTACGGACCATTGCAGTTGTCTCGTCTTGCGGCAGGCTTTTCTGCTGCGACGCAACAAAATTCTTATACTCTTCGAAGAGCGCGTCGTCATCGCGCGCGCGGATGTGCTGACCCGACAGGTTGCCCAGTTTTTTGAAATTGAGCTGTGCGGGGGATTTTCCGACGCCTTCAAGCGTGAACCATTCGATGGCCTGTTCGACGCTAAAAAACTCGTCATCGCCGTGGCTCCAGCCAAGTCGTGCGAGATAGTTGATCATTGCATAAGGCGGGTAGCCGGTTTCGATAAACTCTTCGACGGATGTCGCGCCGTGACGTTTGCTGAGCTTTTTGCCGTCGGGTCCGTGGATCAGCGGGATATGGGCGAAAATCGGTCGCTCCCACCCCATAGCATCGTAGATGAGCGACTGGCGCGCGGTGTTCGTAAGGTGATCATCACCGCGAATAACATGGGTGATGGCCATGTCATGATCATCGACCACGACCGCCAGCATATATGTCGGGGTGCCGTCGGAGCGCAGGAGCACCAGATCGTCGAGCGTTTCGTTCTTCCATTTCACCGTGCCCTGAACCGCATCGTCAATTTCGGTGCGGCCGTCGATGGGGGCTTTGAGGCGGATGACAAAGGGCGCGTCTGGATGATCGGCAGCGGGACGGTCGCGCCAAGGCGAGCGGAACAGCGTTGATTTACCCGCAGATCGGGCCGCTTCGCGAAACGCTTCAATCTCGTCTTGGGAGGAGAAGCACTTATAGGCAGAGCCAGCCGTCAGCATCTCGTGTGCAACGGCGGCATGGCGGGCGCTTTGCTGAAATTGATACGTTGGCTCTTCATCCCAGTTCAGGCCAAGCCAGTTCATCCCGGTAAAAATTACATCAGTCGCCGCATCGGTGGAGCGTTGGCGGTCCGTATCTTCAACCCGCAGCAGAAACTCACCACCATGGTGCCGCGCAAAGAGCCAGTTAAAAAGCGCGGTGCGTGCGCTGCCAATGTGCAGCGCCCCGGTCGGGGACGGCGCAAACCGCGTTCTGACAGTCATATTAACCTCCCGGAAAGGATTGGAGCACAAGTTGAGGGCGTCTTTAAAAGTGTTATGCGCGAAAGAACAAGACCCGTTGATTTCTCGATTGCACATGGAACTCGAACATATCGGCCAGAATGGGCTGTTGTGGGTGCCGGTTCTGTTTGGAGTTGGGATTGGCATCTATTTTGGGCTGACCTTCGAGCCGCACATTTATCTGTGCGTGCTGGGCATTGTCGTTCTGGCTGTATCGGCCTTTGTGGTGCGTCATGCGGTGCTGCGTTTGGTGTTGATTGCAGGGCTGATTGCCACGTTGGGCTTCGTCTATGCGGCCCAGCGCGCGACGATGGCTGGCGGGCCGGTGTTGAGCGGGACGAAAATGATGAGCATCGAAGGGCGGGTCGAGAAAATCGATCGCGGGGCGTCTTCGCGGTTTCGCCTCACGCTTGGCGATCTTTCGATTGTTGGTTTCGAAGCCGCGCAAACACCGTATCGGGTCCGTGTCACTGTGTCGAATGATTGGCCCGATTTTCTGGTGGGCGAGCGCGTTCTTGTCAAAGCGCGTATGTCACCGCCATCGGGTCCGGTGGAGCCGGGCGGTTTTGACTTCAGGCGGCATGCGTGGTTCGCGCGGCTCGGAGCCATCGGCTATGCGCTCGGCCCCGTGATTGCGTCACCCTATGAGACGCGGGTGGGGGTGATGGATGGTGTGGTGCGCGCGCGCTATGCCATCTCGGCTTATGTGCAATCAAAGATCGATGGTAAGGCTGCTGGATTTGCAGCGGCGGTGTTTACGGGGGATCGGAGCGGCATTGATGCGGTGTCGCTGGATGATCTGAGAGCATCGAACCTCGCGCATTTGCTGGCGATATCGGGTCTGCATATGGGGTTGCTGACCGGGTTTGTCTTTGCGTTGGTGCGCGTCGGTTTTGCGCTGGTGCCGCGTGTGGTTCTACGGATCTCTACAAAGAAAATTGCGGCAGTGGCAGCCTTGCTTGCTGGATTAACTTACCTCTTGCTTTCAGGGGCGAGCGTGGCGACGCAGCGGGCATTTGTGATGGTGGCTGTAATGTTTGTCGCCATTGTGCTGGAGCGCCCTGCGATAACGCTGCGTGCTGTAGCGATTGCTGCGCTGGTTGTTCTTCTGATCAGGCCGGAAAGCCTGATTTCACCAGGATTTCAGATGTCGTTTTCCGCCACTATCGCCCTTGTTGTTGTCTTCAACGCTATTCGTGGTGTGCCTTTCCTGAGCGGCAGATGGGGCGGCGTATTCGGGATTGTCATGCGTTGGTTCTTTGCGCTTTTCATTGCATCCTTTGTGGCTGGTCTAGCAACAGCACCGTTTTCCGCCTTTCACTTCAATCAAGTGGCACAATATGGATTGCTCGCAAATCTTCTGGCGGTGCCGGTCATGGGGTTCGTTGTGATGCCAGCGGCTGTTTTGGCGGTGTTGGGCGCGCCTTTCGGGCTTGCGGGGCTTTTTCTGACCATTTCCGGCTGGGGCGTTGCGTGGATATTGGCTGTGGCCGGGTTCGTGGCGGATATGGAGGGGGCGCGTATTCATATTGCGTCGACCCAGACGATTGTTCTGACGCTGATCGCTGTGGGTGGGCTGTTGCTGGTGTTGCTGCGCAGTGAGTTGCGATGGCTTGGCGTTGTAGTTGCTTTGTGCAGCGGGGTGATCTGGGCGACGGATCGGCGGCCCGATGTTTTGATCGCGCAAAGTGGCAAGCTTTGGGGCGTGATGGGTGCTCATGGACGCGTGTTGAACCGTGCGAAGGGTGATGGGTTTTCGGCGCGGGTGTGGCTGGAGAATGATGGAGATCCGATGGATCAGGAGAGCTCGCATGCAAGGGGGAACGGCATTTTAGATGTTGTGCAGGGGGAGAGCGGCGCGCAATGTTCGGATAAGTTGCAGATCATACTACGCGACACTCCGGGGGGCGACGCACAGGCGAATTGTCTTTATATCGACGTGTCGCGCTTGGCGCAGACCGGTGCGATTGCGGTGCACGCGGATAAAGCCGGACTGCGCTCTGTTAGCGTGTCTGATCTGACGGGGGAGCGGCTCTGGACGCAGGGCGCCCGAAAGGCAACCACCGACTAGAACGTGCGGATCAAACCGACCATGCGCCCTTGAATTTTGACCTGCTCTTCGTGATAGCGCTGGGTCTTATAGGCCGGGTTCGCCGCTTCAAGCTCGATCACTTCGTTTTTACGGCGCAAAGTCTTAAGCGTCGCTTCCTGATCTTCCACAAGCGCCACCACGATATCGCCGTTGGTCGCGTCATCCTGCCTGCGGATCACCACGATATCACCGTGATGAATGCCCGCATCAATCATCGAATCGCCTTTGACCTCCAGTGCATAATGCTCGCCGCTGTTGGGCGTCATTGCGCTTGGGACGGTGACGTGGTTGTGAACTTCGGCAATCGCACTGATCGGCGTACCGGCGGCAATCCGGCCCATCATTGGAATTTCGAGCGAATGGGCGAAGGCTTGTGCAGGCTCCACCTGTTTGTGCGCCAGACCGCCATCAATCGACGTCGGGACAAAGCCGCCCGCCTCACCACTGTCGGGCAGTTTGAGGATTTCGATAGCGCGCGCGCGATGGGGGAGGCGGCGGATAAAGCCGCGCTCTTCAAGGGCGGAGATCAGGCGGTGGATGCCGGATTTGGATCGCAGACCCAAAGCCTCTTTCATTTCGTCAAACGATGGGGAGACCCCGTCTTTGTGAATCCGCTTGGAAATGAAGGTCAACAAATCCAACTGCTTGCGCGTTAACATGAATGTGGGCTCCCTGTTCCGCCTATTCGTACTCCGAAGGTATTCCCCCTTCGTTCCAAACTGTTCTATATGTGTTCTTGTTTTGTGTCAATCATGCCTTGGGCAGTTTTTCCACAAAGCGTTAAAGAAGTATGAACTCTACCGCATCGCCGGTTAATTTCTTTGGATCATTTATGGGTCTTATCGCCAGTGCGTTGGCTTGGGATAAAACGCTGAGCAATGCGCTGTCCTGGCGGTCGTGAATTGTGATTTCATAGCCTTTGCCGGAAAATTCAGCCTCGGCGCGCATGTAATGCGTACGTGGGCCGTTTGGGCCAACATCATGGGTCAGCCGGCCGGTGAGGATGTGTGGGGTTTGATAGCCCAGACCCAGAAGCGATTTTGTCGCTGGGACGACAAAGATTGTACCGCACACCATTGAGGATACCGGGTTGCCCGGAAGACCGATCATCACCGCCTTGCCCAAGCGACCCGCCATGAGCGGTTTGCCCGGACGCATGGCGATTTTGTAGAAGCTGGTCTGAAGCCCAAGTGTATCGGCGGTGGACTGTACCAGATCATAATCGCCCACCGATGCCCCGCCCAGTGTCACGATCAGATCGTGGTCTTTGGCAAGATCTAGCGTTGCGCGTAGGCTATCGGATGTGTCTGCCGCGATTGGCATCAGGCTGACCTGCGCGCCAGCTTCCTCCAGCATGGATTTGAGGCCGAAATTGTTGGAGGCGAAAATGTCGGTGTCGCGCGGGGGCTCGCCGGGCCAGACCAGTTCATCGCCCGTCGCTATCAGCGCGATTTTGGGTTTTTGAGACACGGTAACATGCGCTGCACCCATAGACGCGATAAGGGCAATGTCGGAATGCGACAGATTGCGGGGCGCGTCCAGCGTATCGCCAGCCGTAAAATCCGCGCCCGAAGGTCGGATGTAGGCTTTCGTGTCGTGGTTCTCGCGTACTGTGATCACGTCACCATCGCGGTCGGCGTCTTCCTGGATCAGCACGTAGTCGGCACTGTCGGGCAAGGGTGCCCCGGTGAAGATGCGCACGGCTTGGGTTTCATCAATCTCGATTTGGTTGCTGCCGCCTGCCGCAATCTCGCCAATGACTGTGAATTGGGCGCCGGGCTTCAATCGCGTGGATTTGATGGCGTAGCCGTCCATGGCGGAGGCCCGAAAGGGCGGTTGATCGCGAGTTGCTTGGACGGCTTTGCGCAAGACACGCCCGCGCGCATTTTCGAGGCGGATGGTCTCGGTGCCGACGGGTGAGAGCAGGGCAGCGATATGCGCCTGCGCCTCTTCAACAGAAATCATGACGCTGCGTCGAAGCGCCCGGATTTGCCGCCGTCCTTCATCAAGAGCCGGATATCAGAAATAGTGATCCCGCGATCGACAGCTTTGAGCATGTCGTAGACGGTCAGGGCCGCGATATTGGCGGCGGTGAGCGCTTCCATCTCAACGCCGGTCTGACCTGTGGTTTTAACCGTCGCTTCGATATCGACGCTGTTCTTGTTGTCGATGATTTCAAATGCGACAGTCACTTTGGAAATAGCGAGCGGGTGGCACAGAGGGATCAGATCGTGGGTTTTCTTGGCGGCCATGATCCCGGCGAGCCGCGCAACCGACAGGACATCGCCTTTCTTGGCTGTGCCAGATTTTATCAGATCGAGCGATGCGGGCTGCATGGTCACGCGCGCGCCTGCAACGGCCACACGGTCGGTGACGGCTTTTTGCGATACATCCACCATATGCGCATCGCCCTTGGCGTCGAAATGGGTGAGTTTGGACATAGCCTAAGCCTCAACCGGTGCAGGATGGCGCAGGATCTCGCGGGTGGCGGCGGTCACATCGTTGTGGCGCATGAGCGCTTCACCGATCAGGAAGGTGCGCGCGCCGGATTTTGACATGCGCGCCAGATCATCGCGCGTGAAAAGCCCGCTTTCGCACACCAGCATCCGGTCTTGCGGGATCATGCTCGACAGACGCTCTGTCGTCTCCAGGCTTGTCTCGAAGGTGTGCAGATTGCGGTTGTTCACGCCGATCAGCGGCGATTTGAGGCGCAACCCGCGTTCCAGTTCGTCTTCGTTGTGGGTTTCAACGAGCACATCCATGCCCCAACCCGTCGCGCAGTCTTCCAACTCGCGGGCTTGATCGTCGGAGACGCTGGCCAGAATGATCAGGATGCAATCGGCACCGAGTGCGCGTGATTCGGTGACTTGATAGGGGTCATAAAGAAAATCTTTGCGCAGGGCGGGCAGAGGGCAAGCGTCTTTGGCCTGACCCAGATACGCGTCATCGCCCTGAAAGCTGGGGCCGTCGGTTAGCACCGACAGGCAAGCCGCACCGCCTTCATGGTAGGCTTTGGCGATGGCGACAGGATCAAAATCGGCGCGGATCAGACCTTTGGAAGGGCTGGCCTTCTTGATCTCGGCAATCAGGGCATAGTCGCCATCGCGATGTTTTTGTTCCAGCGCTTTTGCAAATCCGCGGGGCGGTTCTGCTTGCTTTGCGCGGGCGTCCAGATCGCTCAGGGAGGTCTGGGCCTTGCGATTGGCGACATCTTCCAGCTTATACGCTTTGATTTTCTCAAGAACAGTCGCGCTCATGATTTTAACTCGTTGTGGCTTGGGCAAAGCGGGTGACTTTTTCAAGCGCTTTGCCGCTGTCGATGCTCGCTTGAGCCATTTCGACGCCTGTTTTGAGGCTATCGGCTTTGTCGGCAATGACCAGCGCTGCGGCGCTGTTGAGCAGCACCGCATCGCGGTATGCCGATTTTTCGCCCGCAAGCAGAGCGCGGAAGGCAGCGGCGTTTTCTTCTGGCGTGCCGCCCAGAATATCCTCGAATTTATGCGCGGTCAGCCCTGCATCTTCGGGGTTGATCTCGGTTTCAGTGACAGCCCCGTCCTTGAGCATCGCAACCTTGCTTGGGCCGCAAATCGTCAGTTCATCGGTACCGTCAGAGCCATGCACGAGCCACGCGGCCTCACTGCCGAGCGCTTGCAAGGTTTGCGCCATGGGCACGATCAGATCGGGCGAGAAGGCACCGGTCAGTTGGCGTTTGACGCCTGCGGGATTGGTCAGCGGTCCGAGAATGTTGAAAATCGTGCGCGTCCCGAGCTCTTGGCGGGCGGGCATGACATGGGCCATGGCGGGGTGGTGCATGGGCGCCATCATGAAGGCGATGCCGACATCGTTTAGCACGGTCTCGACCTTATCGGCGGCGATCATCACATCTGCGCCCATCTGTGTGAGCGCATCTGCCGCGCCGGATTTGGAACTCAGATTTCGGTTGCCGTGTTTGGCGACCGTCACGCCCGCGCCCGCGACCACGAAGGCCGTCGCGGTGGAGATGTTCAGCGTGCCTTTGCCATCGCCGCCTGTGCCGACAATGTCCATCGCATCAATTGGAGCTTTGACAGCATGGCAGCGTGCGCGCATGGCTTGGGCTGCGGCGGCATATTCATCAACCGTTTCACCGCGCGTGCGCAGCGCCATGAGAAACCCTCCGAGCTGCGCGGGGGTGGCGTCGCCATCCATGATCAGCCCGAACGCGGCTGTTGCGTCCTCGCGAGATAATGGCGCATCAGCGGCGCGGGCGATGAGCGCTTTCATATCCAACTTGCTCACGCTGCGCCTGCCATGTCGAGAAAGTTCTTCAAAAGCTGATGCCCATGCTCGGACGCGATGGATTCGGGGTGAAACTGCACGCCATGAATGGGGAGTTCCTTATGCGAAAGGCCCATGATGGTGCCGTCGTCAACTTCGGCGGTAATCTCAAGACAATCTGGTAGGGTGTCGCGATCAACGGTCAAGGAGTGATAACGGGTAGCATCAAACGGGTCTGGAATGTCAGCAAAGATGCCTTTTCCGGCGTGTTTGATCTTGCCCATCTTGCCGTGCATGATCGCATCGGCGCGAACCACCTTACCGCCGAAATTTTGGCCAATGGTCTGATGTCCCAAACATACACCGAAAAGCGGTGTTTTCGTCTCTGCCGCCGCCTTGGTCAGCGCAAGGCAAATGCCTGCCTGATCCGGATCGCAAGGGCCAGGCGAGAGCACAATGGCATTTGCGCCCAAACCCATCGCATCTCGCACCTCGATTTTATCGTTGCGTTTCACAACCACCTTTTGCCCCAACTCACCCAGGTAATGGACAAGATTATAGGTGAAGCTGTCGTAGTTATCGATGAGAAGCAGCATCAAGAGGTCCGTTCACGCAGCATGTCGCGATTTGAAATAAAGCTAGCGCCGGTCAGCGCGCGCGATATACATGCTCTTAGCAGCAATCAGGGTCAAGACCGTCTTGCCAGTTTGGCTGGCTTGGATATGCTGAGACCTGACGACGGAGGATATTAATGCTCGGTGCTAAGGGATTTTTACCCGGTTTTCTGGTCGGAGCTTTGTTATGCGCAGGTCTCGCTGTCCTGCTCGCAATCTTCGATCCAATCGCGCCAGATGAGGAACAGCTCGCAGAGGCCGTTCCGAATGTTCAGGCCGAAGAGGTTGAAACTGCGCTGGCTGAAACGCCGGTCGTTGGAGAAACAATGCCCAATGCGAGTGTGGCTACCGAAGAGTTTAGTCCTACCGATGACGCCTCTGATGCGCCTGAGATTGTGGTAGAGACGGAAGCTGAGCCAGCCGCGCCACTAACGCAGGCACCGCAGATCGCGCAGCCGATTGAAGAGACGACAGAAATCGCGCCGGTGCCGGATGAGGCCGAAGACGCACCACAGGTTGAGATTGCCACGCCAAGTCAGCCGGTGGCGGATGCGGGCAAGGTGGACGTTGCGCAAGAGAGCCCGCAAGCCCCTGAAGTGCCCCAGATTGCCACTGAAAGTGACGAGTTTGAGGCTGATCAGGCGCTTGAGAATGGAGGTGCCGAGCCGCAGGACGTGCCGCGTATTCCGGTGCCGCAAGCTGAAGAAGCGCTCGTCGCTGCGCCTGAGCAAACTGAGATTGTTGCAGCGCCTCAAACTGACGAGCCCGCAAAACCCGCTGAGATAAAAGCCGAGGGCGCTGGCGAGGAGCAAATCGCGTCGGCGCAAGATGTGCTCCCCAATAGTGATCAGCCGGAGGTTGTCGATCAAGCAGAGGAGGAGGTTGCCGCTGCGCCGGAGACCGATGTAGCTCTGCCGCCCGCCCCGATTGTGAACAGTCCGGCGTTTGAGGCTTTTGCCGCAGATTTCACGCCGCACCTTGGCAAACCCTATTTGTCGATCGTACTGCAACACGTGGAGGAGGGCGGCGTTAGCATGGATGCGCTCATGGACCTTGATTTGCCGGTCACGTTTGCCGTTGATCCAAGCGCGACTCGGGCGCGAAACGTGGAAGATACTTTTCGTAGCGCTGGTTATGAAGTCGTTGCCATTGTGCCAGATCGCGGCGAGATGAACCTGAGCCAACGCACGCAGCTTGATCAGGTCGAGTCAATTCTAACCTCATATTTCGACTCCGTTCCGGGGGCGGTGGCGATTATTGATCGGCCGCTGGGGGACTTTTACCGCAATATCCGGGTTGTGAATGTCATAACTCAAGCGCTCAATAAGTCAGGTCGCGGGCTGCTGATCCACGAGCGGTTCGGGATAAATGCTGCGCTTGGGTCAGCGGCGGCAAAACGCGTGCCGGTGGCTTCGGTCAAACGGGTGATCGACACGAATATCGACAAGGTTGCGATTAATGCCTCGCTTGACCGGGCGGCACTTGCAGCGAGCAAGACGGGGAGCGCGGTTGTCTTCGGGCGCACCTATCCTGAAACCATCGCTGCGCTGAAAGTCTGGATGCTCGGCAATACAGCGCGATCAGTGGCGCTTGCGCCGATCACGGCGACGGTTGTGAAGCCTTAGA
>CAYRKW010000003.1:0-84886 GCA_964425135.1 uncultured Rhodobacterales bacterium
TCTGAGCTACACGTTGCTCAATGAGGTTGAGGGAAATGCATTTACCGGCGAAACGTTGGAAGTCGGTGAAACTGTCGCTGTCAAAATCGACTTCTCTGGCGATGAAGATTGGTACCGTGTCGAGCTGGATGCTGGTCAGAGATATGTTCTGAGCGCGTCTGATTTTGTGGGTTTGGGTGCGTATGATGATAATGGGGTGGCTCTGTTTTCAAAATCCCTTTTCGGCCTGCAGAACGCTGTAACCTTCACGCCCACAACAAGTGGAACGCATTACGTCGCGGGCAAATCGTCCAGTCCAAAAGAATTTGATATGACCCTGTCGCGCTTCGATGATGTGCCGGGCGATGCTTCAACCGATGCTGTCATGCCATTTGGAGAGACTGTAACGGTCATATCTGACTTCTCTGGTGACAGTGACTGGTATCGCTTCGCTGCGACCGAAGGCAACGTCTACAGTCTTGATACGCCGAGCGATGTTACGGTGAGATTTCATGCGCATTCAAATTCAGATTCGAGTGAATTTGTCGGTGATAGATTTATTGCCCCATCTGCAGATGAATACTTCGTTGAAATTGTAAACTTCAACACGCCAGACTTAGACAACAACAAGCCGACTGTTGACGTTGTCCTCACTGAAATTGCGGATGTCGCAGGCGACGCAACAACTTCGGCCACGCTTGAGGTTGATGGAGCAATCGAAGGGACGATTGCCTATCAGGGGGACACGGACTGGATCCGCGTCGACCTTGAGCCTGGAAGGATTTACACAGCTGAGGCGACCGGCAATGTCAGCTTTGGGTTTACGACAGAGACGTCTCCCTTTTCGTCCGGTCCAACGTCATTTTCCCCCGATCCGGGCGAGACATATTTCCTTGCGGTGACCAGTACGACCATAGGCGACTATTCGGTGAATTTGCGCGAGGAACCCGATGTCCCCGGAGATACATCGACGCAAAATACGCTTGAGCTTGGTGTGGAGACTGTCAGCGCGCTTGTGTCCGGGGAAGATAGCGACTGGTATCGCGTCGATCTTGAAGCAGGTGAAAATTACACGGTCACAATAAGCGGATTTCAAAATCTCGCGTTGCGCGATGCAACCGGCAATCTCATCAAGCAGGCTGCTCAGGGTCTATCGCATGTCGCGCAGTATGACGGTGTCCATTTTGTCTCGGTTGAAGATGAAAATCTTGAAACGCCTATGCAATATGCCTTGCGGATCGAGCGGAGCGACGACCTTCCCGCTGACGCTTCAACGCCGCTCACAATCTCGCCTGATGAAACTGTAAGCGTTAGCGGACGCATAGATTTTACCGGAGATATTGATTGGATCCGTTTGGATGTCGATGCGGGACGCAGCTATCAGATTATTGATGAGAGCCTTCCCAACCTTGAGATTGTCGATAAGGACGGAAACCTCCTCTACATGTCCTTTTCGTTTCAGAACCTCAGATTTGATGGCGACGAAGGCACGGAAGTCTACTTGCGTGTGGGGTCAGATATCATTTCTGACTACAGTTTCACCTTCCGTGAGATAGCCGATATCCCCGACGATAACTCCACGCAGGAGACCGTCACCATTGGCACAACAACAAGTGTATCGTCTGAATTCTCCGGCGACGAAGATTGGTATCGTGTGACGTTGGAAGCAGGCCAATCCTATCTGGCCCAAGCCGATGATGCTGACATTGCGTTCTACGGTCCGGACGGGGAGGAGATTGGTTTCGACAACCGAACCCTGGAATTCACGGTACCTGAGGATGGCGACTATTTCATCGGTGTGAGTGTCTGGGAGGCCTTCACCAGTTCTTCTCTTACGATCTCGGAGGTGTTCGAAGTTCCCGGAAACAATGCATCCACCGAAAACTTGGCAGTTGGTGAAACCATTTCGGTTGAGATCGGCTTTGAAGGAGATCGGGACTGGTATCGCGTCTCGGTGCGCGAAGGGCAATCCTACAAATTGACAACGGAAACAGGCGTATTCACTGAGTTTGAACAATTCGAGCCAGTTGGATTTGTGACCGATACCAACGTTGGCCCTGTCTTCTTTGCGCAAACGGATGGTGAGATATTTGCAAGTTTCTTTGGGTTTGAAGAAGGCTCGTATACTGCATCTTTGGAAGAGTTCTTTGATGTCCCCGACGGATACGAAACGCCGTTCCGATTGACATTGGATGAGACACTAACCGGTCGCATCGATTTCCAATCAGACCATGACAGCTACAAAGTCGCGTTGAATGAAGGTGAGGACTACTTGCTTTCGATTGTTGGAGCTCAAAGAGCGTCAGTGCAAGCGCCGGGCGGAACTTTTCTACCTGTGCCAAATGGAACGACGTCTTACACCTTCACCGCAGGCGAAAGCGGTGACTGGTTGATCATGTATAGAGGGCTGCAAGAAGAGGATTATTCCCTGACAATCGAAGCTCTGACCGAGCTGCCGCCTGATCCGACCGCTCCAGAACCGACGAGCACTCAAGACTATGAAAATCTGTTCGTCGGCGATGAGGGCGACAATCCGATCGTCGGCACGCCGGATGCGGATTGGATCGTCGGCGGCGTTGGTCGCGACGACATTCAAGGGCTGGACGGTGACGACTACATTGCTGCGGGTGCTGGTAATGACTGGCATGTGCGCGGCGGTGCCGGTGCAGATATCTATCAATTCGGGTTTGGCGATAATGACATTGTGATCACCGATTGGCAGGCAGGCATCGACAAAATTCGCTTGATGGATGGGTTGAACCTTGATGATTTGTCCGTCACGCAAGCGACATTCGGCGGTTTGGCGCGCACCTATCTGTCAACGTCTCATGGGGACCGTTTGATCCTCGTCAACCAAACGGCCGCGGCGCTGTCGGTGGATGATTTTGTCTCGTTTGAGAGCGGCTCTGGCTTGCAACTTTCCGACTATGACAGCCTGTTTGTGGGTGATGATCTGAACAATCCGCTTATCGGCACGGATCAAGCCGATTGGATCGTTGGTGGGGCAGGTCGTGATGATATCCAAGCACGTGATGGCGATGATTATATTGCCGCAGGCTCGGGCAATGATTGGCATGTTCGCGGTGGGACTGGGGCGGATATCTACCAGTTTGGTCCGGGCGACAACGATATCGCGGTAACGGATTGGCAAGCCGGGATCGACAAAATTCACCTGTCAGACGGCTTGGCCCTTGATGATCTGACGGTCATCGAAGCGACGTTTGGCGGTGTGACGCGAACCACCCTTTCAACAGAGCAAGGGGACCGTTTGATCCTGATCAACCAGCAAGCTGCAGACATTTCACAAGACGATTTTATTTGATGTGACTTGGACAGGCGGCAAACGATGCTTTTTGACCGGGCCTTTGAGCAGCATTATCGCCCGGACAATCAATCGCGCACGAAAGTGACGTCGTTCTCATACCACGATGCAGGTTCGAGGCACGCCATCCACTTTGAGCGTCTGTCCGGTCACGAATGCAGAAGAGCCCGCGGCAAAGAACAAAGCCGTGCCGACGATGTCTTGCGGTGCCGTGGTCTCGCGACTTTGGTTGTGAAGCGGCGGATCAAGGCGATTTAGACGCTCAAGGCCGAAGGTGTGGGGATTGAGCAATTCACCGAATTGGCGCTTTCGATTTGCGAACACGCGATTATTATGCGCACCTTCGAAGTGATTTAACAAGGCGCTTCGAAGGTGTTACGGGACACGCCCGAAGCGCTTGAAAAAGGTATTTTGGCGCCCAGGACGACAGGTAATCGATGGATCAAGCACAGATTGACGCATTGCGCGCAGCCCCCGTTCCGCCAGGACAGCTTTGGATCAACGGACAGCACAGGGACGCGCAGGACAATGCCGTGCTCGATGTGATGTCTCCGCTGAATGGCACGGTTTTGACAACCATTGCACGCGGCTCTGCGGCGGATATGGACAGCGCGATTTCGGCGGCGCGCGTGGCCTTTGATGATGGGCGCTGGTCCGACATGGCGCCAGCGGCACGCAAGGCGATCTTGCTGAAATGGGCCGCGCTGATTGAAGACAACGCGCTCGAACTGGCTGTTTTGGGCGTTCGGGATAATGGCACCGAGATTGGCATGGCATTGAAGGCTGAACCAATGTCAGCGGCCAGCACGATCCGCTATGCGGCTGAGGCGATTGACAAGCTCTACGGTCAGATTGCGCCGACTGACACCAGCACCCTTGGCCTTGTACACCGCGAACCGGTGGGGGTGGTCGGCGCAATTGTGCCGTGGAACTTTCCGCTGATGATCGGTGCGTGGAAGCTTGGTCCCGCTCTGGCGGCGGGCAATACGGTGGTGATCAAACCGCCTGAGACCGCCTCACTCACGCTGCTGCGGATCGCTGAGTTGGCTGGTCAGGCGGGTTTGCCCGATGGCGTTTTGAACGTTGTTACCGGCTTGGGTGCCGAGGCGGGCGAGGCGCTGTCGTTGTCGATGGACGTGGACGTGATCGCCTTCACCGGCTCCGGTCCGGTGGGCAAACGTTTGATGGCAAATGCGGCGGCGTCGAATTTCAAACGGGTTTATCTGGAGCTGGGAGGCAAATCGCCCAACGTCGTCTTCGCCGATGCGCCCGATCTGGAGGAGGCCGCAAAGACCGCTGCTTTTGGCGTGTTTCGCAATGCAGGTCAGGTGTGCATCGCGGGCACACGGCTCTTGGTCGAACGCCCGATCCATGATGATTTCGTGGCCCGCATGGTGGCCATCACCGAAGAGATGGTGCTGGGTGATCCGCTCGACATTCGCACAATGGCGGGGGCCGTGAATAATGCCGCGCAGCTGGAGCAGAACCTGAAATTCGTCTCAGACGCCCGCGCCGCTGGTGCTACGATCTGCACAGGTGGCCAGCGCATTCTTCAGGACACAGGCGGCTATTTTATGGCCCCGACGATTATATCCAATCTTAAAACCACCGACCCTGTCGTGCGCAAAGAGGTGTTTGGCCCGATCCTCGCGGTGATCCCGTTTGATACCGAAGAGGAGGCGGTTGCGCTTGCAAATGACACGGAATACGGCCTCGCGGCCGGTGTCTGGACGGCAAACCTGTCGCGTGCGCACCGGATGGTGCGCAAAATCAAGGCCGGTGTTGTGCATGTCAACACTTACGGCGGAGCGGATGGGTCTGTGCCGCTTGGCGGGCATAAACAGTCAGGCAACGGGTCTGACAAATCGTTGCATGCTTTTGATAAATTCCTGAACCTCAAGACGGCCTGGATCAAACTATGATCGAACCGGTTAAGCCGCCGGTTGGGATATCATCGCTGAATACTGCTGAAACAAAATAGCGTGTCGCGGCTGATGCGTTACGCGTCTTTGGCACTATGACATCAAGGGTCAGACGGCAGTGAACCCGCCGTCGATTGGGAGGGCGACGCCCGAAATCATCGACGCCGCATCGCTCAGCAGAAATACGATAGGCGCTGCAATTTCGTCTTCTGTTGCCCAACGTCCCAACGGCATTGTCTCAAGGAACGGCTTTTCGATGTCTTCACGTCCCCAATACCACGCCGACATCGGGGTCATCACGACCGTCGGCTGCACGCCGTTAACGCGAATGTTGTACTGGCCCAGCTCCAATGCCGAGACACGCGTGATATTGTCGAGGGCCGCTTTGGACGATCCGTAAGAGATATGACCCTTCAGCGCCACAAGGCTTGCCTGGCTTGAGACATTGACAATGGAGCCGCCTTTGCCCAGACGGATCATCGATTGCGAGGCGTATTTCGTCACCAAAAGCGATCCGCGCGCATTGATCGAGATGACCTTGTCGAACACGTCAATGTCGGTGTCCATCGGGGTTGCGATCTCGCCGCCAAAGCCGCCGCAATTGACAACCCCGTAAAGGTCGAGCCCCTCCAGCGCATCTTTAACACTGTCCTCAAGCGTCAGATCAAAGGGCAGCGCGCGGCATCCGGTCTCTTTGGCCAAGGCCTCCAGCGCTTCCTCGTTGCGACCGCTGGCAATCACATCGGCCCCGGCCTCAACCAGTTGGCGAACGGTGGCACCGCCAATTCCGCCGCTTGCACCTGTGACCAGAATTGCGCCCTTGTCTAAGCCTTTCATTTCAAGTCCTTTCCTTGCAGCGCTGTCTCTGCCTTACGTGTTAGCATAAAGTGCCGCGCCGCTTTGCGCGTCGAAGATCGGCGCTTTTTCCAACGTGACATGAAAGTTTTGTTCGGTGCCCAAGGCAATATCCACACCGGCCGGCAGGCGCGCCATCACCCGCTCGCCATTGACGCGCAATGACGCGTAGACATCGGGGCCGGTCGGCTCGATCAGTTCAGCCGTTGCACGCAAGGGCGCGCCGCGACCTTCCAGATTGATCCATTCGGGGCGCAGACCCAGCATCACAGATTGTCCTGCCGAAGGGGGCGCGGCGATCTGCGAGAGCGGTAGCGATTGATCGCCTATCTTGATCGCACTTGCGTCCGCCCCGCCTTCGGCTGGGATCAGATTCATCGCGGGCGAGCCCATAAAGGTCGCGACAAAGGTATTGGCGGGTCTGTCGTAAATCTCGGCCGGGGTGCCAAGCTGCTGGATCAGACCGCCCTCCATCACGGCGATCCGGCTGGCCATGGTCATGGCTTCAACCTGATCGTGGGTCACATAGACCATGGTTTTGCCCAGCCGCTGGTGCAGTAATTTGATCTCTGTGCGCATATCGACCCGCAGCTTGGCGTCAAGGTTCGACAGCGGCTCATCAAAGAGAAAGAGCTTGGGGTCCCGCACCAATGCGCGCCCCATCGCGACCCGCTGACGTTGCCCGCCAGAGAGCGCGGCAGGCTTGCGTTTCAAGAGATGACCGATCTGCAAAAGCTCGGCGACGTCGTTGACTGTCGCGGTCTGCTCGGCTTTGGGCACCCCGGCCATACGCAGCGGAAACGCCATGTTCTTTTCGACCGTCATCGATGGGTAAAGCGCGTAGGACTGGAACACCATCGCGATGTTGCGGTCTTTGGGTTCTTGATTGTCGATCCGGTCTCCATCGAGGCGGATTTCGCCGCCCGAGGGGTTCAGAAGACCTGCGATCATGTTGAGCAAGGTGGATTTGCCGCAGCCTGATGGGCCGACGAGGACGATCAACTCACCTTCGTCGATGTCGATGCTGACCTCTTTGAGCACTTCGGTCATGCCGAAGGACTTGGACACGCGGTCGATGATAAGTTGCGTCATGGTTTATCCCTTTACCGCGCCAGAGGTGAGACCACGCACGAAGTATCGTCCGCCCACGATGTAGACGAGCATGGTCGGCAAGGCCGCGATCATCGCGCCTGCCATATCGATGTTATAGGCTTTGGTCCCTGTCGAGGTGTTCACCAGATTGTTGAGCGCGACCATCAGGGGCCGCGCATCCGCGCCTGCAAAGGACGCGCCAAAGAGGAAGTCGTTCCACACGCCCGTGAATTGCCAGATGATCGCGACCACAAAGATCGGCGCGGAGATCGGCACGAGGATCAAAAAGAAGATCGCCCAGAACCCGGCGCCGTCGATGCGGGCGGCCTTCACCAATTCATCGGGGATCGTGACGTAAAAGTTGCGGAAGAACAGCGTGGTGAATGGAACGCCGTAGCACACATGCACAAAGACAAGTCCCGGAATGGTGCCCGCGATGTCCAGAATGCCCAATAATCGCGCCATTGGGATCAGCACGATCTGAAACGGGATGAAGCAGCCAAACAGCAGCATGCCGAAGATGATGTTGTCACCGCGAAACCGCCATTTCGACAAAACATAACCGTTCACAGCGCCCAGCATCACGGAAAAGAAAACCGCAAAGATCACCATCAGTGTCGAGTTCCAGAAATAGGACCGCAGTCCCTCGCAGGCGACAGCAATACAGGCCGATGACCAGGCCGCGCCCCAGGCTGCCGTTGACGGATCCTGGGGTGGTGTGAGGATCGTGTTGTTCTCAAACCCTGCCGCCCCTGTGATTTCCGGCATGGTTTTCAGGGATGTGAAAATCATGGCCATGAGCGGCATCAGGAAAAACGCTGCGCTGACCAGCAGGACGAAATAGACAAACGCCCTTTCGATTGTGAAGCGCGTTTTAACGGTCTCCATCGCGCAGCTCCGAATAAAGGTAGGGGACGATGAGGATCATGATCAGGACCAGCATCATCACAGCCGACGACGCGCCAACCGCCATCTCGTTTCGAGAAAAGGTAAATTCGTACATAAAGGTCGATGGCAATTCGGTCGCAAAGCCCGGGCCACCACCCGTCAAAGCGACCACAAGGTCATAGCTTTTGATGGCCAAATGTCCCTGAACAACGATTGCGGTCAAAAACGCAGGGCGCAGGGCAGGCACAATCACGTGCCAGTATATGCGCGGCCTTGATGCGCCATCAATGCTGGCCGCGGCCAGAATTTCCGGGTTGATCCCGCGAAGGGCCGCCAGAAACAGCGCCATGACAAACCCGCTCGCCTGCCAGACCCCGGCAATCACAACGCAGTAGATCGCCATATCCGACTGGGTGATCCAATTAAACTCAAAGCTCTCCCAACCCCAGATTTGAAAGGCCCGCTCCAGCCCCAGATCGGGCGTCATGATCCATTGCCAGGCCACGCCCGTCACAATGAAGCTGAGCGCCATGGGATAGAGATAGATCGTCCGCAGCGCGCCTTCGGCCCGGATTTTTTGGTCGAGAAAAATCGCCAGCAACAGCCCGATGATGAGGGAGCCGCCAATGTAGAGAATGCCGAAGACCAGGAAATTGTCCATCGCCACCTCCCAGCGGGGATGGTTCCACACGCGGGCGTAGTTGCTAAAGCCCTCCCATCGGTCAAACTGGGGCAGCATCCGCGATTTGGTGAAAGACAGGACAATCGTGACTGCGATGAAGCCATAGACGGTCACGGTGACCAGAATGAGGCTTGGCAGCAGCGTCAGTTGTGGGCCTAATTCCCGAAGTTTTCGCATCGGACCTCTCGCAAGCCAAAGCATCGAAACGGCGCGGGGGCGGCATTTCTCACGTGGTCAAAAACTGCGGGCGACGATCGTTTGTCGCCCGCGCGGGGGGGGCAGTAATGGGGGTTACTGCGCGGCCGCAACCGATGTGACGAGCGCTGCAACAGCATCTTCAGCGGACTGATCAGAGTTCGCGAAGGCGGTTACAACATCAAGATAGGCACCCTGGATCGAGGGAGGTTGACCATGACCATGGGCAAGCGAGCCATAAAGCTGATCCGCAGCCGTGGCTTCCGCCAAGTCCGCCATTGAGGTCTGTGCGCAGGCGTCAAAATTGTCCTGTGGCACATCTGTGCGGGCCGGGATCGAGCCTTTGGTCAGATTGAACGTCTCCTGAAAGGACACGGACATCACCGATTGGGCCATGTTCTGCTGCGCTTCAACACGGTCTTCGCCTACGTCGAACATCGCAAAAAAGTCTGTGTTAAAGAGGAACGAGCCCTGCGTGCCCGGCACAACCGCACAGAGCACTTCGACGCCGGGTGTCAGGCCAGCTGCGACAACTTCGCCCTTCGCCCAATCCCCCATGATCTGCATGCCAGCTTCGCCGTTGATCACCATGGCCGTGGTCAGGTTCCAATCCCGCCCGGCATATCCATCATCTGCGTAGGACAGGATTTTACGGTAAATCTCAAAGGCTTCGACCATCTGATCCGAGCCAAGCGCATCAGCATCCGCTTCGATAATGGCGGATTGATAAAGCTGAGGGTCAATGCTCAGGACAATGGCTTCCCAGATCGTGGCTTCCTGCCACGCCTGTCCGCCCTGTGCGACAGCGGTGTAGCCAGCGGCTTCCATCGCGTCGGCTGCGGCAAAGAACTCATCCCAGTTTGTTGGCATCTCAAGGCCAAGCTCTTCGAAAATCGCAGCAGAGCCCCAGACCCAGTGTGGACGGTGCATGTTCACCGGCGCGGCCACCCAGTCACCTTCGTATTTACCGAAAGCCTGCACGGCAGGGGGGACAACGTCGTCCCAGCCCTCTGCGGCTGCGATTTCGTTCAAGCTGCCAAGAAAGCCTTCATCGGCCCACGCACGCACATTCATGCCCAGCATCTGCGCCGCCGTTGGCGGATCGCCCGCAGTCACGCGCGCGCGCAGGGTGGTCATTGCGGCGTCTCCGCCGCCGCCTGCGATGGCCATATCGACCCAGCCTGTACCTTTGCCTGCAAGATCTTCTTTCAAAACAGACACAGCGGCCGCTTCGCCGCCCGAGGTCCACCAGTGCAAAACTTCAACATCATCCGCGGATACTGCTGTCGCACCGACCAGTCCGATTGTGAGCGCAGCAAATGCGCAGGTTGATTTCAGTTTCATATTGAGTTCTCCCAAAGTGAATGTAATTTGTATTGTAGCAATACAAAACAAATTCTGTGAATGTCAAGCCGTCCGCCCCCGCACGGGAGGCCGACAGACCAGCTGAACGCGCCAACTGCCGAGGAACAACAGTGCGAACAAAGTCAAATGCTCCGACAGAAGCACGTCTGCTGCACGAACTTGTGCGCCACGGTCCGCAAAGCCGGGCCAAGCTGGCGAGCAGCCTAGGCGTGATGCGTTCGACTGTCGGAACGCAGGTAAATAAGCTCTTAAAGTCCGGTTTGCTGCGGGATGCGCACATGGCCGACACAGAGCAGACGGGCGCTGGCAGGCCTGGGTCCTTGCTTGATATCAATCCACACCATCGCTCGTTCATCGGGATAGATCTTGGCGTAGGTCACCTGCGCGGGGTTCTTGTGGATATGGCCGGTCACATGCTGGCCGAAACCTCCGAAGAGGTGCCTTTCGCGGATCAGACGCCCAGAGAAATGAGCACGCGAATCGCCCGGATTCTCACGCGTCTCAAGCGCAAGGCCCCCGCATTGGACGGCGCAATGATCAGCGTTCCGGGCATTGTGAATTCCGCCGGCACCATCGTGCGTCTGCCGCGTCTGGACTGGCAAGATGTCTGCCTGCTGGACTATTTGACCGAAGAATTGCCAGATTTTGGACCCATCGACATAGACAATGACGCCAATGTTTTTGCGCGCGGTGAATTGCTGTCTGTCGATGAACACGACGGATCTATCATCTATTTCTGGATGGATTCCGGCATCGGTGCAGGCATCGTTGTGAACAACACGCTGCTGGCAGGCGCGAACGGGCAGGCGGGCGAAATGGGGCATATGTTCGCCAGAGCGCTTGGCGGACAGACCCGCGCCCGGCTCGATGACATCACGAGCGTTCCGGCGATCTTGCGGCATGCCAGATCAAACGGTTTGCCGGTTGAAACAATCGCGGATTTGGTCGCCAGGGTAGACCAAAACGATCCAAAAGCGCTACAGGTCCTAGAGGCCTGGGCAGATACAATGAGTGAAACATTCTCTTCGCTGGCAAGTCTATTTGACCCCAAGTCGATGATCCTGTCAGGCCCGCTGGCGGCATTGCTTGAGCATGCCTTGCCTCAAGTTGAACAGAAAACGCGCGATCTGTTGTATCATGGCACAGTGATGCCAGCGCTCATTGTCCGCAAACACCGCAAATCCCGACTCGCGATGGCCTGCGCGACAATCCGGCGCAATGCCTTCTTGAGCGGCGCGTGACCTCCGGGGCAGGGGGCGGGTCCGGGGCGGGGGTCGAGGTCGAGGTCGGGGTCGGGGACGAAAATACGGCATTGGCAGCGCTGGAGCGAACAACAGCAAGCTCTGACAGCACTCGCGCAGGACCGGAAAAGCGCCGCCGACCCGTTTTGTTGGACGGCGCGCAAACGAAGAGGTTCAGACTTACCGCACCACGCCTCTACCTCAATCGATCTGACGGCGGACACTCAACCTCCGCCAAAAGCGCCGCATAGGACGCGCCGTGCATGTCCCGATCATCGCGCGATCCTTGCACCGCCGGGCGCGGCAGGCTGAACTTCACGACGTTCAGATCGGCGATATCGAACCGTTTGATATCCTCCACATTCGCCCCCAACACCTCAGCCACCCGCGCGCTCGTCAGCCCGTTTGACACCCTCTCAAAGACCGCGCGCTCGCCGCAGAAAATATCAATCGTCAGCCAGAACGGGCCTGCGTTTTTCGAGCGCAATTTGTGAACGATGGACCCCAGATCAGCCAATATCATGCACCTCCAGCTCAAAGGCATCCATCGGATCATCCAGTTCAAGCACATGGTTCAGCGCAAACTCAAACACCTGCCCGCGCGAGATCTGCGAGGGCGAGAAGGGGAAGGCAAATGTCGGCTGCTCTTCCTCCACCGTTAACGGATGATGCAGCAAGTAGGGGTCGAGCATCTTGCCAATCTCGTCGCACATCGCCTCCGTAGGTGCTGTGACAATCCCCATCACACCCACCTCCGTCGGCGTAATATGCTTGCTCTCCAGCGCCCCGAAACTGGCGTTTTGCCCGATTATCCGCAGCTCAATCGCATAGTCTTCGGCGTCCAATCCCAGCCGATCCTTTATCTTCGCATTGCACTTCATCGAAATATCATCGACCCAGGCGCGGGCGTTCTCCACGTAATGCCGATCGCGCAAAAGCGACATCAAAACGCTCTGATACCCCGCCGCCCGCGCGCCTTCGAGCTTGACGGTATAGACCTTTGAAGGCACCCATTTCGAACCCGTCACCCGGACCGAGCGCGCGTCAATCGCCTCGTATTTCGCCGCCGTCACATCCAGATACCCGCCCGGCTCATAGAGTATAAACGGATCGCTGTTCTCATAAAGCATATGCGCCGACACTGTATGCGGCGTCGCGTTGGCACCATCGGCAAGAGGGGTCACAGTGAAACCCTCCGCATCAAATTCCACAACGATAACGCCCGATTGCGGATTGCTGGCACACAACGCGCCGCACTCCCCGATTTTCGCCCCGTGCCAAGCGCCGCCCGCATGATTGCCGTTTTGCAGGGGAAGCGCCGCGATAATCGCGGTGTCCGTCGTGCGCCCTGCGATTATAATGTCAGCGCCGGTGTTTAGCGCGGCCTGAATTTGCTCCGCACCCGCCAAGGCGACGATGTTCGAGCAGTCACGCAGCGTATCTGGCGAGATGTCAGGCGCAGGGTCGAGCGGGGTGATCTTGGCAAAATCCCGCGCCAACGCATCGCCCGATTGCGAGGATTTGAGCGTTGCGACCTTCACCCGTTCCCCGCGCTCGGCTGCAATCTCTCGCGTGATCTCCAGCATCCAGTCCACAGTTGCATCCGTCCCGCACGTGCCCGCGGTTCCGATCACCAAAGGCACGCCCGCCTTCGCTCGCGCCGCCATCAGGCCGGCCCATTCGATCTTGGTGGAGGCGCGCGAGTATTTCGACACTCCGCGTCCCAGATAGGCCGGACCACTATCGGTCGAGCCGCCATCAATCGCGATGATATCGGGGCGCATCGCCAAGCCGCGTTCCAGCGCCACTTTGTCGTAGTTGAGACCCAGCGCGCCCGACGGGATCAGCACGCGCGTCATTCCGCCTTGTCCGCGTTGCGATCAAAGAGCCACATGAACAGATCATAAGCGACGACAAAGGACAGGATTGCGAGCAGCAGATTGATGATATTTTGCGCCATCAACCCGCCCGACATCGCCCACAGAACATGAATGATGCAGGCAGCCATGACCACCAGGGCAACCGCGAGCAAGCCACGCTGCACCCCCGCCCGTGCCAGCCATATCGCCGCGACAATAAGCGCGCCTGTCAGCACAGTGCGCCCCGCCAGCGCCATATCTCCATCGGCCAGCGCCAGCCCCGCGAGTGCTGCGAACACCACCCCATGGGCGATCATCATGTATCGCAGTGTTTTGAGCGCCAAATACACCGGTCTAATCCGTCACCGCTTGCGGCTTTTTCAACAAACCGCGCAGGAACATCGGTGCGATGAAACCGGCAACCGCTGCAATCCAAAGTCCAATCGCAATCGGCGTCGAGAAGAGGTACAGAACATCCCCATCCGACAGCACCATCGCCCGCCGCAGCGCATTCTCCATATGCCCGCCCAACAAAATACCCAGGATCACAGGCACGGTCGGTACATCCAGCTTGCGCAGGAAATACCCCAGCACCCCAAACGCGACCATAAGGAGCAGATCGAAATAGCTTCCTGATAGCGAGTAGATTCCTACAAACGAAATCATCGTCACTCCCGGCAGCAGCACCCATGCAGGCACGCTCAGCACTTTGACGAAAATCTTCACCATCGGCACATTCATCAGCAAAAGCACGATATTGGCGATCAAAAGCGATGCGATCAGCCCCCAGACAACCTCCGGCCTGTCGGTAAACAGCGTCGGTCCCGGCGTGATATTCAGTGTCATCAATAGCGCGAGCAGCACCGCTGTCGTCCCCGACCCCGGCACGCCCAACGTCAGCATGGGCACCAGCGCACCGCCCGCCGCTGCGTTATTGCCAGCCTCCGGTGCCGCGACGCCCTTGGCCACGCCCGTGCCAAAACCTGCCTCCGGCCCAGCGACGGATTTTTCCGACATATAGGCCAGAAAACTCCCCAGTGACGCACCCGCCCCCGGCAAAATCCCTGCGATAAACCCAACGCCAGAGGCGCGCAGCATTGTCCATTTCGTCGCGATAATATCGCGCCACGGGATTGTCACCCGCTCCAGCTTCACGCCGATGGACGAGCCTTTGCCGTGGCTTTCGATGAAGAAAAACACCTCCGCAATCGCGAACAGGCCAACGATGGCGACAAGGAAATCGACACCGTCCATCAGGTGCATGTTGCCCCCCGTCAGGCGCGGCAGGCCCGAAGAGTTATCCACCCCGATCATCGCAATCCCCAGCCCCAGACAGGCGGCAATCGCGGATTTTGCCTGATTGTTCGAGGCCATCCCGCCAAGCGTGCAAAACGCCAGCAGATAGAGCGCGAAATACTCCGCCGGGCCAAAGAGATAGGCGACACGCGCCAAGAGCGGTGCAAGCAGCATCAGGCCGACCGTGGCCAGAAACGCTCCAACAAAGCTCGCAACACCCGATAGCACCAGCGCATCGCCCGCGCGCCCTGCTTTGGCCATCGGATAGCCATCGAGCGTTGTCATCAGCGCCGGCTCGTCTCCGGGAATGTTGAGCAGAATGGACGAAATCCGCCCGCCATACATCGCACCGTAGTAGACAGCGGTCATCAGAACCAGCGCCGAGGTCGCGTCAAGGCCAAGCGAGAAGGTCAGCGGGATCAGGATCGCCACGCCATTCGATGGCCCAAGCCCCGGAAGCGCGCCGATGATGGTGCCTAAAAAGCACCCGATCACCGCTAGCATCAGCGTGTAGGGCGTGAGCGCGATTGAAAAACCGAGCGCCAGGTTTGCAAGAATATCCATTTAGCCGAGCCATCCTTTCGGGAAGGCCACAAGCCCAAGATCAAGCGCGTATTTGAACAAAATGAATAGCCCAACCGACAAGCCAATGCCCGTCAGCGCGGCCGGAACGGGGCGCGGCGATATCTGATAGCTCAGAATGCCAGCTGCGAAAATCGTCGGGATGATAAAGCCCAGCGGCTTGAGGAGGTAGGCGTAGATCACCAGCACAATGACCGCGATCAGGATCGCGCCGAAGGTGCGAAACGCGGGCCAATTGGGGTCGGGGTCGGGCTTGAAAATCAGCACCAGCGCCGAGATCGCCGAAACAATGCCGACAAGGATGGGGAAGGCTTTGGGGCCAACCGGGTCGGACAGAAAACTTGTCTGAATCTGTGTGGCGCTCGCGATATACGCGCGCGCCGTCATCAATATGACCAGACCGAAAATCCGGTCAGAGGCCATTACTGGATAACCCCGATGTCTTTCGAGAGCTGGTTAATCTCAGCAACAAGACCGTCCACGTAGGACTGGAAATCACCGCCAACTTTGGTGAATGGCGCCAGACCGTTTGCGGCCATCGCCTCTTTCCACTCAGCGCTATCGGCAACCATTTGCAACTTGTCGGCCCAGGAGTTGAACACATCGTCCGAGACACCGCGCGGAATATAAAGCCCGCGCCAGTTCACTGCGACAACGTCAAAGCCTTGCTCTTTGGCTGTCGGGATGTCGTCAAAACCCGGCACACGCTCGTCGGTCAGAACCGCCAAAGCCCGCACTTCGCCTGCTTTGAGGAAGCCCACGATCTCGGACATATCGCCGGTCATCGCCTGGGTGAACCCGCCAACGGTCTGCGTGATCGCATCCGCACCGCCATCAACGCCGATGTATTTCACGGCTGTGATGTCGGTAAAGCCCGCGCGTTGCAGGATCATCAAAGGCTTAAGGTGGTCAAACCCGCCAACAGCAGAGCCGCCAGCAAAAGCCACCGACGAAGGATCCGCCTTGATCGCATCGACCAGATCGCCCAGCGATTGGTGAGGGCTGTCAGCGGCCACAACGATCACGCCCGGATCAGCACCGATTGCACCCACAAAACGCACCTGATCGGCGGTCATGCCCGCATAGGCGTTTTGCGCCAGCCGTGTCGAGGTCGCCGAAGAGGCCGCCACGATCAGATCCGCGTCCTCATTGCGCTCAGTGACAACGTGACCATAGGCCAGACCGCCACCGGCACCGGCCATATTGGTGACCTGGATAGGCTTATCAACGGCGCCAATGTCGTGCATGATCTTGCCGATCTGACGACAAGTGAAGTCCCAGCCACCGCCCGGGTTAGCAGGCGCAATGCACTCTGCGGCCACCGACGGGGTCACGCTGCCAAATGTGATGGCCGCACCAATCAGTGCCGCCTTGAAAAAACGAGGTGTCATGATCTTCTCCCTAAGAATGCAGCTCTTGAGGCTGCCTTTCATACTGCCAGACCGAACCATCGTATGAACCGCATCTGGCGCATGTAATCGAGTATGGTCGTTTTGCACGTGATGACAATGTAATTTCGCAAGGGCAGTATTGACCGGCGATGCGATGCGACGGGATCAGGGGGAGCGGTGGTAGGCCCGGAGGGACTCGAACCCCCAACCAAAGCGTTATGAGCGCTCTGCTCTAACCAATTGAGCTACAGGCCCGCCTGACCGCCCTGATAGGCGCGTGGTGCCAAAGCGTCAAGAACTGCGTTTTCAAGCGCGCGATCATGCGCTAAGGGGCGCGCAAGATGCACATGATCCAAGGACCAGCCGCATGACCGACGCCAAGCACTCCCTGACCTATGCCGACGCAGGCGTGGACATCGATGCGGGCAACGCGCTGGTGGAACGGATCAAACCTGCGGCCAGACGCACCAATCGCAGCGGCGTAATGGCAGGTCTGGGCGGCTTTGGCGCGCTCTTTGATCTTAAGGGCGCAGGCTACGAAGACCCGATCCTCGTCGCTGCCACCGACGGCGTTGGGACAAAGCTGCGCATCGCAATTGATACGGGCGTTCTGGATGGCATTGGCCGCGATCTGGTGGCGATGTGCGTCAATGATCTGATCTGTCAAGGCGCCGAGCCGCTCTTCTTTCTGGATTATTTTGCGACCGGCAAACTCGATCTGGACGCCGCCACCGCCATCATCGGCGGCATTGCCGATGGCTGCGCCGATGCTGGCTGCGCGCTTATTGGCGGTGAGACGGCGGAAATGCCGGGCATGTATGCTGCCGATGATTTCGATCTCGCCGGATTTTCCGTCGGCGCGATGGAACGGGGCGGGGCCTACCCCAAAGACGTGGGTGAGGGTGACGTCCTTATCGGGCTCAACTCAGATGGCGTACACTCCAATGGCTATTCGCTTGTGCGCCGTGTGGTGGAACGCGAGGGCCTCGCATGGTCGGACCCGGCGCCTTTCGCCGATGAGCCGCTCGGTCAAGCGCTTCTGCGCCCGACGAAAATATACGTCAAATCCGCCCTCTCGGTCTTGCCGCACGTGAACGCGCTCGCCCATATCACCGGCGGCGGCCTGACCGAAAACCTGCCGCGCGTTCTGCCCGATGGCCTTGGCGCGCAAATCGATCTCAATAGCTGGGCGCTCCCACCCGTCTTCCGCTGGCTCTGCGATGCAGCCAAAATCGAAGCGGCCGAGGCGCTCAAAACCTTCAACTGCGGCATCGGCATGGTTCTGGTTGCGCCAAGCGGCAACGCGAAAGCCGTTATGGATCAACTGGCAGAGCAAGGCGAGACCGCGCAAATCATCGGCGCTGTTACCGCCACATCCGGCGTGACTTACAGCGGATCGCTGGGGTGAATACCGCTATCCTCATCTCCGGCAGCGGCTCGAACATGGTTGCGCTGGTCGAGGCGATGCAAAGCGGTCTGGCCCAAGCAACGCCCAAACTTGTCCTGTCGAACAAAAGCGATGCGGGCGGTCTGGCCAAAGCGCAGGCGATGGGCGTGCCCACCCAAGTGCTCGACCATCGCGGCTATCAAAGCCGAGGCGCGTTCGAGACCGCGCTGCATGATCTGCTGACCGATCATGCCATCGACCTCATTTGCCTGGCCGGTTTCATGCGCATCCTGGGCGCTGAGTTTGTTGGCAAATGGCAGGGCCGCATGCTCAACGTCCATCCCTCCATTCTGCCCGCCCTGCGCGGCCTTGAAACCCATGCCCGCGCGCTGGACGAAGGCTGGGTGCATCACGGCTGCACGGTCCATGAGGTCACGCCCGAACTCGATGAAGGCCCGATTGTCGGGCAGGGCATCGTCCCGGTTCACCCCGATGATGATCCCCAAACCCTGGCGCGGCGTGTGCTGGCGATGGAACATCGTCTCTACCCGCAGGCCTTGGCGCGGTTTGTCTCCGGCGACCGGACGATCCTACGTCTGGTCGATGACAGCATAACCGCCGGATAATACCTCTCCCACCTCAAATTGGTCCTTAATTGGTGCAATAAATTCGCTGTTTGGTTTTGAACTGGTTTCGCGGTATGGTGCTGATGTGCGTCATTCCGACGCAACAAGAAACAGAACCGATCAACCTCAACAGGGACGAGGATAATGGAAGAACAACTCGCACAGCTGACGGCGCAAGTCGCAGCGTTGGAGGCTAAGGCAAACGTGACGAACACGATGTTTGCCGAGACCTACTACTATTTAACGATTCCACTGATGGTTATCATCCACGCCGGGTTTTTGGCGTATGAAATGGGGGCGTCGCGCCAGAAAAACGTGCTTGCGTCAGGTGTGAAAAACATTCTCGCTTTTGCGTTCATGGTGCCGACCTTCTATTTCTTCGGCTGGTGGATTTACTGGGGTTTCCCAACAGGTCTGTCGTTTTCCGCTGGTGAATGGGGCATTTCAGGCGCCGAATACGCAGCCTTTGCACTGCCGTGGTCCGAAAGCATGGGACCAAACCTCGCCGATCAGTCCACAGGTGTTTTCTGGGGCGCCTTCACGCTGTTTGCCGCCACCACCGCATCAATCATGTCAGGTGCTGTGATTGAGCGTATTCAGGTCGTCGGATTCGTCGTTCTCGCCATCGTTCTTGGCTCCTTCGCGTGGGTCGTGGCTGCTGCCTGGGGTTGGCATGCAGACGGCTGGCTGGTGACCCAATGGGGCGTTCACGACTTCGGCGCGGCCGGTCTTGTTCACGCCGTCGCAGGCTTCTTTGCGCTCGGTGTTTTGATCAACCTTGGACCGCGCATCGGCAAGTTTAATCCCGATGGCACGGCCAATGACATTTCCGGTCACAACCTGCCGCTGACACTGGTTGGCCTGATGCTGATCATCGTCGGCTTCTGGGGCTTCCTGATGGCCTGTGTGATCGTGCCGAATGAAGGATGGAGCTGGTATATCACCGATGGCGCAGGCGCCGCCGGTTACGCCGCGACCATCTACGGCACGCCCATGACGCTGAGCGCGCTTGCCTTCAACATCCTCATGGGGTTTGCAGGCGGTATCATCGGCGCATGGTGGGTGACACGCGATCCGTTCTGGATGATGTCGGGTGGTCTTGCGGGCATCATTGCATGTGCCTCCGGCCTCGACGTCTACTGGCCACCGCTTGCCTTTATCATGGGCGCTGCAGGCGGGGCCTTGCTCAAGCCATGCGCAAGCTGGCTGGAGCGGCGCGGCATTGACGATGCGGTTGGCGCGGTCACAGTCCACGGCACCATCGGCCTCTTCGGTCTGATCATGTTCGGCGTCTGGGGATCGGGCCTGCCCGCGCTTCAGGATGCGGCTGGCGATGGTCTGGCGCATGTCTCGATCATCGGCCAGCTCGTGGGCGCTGTCGTCTTCTTCCTTTTGGGGTTCGTCCCCGGTTATGTGGTCTCCTTGATCCTCAACATGCTCGGACTGCTCCGTGTGAGTGAGGATGCAGAGATCGCCGGTCTCGATCTGACCAAAGTGCCGGTGCAAGCCTATCCCGAAGGTATCAACATCTCACCCAATCCAGCCGAATGAGCTGCGATAGGTTTATGAAAAACAAGGAGACCCAACATGGGATATGATCTGGAAAACTGGGACGGCATCGAAGGCCCGATCTACATCGGCGCAGGCAGCGCAGAAATGATCTGGCTTATCATCGCCATCGTGATCTGTGTGGTCGCCTGCATCTCCGGCAGCCGCCACGAGCTACACGCCTACCGCAAATTGCGCGACCGGAAATAAGCGCAAGGCGTGAGATGAAACCAAGAAGGCCGCTCCTACGGGGGCGGCCTTTTTCTGTGACACCAATGAATGCCATCGGGCGAGCGTCAGCGAGACCAATCGAGGCGTTCGATCGGCCCAAACGCCTTCGGTCGGACCGCTCTCAATTCGCGCTCTAAACAAGGATTAAACAACCCGCCCGCTACATGCACCACGATCCACTACCGCATCTGCTCGGGCAGCCACGTCGCAAGCCCCGGAAACGCCGTCAGTATCCCGACCATCACAACCATGATTGCAAACATCGGCAGTGCCGTTTTCGCGATATAGGTGATGTCGTGCCGTGTCATGCCCTGCAGCACGAAAAGGTTGAACCCAATCGGCGGCGTGATCTGTGCCATCTCCACCACCACAACAATGAAAATCCCGAACCAGATCAGATCAATCCCGGCGGCGCGTATCATCGGCTCAATAATCGCCATGGTCAGCACCACGGCGGAAATTCCGTCTAGGAACATGCCGATGATGATGTAAAACACCGTCAGCGCCGCAATCAGCGCAAAGGGCGACAGCTCTAGCGCCGCGATATATTCGGCCAAAGCGCGCGGCAGTCCGGTAAAGCCCATCGACAGCGACAAGAAGAACGCGCCCATCAGGATCAGCGCGATCATGCAGGAGGTGCGGGTTGCGCCCAAGAGGCTCTCCTTGAACGTGGTGATCGTCAGTGATCCCTGGATCAGCGCGAGCACCAGCGCACCAATTACGCCAAACGCCGCCGCCTCTGTTGCAGTGGCATAACCTGCATACATCGACCCGATCACCAAGAGCACGAGCGCAATCACAGGGATCAGCAATGTCGAGTTTTTCAGCGCTTTGACGAACCCAATCCGCGGCTCCGGCTCTGGCCTCTGATCCGGGCGCAAATAGTACCACGCGACGATATAAAGCATGAAAAGCGAGGCCAGCACCAAACCGGGCACGACACCGGCTATAAAGAGCTTGGTGATACTCTCCTTCACCGTCACCCCGTAGACGATCAAGGTCAGCGACGGCGGGATCATCAGACCCAGCGTCGCCGCCCCCGCCAGCGTACCAATCGTCATGAACTCAGGATAGCCGCGCGCCCGCAACTCCGGGATCGACATCTTGCCCACCGTGGTCAGTGTCGCAGCCGATGAGCCGGAAACCGCTGCAAAGACCGTACACCCGACAACATTCGTATGCAGCAGCCCGCCGGGAATGCGCGCAAGCCAGGGCGCCAGCCCCTTGAACATGTCCTCGGACAGCCGCGTGCGGAACAGGATCTCGCCCATCCAGATGAACAGGGGCAGGGCGGTCAGCGTCCAGCTCGATGCGCCGGTCCAAACCGTGATGATCATCGAATTGCCCGGGTTGCGCGTCGTAAACCCGATCATCCCCATATAGGCCACACCCATCAGCGCGAGGCCAACCCAGATGCCGGACCCGAGCAGGAAAAAGAGGACAAAGAGGAAAATGCCGATCTTCAGCGCAACCGCATCGCGATCAAAGCCGGTCATCATCACCAGCGCTGAATAGACAACCAGCAGGAACGCCCCCGACAGCAGCATCCGTGCCTGCTTTGAGGCGAACAGATGCGCCGTCCAGGGCTGCGCATCCTCATCATCAACGCCCTGCCAAGACGTCATCAGAATGCGCACCAGATTATCCACCACCGCAATCGCAAAGATCACCGATCCGATGGCCATAAACGTCTGCGGGATCCACAGGGGCGTTGCATCCTGCCCTTGCGATATATCGTTGATCTTGGCGCTCAGCCGCGTGGCTTTGACCGCGTAATACGCCAGAAAACACGCCACCAGCGAAGCGATGGTGTAGCACCATATCTCCATCCCGCGCCGCCACCGGCCTGATTTGGTGACAAAGAGCGAAACGCGAATATGGGCGTTGTGATTGAAGGTATAGGCGAGCGCGAGAAACGACGTCGTCGACATCGCATAGCCCGCATAGTTGGCCCCGCCTGTAAAGATCGCGCCCGACCAGCGGGTCACCATCTGCGCTGTGACAAGCACCAGAATGGCAAGCAGCGATATAGCGGCGGCATAGCCGGAAATTCGGTATAGACCATCAAGCGCGGATCGCATTGGCGCTGCTCCTTAGATATTGTGCAACGTCGGCATGCGTTACTTACTTACTTCCGGCGAGCGAAAATCCCCTGCTCACGCACGGCGCGCAGGGGGCGTTTGTGGGTGGGATTACCTATTTGTAGGCGTCCACAATGGCCGCACCGTCAGCGCCGGCGTTCTCCAGCCACTCGCCGGTCATTGTCGCGCCGATCTCTGCCAGATCAGCGGCCAAAGCGTCACCGGGTGCTGCGACATTCATGCCATTATCCGCAAGCGTCTTGAGGAACCCTTCGGCAAGCTCAGCAGCGGTTGCAGTTCCGACGGCTTCGGCCTTGGCAGCCTCTTCCATCAGGCAGTTTTGCGACGCTTCTGGCAGCGCGTTATAGGCTTCTGTGTTCACGAAGATCGAATTGCGCGGCAGCCATGCCTTGGCATCGTAGAAGTGGGACAGGTCTTCCCAAACCTTTTCATCCACACCGGTCGAGCCGGACGAGATGAACGCCGAGACCACGCCTGTCGCCAGCGCTTGCTTCAGCTCTGCCGCTTCGATCTGCGCCGGGATCATGCCCGCAAGTTCTGCAACCCGCGCAGTCGCCGCGTTATAGGCGCGGAATTTCACGCCCTCCACATCCGATGTACTCGCAACTTCCTGCGCGAAATAGAGCCCTTGTGGCGGCCAGGGCACCGAGTAAAGCAGCGTCAGACCCTGATCGTTGAGAATTTTGTTCAGCGTCGGCTTGGCTGCATCCCGCAGCTTGTCGGACGCCTCAAACGATGTGGCAAGGAACGGCACGGAATCGTAGCCGAAAACCGCGTTTTCATTGGCATGGGCCGACAAAAGCCGCTCACCGATCTGCGCTTCGCCAACCTGAACCGCACGCTTGATCTCACCGCCCTTGAAGAGCGAGCCACCAGCGTGAATGGTGATTTTCAGCTCGCCGCCGGTGCAGGCATCCACAGCTTCCACGAATTTTTGAGCATTTTCCGTGTGATAGTTATTTGCCGGATAGGCCATCGGCATATCCCAGTTTTCCGCAGCAAAGCCTGCACCGGCAAGCGCTGTGGACAGCGCGGTCGCGCCAAGAAGTGATTTTGCGAGTTTCATTTGAGTTCTCCCTTGAACAGTGCCGCAGTTAAGCGCGATTCGCAGCAGGGGTGCAAGGAAGTGACCCTAGGGCAACTCAGCCCGGTACCGGCGAGCCCGCATACGTATTGCGCGCCGCACTTTCGCGGATCAACCAACCGGTCACAATATCCCGCTTCGCATTCCGCCCGCTCTTGGTGCGCTCCAGCAGATAATACCCAAACGGCGTGCGCGTGTGCAGATCGCCCAACGGGCGCACAAGCTGACCGCTCTCCAGCAGATGATCCACCAGATGCCCCCATCCCAATGCCACGCCCACACCCTCAACCGCCGCCTGAATAGCGTATGGATAGGTGTTGAATATCGACCGTTTCGACAACTCCGGCACATGCGCAAGATGATCGCGCAGCCATGTGTTCCAATTCATCCACTCCGAATGATTGCTCGAAACCTCGATCAAGGGCACATCGAGCAGCGACACCGGTTCGCGCAGCGACGGATTACGCTCCAGAAACTCCGGCGCGCAAACCGGGAAAATGATCTCTCCAAAGAGCTTTGTCGCATCGTGCTCTGGCCATTTGCCATTGCCCCGCAGGATCGACAGATCGACACTGTCCGCCAAACACTCCGCATCATCATCCGAGGCAACCAGCATAATGTTCAGCTGATTGTTGGCCTGCGAAAACTGCCGCATCTTCGGGATCAACCAAAGGCTCGCCACCGAATTGGTCGCCGCCAGCGTGATCTCCGACACCGCTGTTTTGCCCGCCACACTTTCCGAGACATCACGCAACGTCTGCATCGCGGGTGCAATCCGCTCCAGAAGCGATGTGCCTTGCTGTGTCAGCGTGACCGACTTGTGACCGCGCTCAAACAGTGCAATGCCATAGTGCGTCTCCAAGAGCCGCACCTTCCGGCTGATCGCGCTTTCACTCACCCCAAGCTCTTTGGAAGCGGAGGCAAAACTCTGCCAGCGCGCTGCAACTTCGAATGTGTGCAGATAGCTCAACGGTGGCAGTGGATCTGTTTTGCGTCGCATCATCACCTTCGCGCCGGTCCGACGTCCCGACACCCCAAAGACTGTAGTAAACTATAGCAACGCCGCCTCCATTTGCCACTAAAAAGTGAGGGCAAAGACCCTCAAGAATATGTGGTGACAAAGATCACGAGCGTGGCATGATGTGGCGGTCCGGGCAGTGCTTACCCACCGTCTGAGCCAAGAAAATCAGTGAAGCGAGAGCTGTCAATTCATCCCATCGATGAAATGCGCAGGTCCGATACCACAGGGAGAAAACTATGAAATTGTTTGATAAAAAAGCGATTGCAGCCACAGTTGCCTTGTCCATGGCAACAGCCTCCGGCGCGGCTTTCGCTCAAGATTCGGCCAAGCCCATTGTTATTCCGACACACAACTGGTCCAGCCAGGTCGTGATGGCCTATGTCATCGGCGGCATTTTTGAGAGCATGGGCAACAACGTCGAATATGTCCCCGCCGACACCCAAGGCGTCTACGAGGCGATCCGCAACGACGACGTGACCATCTCCCATGAAGTTTGGCAGTCCACGTTCGGCGCGTCCTTCTACAACGCCATGGAAAAAGGCGGCGTGATCGATGCTGGTAACCACGCCGCGACGACCTTGGAAGAAATGGGCGTTCCGGGCTATGTGATCGAGCAGAATCTCTGCCCCGGTCTGCCAAATTGGGAAGCGCTCAAAGACTGCCCGGAGGTTTTCGCCACGGCCGATTCTGACGGCAAGGGCCGCTGGCTCGAAGGACCGCAAAGCTGGCACGGCGATCTGATGCCCGACCGCATCAAGGCGCTGGGTCTTGAAGATCTCTACACCGTGAAATTCGCCGGTGGCGCTGACGCGCTTTGGGCCGAACTTGATTCTGCCAAGAAAGAAGGCCGCGGGATCATCACCTTCAACTGGACGCCAAACTTCACAGACGCGGACGGCTTCGTCTTCATCGAATTCCCCGAATATTACGATGGCTGCCGGATCGAGGACGGTGGTGACGGAAAATGTGGTTCGCCCAAAGGCTGGCTGAAAAAAGCGGCGAATTACAAATTCCCCAAAACACACCCGCTTGCCTATAAAGCCTACACTAAAATCTCGTTCACCACGACGCAGATCGGTCAAATGGCCGCCCTCGTTGACATCGACAAGATGAGCCATCAGGACGCTGCGACCAAATGGCTGGCCGATAACGAAGACGTTTGGAAGCCTTTCACTCAGTAACATCGAGCAAGCAATAGCGCTGCGCCCGTGCGAACATCTCGCGGGCGCAGCGTGTCAAATGCAAGCGCGCCGCGCTTGAGGTATGGATTGCGTAGTGAAATTAATGCCTTCAGGACACCCCACAATGGGATCAGCACAAACACCAACCGCCAGCGCTCCGGTCATCAAATGTGACAGCGTTTACAAGATTTTCGGGGACGGTGCGGCGCGGCTGTTACGTGACGCCAATGGCGTCGTGGATGCCCAGAAATTTCAGGACGCGGGCTGCGTCGTTGGCGTGAACAACGCCTCCTTTGAGGTCCATAAGGGCGAGATGCTGATTGTCATGGGGCTCTCTGGCTCCGGCAAATCGACGCTTCTGCGCTGTATCTCCCGCCTCACCGAAGCCACCGCTGGCGATGTTTATATCGACGGCGAAAATATCGTGAAGATGAACGCCAAGCAGCTGATCCAACTGCGCCGCAACAAGATGGGCATGGTGTTCCAGAGCTTTGCGCTTTTGCCGCAAAAGACCGTTCTGGAAAACATCGCCTTCCCCCTTCAAATCAAGGGAACGCCGACCAAGGACGCCATGCTGCGCGCCAAGGAAATGGTCGATCTTGTCAGCCTTTCGGGCCGCGAGAATTATTATCCACGCCAGCTTTCGGGCGGTCAGCAGCAGCGCGTCGGCATTGCCCGCTCGCTCGCGGTCGAGCCGGACATCTGGTTCCTCGATGAGCCATTCTCCGCCCTCGATCCGCTGATCCGCAAGGAAATGCAGGACGAATTCTTGCGCCTCCAGGGCGTGCTCAACAAGACCATCCTGTTTGTCACGCATGATTTTTCCGAAGCGCTCCGCCTTGCCGACCGGATAGCGATCATGAAAGACGGGATCATTGAGCAGTTGGATACGCCCGCCAATATCGTGCTCAACCCGGCCACAGACTACGTTCATAAATTCACCGAAGAAGTGCCGCGCGAGAAGGTGCTGAAAGTCAAATCGGTGATGGATGCGGTAGATCCACAAGGCGATTATGCTGATTTCACCGTGCCGGGCGATGCGATTATCGAGACAGTGATGGAAGGGGTGCTCTCCCAACAAAAGCCGGTGCGCGTTGCAGATGAAAACGGTGGCGTGATCGGCTCGATCCACGCATCGAGCATGATCCATATGCTGTTTGGCAAAGACCGATAGGCATGGAGTTTTATCGCACACATCCCAAGCTGACGCAGTTCATCGGGCTGCTGGTTGTCTTCTTCGTGCTCGTCGCTCTGGTGCCGCGCAACGAGGATAACGTCTTGTGGCGTCTGCCTCCGCTTTTGGCGTGGCTGCCGGGCTGGGTGAATGATTTCGCCGAATATCTGATGTTCGAGTTTCTGCCCATCGAGGTCTACGATCCCGAACTTGACGATACCGAAACCTCGACCCTTCTGCGCGAAGTAACGCGCGGTTTTTCCGCCTTCATTCTTGTGCTGATTGAATTCATCCGCGAAATTTTGGTGGGTGGTCGCAAAACCATCGTGCTCTTCACCGGCTGGGAGTTTGTGCGCGAAAACCCGTGGGCGGTCTGGCCCGCCCTGCCGTGGACCGTTGTGACCGCAGGCACGATGATCCTGGGCTATGCGCTCAGCGGTCGCGGTCTTGCGCTTCTGGCAGGCGCGGCCCTGACCTACATTTCCGTTTTCGGCCAGTGGGAGCCCGCGATGGAGACACTCTCCTTCGTCCTTGTCGCCGCGCCTGTTTCTGTCGTTTTGGGCATCCTCTTCGGCATTCTCGCCTTCAAAAGCAAAACCTTCGAGAAAATCCTCGCCCCGCTTTTGAACATCGCGCAAACCATGCCGCATTTCTCGTTTCTGGTGCCCGTGACCGTGTTCTTCGGCGTCGGCGACCACGCAGGTGCGATTGCCACCGTGATCTTCGCGACCCCGCCCATGATCCGCCTGACGCTTCTGGGCCTCAAGAAAGTCCCGCCAGAGGTGATCGAGGCCGGAATGATGAGCGGCTGCAACGCCCGCCAGATCCTGCGCAACGTCCTGATCCCAACCGCCCGCCGCGATATCCTGATCGGCATCAATCAGGTCATCATGCAGTGCCTCGCCATGGCCGTCATCGCCTCTTTCATCGGTGCCAAAGGCCTCGGTTTCAACCTCCTGCTCGCGCTGAACGGCTTGCGCATCGGTCTTGCGCTGGAGCTTGGCATCTGCATCGTCCTGATCGCGGTTGTCCTGGACAAACTCTCACTCGCATGGGCCAACAAGCAAACCGACTACTTCGCCGACCTCAGCTATTTCCAGCGCCACGCCCACCTCTTCCTCTTCCTCGCGGTTGCCGCCATCGGCATCCTCCTTGCCGTCTTGGGTAAATTTATCTTCGGCGACGGCGTGAACTACCTCTACCTGATCCCCCATAACAAAGGCATCACGACCGAAGCGTTTTGGCAATCCGGCGTCGATTGGATGGTCGAGACCTGGTACTCCAGCCTCCAGGTCTTCAATGTCTTTTTGATCACCCAAGTCCTGCAACCGATGAAAAAAGCCTATCTCGCCATGCCCGTCAGCGCGACATTCCTTCTGGTCATGGGCATCGGCTATCTCGTGGGCGGCATCCGCTCGGCGCTCGTGGTCGGGGCGTTCCTTTTGTTCATCGCGCTTACCGAATGGTGGGACCGCGCTCTAATCACCGCCTACATGGCCTCCTTCGGCGTGATCGTCTCGGTCACCATCGGCCTCATCGTCGGCTCGCTCTGCGCGCAATCAAACTGGGCGACCAAGTTCATGCTGCTGGTCTGCGACACCTTCCAGACCTTCCCGTCCTTCATCTACCTGATCCCGGTCATCATGCTCTTTGGCGTCACCGATACCTCCGTGCTGCTGGCCGTGATCATCTACGCAACCATCCCCGCCACCCGTTACACCATCGAAGGCCTGCGCAATGTGCCGCCCGCGCTTGTCGATGCGGGCCTCATGTCCGGCGTCACCCGCCTGCAAAAATGGTTCAAAATCGAAATGCCACTCGCCTTTCCGCACATCATGCTGGGCGTCAATCAAACGGTCATCTTCGCCCTGTTCATGGTCATCATCGGCGCGATGATCGGGACCGAGGATCTGGGCCAGTTCATCCTCAAGGCCCTTTCGGACAAGCAAGGCATCGGCAACGGCATCCTCTTGGGCTTTTGCGTCGCCTTCATCGGCCTTGCGGTCGATCACATCATCACGCGCTGGGCGCATCAGCGTAGCGTCCAATTGGGGCTGGCATGAGCTTCGATCTCCCCTTTGAAGAAAAGTCGCGCATCGGCAAAGTGCTCGTGCCGGGCCTTCCGGTGCTGCCCCATGGCGTCGAGCGTCACCCGATACAAGGCAGTGGCTCGCGCGCTGTCCAAATCGAGGCCGGCGACGAGATCACCATCGTCGATCGCGAAGGCCTGCAACCGGTCGAGATGGTCTTCTTCACCCCGGACGGCGCATCTGACGCACGCAAAATCGGCGCAAAAGGCGGCCATGACCCGGCGGGCCTGCAAAGCTCGCTCACAAACGGTGACATATCCGGCCGCAAAGTGCTCACCGCATTGCAGGCAGCAGGCTTTGACATAGGCCGCGCGGACGGCACACTCCTCTTCGCCGAAGGCTCGCGCGCAGGCGACAGCGAGTGCTTCACCGCCTGCGAAGACGGCCTGCTGATTGTCTGCGCCGCTGGCACGGCCATGGACGCGCATAACCAGGATGTGCCGACCGAGGTGGATCTCTACATCCGCCGCGCCAACCCCTCCGAAGGCGTGGGCGGGATCAAACCGGCGGACCCTCTGGCCGATCCGATCCTGGATGAAAACATCCAACCCGGCCACGCCACCGCCTATAACGTGCGCAAAGGCCAGTTCATCCAGATCATGGACGTGCAGGGCCGCGAATGTACCGATTTCCAGTGCTTTGACGCCCGCGCGCTCGACAAACGGATCGAGCGGGACATCAACATGCAAACCACCCGCTCGCTGACCGGCGTCGATTATCCGGTGCCGGGCCTCCACTCAAAATTCTGGTCCGTTGATCAGCAACCGCTCGTTGAGATCGTGCAAGACACCTGCGGGCGCCACGACGCTTACGGCCTGTCGTGCTACCCGCGTTACTACGATGATGCAGGCTATCCGGGCCATATCAATTGCTCGGACAGCATCAACCGCGCCCTGAAACCCCATGGCGTGGCGCACCGCGTCGGCTGGCCGTCGATCAACTTCTTCTTCAACACCATGCTCGATGACACCCATGTGCTGGGCCTTGACGATCCATGGTCGCGCCCTGGCGATTATGTGATGCTGCAAGCGCAAACCGATCTGGTCTGCGTCTCCACGGCCTGCCCCTGCGATATCGATGCGACAAATGCGTGGAACCCCACCGATATTCAGGTGCGGGTCTATAAAGAAAACGAAAATTTCCAGCGCTCGATAGGGTGGCGCAAGACACCGGAGGCAGATGTGGAACAGACCAAGGAAACCGGCTTTCATCCCTGTTTCGCAAAGCACACGGGCGATTTTGTCGAATATAACGGCTATTGGCTCGCCAATACGATGAACCAACACGGCGCGATTGCCGAATACTGGGCCGCCCGCGAAAAAGCGGTGATTATGGACCTCTCGCCCTTGCGCAAATTCGAAGTGACCGGACCGGACGCAGAGGCACTTATGCAGATGTGCCTGACGCGGAACATCAAGAAGCTTTCGAACGGCGGCATCTTCTATACCGCGATGTGTTACGAACACGGCGGCATGATCGATGATGGCACCGTGTTCCGGCTTGGCGATAACAATTTTCGCTGGATCGGCGGCAATGACACCTCCGGTAAATGGCTGCGCGATCAGGCGGAAAAGCACGGGCTGAACGCCTGGGTCAAATCCTCAACCGACCATCACCACAACATCGCCGTCCAGGGCCCGCTCTCGCGCGACATTCTCAGCCAAGTGCTCTGGACCCATCCGGCCCATTCAACCGTCGAAGATCTGGCGTGGTTCCGCTTCACCCCCGCCCGTATCGGCGATCTGCAAGGCATCCCCGTTGTCCTCAGCCGCACAGGATACTCAGGCGAATTGGGCTATGAGGTCTTCTGCCACCCCCGCGATGCGGTGAAGGTGTTCGAGGCGATCTGGAAAGTTGGCGAGCCCATGGGCCTGACGCCCCTTGGTCTGGAAGCGCTCGACATGCTGCGCATCGAAGCGGGTCTGATCTTCGCCAATTACGAGTTCTCCGACCAGACCGACCCGTTCGAGGCCGGGATCGGTTTCACCACTCCGCTCAAGACCCAGGACGACGACTTCATCGGCCGCGCCGCCATAGAAGAGCGCAAAGCCCACCCGCAAAAGAAACTTGTCGGTCTCGATATTATCGGAAATCAGGTGCCCGCCCACGGTGATTGTATCCGCGATGGCAAAGCGCAGGTCGGTGAGATCACCTCAGCAATGAAATCTCCCTATCTTGGCAAAGTCATTGCGCTGGCGCGGGTCGATGTGGGCTACGCGCAGATCGGCACTCAGGTCGAAGTTGGCCAACTCGACGGCGAGCAAAAACGCCTTCAGGCGACCGTTGTGCGCTTCCCCCATTTCGACCCCACCAAAGAGCGCGTCAAAGGCAATTACGACTAACCCCGTTGCCATCGCGTCCAATCAACCGCCCGCTCCGGTTAAGATCTGGCGACCGTGCATCCGACTGTGCATAGATTGTGCATGGATTGTGCATGCAATGCGCATCCCGCTCGCCGCCATTAACCCTTTAAAACAAGGCAATCCCGCATCGTTAACGATTTACCGATGCGCAGCAGCCATCCAAACCGCCAAACACCCGCAAAAACAGCTTCTTTGGTTCAAAAATATCCCGCTGCGCGCGCAAGCGCAAAACAAAGACGCGCGCCGCGCCAGCGGCGCACCGCAAGACCAAACTCAGGTCTGCAAATAACTCTCCAAACTGTCATCCAGCGCATCCTTCCAGGCCGTATGATGCGCCGGCGCTTTGGTGCCAGTCATGGGTGAGACGTACCCGTGATTGCGAAACTCCATGATCCCTTTTTTCTTGTGCTTCTTCCACTCATAAAACGCCTGATTGGCCGCTTCGATGTCAAAGGAGGGATAATCCGTCTCGTCAATCAGCTCTTTGGTGTAAGCCCCCTGATAGGCAATGCAGGCATAGTCATCCTCAAGCGCTGCCTCCGCTGCCTGCCGCGCCGCCACATCTGCCTCGCGTGACTTCAAATCAGGCACATCAATGCGCCCCATGATGATATCGCGCACGTACCAGGCTTGGGCATCGAACATGTTGAACGTGTACCATTGATCCTGCATGCCCAGATAGAAAAGCTCAGGATTGCCGTTCCAAACCACGCCTTTGTAAAGATCGTCCGACGCCAGAACATTCGGCGTCTTGAGCCGCAACTCATCGGGCAAAAACGGGAAGTGATGCTTGTAGCCGGTGCACAGAACAATCGCATCAACTTCATGGGATGATCCATCGATGAAATGCGCAACCTTGCCCTCCATGCGATCAAGGCCAGACACTTCCGTCCAATTGTCCGGCCACGCATATCCGGTCCCACCTGAACGGCTCGATTGCACTATGGATTTGACGCCGTATTTCCAAAGCTGCGATCCGATGTCCTCCGCCGAATAAGACGTCCCCATGATCATCACGCGTTGCCCTGCAAACTCACGCGCATCACGGAAATCATGGGCGTGCAGAATGCGACCATTAAAGCGCTCAAAGCCGGGATATTCGGGCACATTTGGCACCGAAAAATGCCCCGTCGCCACCACCACATTGTCAAAAACCTCACGGGCTTCTGTATCATTGATCTCATCGCGCACGGTTACGCTAAATCTGCCATCCTCAAAGCGCACATCGCGGACAATATGATCGAATTTGATCCAGTCGCGAATGCCCGCCTTCTCCACGCGCCCCTTAATATAATCGAATAAAACCGCGCGCGGCGGGTAGGAGGCAATGGGCTTTCCGAAATGCTCTTCAAAGGTGTAATCGGCGAACTCCAGACCCTCTTTGGGCCCGTTTGACCACAAATAGCGATACATCGATCCATGGCACTGATTGCCATGCTCATCCACGCCGGTGCGCCAAGTGTAATTCCACAAACCGCCCCAATCCGACTGCTTCTCATAGCAGACAATTTCCGGAATATCCGCACCTTTTGCCTTGGCTGATTGAAAGGCCCGAAGCTGCGCCAGACCCGATGGTCCTGCACCAATGATGGCGATCCGTTTTCCCATTTTCAAACTCCCTCGACGATTGTTTGGACTGAGGTTGATGCTGACATGCGCACTTTCTTTGCGCCAGCATATTCCTTTGAATGATACCACGCCTGCGCGGCGTCATAGGACGGGAAGCGGATGATCACATTCCGCTCTCCGGGAGGGACACCTTCATAGCTTTGCGATGTGCCTCCGCGTACCAGAAACTCACCCCCGAATTGATCAAGGATCGGCTGGACCTGCGCGACATAGGTTCTGTAGATTTCAGGGTCGGTGACCGTGATCTGCGCGATGACATACCCGAAGGCCATCAGAGCCCCAAGGGGGAGGGAACCGCGCTACTCGCGTCCCAGTCCGGCTCAAATCCCAAAATGGTCGTATCGGCTGTAAGTGACGGATTAAACAGCGCATTATGCCAATAGGTTGACTGATAAAGCGGATTTTTCTCAGTCAGTTTCCACACTTTGCAATCAAGCGTGAACTCCTGATTATAGGCACTGAAGTAGAGCGTCACCCGATCCGCTTGCCGGATGGCCTGCGCGCCTTTGCTCTTGGGCGGAAAGGTCGCGGTGAGCGTGTCAGAAAACTCGCGCGCCTTTTGGTAATGGGTCGATGAGAAAAATTGGATCGCCTTGTCACGCCGCTGCGCCGGATCATTGGTGCGCTTGACCATATGCTGCATCTCGGGCGTAACCGAATAGGCGGGCAGCTTGTTAATGAGCGTGATGATATGGCCCATCGGCTCATCCGCGCCCTTAAGCGTGAGGGCCGGCATGATGCTGTCGTCAGGGCGGCCGTCAAACTCGCGCATTGCCATTTGCCGCACACGGCACTGCCATTTCAAAAACGCATCGCGCAGCGGGTGTTGTTGCGGGGCCTGCCCCAAAATCTGAGCAACGGCGCTCATGCGACATCCTTTTTCGCTGGAGGCGTCAGATCAAAGGTAACATCATGTTGCAGCGACGGAATACGGCCCCGCGCCTTGGCAACCTCGTCCAGATCAATCGTCGCCTGAACCACGCCTCGAAGCGCGCCGCCATCGGCCACAACGCGGCCCCATGGATCAACGATGAGCGAATGGCCGTAGCTTTCGCCGCCGCCCTCGACCGGACCGATTGCACAGGGCGAGATGACAAACGCACCGTTCTCAATTGCGCGCGCACGGTTGAGCACATGCCAATGCGCCTCACCGGTTTTCTTGGTGAAGGCAGCGGGCACTGCAAGGATTTCCGCGCCATCCTGCGCCAGTTCCCGATAAAGCTGCGCAAACCGCAAATCATAGCAAATCGTATGCCCAATTTTCGCAAAGGGCGTCTCGATCAGCGTCGTCGCATCGCCGGGGATCACCCGCGCGCTTTCGCGGTAGACTTCGGTTTCCGAAAGTTGAATATCGAACAGGTGCAGTTTGTCATAACGGCTTCGGATCTCCCCGTCAGGGCCAATCATAAAGCCACGATTGTAAAACTTTCCGTCCCGCCCTGTGATCGCAATCGAGCCGATCATGATCCACAAGGATTTGTCGCGCGCATAATCCCGAATTCCGTTCAGGAACGGATGATCGCTCTCGCGCGCGTGGGGCGGGGCGAAGAGCGCGCCATCGGTGCGCAATCCGCCGCAGTATTCTGGCAGCGCCAACATTTGCGCGCCTGCACCCCGCGCAGCTTCGGCCAATGACAAGGCTTCATTCAGCGCTGTGCCAAAGTCTGGTTTGGGACGGGTTTGCAGGCAGGCAATGTTGAACGGGCGGGACATCAGAATTTCATGTAAGCCTTGCGCAAGCTGACCAGAGGGTGACGGTCCGACATCTGGAATTTGATCAGCAATTCGCGCGCAATCATGTCGCGATCCTGCTGATTATCCGGCAGTTTGATACTGTCCGGCACGCGCACCCAGCCGTTGATATTGCGATCAAACACCGCAGGCATGCCGTCCTCGTAGCCCATATGAACGTCTTCGAGCCAGTTCAGATCGTCCCAGCCCATCACTTCCATATATTCGGTCAAAAACGGCGTGATCCGCGCGTAGTCGGGGACGAGGTTAACGTCGTATCGATAGCCGATATGCTGGCCGATTTCCTTTTCACGCTCGCTCTCGAGCCCGTCTTTATCTTTCAAAAACTGGTCGACATCCTTGATCTCGGAGCCGCGATATTGTGTTCCAGCCATGTGTTGTCTCCTCGTGAGGGAAGAGGCCCCGGATCCGGGTCCGGGGCGGGTTGTTGCTTAAAGGTGATGGTAGTCTTCAACGCCAACCGTGTGGTTGGTGCCCGCAAGCGGAACGCCTGCCATGGCGGATGCTTCCATCGTGAGCGCTGCCAGATCTTCCGGCTCAAGGCTGTGCAGATTGGTCTTACCACAGGCGCGGGCAAAGAGCTGCGCTTCGATGGTTAGCGTGTGCAGGAAGTTGTAGACCCGCTCGGCGGCTTCATCGGGATCAAGACGCTCGCGCAGTTTTGGGTCTTGCGTGGCCACGCCGACCGGACAACGGCCTGTGTGACAGTGATAGCAATAGCCTGGCTCTGCGCCAATTTCCTCAGGGTAGTTCGCCTCCGGGATATCCTTATTGCAATTGAGCGCCATCATCACCGAGTGACCCAGAGCAATCGCATCCGCGCCCAAAGCAATCGCCTTGGCCACATCCGCACCGTTACGCACACCGCCCGCGTAGATCAGGCTGATCTCGCCGCGCTTGCCCAGATCGTCGATGGCCTTGCGGGCCTGACGGATCGCAGCAATGCCCGGAACGCCGGTATCTTCGGTGGCAAGGTGCGGACCAGCGCCGGTGCCGCCTTCCATACCATCAATATATATGCTGTCCGGGTTACATTTGACCGCCATGCGCACGTCATCATAGACCCGCGCCGCGCCCAGTTTGAGCTGGATCGGAATCTGGCCGTTGGTCACTTCGCGGATTTCCTCGATCTTCAGCGCCAGATCGTCCGGTCCCAGCCAATCCGGGTGACGGGCAGGGGAGCGTTGGTCGATACCAGCAGGCAGGGAGCGCATCTCGGCAACCTGATCGGTGACTTTTTGACCCATCAAGTGACCGCCAAGGCCAACTTTGCAGCCCTGGCCGATGAAGAATTCGCATCCGTCTGCAAGAACAAGGTGGTTGGGGTTAAAGCCGTAGCGCGACTGAATGCACTGGTAGAACCATTTCGAGCTATAGCGCCGCTCGTCCGGGATCATCCCGCCTTCGCCTGAGCAGGTCGCAGTACCCGCCATGGTCGCACCGCGCGCCAGCGCCGTTTTGGCTTCATAGGAAAGCGCGCCGAAGCTCATGCCCGTCACATAGACCGGAATGTCCAGATCAAGCGGACGTCCCGCATTTGGCCCGATGATCGTGCGGGTTTCACATTTCTCCCGATATCCCTCGATGACAAAGCGGGTCAGGGTGCCCGGCAGAAATGTCAGATCATCCCAATGCGGGATTTTCTTGAACAGCGAAAAGCCCCGCATCCGATACCGGCCCAGCTCGGCCTTGATATGGATGTCGTCCATGACGCGCGGCGGAAAGACAAAGCTCTCTCCAAGCCGGTTAACATCACGGGGCAGGGCGGGTTTGCGTGGCATGTCTCCGTCGGCCATTTGTATTTCCTTTCGGTGCGTACCCATCAGGCACGAGAATTCTGGAGGAGGCCCCGGATCGATGTCCGGGGCCGCGTTGCAACGTTGCTTACAAGATCAGCTTCTTCTCGTTTGGCTCGAGATTGTCGTAGTTCCAAAGCTGCTTGCCTGCGACGATCTTGGTGAAGTGATCCACGCCCTTGTCGGGCATCATGCCGTATTGGGTCAGCTTGCGCGTGAGCCACGCCTTGTCGAGATCGGTGAGTTCGGCCTCGACAGCATCCACACCGCAAGAGGCAATATCACCGCCGATGTAGATGGTGCCGTCATACATACTATCGCCAAGGTTTTTGCCTGCATTGCCGCAGACCACCATCCGGCCTCGCTGCATCATAAAGCCCGACAGCGCGCCGGTGTCGCCACCCACGATGATCGTGCCGCCCTTCATATCGATGCCTGTGCGCGAGCCGACAGAGCCGCGACACACCAGATCACCGCCGCGGATCGCCGCACCAAAGGTGGAGCCTGCGTTCTTTTCGATCATCACTGTGCCGGACATCATGTTCTCTCCACAAGACCAGCCAACGCGGCCATTGATGCGCACATTCGGCCCGTCGATCAGACCAACGCCGAAGTATCCGGTTGATCCTTCGATGATCAGGTTGAGCTTTGAGAGGATCCCCACGCCCAGCGAGTGCATGCCGCGTGGGTTCTGGATGACAATCGTGCCGTATCCCTCAGCCATCAACTCGCGGATCGCGCTGTTGATTTGGGTCGTTGTTTTGCCATCCGCGTCAATCTCGGTGCGCTTGTTGAAATCAACATCCGGCGCCCATGGGTAGGTGAAGCGCTCGGACGCATCCTCATCAAACTCGATGTAGAGCGAGCGACCGGTAAGCTGTTCGGTGGTCATGCCCAGAGCAGCCACCCGCTCCTCCTGGGTCATCTGCTTAAGTTCGGCGTCAGATACGGCTGCCATTTGGCCCCTCCGTCAGTGTTGATGTCGTGCCCGCCCCGGGCTTGACCCGGGGCCTCGCGTTCAGGAGGTCCCGGATCAGGTCCGGGACGCGCCCGTCTACTAAGCCTGCCATACCCGAACCTCCTCGTCATATGGGTCTGTTGTATCGATTTCTTGGGGCAAAATCGCGCGAATGGCGACTTCTTCGGAGGCCATGGCGATCAGATCGTCCGACTCGTAAAGGACGAGCGGTTTCGCTGCCATAGTGTCCTTGGCCATACCAAGCTGATCCTTGGTTGCCACCAGATAGGTGAACACGCCGTCGATATCTTCAATAGACGCACGAAGGGTGTCCTCAAGTGACTTCCCGTTGGCCATGTGATGCGCGACATAGACCGCCAAAAGCTCGCTATCACAGTTGGACTGGAAGCGATGGCCCTTGCGTTCCATTTCCCGTCGCATGATCCAGTAGTTGGTGATCTGTCCGTTGTGAACGACGCTCACATCGTTGTAGGGGAATGCCCAGTAGGGGTGGGCCGAACGGATATCGACGTCCGATTCCGTGGCCATGCGTGTGTGGCCGATCCCATGGGTGCCTTTGAACTTATCAAGATCATAGGCCTCGGATACATCTGTTGCATCGCCTAGATCCTTGATCAACTCCAGACCGGAGCCGATCGAGAGGATTTCCACGCCTTCCTGCTCTTCCAGATGCGTGGCCAGGTCTTCCATTTCACCGTCAAATGACATCTCTATGCGCATGGCATAGGCGGTGTCTTCGGATTTTTTCTTGATCTTGACCTTATGCTCTTTGAGGACCGCATCCACGGCAGCCTTGCGCTCTTCGAGCACCGCATGAATGCCGCGACCGCGGTCCATATCTTCGGCCTCCGCCACTTTGAGGCGCATGATATATTCGCCCTGTTTCAACGGCTCGCCATAGACCGCGTAGCCAGTGCTGTCTGGTCCACGGTGTTTTAACGCTTGCAACATCGAGGTCATCTGCGCCCCGACATCCGCCTTTTTGCCTTTGTGAATAAGGCCTGCAATTCCGCACATAGCGTATATACTCCTTGATCAGTCGGCAAACGGTGGGCTTGATCCGCCACCATCACCTGCCTCGCGGCACTGTTTTTCCGAATGGATGCATTTATTGTTGTTGCAGTATCCCTCAGCACTGATGCCAGCGCCGCATTTAGGGCATGTGCTTACGGTAGGCATTACGGCAGACACTCCATGTAAGTTTCGTTGTCCCAATCGGTCACAGTGGACATGAAGCGGGCATATTCGTCGTGCTTGTACTCGTGGAAGAGACGGTACATCTCGCCGGGCATACCGCGACGAACAACATCGCTGTTCTCCAGATGCGCAAGCGCTTCGCCCAGAGACATCGGCAGCTTTTTGACATCCTTGCCGTCTTTGATGGCGTCGTAGATGTTGCGCTCTTCGGGCTCGCCCGGATCAAGCTGGTTGTCGATACCGTCATCCATGGCTGCCAAAAGCGTGGTGCCCATCAGGTACGGGTTCACCATACTATCGACCGAGCGGTACTCGAAACGACCCGGTGCCGAGACCCGCAAGCCTGTTGTCCGGTTCTGGAAGCCCCAATCGGCAAAGACCGGCGCCCAGAAACCCGTATCCCACAGGCGACGGTAAGAGTTGACCGTCGAACAGCCCACAGCCGTCAAAGCCTGCAGGTGTGTCACCACACCGCCGATGGCCTCAAGCCCTTCTTTGCCGGGCATTTGCGGATCATCATCGTCGGGCATGAAGGTGTTCTCGCCGCCCTTCACATACATGTAGTTTTCGGCCATGCCGGGCAGATCTTTTGGATCGTTTCCGCATTTGACCAATTCATCCTCACCGCCGCGCCAGAGCGACATGTTGTGGTGACAGCCAGAGGCTGAAACGCCCATGAAGGGTTTGGTCATGAAACAGGCGAAAATGCCGTTTTCACGGGCAACCTGCGCACAGATTTGACGATACGTTGTCAGGCGGTCCGCGTTGCGCAGCACATCGTCGAACATCCAGTTCAGCTCCAACTGACCCGGCGCATCCTCGTGATCGCCCTGGATCATATCGAGACCCATTTTGCGGGCATAGCGGATCACCTGCATGGAGACAGGGCGCAGGCTCTCGAACTGGTCGATGTGATAGCAATATGGCTTCGAATACCCGTCCTTGGGCTTGCCGTTCTCATCAAACTTGAGCCACATCATCTCCGGCTCGGTTCCGATCCGCAGGCTGCGTCCGTGCTTTTTCTTGAAGTCATCATGCATGCGGCGCAGATTGCCCCGGCAATCGGCAGTCAGATAGCCGCCAGGATCAACCTTTTCCTCGCGATTGCGGAAAAGCGTGCAGTAAAACCGTCCAATGGTGGGGGCCCATGGCAATTGCATGAAGGTTTCTGGCTCAGGAATACCGACCAGCTCGGCAGCTTCGGGACCGTAGCCCAGATAATTGCCTGCGCGGTCTGTGAACAGGTTCACCGTTGCGCCGTAAACGAGCTGGAAGCCCTTTTTGGCAACGCTTTCCCAGTGGTCGGACGGGATGCCTTTGCCCATGATCTTGCCGGTCACAGAGACGAATTGCAGATAGAGATATTCGATCCCCATCGCATCAATCATCTTTCGGACTTCTTTGATTTTCTCGTCGCGACCCTTCGCGTCTACAAACCGTTCAAGATCAGTCTCAGCCACAATGTCTCTCCCTTGCTGTTGTTATGCGGGCTTTTTGCCCGTCATTATTTATGCGTTGTGCCGGGTATCAGCTCCACGGATAGGGGCTGTTGGAAACCGGATGCAGATTGCCCTTTTCGAACCGGTCAAAGCGGAACGGCTCAAGCAATGATTGCGTTTCTCCCATCACCTCGTCGGCAGTCAAATGGCCAACGCCGATCATTTTCCAGCCGTGGTTGCTGTCGGCAATCACATGCACGTTCTCGCGAAACTTGTCGAAAACCGGGAAACTGTCGGCCGTAAAGCACCCGATACCGCCCGAGGCTTCGCGGTGATATTTGGGCATCATACCCTCATAACGCTTCTGGCAATGCGCCAAGGCGCTCACCCACATATGCGCAAACTCCGGACCGGAGACGAACTCAGGGCTCGACGGACCATAGGGATCAATCGCGACCTTATCGACGGGCGTCTCAACCTTGTAAGGGCTCGCTCCGCCCTGAATGCCGCCGAAATGATGATCGGGCTTATAGTAAATGCCCCACATCTCTTCGGTGATGATCGAGCCGTCCACGTCAGAGATCAGCGGCGCGTCCGTGTCCACATGGATCACCGGCGCCATAGTGCCATCATCGGCATAGCCAAGCTCTGGATCAATGTTCAGCACACCTTCCTCAAGCTGCCAATAGCGCCACATATCGACATTCTCATGCACCTCGCCGCTCAGATCCTTGACGGTGATCTGTTTGGGCATATCGAGCATATCCCAGAAGTCGCGGACCCAAGGGCCAGCGCCAATGATCAGCTGGCCGCAGGCAATCGTGCCTTTGTCAGTCTCAACCGCTGAAACTGCGCCGGTACCATTTGACGAGACCAGCTCCTTGACCGTCACGCCCGTGATGATGCGCACGCCCAACTCCTCGACTTTGCTGGCAAGCCCGTACATGGATTTGGTGTTGTTCGAGTATCCGCCGCGCTTTTCGTGCAAGACCGACGTGATATTCTGCGCCTGCCAGTCGCCAAAATAGCCGCGCATATAAGACGTGCTCTCGTTAGCGCCCTCGATGAATGTGCTTTCATAGCCGATGGCCTGCTGTTGCTCATAGATCGAGCGGACGTCCTCGCGCATGCTTTCAGAGCTGATCTGCATGTAGCCAACCGGATGATAGCTGAGCACCTCTGCGTCGCTTTCCCAAACATCGACCGAATGCGCCATCAACTCGCGCATCGCTGGCTGGAAGTAGTTGTTGCGCACAACGCCGCAGGCAATCCCGCTGGCACCCGCTGCAATGCCGGATTTTTCGAGGACAACGATTTTACCTTCGACCGCTTTCCCTTTGGCTGCCAGCCGCTCGGCCAGACGCCATGCAGTTGATAGACCATGGATGCCAGCCCCGATGATCAGGTATTCGGCGTGCTCTGGAAATGCCATGACTTGTCCTTTTTGTCCCGCGAGCCGAATCTTCGCTCGGCGCTCAAATCCAGCTCAGACCGTATGCGATTCGTACCAAAAATCAACCCATTCTGATCCAGTTTGAACGTTACGCTTGCGGCTTAGGTTATATTGGTATAAAAATGGACTAGTTAGTTAGGATCCCTAGATGAACCAGCCCATCAAGATTGGTGCCGCGGAAGTCGCGTCACTATTGCGCCGCGATATCCTCGATGGGGTGCGCAGCTTTAAGGACCGTCTTCCGTCAGAACGCGACCTTGCCGCGACCCATGGGGTTGCGCGCGGGACGGTGCGCGAAGCGCTCAATCGCCTGGCGGATGACGGGCTGATCGAGATCAAACGTGGCTCTGGCGCTTATGTCAGTTATCAGGACGAGGTTGCGGCCAATTCAGTCGTCGCGAATGCTCGCCCGCTGGAGCTGATCGACGCACGTTTCGCGCTGGAGCCGCATATTTGCCGTCTGGCGGTCCTACACGCCCGTCCCTCCGACCTCGATCACGCCGAGGCGATCCTGTCCAAGATGGAACAGGATGTGGAAAATCACACGCAATTTGCTGAAAACGACAAAGCGTTTCACAGTCTTCTGGCCGAGATCACCGGCAACAGCCTGCTGATCTGGATCATGGCGCAAATCAACACAGTACGCGGCGAGGATCAATGGGCGCAGATGCGTCAGATCACGCTCGATCCGCAGATGATCGCGACCTACAACCTGCAGCACCGGCAAATTCTCAATGCGATCAAAACCCGCGAGGCGGAGCGGGCTGCGGTTCTGATGAAAGAGCATCTGGAATCTGCGCGCACGTCCCTTACACGCGCGATTGCCACCTAACACGAAAAACGGTTTCGCAGCCGTTGCGACATGTTAGGGTGGCGGCAAAAAGGATGCTGTCGTCATGTCTGACCCGTTTTTCCAACCCGTCTCGGGCTTTGATCTGCCCCGCTTTGCAGGCGTTCCGAGCTTTATGCGCCTTCCTGTTGTCTCAATCGATGCGCCGATTGCTCGGGATGTGCAACTTGGGCTGATCGGTGTGCCTTGGGATGCGGGCACGACCAATCGCCCCGGCCCAAGGCATGGTCCGCGCCAGATGCGCGACTATTCGACGATGATCCGGCGGATCAATCCAGCCACAGGCGTTGATCCGTTTGATCTGGTAAACTGCGCGGATCTGGGCGATGTCGGGCCGAACCCGGCGGATTTGCAAGACAGTATGGACCGGATTACGGCGTTTTATCGCGCAGTGCGCGAGGCGGGAATTGTGCCGATGTCGGTTGGTGGGGATCATTTGTGCTCGCTGCCGATCCTGCGTGGCCTTGCGGACAACGGACCGCTGGCGATGATCCATTTCGATGCGCATACGGATTTGTTCGAGAGTTATTTCGGTGGGTTCAAATACACGCACGGCACGCCGTTCCGCCGCGCCATCGAAGAAGGCCTGCTTGATCCCAAAAAGGTCGTGCAGATCGGTATTCGGGGCACCATGTATGATGGCGAGGATATCGAGTTCGGCCGTTCGGTCGGGGTGCGGATCATTATGATCGAGGAGGTGTTCGAGCGTGGGATTGCCGATGTCATGGCCGAAGCGCGGCAGATCGTTGGCGACAGACCGACCTATTGCTCTTATGACATCGACTTTATCGATCCTGCTTTTGCGCCCGGAACGGGGACGCCGGAAATCGGCGGGCCGAACAGCTTTCAGGCCCAGCAGGTTGTGCGTGCCCTGGAAGGCGTCAATCTGATTGGTGCGGATTTGGTAGAAGTGTCACCGCCGTTTGATCAAAGTGGCGGGACGGCATGGCTTGGCATATCGATTGTGTTTGAGTTGATGTGCGTTCTTGCCCAAGCCATCGAGCGGCGCGGGTAAGTCAGCAGAGAGGCGATCTGGCGATCGCCTCGCGTCATTTGATATGCGCTTGCGCGCGCAGCGGGATATTTTCCGAACCAAAGAAGCTTAATACCCTAATGCGCAGCCGTCTTTGCGCGGGTCTGATGCGCCGATCAGCACATCGCCGTCGATCATGATGGCCTGTGCGCCGCCTATAGCGGTGTCGGGGGTGCTGACCGCGTGGCCGCGATTGATCAGTTCTGCGCGTACCTCAACTGCGTAGCCGCGCTCGACTTTCATATCGCCTGCGTCCCAGAAGCAGCGGGGGGCATCAATCGCGGTTTGGATGTCCATGCCGAAATCGGCGATGTTCGAGAGGAAGCGCGCGTGGCCGTTGGGTTGGTACTGGCCACCCATCACGCCAAATGGCATCACCATATCGCTCCGCTTCAACAGGCCGGGGATGATTGTGTGCATGGGGCGCTTGCCCCCCTTTGCCTCATTGGGATGGTCTTTGATGAGGTTGAAGCCTGCGCCGCGGTTCTGGAACAATATTCCGAATTTATCTGTCGCGATGCGTGATCCGAAGCTGTGAAAGATCGAGTAGATCAGCGAGACGGCCGTGCGGTCTTTGTCGACAACGGTGATATAGATCGTGTCCTTATGGACGTTGTCGGATGCCTTTGCAGCTGAGGGCATTGCCCGTTCGGGATCGATCAGCGATGCGAGCGATTTGGCGGTGTCCGTGCTCAACAAGTGATCCAGGCGCGGCGCGCCATCGGCGACGAACCTGTCGCGTGCATCATACGCGAGTTTTGCGGCCTCCGCTTCGATATGGGCGCGATCGGCGCCTGAGGGGTCCATGGAGGCAATGTCGAACTGCGACAGGATGTTTGCCATCATGATCGCCGTTGCGCCGTGACCGTTTGGCGGCAGTTCGATCAGGTCATATCCTTTGTAGCTGCCCTGGATTGGGGTGATATACTCGGATCGGCACTGCGCAAAATCATCGAGCGTGTGGACCCCGCCGAGCGCTGCGAGCGCCGAATGCATATCTTCGGCGATCTCGCCTGTGTAAAATCCGTTGCGTCCTTCGGCTGCGATCTTGCGCAAGACATCCGCTTGGCTTGCGGCCCGGAAAATCTGGCCTGCGCGGGCGGGTTTTCCGTCCATCAGGTATAGCTTTGCTGCGGTGCCCGACATATCCGCGCAATGCGACAAGTCGTCCGCAACGCGCGGGGCAACGGGCACGCCCTCTTCGGCGTAATGGATCGTCGGAGCCAGAACATGGTCGAGGCCGAGCTTGCCGTGATCTGCGCTGAGCGTGCAAAACGCGTCAATCGCGCCGGGAATGGTGACTGATGCCGGATTGTCGTAAAGTGGCATCTGCGTGTGCCCGCTCGCGCGCAAGGCCTCCGCATCAAGGGCAGCAGGTGCGCGGCCCGAGCCGTTAAGACCAACCACAGCTTGGCCGGGCCTATCGATCAGCGCAAAGCAATCACCGCCGATCCCGGTCATTTGCGGCTCGCAAATCCCCAGCAGCACCGCACCTGCAATTGCTGCATCGACCGCGTTGCCGCCCGCGGCGAGAATATCGACTGCCGCTTTGGCGGCCAATGGATGCGAGGTCGCACACATGCCGTTCTTGGCATATACCAGCGAGCGTCCGGGGAGATGAAAATTGCGCATATTGCGCCCCTTTGGTTGTGTCAGGCGCACTCTAGCGTGGGGGGTGAAAAATTAAACCCCCGCCGTGTTGGGGTGGGGGCTGAACACACGGCGGGGGCTTGAAACTCTGGTGCAAAGACTGCTCGGTGCCGCGTTAGGGGTGGGGGCTGAAAACCGCGTCACCGAGCTAGCTCTTCGCTACAAGGAGAGGTATCGGCCGACAACTGGGCGCGTCTTGGGCGCGATTGTGGCAATGTCGTGGTTTTTGACATGTGAAAATTTCGGCAGAACCGACGGTTTCGAGACCATTCCCGCTTGTGCCTGTTTGCGACGCGGCCTAGCGTTGGGCAGGGGATGAATGAAGGTATCGCTATGGGTTTGACCATTTGCACGTGGAATATAAATTCTGTGCGCTTGCGCGAAGGTCTGGTCCTCGATCTGTTGCGCACTGAGGCACCCGATGTTTTATGTCTGCAGGAAGCCAAATCGCCGGTTGAGAAAATTCCGACCGAGAATTTTGCTGCGCTGGGCTACACCTACATGATTGCGCGCGGGCAAAAGGGGTACAATGGCGTTGTGATCCTGTCGCGGCAACCGATGACAGATGCCGGCCACCGCGACTTTTGCGCGATGGGCGATGCACGTCATGTGGCCGGGCAATTGGAGAACGGGGTGACGGTGCATAATTTCTACGTGCCTGCAGGAGGCGATGAGCCTGATGTCGAGGCCAATCCCAAGTTTGCGCATAAACTGAACTTCCTGAACGAGATGCGCGACTGGTTTGCGCAGAGTGTGCCTGAAAAATCTGTGCTTGTTGGGGATTTGAACATAGCGCCGCGCGAAGATGATGTCTGGTCGCATCAGAAACTTTTGAAAGTGGTTTCGCACACGCCTATTGAAGTTGAGCATCTGGAGGCGGTGCGTGCGGCGGGTAACTGGGTTGATATCACCCGCAAGGATATCCCGGACGGTCAGCTTTATTCATGGTGGTCCTACCGCGCGCGAGACTGGGATGCGGCGGACAAAGGCCGCCGTCTTGACCACATCTGGGCCACGCCGGATCTTGTTTCGAACGATCACAAGTCACGGGTGTTTCGCGAGGCACGCGGGTGGGTTAAGCCCTCAGACCACGCGCCGGTGTTTGCGACATTTGATGTATGAGACGCGCTTAGCGGCGTAGGGCGGCATCCGCGCGGCGAATGTCGAAAAGCTCATCCGAGACACTGCCAAGCACTTGTAGATCGTTCAAAATGACCGTCGTCTTGCGCCCAAGCTGGTCCTTCACCACCCATTGACGCAACTCAATCGGATTTGCTGTGAATACCATCGTGATGTTGCCGTTGCGCGGGTTTTGCGGATCGACAGCAACAATTTCGGTTTTCACACCATCCGACTTCACCGATTTAACGGCACCAGTTGCGGAAAGATTAACGTTTCCGGCGAGAAGGATATCAAGCGGCGTCTTTTTCAGATCGTAAAGCTGCGCGCCGCGGTTTGATTTCTTATCAAAAATGCTCAGGAATGTGCCGTCTGCAATCACCAGTGAATCCGACGGAACCGTATATTCATATCTGATCCGGCCCGGCTTTTTGATATAAAGCACACCTTGCGCGAGGGTCTTGTCAGGATTGGCCTGTACAAACTTGGCTTTGGCATTGCGCATCCCGTTCAAATAGGATGACACCGCCTCAAGCGAGAGCTTTTGCGCGTTGGCGTGGCTGGCTGTGAAGACCAGCGCGAGGATCAGGAGTACACGTGTCATAGAGATGTAGCTAGTGCCAAAGTTTAACTCCTGCAACAGCGCTCAAGGAGGTGTGAGCGTATCATGTGCAAATTTCAGCTTAATTTTGTGTTCATTCACCCGTATGATCCTTAAAAAACGATAATTCGAGCAGATACTGTGAAAGAAACGCAGCTTTATGCGCCGGTCAAACGTTATCTCGAAGCGCGAGGCTACTGCGTGAAGGGGGAGATCGGCGCGTGTGATGTCATGGCCGTGAAGGGCGATGATGATCCGGTGATTATTGAGTTGAAGACCGGATTTTCGCTTTCACTGTTTCAACAGGGCATTGATCGGCAAAAGGTCACAGACGCCGTGTATCTGGCGGTGCCCAGAGGAACCACGCGGGCCTGGCGCAGTTCGTTGCGCGACAATCGTGCGCTCTGCCGCCGGTTGGGGCTCGGGTTGATCCTCATTCGCCTCAAAGACGGGCGCGTTGATGTGGTGTGTGACCCGGCGCCCTATCGTCCCCGCAAGATGAAGGCGCGAAAGCAGCGGTTGCTTGCGGAGTTCGAGCGGATCGAAGGCGATCCGAACACGGGCGGTTCGATCAAAGGCAAACGCATGACAGGCTACCGCCAAGATGCGTTGCGCGTTGCGATAGACGTGAATTGCGAGGGTCCATCAAAGGGCGCGATGGTCGCAAAACGGACCGGCGTTGAGATCGCGACGCGGATCATGTACGCAAATCACTACGGCTGGTTTGAGCGCAACGCAGATGGGTTTTATGGTCTGACCGAGCGCGGCCAAAAAGATGTCGACGCGCATCTGCGGTCGCAATAACAGCTATTTTGTATCGGCCTGTCTCACATTGGGACGCACTATCTAAGATTTTGTCTCAATTTTAACAAAATAAATTGCGATCTAAGGGGTGTGAGTGTTCCCCTCAGCGTCGCATTTTCCAAAACGCGCAAGGGGATGTGTAAAGAGTAGTCGTGAGGATTGTGAAATGCGGTCAGCGTTTCTGGGGATACTATTATCAGCCTTTACCCTGGTTCTGAGCAGTAAAGCCGTTGTCGCGCTAACGCCGACGGAGCGGGTTGCCCAAGTTCTCGTCAATCAAGGCTTTGAAATTGAATCGGTCAAACGAACATGGACCGGTCGGATCAAGCTGACCGTGACCAGAGCTGACTTTGAGCGGGTGATCACGATCAATGCGACCAGCGGCAAGGTGCTGGGCGATCACTGGGTCGAACTTTCGGACGAGGCGGGTGATGCGTCCAAGCGTGATCGTGATGCTGATGCGCAAGTCGAAGACGCATCTGCCAAATCGAGTGCCGCACCGGCGGAGAACGCCAAATCCGGTAAGTCCAAAAAGGACAATTCCAAAGCGAAGAAAGATAAGGCCAAAAAAAACGACAAGGCCAAGCGCGAAAAGAAGGCCAAGCGCGACAAGAAGAGCAAGGACGAGTAATCACCTAGTCCCAAAAAAGTGCCCCGTTTCGAGTATGTGGGGGCATAACTCGAAACGGGGCCTAAGGTGACGCACACGCAACAGCGCGGCGTCACGGCGGTTAACTGCTCTCGCGCATTTCCGCACGAATTTGCTGACGCAGGACATCGATTGGCATGCGCTGCCCGTCCTGCTTGAAACACCAATAGGTCCATCCATTGCAAGACGGCGCGCCTTCAAGTTCCGCGCCAACCTGATGGATCGACCCTCTGGCCTGACCCGAAATCAGCGTTCCGTCTGCACGCACCTTCGCGGTGCGTTTGCCATTCTGACTCTCCAGAACCTCGCCCGGATTGAGCATGCCGCGCTCAACAACCTGCCCAAATGGCACGCGCGGCTCGGCGCGCTTCGAGGTTGAGACCTCAAGCCCCTCTCGATCAAACCGACGCGTATTCTCCAGCCGCTTTTGCGCGACCTCGCGGTAAGACGCCTCTCGCTCGATCCCGATGTAATGCCGCCCCAGCTTCTTGGCGACTGCGCCGGTTGTGCCGGTGCCGAAAAACGGATCAAGCACAACATCGCCGACATTGGTCGAGCCGACGATCACCCGGTGCAACAGACTTTCAGGCTTTTGCGTCGGATGTGCTTTATCGCCGTTGTCATCCTTGATGCGTTCACCGCCATTGCAGATCGGCAGCACCCAGTCCGAGCGCATCTGAATGCCTTCGTTAAGCGCTTTGAGGGCTTCGTAGTTGAACGTGTATTTCCCGGCCTCCGATTTGGCCGCCCAGATCATCGTCTCATGGGCGTTGGTCAATCGCTTGCCCCTGAAGTTGGGCATCGGGTTCGACTTGCGCCAGACCACATCATTGAGGATCCAATAGCCTTGATTTTGAAGCTCCGTGCCAAGGCGAAACACGTTGTGATAAGAGCCTATGACCCAGATCGCGCCGTCAGGCTTCAGCAGGCGTCGGGCAGACGATAGCCATTCGTGCGTGAACTGGTCATAGGCCTTGAATGACGCGAAGTGATCCCACGCATCATCAACTGCATCTACTTTCGAATTGTCGGGACGGTGCAGCTCTCCCTTGAGCTGCAAGTTATAGGGCGGGTCTGCAAAAATAAGATCAACGGACGCCTCTGGCAGCGCATTCATCGCCGCAATGCAATCTCCGCCAATGATCGTATCAAGCGGTAGATCGTCCTTGCTGTTGCCTTTTGTCTTCGCCACGTATCCTGTCCCCGGTCGTCTTGTTATTGGTGTTGCCGCTAACATGAGTCATCAGGGATTCTGGGTCAATTCTTGAATTGAATCAGATGTTTACAAAGTTTCGTTGATACAAGATATTGTGGATCGGCTTGAAAGAGCGCCTATGATGTGGGGTGACACCGTTGCGCAAAAGACTCATATGGTGCTGTTTGGTCCCATATCCTTTGTTCGTGTGCCAGCCGTAGTCGGGGTAGGATTGTGCCAGATCGCACATGTACCGGTCGCGTGTGACTTTCGCGATAATGGAGGCGGCGGCGATCGAAAGCGAGCGCCCATCACCCTTCACCACCGTTTGCGCCACGCATGTCAGATCCTTCGGCGCGCGATTGCCGTCGATGAGCGCCAGATCAGGTGGGCAGGGCAACGCCTCTATCGCGCGGGTCATGGCGCGGAAGGTGGCGGTCAGGATGTTCACATCATCAATTTCATCCACCTCGGATGAGCCAACACCTACGCGGCAGCTTTGCACGATCTGATCATAGAGCGCTTCGCGTTTTTTCTCCGACAGCTTCTTGCTGTCATTCAAGCCATCCGGACAGTTGGAGGGATCGATGATGACCGCGGCTGCAAAGACCGGCCCGGCCCAGGGCCCGCGCCCTGCTTCATCCACACCTGCGATCAGCTTATGGGGCAGACCTTCCTCGATCTCGAAACTTGGCTGGCTCATGCGTTGCGTACCTCATACATGAAATCATCCAGCAGTTGCGCATCCAGAACGCCCTGTGGTCGAAGCCCCGAACAGATGTCTACGCCAAAGGGTCGTACCTGCCCGATTGCCTCAGCCACATTCGCCGGAGACAATCCGCCAGCAAGCCACACCGGCTTGTTCACCCGCTCGACGATCTTTCGCGATAGCTCCCAATTGTGGGTGCGCCCCGTGCCGCCAAGTTCTTTGACCGCCCCGTCCGGCGCGCCGCTATCGAGCAGAAGGTTATCGGCCCAGAGCGCGGCATTAAACGCAGCGTCCACATCCGCAATCCCGCGCACATGGATCACCTGGATGATCGTAAGATTCGCAAATCGCGCCCGCAGCGCCGCCGCCGTTCCCTCTTCGACGGTGTCCACAAGTTGCACAGCGCGGGTATGCGCCCGCGCGACATGCCGCACGATCTCGTAGGCACGGGTCTGGGACGTTAGCAAGACCGACATTTCTTCACGATTGGCATCCGCGATATCCGCAATCACGGTATCATCAATCGGTCCCGGCCCGGACGGCATCTCGCCCACAAGCCCCAACGCATGTGCCCCCGCATCAAGCGCCATCCGCGCCTCAGCGCGCGATTGAATGCAACAAATTTTTACCCGCGTTGTCATACGGCCTGTCGATCTGGCGACCCCGAGAGGATTCGAACCTCTGACCTGCCGCTTAGGAGGCGGCTGCTCTATCCTGCTGAGCTACGGGGCCGGTTGTTAACGTGTCATCAACATACTACCCGCCTCGCCCAGGAGGTAGCGCAAATGTTGGACTGACGCCGATTTGTGACTGGGCTTATCAAAATTTCACGGCTTGGGTTTATTAATCACCCGCACAAGCGTAAGCCGCGACGCAATCACACGTTTTTCAGGCAGGAGCCCCGACAGATGGAGCCTATTGCGCTTTCAACCGAAATGATGGTGGTGCTTGGGCTGCTTGGGTTCACAGTGTTTCTGTTTGTCTCCGAAATCGTCCGCGTCGATCTGGCTGCGATCCTTGTCATGGTCCTTTTGGGTGCGCTTAGCTACGTCCCCGGATTGGGCGGTTTGGCGGATGTGAACCATATCTTCGACGGATTTGCCTCAAACGCGGTGATCTCCATTATCGCGGTGATGATCATCGGCGCTGGTTTGGACAAGACCGGTCTGATGAGCAAAGTGGCCGCCTGGATTTTGCGCGTCGGCGGATCGACCGAGCAACGCATTGTGCCGATCATCTCGGGCACGGTCGGGTTTATCTCGTCGTTCATGCAAAACGTCGGCGCTGCTGCTTTATTTCTGCCGGTTGTCGCCCGCATCTCGGCGCGCACCGAAATTCCTCTGGGACGGTTGCTCATGCCTATGGGGTTTTGCGCGATTTTGGGGGGCACCATGACGATGGTTGGCTCCTCACCGCTCATTTTGCTCAATGATCTCATCGCCACATCCAACGCCGATTTGCCGGCAGACCAGCAAATGCAGCCCTTCAGCCTCTTTGATGTAACGCCAGTTGGTGTTGCGCTGGTGCTGACCGGCATCTTGTATTTCGTACTCTTTGGCCGCTGGGTTCTGCCGTCATCGCGCGCAGGCGCAGATGCAGCCTCTGGTCAGTCGATCAGCGAATATCTTGAGCGTATCTATGGGCTCAACTCGGATGTGTTTGAAGTGTTGGTTCCCGAGGGCAATCTATTGGTCGGCAAAGAGTTGACCGACATTATGGATGTGCATCATCTCTATATTATCGGCACGTATTACAACGGTATGCGCGTTGTCGCGCCGCAGGTGGAAACCGAGATCCTCGCACCCTGCCGCCTGGCCGTTCTGGGCCAGCGCAAGGTCGTTCAGGAAATGGTCGATATTTATGGGCTGGAGTTACGCCCGTCGCTCGAAATTTTCGCCGAGGAGTTTGCGCCGACCAAAGCGGGTGTGGCGGAGATCGTGATCCCGCCCGACAGTGCCATGATCGGGAAAGCAGCGCAGGATCTTCAGTTTCGTCAATCGCTCGGTCTGAACCTTTTGGCGATCCATCGCGGGGAGGAGACCTTCAGTCTTGTCGAAAGCGAAGATCACGAGCCCACCCGCATCGGTGCCATCCCCTTTTCCGCAGGCGATACGCTCGTTGTGCAAACCCAGTGGGAGGCGCTTACCAAGCTAAAGCGCGACCGCGACGTTGTGATCGTCACGCAGGACTTTCCGCAAGAGGATCTGCGCCCTAAGAAAGTTGGCTGGGCGCTGCTGTTCTTTGCCATTGCGCTTTTCATGATCCTGTTCACCGATGTGCGCCTGTCCCTGTGCCTTCTGACCGGCGCGGTGGGCATGATCATCACGCAGGTTCTCAATATCGACGAGGCGTATGAGGCGGTGGGGTGGAACACCGTCTTCCTGCTTGCTTCGCTCATCCCGCTGGGGCAAGCGGTTCAGTCTACCGGCACAGCCGAATGGATCGCGCAGCAAATCCTGTCGATCCTCGACGGCTGGCCAATTTGGGCTTTGCAGGCAGGTGTGGCAATCCTTGCAACTATATTCACGCTGGTGATGTCCAATGTCGGTGCAACAGTCCTTCTGGTCCCGCTTGCAGTCTCCATTGCGCTTGCCGCAGGTGGCGATCCGGCGATATTCGCGTTGACGGTTGCGATCTCCACGTCCAACAGCTTTCTGATCCCGACCCATCAGGTTAACGCCCTGATTATGGGACCGGCGGGCTATCGCGTGATCGACTTTGTGCGCACGGGCGGGGTGATGACGCTCTTGTTCCTCGTGGTGTCTCTGAGTGTGCTTAATCTCATTTTCTAGAGCGACTTGTTTGCTTCGAGCTAGCCGAGAGCTTCAAGAAACAAGGACGGCCCTCGACCTCAGAGTAAGAGCTGTCCGGCGGTGCCAGACACGTGAGCGTTGATTGGGTGTGCTTGGTGTCATATTGCGGTTTGTCGCAAAGTATCCAATCGCTGATCGGGAATGGACCACCACCGAAGGCTGCTCACCTCGTGCTTGCGACGATCCCGCCGTTGCCCTTAGTCACGCGCCGACTTAAATCTCAGGCCCACTTCGCTCGCCATCAGATCAAGCACCTGTTGGTCAAACCAGTACCCCGTATGCCCATAGGGATAGATCGGGATGTTCTTTGGGAATTCCTCACTGTCCGATGGATCGAGCTTGCGCGATTTGATGTAGGTTCCGACGAAATCATCGACGCGAAAGATGTTGACCCAGTTGCGCAACAGCGCTGGGTCGACATTGTCGATATTGAACTGCGTCGGGAAGTAATAGTGGTAAAGATGCGAGAAAGGCGAGCCCATTGTGATCAGCGTGTACGGCACTTTCCCAAGGCTCTGGAGCACATCTTTGCGCGACAATTGCGAGACGGAAATCATCGTGCCTTGCGAGTGAGAGACGATCAGAACCTCATCGGGTTTGAAGGCCTGCATCTTGGTATCAAGCACAATCCGAAAGCGTGTGTTAATCCGATGGCGCAACGTGAAGCTGGTCGCGCGGTCGGGATCTTCCATCATATCCTTGAAATTCTGGAGTGGCGATTTCTTGGGAACGCTATCTACAAAGTAGTTGATCACGTCCTTACCCACACCCAGACCAACGCCAAGATGCTTTTGTAAGAACGGCCAGGCCAGCACGAATATCGTGCCCAAACCACCCGCAGCCACAGCCGCTATCTCATTAAAGCGGCCCTTCCAGAACGCCAGACTGTCCGGGTAGAAACAACTGAACGCATCCGGTGTCGGGTTTGGTTCGGCGCCGCACCCGCGATTAAGCGCGATCAAAACAGCGGTGCCCGCCATCGCCAAAAGGCAAATGGACATCACCCAACCCATCACCGAGTTGAGCAACAGGCGCGGCACCTCTTTGCCGCGTTTGGGCCAGACGGCAGGTTGTCCTTCTTGGCCGATCTCAGGATTGTCCGCCCGGGCCTGCGCTGTGATATGCGCCTCCGGGTAGGCCTTGATCCATTTGGCCCGGCGCATCGCTTCGACAACGCCTGTGACAATCACCAGCGCCAGCGAGGCCATCGCCATGGTGAGCAAGCCCAACGCGCTCTTGAGATGCGCATCGAGCAACGTCTTCACATCACGATTGGTCTCTGCCCAGGCACCAAGCGCGATCCAGAATATGCACGCCACGATCAGCCAGAACACCACCATCGCCGCAATGGTCTGCGGATAGACCATACGCGCCTTATTCTTCGGATTTGGCACCCCATTGAAAACCCAGAACAGCACCAGCACCGCCGCCATTAGCAGCATGACCAGCCAAGTGAGCTGCAAGACCGCCACCACAATCGAGATGTAGAAATCGAAGATATCCGCCGATGCGATCAAACCGGTCATATGTCCAATGAGGCCACATGCCAGCAGCACAAACATCGCTACCCCGATAAAGAACATCCAGTCTGCGCATTGCCTGAAAAGCCGGTTGGTCGGCCTCTTTAAATAGCCCAACCCGGTCGCAAATGCGCTGATCAGTGCAAAAACAGCATGCGGAAAATACGGGTTATCCGTCTTTACCCAGTCATACGGGAGAAATTGGAAAAATACATAAGTCAGCAGCACACCAATCGCGAGCAGCAGGTTGAGCACTGCATTTGGTCCATGCGCGAGCCAGACGAATATATCTGCGACGCGAATGCGCCAGTCTTTCTTGCCCATAGTCTGCGAAAACTGTGCGGCTGTGGGCAGCGATTGCGCATCTTCAGCCGCCGCATCAAGGTCAACCTCTTCGGCCCAATGTTCTTCGTTTTCGTGAACCTCCCGCACATTGGCGCGGATCAGATATCCCAACCCCAGAATGGTCTTGATAAATTCGAGTATCGTCGAAAATGCACCGGTTGGCCCTTGCGAAAGATCGGCCCAATAGACCTCCGAAAATAGCGTCTCATCACCGCTTCCGTTTTCGCGGACGTGGCGTGTGTGGCAGGGAAAGGTATCGAGCGCGCGCGGGTTCTCGTTTTGGTGGTGTTCGCGCAGATACACCAGCTCGCTTTCGGTGCTGCCATCTACATTATTGGTTGCAGCACCAACAAAACTGTCAAGTGTGTCGCCAGCCGCTTGCTCGCCGACCCCGTGAACAACGAGCACAAGTTTCTTTTTGTTGGCCATAAATTTCTACAAAATCGCATTGTGAAAGATGATGGCCAAAAGGTTAGCGACACATTCGGACTGTGTCTACGGGCGCAGGCGTGATTTGGCGATCAGCCCATTTTTGTCAGGGCGGCAGTCAGGGCGGCAACCGAGCCGCCGTTGCGATCCAGAATAGCGCGAATTTCGTTGCGCTCTGCCGAGAGCAACTTCACACCTTCGATGATGATGTCGAAAAATTTCAATTGGCCGTCACTATTGATCACGTGCCATTCGACGGGGAAGGGCTCGGACCACTTTTTGGTCTCGACGAGCGATTGGACAATGATCCCCTTACGCCCATAGTCAGTCGAGCGCGAGATCTCGATAGATGCGCCTTTAAAATCGGCGAACTGCTTGCCGTATTTGCGCGCCAAATATCCGCTGAGCGCATCGACATACGCGTTCCGCTCTGCGCCAGAGGCTGCGCGCCAGGGTTGGCCCAAAATCGCACTCGCAATACGCGTGCGATCGCCATAGCGCTGGAAAATGCCTTCAAAATCGCGCAAAACCGCCGCTTGGGATTTGCCCGCGTTGATGATCGAGAGCACATCGCCCAAGACGCGCTGAATAAGCGCTTCGGCATCTTTGACCGTCATCGCCTGAGCGGGCAGGGCGCTGACAAGCCCCGCCCCCAATGCCCCCGCACCAAAGGCGCGGCGTGACAGGTTACGGGTCGAAGGCGAAAGGGTCGTCAAGGTCTGCTTCATTCAATTCACCACCCCGAAGGGCGTTTCTCCTGTTCTGCAAATAGCCGATCTGTGCCGCCGTGTAGCTGTCCTCAGAGGCATAAAGCACACCGTCGATCACAACGCCCAACCTATGCCTGTTTCCAACTAAATCCAGCCCCCGCAGCACAGTTACAACCTCTTGCTCGCTTTCCGGCAACAAATTGCCCACAGGATTGATGGTCAAATCAACAATCCGGCCGAACCCATCACGAAGAGTTGACGGACCAAACAGCGGTAACTCGATGTATGCGCCTTCACCCGCACCCCAGACATACAGTGTTTCGCCGAAATCGGTGCTGTCATCTGGTAAATCAAGCTGCGATGCCGGATCGAAAATTCCCAGAATTCCGACGGTGGAGTTGATCAAAAACCGCCCCGACATCTTGAACGCAGCGCCCAAATCGCCTTGCAGCGTGTGATTAACGACGTCAGAGGGCAGCGACAGGTTTGACACTGTGTTTTGCAACGCAATATCAATTGGCTCTGGCGTCACAGCACCGTAAACCTGCGATGCGGGACGCAAAATCACCCGATCCAGACCTTTGTTGACCTGATGAACCGCACGGTTCACCGGCTCAATCGGATCGTTAACCGTATTCGCGCGATCGAGTTGCTGGCTACAAGCGGCCAGCGCGAATGAGGCCAATATCAGGAATCTCGCGAAAATTGGCCGAGTTTGATCGAAAAACTGTGACAATGATTAACTCCGTTGGGCTTAATCCCTATATAGGGCTGATCGACAGGTCTCAAATTAACCATGATTTCAGTGTAGGACACTATCTGAAAGTAGAATACAAGCGCGAATACCCTCTATCGGATGAGATGAACAGTAGGCTAAAGGATCGCAGATTCTATGACTCGATCCGGATTCGCGTGCGCAACGAAGGGCAAGGACAGAAATGGCAACTCAGTTTAAGCAAGGCCATAAAGAACTCACACAGGCACTTAAAACCGGTCGCGGGCTGTTTTTCTCGGTCGGCGTATTCAGTATGTTCGTAAACCTGCTGATGCTGACCGGACCGCTGTTCATGTTGCAGGTCTATGACCGCGTTTTGGGCTCACGGTCCGAGGAAACGCTGGTCGCGCTTTTTGTGCTCGTTGGCTTCCTTTACCTGCTGATGGGATTTCTCGATCATGCACGGGGCCGGGTCCTTGCGCGCGTTGGTGCGGAATTCCAGACCGTGCTCGACAAGCGAGTGTTCGAGGCGGTGCTCAAACGTTCTGTTGTGCCGATGGAACGCTCTCGTCCCGCATCAGGTTTGCGCGATCTTGAATCTGTCCAGCGCCTGATGTCGTCACCGGCGCTTTTCGCTGTCTTTGACATGCCGTGGGTGCCGATATTCATGGGCGCGATTTTCATGTTCCACCCGTGGCTGGGCTACCTTGGCCTTGCAGGCGCTGTGATCATCATTTCGCTGACATTCTTCAACCAATGGCTCACCCGCAAACCGGTTACAGAGGCGAACCAAAAGTCGGCTCAGGCGGAAGGGTTTGCCCAATCCATCCGCGAAGAAGGAGAAGTGATCCAGGGTCTTGGCATGCGCGGCGCAGTGCTTGAGCGTTGGCGCGCCAACCGCGACGTCGCGCTGGAGGCCCAGATTTCCGCTTCCGACAAGACCGGCACATTTTCCACATCGTCCAAGTCGTTCCGTATGTTCCTGCAGTCCGCCATGCTCGCACTGGGTGCCTATCTGGTGCTTCAGGGGCAGCTGACAGCGGGTGCGATGATCGCCGGTTCGATCCTGCTGGGCCGCGCGCTTGCGCCGGTTGAGCAGGCTATCGCACAATGGCCGAATGTGATCCGCGCGCGTGAGGGTTGGAGTAATCTGACAGAACTTCTGGAAAAGACGCCAGAAGATCAGCCGCGCACAGAATTGCCCAAGCCACGGGCCATCATGGAAGCGCAACAAATCACTGTTGTTCCGCCGGGCGAACAGGTTGCGACCTTGCGTATGCTCTCTTTTCGGATCGAGCCGGGGCAAGCGATGGGCGTGATCGGGCCGTCAGGTGCGGGTAAATCCACGCTCGCGCGTGCGATCCTCGGGATTTGGCGACCTGCATCGGGCAAAATGCGTCTCGATGGGGCCTCGCTCGACAATTACGACAATGATGCACTGGGCAGCTACATCGGCTATTTGCCACAAGACGTGACGCTTTTTGCAGGCTCGATTGCCGAAAATATCGCCCGTATGTCCACATCGCCTGATCCTGCCAAAGTCGTCGAAGCGGCCAAGAAAGCGGGCGCGCATGACATGATCCTGAAAATGCCAGCAGGCTATGACACGCAGATCACCTCCGGCTCAGGTCGCCTGTCGGGCGGTCAGAAACAGCGGGTTGGTCTGGCGCGTGCCATGTACGGCGACCCGGTCCTTCTGGTCCTCGATGAGCCGAACTCCAATCTCGATAGCGCAGGCTCCGAAGCGCTCAACACAGCGATCCGCCAGATGAAAGAGGACGGCAAATCGGTCATCATCATGGCCCACCGGCCTGCGGCAATCGCTGAGTGCGATCTGCTTCTCTATGTTGAAAACGGCATGCGCAAGGCCTTCGGTCCGCGCGATGATGTCCTGCGCGAGCAGCTCAAAAACTACAATCAGGTCGCTGGTGCGATCAACAAACAGCAGGAGGCATAGCTCATGGCTCAGCTTCAATTGCCCGGACCATCCAAGAAACCCAAACGCCAGTGGCGCGCCTCCAAACATATGTCCATCGGCTTCATCGCGCTCGCGGTGCTCGTTGCCGGACTTGGCGGTTGGGCGGTCATGGCCAATATCGCAGGCGCGATTGTCAGCTCCGGTAGCATCGAGGTCGAAGCCAACCGTCAGGTTGTCCAGCACCCCGAAGGCGGTGTCGTCGGCGAGATCAATGTCGTTGATGGCGATCTTGTTGAAGCCGGCACAGTCCTCATCCGATTTGATGACACATTGCTGCGCAGCGAACTTGCCGTGATCGAAGGCCAGCTCTTTGAGATCATCGCCCGAAAAGCCCGCCTGCGGGCAGAGCGTGACGGTGCTGACGAGATTACCTTCACCGGCGAGTTGGAAGAGCTGGCGCGTGGGTCCGACATTGATATTGAGGAACTCAAGGAAGGTCAGCAACGCCTCTTCGAAGCGCGCCGCAAGTCGCTTGCGCAGGAAGCGGAACAACTTGGCGAGCGCAAGATTCAGATCGGCCAGCAGATCGAAGGGACGCAAGCCCAGCTGTCCTCGCTCACACGGCAGTTGGAGCTTCTGACCGAAGAACTCGCTGACCAGCAAGAGCTGTTGGACAAAGGCTTGGCGCAGGCCAGTCGCGTTCTGGCCTTGCAACGCGACGAAGCGCGTCTTTTTGGTCAGGTCGGCGAACTGCAGGCTGGTGTTGCCGAAGCGCGCGGACGGATTGCCGAAATTGAGATCGAACTTCTCAAGCTGCAAAGCAGTCTGCGCGAGGAGGCGATCACCACCTTGCGCGATCTTCAATACAACGAGATCGAGCTGAAAGAACGGCGGCTCACATCGCTCGAAACCCTCTCCCGCCTCGAAGTGCGCGCGCCACTCTCGGGTATCGTTTACGGTAAGGTTGTGCATGCGCTGCGCTCGGTCGTGCGCGCTGCCGAACCGATGATGTACATCGTCCCGCAAGACAGCCCGCTGGTGATCAGCTCGCGCATTGAAACGATCCACATCGACGAGGTTCAGGTGGGACAGGAGGCCAAGCTGGTTTTCTCTACATTCGATGCCCGTACAACGCCTGAGTTAAATGGCAAAGTGACCCGGGTGTCGGCGGATGTCATCACCGATGAAGTCACCGGAATGCCGTATTACGAGGCCGAAATCCTGCCTGACGAAGGTGAATTGGCGAAGCTCGAAGGCAAGGAACTGCTGCCCGGCATGCCGGTGGAGAGTTTCATCAAAACCCGCGACCGCACACCGCTCTCTTATCTGGTGAAACCGCTGGCTGATTACTTCAACCGCGCTTTCCGCGAAAGCTGATCACGCAACAAATCCGCTGCGGTGCATGATTTTTGCATTTTATCCGTATCGCAGCGGGGGTACTGTCCCTCTGAAACTGGAATTTGAGAAGGACACGGACCCATGGCCGGAACAATCGACGCGCGCCTCGCAGAGCTTGGTATTGAACTGCCGGACGCGCCCGCGCCTGCAGCGAACTACGTACCATACGTGCAATCGGGCAATTTGCTGTTCATCTCCGGCCAAATCTCCCGCGATGACAGTGGCCTGATCACTGGCAAGGTCGGCGCAGAACTGGATACAGCCCAAGGCGCAGCCGCTGCCCGCACCTGCGCGCTGGCGCTGATCGCCCAGGCCAAAGCGGCCTGCGACGGCGATCTGGGCAAGATCACCCGTGTCGTCAAACTCACCGGCTTTGTGAATTCCACGCCCGATTTCGCCGAACAACCGCAAGTGATCAACGGCGCATCCGATGTCATCGCGGATATTTTCGGCGACAAAATCGGCGCCCATGCCCGCGCCGCCGTCAGCGCAGGCGCTCTCCCGCTCGGCGTTGCGGTGGAGATCGAGGCGGTGTTCGAACTGGCATGACCGGCAGGCTCGACCTTCGATTTCTGGACGCCCCGCTTGCGCATCGCGGCCTGCATGACCGCGATGCGGGTATCATCGAAAACTCGATCTCAGCGGTGCGCGCTGCCGTCGATGCTGGCTTTGGGATCGAGATTGATATCCAAGCCGCCTCCGACGCCACCCCGATGGTATTCCATGACGACACGCTTGATCGCCTGACAGGGCTCACTGGACCCATCGTTGTTCAACCCGTCGAGAAGCTCGAAGCAACAGCTTTGACCGGCGGCAGCGATTCTATCCACACGCTGGAAGATATTCTGGCGGAGGTGGCGGGACAGGTTCCCTTGCTCATCGAGATCAAGGATCAGGATGGGGCGCTCGGCCCCGATATGGGCGCGCTCCCCAAAACCACTGCTGCGGCGCTCGCAGATTATGACGGCCCCCTCGCGGTCATGTCTTTCAACCCCCATGCGATTGCAGATTTTGCCCATCACGCCCCGCATATCGCGCGCGGGATTGTCACGGATCCGTTTAACGCAAACGATTGGCCGCATGTCTCGCAGCACCGCCGGTCCCAATTGCGCGAGGTGCCTGATGTTGAGACCCTCGATCTTGATTTCATCTCGCACAATGTCCGCGACCTCAGCGCCCCGCCGGTCGCACGGGTCAAACGCAGCGGAAAGCCTGTCTTTTGCTGGACCGTTCGTGATGCGCAGACAGAAGCACGGGCCCGCAAAATTGCCGACAATATCACCTTCGAAGGCTACCACCCGTCTGGACGCTGACCCAAGGCAGCCTATTTAACCTATCGTGGCACGTAAAACCTAAGGCCAATGGATCAAAGCACCATCGAAGTGAGTGTGATCGGCACGCTCGGCGACATCAGCCAGGCCGAGTGGGATGCCTGCGCGCGCGTCACACCGGATGGAAGCGCACGCGCGTTCGACCCCTTCACCCAATACGCATTCCTCAAAGCGCTCGAAGACAGCGGCTCTGTCGGAGATCGCACCGGCTGGATCCCACGCTATCTGATCGCCCGCAAGGGTGCTCAGGTCATTGGCGTCATGCCGCTCTACATCAAAATGCACAGTCAGGGCGAATACGTCTTCGATCACAATTGGGCGCATGCCTATGAACAATCGGGCGCCGCCTACTATCCTAAACTGCAAGCCGCTGTCCCCTTCACCCCCGCATCGGGCCGTCGCTTGCTCGCCCGCCCCGGCTATGAGGCGATTGTCCAAGCCGCACTCGTCGAAGGCGCGGTGCAGGTGGCTGCACAAAATGACCTGTCGTCGGTCCATATCACCTTCTGCGATGCAGCGGAATATCAGGCTGCCGGTGCGCTGGGCCTCTTGCAACGTACCGGCCAGCAATTTCATTGGGTCAACGACGACTACGCCGATTTTGACGCCTTCCTTGCTGATCTGTCATCACGCAAACGCAAAAATATCCGCAAGGAACGCCGTTCAGCCCAGAGCTTTGGCGGCGAAATTATCCAGAAAAGCGGCGCGCAAATCACACCCGAAGACTGGGACGCCTTCTGGGTGTTCTACCAGGATACAGGCGCCCGCAAATGGGGTTCACCCTACCTCACCCGCAGCTTTTTTGATCTGGTACAAGCTGCCCTTGGCGACGATCTGCTGCTGGTTCTGGCGATGCGCGACGGGCGCCCGATCGCAGGCGCGCTCAACCTGATCGGCGCGGAATGCCTTTACGGGCGCTACTGGGGCTGCACCGAGCATCACAACTGCCTGCATTTCGAAATCTGCTACTATCAAGCCATCGATTACGCCATCGCAAACGGATTAAAACGCGTCGAGGCAGGCGCGCAGGGCCAACACAAACTCGCCAGAGGCTATATGCCCGCGCCAACCTATTCGCTGCACTGGATCGCCGACCCCCGCTTCAGAGACGCGGTTTCCAACTATCTCGATGCAGAACGCGCTGCAGTTGATGAGGAAATCGAAATCCTCACCGACTACGGCCCGTTCAAAACCGTCTCAATCGAAGAACAGGACTGATGTCGCGCCCGCCAAGAGATGAGCGCAACTTCTTTGGTTCGGAAAATTCCCGCTGCGCGCGCAAGCGCAAAACCAATGACGCGAGCCGCGTCAGCGGCTCACGGACTACATCGCCTCCAGCAGGCTCTCACCGGCAGAAATCGTGCATTCGCCTGGGCTGTCTTCGATCTGAAGATTGGACACAACCCCATCCTCCACGACCATTGCAAACCGCTTCGAGCGATTGATCAGCCCAACCGGCTCTGCCGTGAAATCAAGCCCCATCGCCGCCGTGAAACTGCCATCCGCATCCGAGAGCATCCGAATTCCGGCCTTATCCGCACCAACATCGCCGCCCCAGGCCTGCATGACAAACACATCATTAACTGACAAACAGATGATCTCATCCACACCTTTGGCATCAAATCCGGCTTTGGTGCGGATAAACGATGGCAAATGCGCCGATGAACACGTCGGGGTGTAGGCACCCGGCAAACCAAACAGCACCACCTTGCGCCCCTTGAACAGCGCATCGGTCGTATATTCCGCCGGACCATCGCCGGTCATCTCGCGCAAGGTTGCATTGGGAAGCGTATCGCCGTTTGAAATAGCCATAATGAGGGTTCCTTGATGGGTTGAAGTCTTGCCAAATTCCTGAACTCTATTAAGCAAGTCAAAGCGGCAAGTGCCAGCAGGTTTTCCAATAGCAGGAGTAGCGCGCGAATGAGCAGGATCGTTGTAATCGGCGCAGGTCAAGCCGGTGCCTCCCTCGTTGCCCGTCTGCGAAAACAGGGTTTTGACGGGGAAATCTGCCTTCTCGGGGCGGAGCCGGTGCTCCCCTATCAACGCCCGCCTTTGTCGAAAAAATACCTCACCGGTGAGATGGAGCTTGAGCGCCTCTTTTTGCGTCCTCGCAGCTTTTACGATCAGGAAAACATAGACCTGCGACTTGATACACAGGTCACGCAGATTAATCCCAGCGCCAAGACCATATCGCTCGGCGCGGAAAAACTGGCCTATGATCAGCTTGCGCTGACCACAGGCTCCGTGCCGCGCAACCTGCCCGCATCCATCGGCGGCGCGCTGGGCGGCGTATATACTGTGCGAAATCTTGCGGATGTGGATGCCATGGCCCCCGAATTTCGCGAAAATGCGCGCGTTTTGATCGTTGGCGGTGGCTATATAGGTCTTGAGGCGGCTTCAGTTGCGGCCTCTCGCGGTCTCAGTGTCACGCTCGTTGAGATGGCCGACCGTATCTTGCAACGGGTCGCATCACCACAAACGTCCGATTTCTTCCGCAATTTGCACCAAAGCCATGGCGTCGATATCCGCGAAGGCGTCGGTCTCGACCGCCTCACCGGCGAAACCCGTGTGCAGGGCGCGATCCTGACCAATGGCGATGAGATTGCAGTAGATTTTGTGATTGTGGGCGTCGGGATCGAGCCTGACATCGCGCTCGCGCAGGCCGCCGGTCTGGAGATTGAGAACGGAATTAAAGTCGATGCATTGGGCCGCACCTCCGACGCATCCATTTACGCCGCTGGCGATTGCTGCTCCTTCCCGCATGAAGGCGGCAGGCTCCGCCTCGAATCCGTTCCCAACGCCATCGATCAGGCCGAAGCGGTCGCTGACGCGATGCTTGGCGGGACCGAACCCTACCTTCCAAATGTCTGGTTCTGGTCCGATCAATATGACGTCACGCTGCAAATCGCGGGACTCAACAGCAGTTACACGGATGTTGTGACGCGTAAGGATGGCGAGCGGATATCATTTTGGTATTTCAAAGACGAGACATTGCTCGCGGTCGATGCGGTGCGCGATGCGCGGGCTTATATGCTGGGCAAACGCTGGCTTGCGCAAGGTGTCTCACCTTCGCGCTTGGATGTTGCCGATCCATCGCTTGAGCTGAAAACTCTGACCGTCACCTGATGCGCATCGTCGGCGGACGCTTCAGGGGCAGGGCGCTAGCCGCCGTTGGCAAAGGCGATGCTGCCGCCCATCTGCGTCCAACGACCGATCGCGTGCGCGAGGCGCTGTTTAACGTCCTGGAGCACCGCTTTGGCGGCTTCGACACCGCCAATGTCCTTGATGTTTTCGCAGGCAGTGGCGCGCTGGGTCTTGAGGCGTTATCGCGCGGGGCATCGCATGTCACTTTCGTAGAAAATGGTCGTGCAGGTGCCAATCTGATCACAAGAAACATCGCGCAATTGGGCGTCGCAGATCAAGCAAAGCTCCTGCGCCGCGACGCGCTAAAGCTCGGGAACTGCGAGACCGATCTTTTCGATATCGCCTTCCTCGACCCGCCCTATGGAAAAGCAATGGGCACCCGCGCGCTCGAAAAACTCGTATCAGGTGGTTGGCTCAAACGCGCCGCGCTGATTGTGCTCGAAGAGGGCGCATCTGCAGAGTTTCCGTTGGGCATCACGCTCCAAGACGCGCGCCGCTATGGGGATACGCATATCCACATCGGTGAGTTTGCGTAATGTCGTGGCATCAAATCCAGTGCCTCGCTCAGTCGCGACCAGCAACCACGCCATGCTACTCCAGATCAATCTCAAATTCTTCCGCCGTCCAGCCATGCACGCTGTCATGCGCACGGATATACACGGTCGTCACCCCGTCCGGGACAACCACACCAGAAAGCGAGCGCGTAAACGGCTGTTCGTTCACATGCGGATGCGCGAGCTTGCGATAGCCAAGCTCGTTCCCGTCCGCATCCACAACCGACCAGCCGTCCGCATAGTGGTCCCAGCCAGTGTCGCCATGCAACAGCGTCACATCGAACCGATACCCGTCACCCGACGGCGTCGCTTTGGCGTCGGTGATTTGGACCGCGTCCGAATGCGCGGGCAGGGGGGCGAGCAGGAGCGGGGCGAGCAATAGATGACGCATGAATAGCCTCTTTGGTGTCCGATCACCTGCCACGCTAGCCCGATTTGACCTCACGCACGAGCCACTTTTTCGCGATTGTACCTGATGCATCCGATCACACTTGCTGGTAGGCGCAACCATGATATAGACGCGCGGGTTTATCACCTAAGCGACGAAAGGAATGTCAGCCCATGGGCTATCGTGTTGTTGTTGTCGGAGCGACCGGAAATGTCGGTCATGAAATGCTCAATATCCTCGCCGAACGAGAGTTTCCGGTCGATGAAATAGCCGCCCTCGCCTCGCGCAGATCGCTTGGGACGGAAGTCAGCTTTGGGGATCAGACGCTCAAGACGCAGGATCTTGACCAGTTCGATTTCGCAGGCTGGGATATGGCGCTGTTTGCTGTCGGCTCCGAGGCGACCAAGATCTATGCGCCCAAAGCGGCGAAGGCCGGATGCGTTGTGATCGATAACTCTTCGCTCTATCGCTACGACCCGAAAGTGCCGCTTATCGTACCGGAATGTAACCCGGACGATATCGAGGCATATTCCAACAAGAATATCATCGCCAATCCCAACTGCTCGACCGCGCAAATGGTCGTCGCGCTCAAGCCCTTGCACGATCGCGCGAAGATCAAGCGCGTCGTTGTCAGCACCTATCAGTCGGTCTCTGGCGCGGGCAAAGAAGGCATGGATGAGCTGTGGCTTCAGACCAAAGGCATGTATGTGCCTGGTCAGGAGTATGACGCGCAGAAGTTCACCAAGCAGATCGCTTTCAACGTCATCCCGCATATCGATGTGTTTATGGAAGACGGCACCACCAAAGAAGAATGGAAAATGGTCGCCGAAACCAAGAAAATTGTAGACCCGAAGATCAAAGTCACCGCAACTTGCGTGCGCGTGCCGGTCATGGTTGGCCATTCCGAGGCGGTGAATATCGAGTTTGAAGAGTTTCTCGACGAAGACGAAGCACGCGAAATCCTGCGCAACGCACCCGGCATTCTTGTCGTCGATAAGCGTGAGGACGGCGGTTACACCACACCGGTTGAATGCGTCGGCGACTTCGCCACGTTCATCAGCCGCATTCGTCAGGATAGCACCATCGAAAACGGACTGAATCTGTGGTGCGTCTCCGACAACCTGCGCAAAGGTGCGGCGCTCAATGCGGTGCAAATCGCCGAACTACTGGGACGTCGGGTCTTGAAGAAAGGCTGACAATCGCCCTTCAACAAACATTTGTTTTTGGCAATCCCAGTTGCTAGACTTTTCACAGATTTTCGCTGTGACCTGATCTTGCGCGCTCAAATGCTGTCACACACACGTATTTGGGCAAGCGAGATATAGCTCAAGTGCAGGGATTGTGGATTGGGGGGATTGCGAATGCTCAATTTGAAATGGCTTGTCATAAGCGTCTCGGCGCTCGCCCTGAGCGCGTGCGAACGGACGTTTGAAGAACCGGTTGTCATGGCAGAACCGGTGATGGAAGAACCGGCGATGGAAGTCGTTGGGCCGACCGTCTCTGCCCCTGAAGTGGTCGTCGCCGCGCCTGAGGTTTTGGAAGCACCTGTGGTCGTCGTCGAGCCCGAAATGAGTCTTGAGATTGAGGCTATGGAGGAGCAAATCGCTTCCGAGGTGGTTGCGGCATCAGATGAGAACGTCCGCGCCTCCGTCGAGGTGTTGGCGACTGAGACAGAAGTGACAACTGCGATGGTGTCTGGCCTGCGCGCCTCCCGCTCCTTCGCGCAGCCCAGAGAGTTTCCACCACAAGGGTTTGCTGGCTTCGGCATTATCGCCTTTCCTGATCGTCCCACGTCAAGCGATGCCAAACGCGCGCGGTTCATGCAGTTTTGCAACGCATGGGTCGCGGGCTTTGTGACATCTGACCAGCTTGTCTCCTCCGGCGTCTCGATTTCGGAACAAATGGTGACGGTCATGCCGCTCAACGCTCTGGATGAGGCGCAAAAACAAACGCTCACCGGCGATCAGGCTTGCGATACAGCGGTTGCGAATTACGGTCTGACCGCCGCGCAATCTGCGCTGGCCCAAGCAGCTCAAGCCGCCGAGCGCACTGATGACTTTGATGGTTTCGATGATCGCGGTCCCTATCTTCTGGCATGGTCGCCCGGTTCGGACAAAGGCCAGCGCGATGTTTTGGTCCTCGTGGCAGACCTGACAAACAGCTCAACCCAAGAGCAGATTGACGCCGATATGCGCGCATGGCGCACCGATATTCAGCAAAACCCAGAACTGTGGCGGCGCGGCTGGAATATCGAAAGCACCCGGCGCAGTATTCAACGCTGGGTCGACCGTCGCGGCGCTGGCCTGATGCGCCTTTGGGGAGGATCATGACGTGAACAAAATCATGCGCTCGGGCATCGGTAGCCTGATCGGTCTCATCATCGGCGTTCTTGTGGCCAATTGGATCGATAGCCCCAACAACACCGCCTATTACTCAATCGTTGCGTTTTTCATTGCCGCCGGCACCATCGTCACTGGATTTTTCCTCAAAAAACCCCCGACGAAGGGGCAATAATCCGGCTCAAGACGTCTTTTGGAACGTCACCGCACCTAAAACATGGTGACGATTGCCCTTGGCGTGATTACATGACAGTCATGCAAATCAGAATACCGATGGCAGGAAAGCTCAATCCATCATGATGCGTCTTCTCGAAAAGGGTTTGGTGTTCGCAGAGCTGTTCGAAGTGAATACGCCTGCAATGGTCGCCCGTTACAACGAAGCGCTGAAGAAACTCACTGGAAAAACGACGGAATTGACCGAGTTTATGGTCGATTTGTCAGGGTTTGCGCCCGAAATTGCGGATGAGTTTAACGATCAGTACTACCTCAATCCGCACGGCGTGAACCGGCAGTTTATCCTGCTTTCGACTGCGCAGAAAAACTGCCCGCTTTTGAATACGAAGTTTTCCACGAGCCGCGATGTCCTGCGCCAGTTTATCGAGGACAATGAAAGCCAGCTTTTCGCGCTGACCGCGCGCGACGCTGTGGCGGGGGAGTTGAGCAATTCGGTCTATCGCGCCGATACGCCCGCGCGTCTGTTTGATATTCGCAAGATCATCGTTGAGGCTGATACCACCTCCTCGCATCTGCGCGATGCGGTCAAATTGCACAAAAAGATCGACCGCTTCATGACCGAAGAGGATGCGTGGTGGGACGATGTTCTGATCTCGGACATGGTCAATCTGTCCAAACGCACAGGCGATGTGACGCAAAACCCGATCATGTTCAAACAGATCGAATATGAGCAGGCCAATTTCTTTACCGAACATTTTGGCGGCATTTACATCTTTCGCGATACCCGCGTGCCTGCCGCCATTTGCCGCCAACCCAAAGAAAAGGTTGGCAAGATACCCTCGCGCAACGTGCTCGACTTCGATGACCGCGCCTCGATCCTGCGTTTTCTTGACGAGAACAATCTGGTTGAGAGCATAATCAACGCGCGGGGCCTTGATGCCGCCGCGCTCCTCAATCAGCGGCTCGACTTTATCCTGATCGACGCGGCTGCAGATGCAGGCGAGGATGTCTCTGCGCTCACCCGCACGGACCTGAAGAAACTCCATCGCAAACATCTGCCGGATCTGCCCGAAGAATATCACGTCCTGTCCAAAGTGCTGCGCTGGGTGACCCAGGGCGGGAGGAAACCGCGGATCGATGCGAACAATCCGGCGGCCTTCTATACCTTACGCGCCGCGCCCGGCCCGGATCGTACTTTGGTCAATATGATGTTGGCAGAGTTGTGCCCGCATGACATCCGCCAGCTCTACATCGTCCACAAACAGGCGTTTCTGGATGCCTATCAAACATGGCCTGAGAGCAAACGTGCCTATGTTGCAGAATACCTTGCGCGTGAATATGTAATGGACAAGGTGGGCGCGCGCGAGGCGCTCTTTGGACACGAAGAACCGATGGTCAAAGAACTAAAAGGACCATGGGGTTCGTATCAGCGCTAGGAGCGGGACATGCTGACGAAGTTGAAATGGGCGTTCTATATTTTGGCGGCGCTGTTCGTCATCCTTTTCTTCCACTATTCTCTGCCATCGCGCGATGTCGTCCAAATCGTCGGCACCGAGGTGAAACGTATCGATGTCGGGGAAAGCAGCTGGTTTTGGGCTGCAAAAGACGCTGGCACAAACGCGACCGACACGCGCGACGTGAGCTTCATCAATGCGCGCTACGAAAACGGCGATCCGAGGGTCTATCGTAACGAAGATACCAGCTGGGGTTGGCCACCTTACCTCAAATTTGACACGGGCAATTTGCATGCGCAGGCCCAAGGTTTCGAAAAACAGCCTGAAACCTGGGTCGCCGTCTCCCACTACGGCTGGCGCATCCCGCTGATCTCGCTCTATCCCAACGCTTACAAGATCAAGGAGGTCGCGGGCCCCGACGTCCGCCTGATCCCGTGGTTCAACATCATTTTCCTCATCTTTGTCGCACTGCTCGCGTGGGGCATCTTTGTGCGCGTGCGGCGCTGGAAGGACCGCAACGTCGATCCCTATCTCGAAGATATTGGCGAGGCATATGATGGTGTTTCAGATAGCGTGACTCAGACCAAAGGCCGTTTCTCGCGCTGGCTCGACACATGGCGGGACAAGAAAAAGCCGCGCTGACGCCTTTGCGCATGCTGGCATCAAAGAAAAAGGCCCGACGTTGATCGGGCCTTTTTAGTTTTTGTGTCCTGTGTGTTTGGTGACTATTCTGCGTCGGCTTCGTAACCGGACCAGTCGGAGTCACCGCCGTTTTCGTCGTAGTATTCTTTCACATCATCATAGTCATCTTGCGACAGATCATCGATATCTCGTGTGCCGTAGACTTCCTCGATTTTGTCGTACTTGCTTTGGAAACCAGCGGTTGGGTTTCCGGTAGGATCACCCGTCGGGTCGCCTGTTGGTTCACCTGTCGGGTCGTCAGTTGGCGTTTCTGTCGGATTGCCCGTTGGCGTGCCTGTCGGATCACCTGTCGGGTTGTCCGTTGGCGTACCTGTCGGATCACCGGTTGGATCGTCTTTAGGATCTCCGGTTGGCGCGTCTGTCGGATCACCTGTGGGACCATCGACTGGATTGCCGGTTGGGCCACTTGTCGGTGGGTTCTGGATCGTTGGCGTCGGGGTGTCGTCATCATCGTCGTCGTCGGTGCTTCCACCGCCCGCGCTTGATACAACAATCGTGCCATCGTCATTGGTCGTCACAACGATATTCGGCGGCTTCGGTGGGCAGAACAGGATCGACCCAAGCCGACCACCCGAGCTGCCGTCCCAGCAACTCCCGCGCGATGTTGCGCTGGCAACCACTGTTGAGATACCGCCAGCATCTTCGGGCGGCGCTACAAACGTGTCCGCCAAAACCTGACCGCCACCTTTGGCTTTGAAGTTCTGATATACCCCAGCCGTAGGTGCAAGCGCAGCGGCGGTTTGTTCTTGCGGGATGTTGGCTTGCGTACAAGCTGCAACAAAGGGGACAACAAGAAGAAGTTTTTTCATAGCGAAGCTTTCTTTCACTCCATTCATTCGTACCATTAACTCATCTGACAAAGATCAAGCCCAGCCTGGCCCGATCGTCACGCACTTCTGACACACTGATACCATCTTTCTGCCTCAATTCCCTAGACTTTCGTAATTATGGTTAAATATGTCATTATTTTGCCGCTATTTGACTGCGTATTTTACAAAAATGTTTTATTTCAATAGCTTGTGCAGGGTTGACGCGGCCGCAGGTCAATGCATATCCGCAACAGATTCACACGTATTGTACTGTAAAACCGGTCGTTCTAACGAAAAATAAACATTCCCGTAGGCACGGGCGATGTTTTGCGAGATGACTCGCGCCCAGATTTCGCCCGAATTTCCCAACCGATACCATTGCCGCGCTGCCACCCCAGCGTTAGCGTTGGCGGAGCGGTAATGCGATGATGAGAAAGGCACCCCTCATATGGCAAAGGCTCGAAACCAGCTCAAAGCAAGGCTATCGCGCGGCGATATGCTTTTCGGCGCATGGCTTGGCACCACCAGCGCGTATGTCGCAGACATCGCCGGAACTTGCGGCTTTGACTGGTTGCTGATCGATGGCGAGCATGCGCCCAACGGGTTGCCCGAATGTGTAGCGCAGTTGCAGGCCATCGAGGCGAGCGAGAGTGAGGCGGTCGTGCGATTGCCCAGCGATGAAACCTGGCTCATCAAACAATATCTCGATGCGGGCGCGCAGAATCTCCTGATCCCTATGGTGAACACTGCCGAACAAGCGCGCCGCATCGTTGCCGCGACCCGCTATCCGCCGCAAGGCGTGCGCGGGATCGGTGCAGCACTGGCACGCGCTTCGCGTTTTTCGGCGATACCTGACTACATCGATACCGCCAATAAAGAGATAGGTGTGATCCTCCAGATTGAAAGTGTTGAGGCGATTGAGAACCTCGATGAGATTGTGGCAGTGGACGGCATAGACTGCCTCTTTATCGGCCCTGCCGATCTTGCGGCCGATATGGGCCACACCCACAATCTCGACGCACCTGAGGTTGCGAAAGTGATTGCAAACGCGCTCCGGAAAATATCCGCCTCAGGTATTCCGGCAGGTATTCTGTCTCTGACCGACGAAAAGACCGTTGCCGCCAAATCCAATGGCGCGCGCTTCATCGGTGTTGGCGTTGATGTCCTGATCTACGCCCAGGCAATGCGTGCGTTGGCGGCCAAACACAAAGAGTAGGCGTCTCATAACACCGGAAGTTCAGGCGAAATTCACCACCGGCTCCCCAATGCGGTATGTGATGGTTATGAGCTTCACTGCTTCCATCGGAGTGATGGCGATTTTCGCCGTCGATCTGGTGGACATGATATTCATCGCAATGCTCGGCAACGACGCGCTGGCTGCTGCCATCGGATATGCCGGAACGCTGCTCTTTTTCACAACCTCTGTCTCCATCGGCCTCTCGATTGCTGCAGGCGCACTCTCTGCACGCGCCATCGGGTCTGGCAATGCCACCCAAGCGCGTAAGGCCGCCACCACCGTGAGTATGCTGGGAGTGATCGTCTCACTGCTCGTCGCGGGCCTAGTCTGGTGGCAAATGCGCACGCTGTTAGGTTTGTTGGGTGCATCAGGTAAGGTGCAGGACCTCGCGGTGAGCTATCTGTCGATCATCCTTCCCACCATGCCTGTGATGATGGCCGCAATGGTCGCAAGCGCCGTGTTGCGTAGCCACGGCGATGCGCGGCGCGCGACCACTGCAACGCTTGTCGCTGACTTTGTCGACACGGTCTTCGACATGACCGCTGCGTTGGGAGCTAACTTGGAAAGCGGCGTTATCTCCAATGACGGCCAGCATGGCGAGATTGCCTTTGACGGCTCTGCGACGCTGTTTGTCCAACAAGATGTGAATGTAAACACAATCTGATCGAGCAAGAACCGCCCCCGTGACCATTGCGGGGGCCTTTTTTTCGTTTTGGCCTGCCACAATATTTCCACATTCCCGCAGGAATTGCGCCTCAAACCCGATCTAATTTGTCTTAAATTGGGTCAATGTCCGCGATTTGGAAATAACAAAATTCCGCGGTACAATGTGATTGGGCTAAAATATGAACGACGAAACCGTTGTGGCTTTAGACTCCAATGCGTCCGGTCCCGTAGCTATAGGGCACGCGGATGATACGCCGCTAACAGATGCGCTGCTTTTGCTCGCCGACGCGCATGGCAAACCCGTCAACCGCGAGGACTTTCTGATCGGCCTGCCGATTGGCGAGGGCGATCTTGAGCCTGTGATGGCGCTCCGCGCTCTGGACCGCATCGGCTTAACCGGTGACTACACAAAACTTCGTCGCGTCAAGCCCGGCAATCTTCCCGTCGCGGCTTCTATGCAAGATGGCAGCTTTGCCGTCGTCATCGAACGCGATCGCGATTATGTCTATGTCAGCGACCCCTCGAACGACGCAGGCAAGCGCGCGGTTCCAGCGAAAGAGTTCGACGCAAACTATGGTGGGACAGTATTTTCTGCCGAAGTGCAGTTGGAAGACATCCAGCAGCGGCACGTCGGCACGAAGAAACCACAACACTGGTTCTGGGGTGGTTTTTCGAGCCAGAAATGGCTGATCCGCGATATCGTTCTGGGCACTTTCGTCGCCAATATCCTGGCGATAGCGATCTCGCTTTTCGCACTGCAAGTCTATGACCGCGTTATTCCAAACCAATCCGAAGCAACGCTTTGGGTTCTTGTCGCGGGTGCAGGTGTCGCAATTTTATGCGAAGCTGCCCTGCGTCTATCACGGTCACATCTGATGGACATTGCAGGTCGACGGATCGAATTGTCGGTCACATCCCATTTGTTCTCAAAATTGATGGGCATGAAATTGTCCAAACGCCCCGCAGGTCCCGGCTCGTTGGCCTACCTCATGCGTGAATTTTCCTCTGTGCGCGAGTTTTTCACTGCCGCGTCCATTGGTTCCGTCGCTGACATTCCCTTTGTCTTTATCTTTCTTCTGCTGATCTATGGGATCGCAGGCAATGTGGTCTGGGTTATTGCCGCAGGCATGGTGCTGATCATTGTCCCCGCGCTTTTGATGCGCCGCGCCATGACGCGTTTATCCGAAGAAATGCAAGGCGGCACATCTGCAGCAAGCCGGCTGGTCAATGAAATTGCCTATAATCACGCGACCATCAAATCGCATGGTGGCGAGGCCTTGTTTCAGCGCAAGTGGGAAGAAATCGTCGCACTCAACGCACACAAAACTTCGCAGCAGCGCTTCATTGCCTCAGCACTGACCTTCTGGGCAAGTGGCGTGCAGCAATCGACTTACATTTTTGCAGTCGTTGCAGGGGTCTATATGGTCTTCGCTGGCAATTTTACTGTCGGTACAATCATCGCTGTCAGCATCCTGTCATCTCGCTCAATCGCGCCAATCACCCAGCTTGCCGGTACAATCGCCCGGTGGGAACAAGTGAAGACTGCTTTGAAAGGGCTGGAACAAATCGCAGACGCCGAACAGGATCGGGCAGATGGCCGCAGCTTTGCCCGTAAGGCAAGACTAGCGGGTGACATTATCCTGAACGGCACTGAATTCGCATACGACCCAGAAGCGCCGGTAACCCTCAAAATTGCGCAACTTGAAATCAAGGAAAATGAAACGCTCTGCCTTTTGGGTGTGAACGGATCAGGCAAGTCGACGCTACTGAAAGTTCTGAGCGGTCTTTACGAATATTCTGGCGGCTCGGTTACGATTGACGGGTTAGATATGCGCCAGATTGATCCGATTGATCTGCGACGCAATATTGGCTACCTGCCGCAAGATGTCGGTCTGTTTAACGGCTCGCTGCGCGACAACCTAACAATGGGCAATCCAAGCTACAGTGAAGATCAGCTGATTGAGGCTCTAACCTTCTCCGGGCTTGACCGTACCATCAAAAACCATCCCAAGGGTTTGGACCTGGAGATTGCCGACGGTGGTGGCGGCTTGTCCGTTGGGCAACGCCAGTCGGTCGGATTGGCCCGGCTCTATTTGCAAAACCCAAAGATCGTGTTGCTTGATGAACCAACCGCCAGCCTAGATCAGAACGCTGAATCCGATCTGATCGCAAAGTTTGAAAAATGGCTTAAGCACCGCACCGCCATCATGACAACACATCGCATGGGTGTTTTGAAACTGGTCGATAAAGTGGCCGTTCTGAACAATGGCACCATTGCAATGCAAGGGCCTCGGGATGCCGTGGTCAAGAAACTCCAGTCTGGACAGGGAACCGCACATGTCGACGCAAACCAAGCTTCCTGATCTGCCCGGAACTGCGCGCAATCGGATCATAATTTGGCTGATATCGATCATTTTCGTAGTTTTTGGAGTTTGGTCCTATTTCGCAGTCCTAGATGAGGTTGTTCGCGGCCCTGGAAAAGTCGTGCCGTCCAGCAGAACGCAGGTTATTCAAAGCCTTGAAGGGGGCATCCTGTCCGAAGTCATGGCTTGGGAAGGGCAGATTGTTCCGGCGGGCGAGATCCTAGCGCGCTTGGACGATACGAAGTTCGAAGGGTCGTACCGAGAGCTTGAAAGCCAGATCACAGCACTTGAAGCCACTTTGCATCGACTGGAGCAGGAGTTGGCCTTCGCAAAGCAACTTGATCTGCCAGAACGGATTGCGCAAAGCGATCCCAGCGTCGCTCAGTCAGAGGCCCAGCTTTTCAAAGCACGTATGTTTGAATACCAGAGCTCAATGAGCGCTCATGAACAGACAATCAGCTTGCAATCGAGCGAAGTTGAAATGCTGCGCGACATGTCAACGCGTAACCTTGTGCCGCTCATTGAACTGGTCAAGGCAGAGAAGCAGCTTAACCAGGTTTCGTCTGGTGCAGCAGCCTACCGGGCCGAATATGTTTTAACACGCTCCGAAGAATATTCAGCCGCTTTGACAGAACTCAAACAACTTCAAGCCAATCTTGAAACCCGCGAAGATCAGCTTGAACGCACAAGTCTTTATGCGCCTGTTCGTGGGATCGTAAACAAGCTTCTCATCACTACAATCGGCGGCGTTGTAGCTCCCGGTGATGCAATTCTAGAGCTGACACCACTGGACGATGAGCTGCGGGTCGAGGCACGCATCAGTCCCAAGGATATCGCGTATGTTACTCCGAACATGGAAGCGAACATCAAGCTAACCGCCTATGACTATACAATCTACGGTTCGTTTCCAGGTAAGGTTATTCACATCTCGGCGGATACTTTTGAAGACGAAAACAGCCGCGACAGCGAACCATACTATAAAGTGCTCGTCACAGTCGAAGCGCAAGCTCTGGAAAAAAACGGGGAGAGCATCGAAATCCGCCCCGGCATGTTGGCAGAAGCTGAACTCAACGTTGGTGATAAAACTGTTCTACAGTACCTGCTAAAGCCCCTGTTCAAAACGAGTGAAGCTTTCAGAGAGCCTTAGAGCCTCCGACCCAAACCTGCGGCTCTAATTGGCCGGTGGCAGAAGTTGACCCTGCAAACGCGCAATCTCGACTTCTGTGCGCAGTACTTCGATCTCAGCTTCAATCAGGTCGGTCTGCGCGCGGTTGAAGGTCTCAAGAACACTCACAGCCTCTTCAATAGAGACGGCTCCGCTGAGGAATTGATCTTCGAAGCCAATCGTTCTTTCTTTTGAGACTTTGGCCAGCTCTTTTAACGTCGGTATTTGAGCTCGCACACGCGCAATGCTGTTGCGCAAATCGCTGATTTCCAGAGCTAAATCGGAGCGTTTGGCGTCCAGATCCGCAGCAATTGCTTCTAATCCAACCTGTGCAGCCTCGACACCCAACTGATTGCGGAAGCCAAGTGGCACAGAAAGACCGGCACCAATCGTGGCACCATTATTTGACTCGCCAGAAGCAAGGTTTTGATCAACGAACGTCTCAACTGAAAAACTGGGGCGTCTTCGCGCGCGCTGCAAATCAACCTGGCTCTGAGCAGCTGCGGCTTGAGCCATCAATAAGACAACCTCTGGGGCCTCAGACGAAGGTTTAACAGGCTTAAGGCTAGGCGGCTTGGCCGGCAGAATGTAACTCGCTGTCAGTTTCGCCAGTTTGTCAAAAGCCTGTTTTTGGCGCGCCTGATTATCCAAAAAATCTGACCTTGCCGATAGCTTTCGAAGAGAAAACGTCGCAACTTCTGTATTGTCTCCAACACCACCAGTGACGCGGTGCATCGACTGTGTTTCAAGTTCTGCAAATTTTGCCTCCAGTAGCTGCGCAGCACGTGCAATTCGCTCGTGACGCTCGGCATCGAAGTAAAGATTAAATGCGTCAGCAACCATCTGGTTGGCTTGGATCAAATAGGACGCCAGTGCTTCGATTTCGCCGGCCCTGAGCGAATTCTTTTCCGCTTGGAACTGGCCATTCGAAAACAAAATCTGTGACACACCAATGCGAGCCAGTGGTTGCCCTTCTTCATTAAGCAGAACGCTCGGTGAAATTTGAGGATATCGTGTCTGATCGAAAGCCTGCGAATTTAGGCGCGCAGCCTCAATAAGGCGCGCGCTCCCGTTCGGGTTTTCTTTCAAGACTTGGTTTGCAAAGCTGAGGTAGATCCCATTTTGTCTCAGAAACTGGCCATCAGGTGATACCGCAACTGAACCATCATCGTTTTCGATCAGAATCGAGTTCGCCGCAGTTTCAATCTCAGCGGTGAAGCCTGTGGTTTCCGACTCGACTGTACACGACAGGCACAACATACAAACCAAAGACAGTCTCCAGCCTATATACATGCTCCAAATCACTTTCAGTCGTGGCAACAGTGCTGAAGGCTACAATATGTTGACAGGTTCTGCAATTGAATTGACGACGGCAAACCTCCCACAAGGTCACCGACGCATAAGTCCGCAATCAGATGCGGATCAGCGTGAGTCGGACTGAGGCAGGGAAGTCGTCGTCGCGTTTTTATAGAGGCCAGCGTGGAGATCCTACAAGCGCTTGCAGGTTGGCATCAGGCATATTGGCGAGAAAATTCTACTTTCGCACCCCCATTAATTATCGGGGGGATTGCCGGTGGCCTTCATAAAGCGTGCAAATATCTCTGACCGAAATACTGGTAAAATTTAAATTGAATGATGGCCCGCTTAGGTTGGGCCTTCTGTTTCGAACCATTCGCGCATTTCAACAAGTAGTTCGCTTGTCGAATAATCTTGAATATCTTTGAAGCTGAAGCCTTTTGCCAATTGGTGTTCTAGCCGCCACTCCTTGAACAAGAGAAAATTTCCTTCAATTTTTGACGCCCCTGCCACAGGTTTACGCGTTACCTCTCTCAGCCAATTACGAACTTTTCTAATGGCTTTAGTATAGTCACCAGCGTGCGCCGCTATGTCATGCCCTGCCAAATCTGAAAGTGCTGCTTGGTATCGGTAGCTTTTCTCTTCAAGGATGAGCATTTTCTTCGTTCTGAGCGTGGCAGAACCATACTGCTTCGCGCCGTGATCGAGACCCAGTTCAAAAGGCATATTCATCCGGTAATGCTCACCTGCTTGCGCAGCTTGACATCTTGAAAGATCGTGAATTGAATATTTAGACCCTGAGATTAATTCTTGAATTTTGGATAATCGATTTTCGCCACTATCGGCTCGCTCAGTTGCGATTCTTGGCGTAAGACCAAAATAAAATACGCAAAAAAGCAACGAATGGAGGATTTGCTCGTATTCTGAATCGAACGGGCAATTGATGAAAACACAATCTTCAAAGTTCAAATTTGGCAAACTTACCCTTTAGGCGGATGAGGATCGTTCCCGTAGGAATCTCTTTCACGTATGCGACCGTTCCGTCCATGGATATAAAGTTCGGTCCCCTGATTCTGCGCTATTTTTCGGCCCGCTTCGATTGCTTCTTTTTGCGTTTCAAATGTACCGCTTGCCCGCGCGGCTCCGGCTTTGCGAACGGTCCACTTCCCATTTCTGGGCACAACATGTTGACCTTTCCTTGAATTTGACATGAGCTCTGTCTCCTTTCGAAGGATCATACACCAGGAACTGCAACTTTACTATATTTTACTCAACCCTTCCCCTGCGCATACCGCTTCTTCGCCTCGTCCATACGGCCCATATCGCGGACCATGTTGGCAATTGCGGCCTCATCAGATTTATCGGCATAGCGGAACTCGCTATCGGCATAGCGGTTGATTTCCTGGATGACCATCTCGACTGTAATGGGCGTGGTCAGCTCTTTAATCATGCCCAGCTTGGTGTCGTAGTCCTTGAACAAAAACATCTCAGGCTCTTCCATCCACTCATCGGGCAGCTCGATATCCAGCGCCCGCACCTTCACCGCATCGGTTATGTTCTTGATCGCGCGGCCTGTGAAGCGTGGGTCGGCCTCCTGAATACCCTTCAGGTAGGTCCCCAGTTTGGCAATCGTATCGAACGATCCGATCTCTTTGGACACGCGCTCATAGACCCCCAACAACCCGTCTTCATGTGGCTTGGAGTGGCTTTCGTAGCTATCCGCAACCGCCCGCTCAATCGCCTGCGCTTCAAAGAGTGTGTGATCGCCCAGCGGAATATCGTGGCGCTTGCCCATCAAAAGCGCAAGAATATCGATGTAGTCATCCCGCGTCTTCGGTCCATCGACCAAAAACCGTGCCCCGGCACGCTGGCGCAAGGCATCATCGACATTCTCAGGATAGTTGGAGAACATCCCGAAGGTGCAATTCCCGCGCACAACGGTGTTGGCGCCCGCAAAACTCTCCATCAGCACAGCTGTGATCTCCAACTGGCCCGCGCTCGACTGCCGATCTCCACGTTTGCCCGCTAGCTGGTCGATATCGTCAATGGTGCCAAAACCGATGACAGACGGATCGAGCACGTTATTGATGAAGCTCTTGGCGTTCTGCGCTGATTTGCCTTGATAGCTGTCAATGCTCTCGGTGCTCAGGTTCTGATACCGGAACGGATAGCCAGCGTTCTTGCAATAGTCATTCAAAAGACCCGCCATCATCTGAATAAGCGTCGTCTTACCTGTCCCCGGCATTCCATCGCCCATGAAGGTGAAGATAAACCCGCCCAGATCGACGAAAGGACTGGAGCGTCGCTCGAAGTCATAGGCCATCAGCATCTTCGCCAGTTTGAGAGACTGATACTTTGCGATATGGTTGCCCACGACCTCATTGGGCTTTTTGAAGGTCATCGTCAGCGTGGTGGACCGCGCCTTGGCTGCCGGGGTGAACCCGTCGACGGTGAACCCGTCGCTTTCCACCCGATACGCGCGCGCGGTGAAACTATCGAGCTGCGCGGCAGTAGAGGCCCGCGCCGCAACCTTCTCCATCAGTTTTTCGCAGAACGCGCGAATGGTCAGGATCAATTTGGTCTCATCGCTGGCATAGCGCGCCAAATCCTGATCCAGTTCCCAAAGCGCGCCATGCAGCGCCAGGTGCGGGGTGTCGGTTAAAACCTCTTCGACCTCACCCACGTCCTGCTCACCGCTTGCCTCTTGTGAGGCCAGCAGAAACACGGTCATATTCGCAAAAACATGCAGACTGATCAGGGAGGAGGCTGCCAGAAGATCCGTAAACTCCCCCTTGCGCCCCGCATCCAGACGCCCTTCCTTATTGGCGCGCATCATGTCCGACAGCGCCGTGCCTTCGCCATACAGATCGCTCACAACCATCGAGGTGGCAAGCGCACGGCGCAGCGCACGCAGGATTGCCGCCTGCACTGGCGAGGCCAGCGGATCATCAGTGTCAGCCGCATGAATACGGTCGATGAGATTTATCCCTTCAGCCTTGGCTGTGGAGCGCGCAACCAAGCCCGGCGTCGTCGTGCGAAACCGCCGCCGCGTCCCCAATCCTGCCGAGCGCTCCGTCGCGGCCCCCTCACGGGCCTTGCCAATGCGCGGCGCGTGGTCAAACCCGTCGAGCATCGCTATCGCAGCATCGTATTTCGCAGTGATCTGATCTTCTGAGATTTCCATCAGGTCGTGGGAAGTGGTCATTGTGTTATATCTCTATTGTTTGCATCAGAACTAATCGGCAAAGAGGTGAATGTACGGATCATATCCGAAGATGCGATTGCGTTTGTGGCCCGTCATCTTCCGAATGAGGCCCATTGCTTCAAGCCTATTGGTCAGATTATAGGCAGCCTGTTGTGTAAGGCCCAGCGTGTTTGATACATCCGCGGCTCTGAAAATCGGCCTTTGGTACATGGATTCCAACAATTTCAGAGCATTTGCGGCGCCTTTACCAAGATCTTCGATGATCAGGTGTCGGTGCGTTTCGCGCATATCAACAATTCGCCGCGCTGTTTGTGTGGCTTCGTTTGACAAGAGCTTTTGCATTTCAGAATCCATCTCAACAGGCGGGTCTGGAGGAAGGTCGTAAGGAATGAACGCCTCAAACCCTTCGGTTTGACGCATAGAACGTCCTGCTTGGCGCTTGGGTTTTGCCATCAAACAGCAAGCCTCGTTGCACAACTCTGCATTTCTATAGCAGCATAATGCTGCCCATATCCAAGTGACAATTTAGTATGGAGGATGATTTACCCCATGCTAAAGCACAGTTTGCTTGAGTTCGTCAGCACCCCGAGACGCGTGGTCGGAACGCCATCACATCCCCGCCAGCACACGCCCGCTTTCGTTTACAACATAGCGTTTGACGCCGCGCAGCCCCGGCGGGTTGCGGTCGCGCAGCACCTGATAGGCGCGCTCGGGCAGGATCAGGGAGTGCTCCACCTTGGTCGCGCCCGGACCCTCATCTTCCAGCACGTCCTTATCGAGCTTGAAGACCTCACGCTCCACCGTGCCGAACCAGCCCAATTTTTCCTCGCGGGTTTTGCCAGAAATCAGCGTCTCAGTCGTCCATGTCAGCGCCCAGTCGAGCCCAGGCCTACCGCTCGCATCAGCCAAAACCTCGCGCAGCGGCCCGCTTTGGGTCGTGAACGTGTGACTATACATCGGGCCGATGTGCATCCGGCGCACGAATTTAGGGTGCAAATCGTCAAAATCCACATCTAGCCCTTGGCCGATGGTCACCATTTTCAAACTGCCAACCGATTGCGCCATCAGATGCGATTGCACAGCCGGCCAACGCCGCTCGTCCTTCAGCAGGGGCTTTTTGCCCGTGTCCTCAACAATCGCCAGATAAATCGTCGGAATATTCAGCTGACTGTCATAGGTTGCCCAATGCAGCAGATACCGACGTCGGTCCTTGTCGCGGATATCGCCCAGCCACAACGCCTCTGGATCATTTTGCGGCAGAAACAGCTTCTCGCCAGCAAGCGCTTGGTAATAGAGCCGTTGGCTCATTGTGTAATGCAGCTGCGATGGCGTCTCGCCCGCACTCAGAATATGACGCACCATCTCCGCCTTGAGCGTGTCCGCCTCCGGCATTCCGTCGAGCCGTTTTTGCGCCTGAAGCGCGTCATTGGCCATTTGCAGCAGCTCGGCATAGATCGGAAACCCGCTCTCGCGCCGGTCGATCTCCATCGCCTGTGCCTGCGCGGCTCCTGGGCGACCTGCGAACAGATGCTTGTAGGAAAGCGCCGTAAACGTGCGCGACAGTCGGCCCAGATAATCCTCGATGATGGCAAGCTCCGCGCCCGCAAGTTTGCCGCGTCGCGGCACTGTCTCCGCCACCGCTTTGGAATGGGCAATGATGCGCTCGAACTTAGCAAAATAGCGCCGTACCGCCGCCCAATCGGGCAGCGCGTGGTGATCGTCCTGAAGATCGGTTTTAGGCATCTGTGATGCGCCCGCTTAACTTAGGGATTGCCCAGCTGCTCTGCACCATAAAGGTTCTTGTCATGCTGCTCGACAATCTTCTGGAATCGCCGCGCGAACCGCTCGTCCGCTTTGGCCTTCTCCTCCAGAACCTTGCGCGCAAAGACCATATGATCCTCATGCGCTTCCATCATCTCTGCCATGCGGGTGTTTGTGGCTGATCCAATGGCGGCCATGGACGCCTGTGCTTCCTGATCGGTTTTCACGCCAATCTCGTTGATCCGATGCGCCACATCCTGCTGCTGCGCGGTTTTGAGCGATTTGGTTAGAGCGTCATAAAGCACAACCCGCTGCTTGGTATCTGTTTGCAGCTTGTTGATCAGCACCGTCTGCGTTGCCGCCTGATTTTGCAAACTATCGACCCAGGATTTGCCCTTCTCGATGTAGCGCTCCAACGTTTGCGAGCGGGCCAGCTTGACCTGCTCATCCTGCACCATCTCGTTGTATTTGGTGTTCATATTTGCAAGCTCAGTCTCCAGCTTGGTCCGTTCCGCCGCATCGGTTGTGGTGGAGATCTTGTTTTCCAACTCGATGATCTTCGGATCCATCGCCAGAATTTCCGCCCGCAGACTTTCCAAAGCCCCGACTGTAATCTCCCGATCATCCAGCGTCTCGGTCAGGTTCTTCTCCACCCGCCCTTTGTGGGTTTGCAGCGTGTTCAACTGGTTTTGCAACATGGTGACAATCGTGTCGGACTTGGAAATGAGGTCCTGCAGTTTATCATCAATCGAGGCGGCCCGAATACGTTCTTCGCGCATCGATTGCGCCTTGGCCTTGGAGAATATCCCAACAAAGCTCTCCCACGCAGTCTTGTTGCGCATGGAGTTGAAATCCTGACTAAAGCCCGAGGTGACATCATCCAGACCCATGATCAGATCAGCGATATTGGCATTCATCAAATCCGCATGGGCATGCACATCATCCAAAGAGGCATTTTCGATATCGACCGAGATATCCTCGCCGGTTGCAATCTTGCTTTGCGCAGTCTCAATCCGGCTGGTCAGCGCTTCAACTTTCGATTGCGCGTCCAATATCTCGCTTTCCGCTTTACGAATTGCGGTGTCAAAATCGGCCATGTCTTTCTTGTCTCCCTGTCTGTCTCGTCGGGTGTATATATAGGAGTGTTAGCCTAGATTTGAATGAGGTGGCAGTGCAAATTTGGCGCGGCACGCGGATGCGCGGCGGAATTCGCGCAAGGCGCGATTGCCAATTGAGCCGTTGTGACTAAGTCTTGTACCAACCAAAAGGAAGTTTGCGATGAATTTGAGCGGTAAAGTTGCGATTGTCACCGGCGCTAGCCGCGGGATTGGCCAATCGGCGGCAGAACATCTGGCAAAAGCAGGCGCAAGCGTTGTGCTGACCGCGCGCTCCGAAGGCGCAATTGAGGACAATGCCAAAGCGATCCGCGACGCTGGCAGGCAGGCTTTGGCCATCGCCTGCGATGTTGCCGAGTATGACAGCGTTGCGAAAGCCGTCGATGAAACGGAACAGCACTTTGGTCCGGTTGATATTCTGGTCAATAATGCGGGGATCATAGAGCCCATAGGCCGTATGGATGAACTCGAGCCCGACGACTGGGGTCGCGTGATCGATATCAACGTCAAAGGCGTTTATCACGGCATGCGTGCGGTCATGCCCACCATGCGCAAACGCGGCGGCGGTGTGATCATCACCATCGGATCAGGGGCAGCCCATGGCGCGCTGGAAGGATGGAGCCACTATGCCGCGTCCAAAGCCGCTGTCCTCAATCTCTCCCGTGCCGCCCATACCGAAGGGCACTGTGATGGCATCATCTCGATCAACCTTTCGCCCGGAACTGTGGCCACCCAAATGCAACGTGATATCGCAGCCTCCAAGATGAATGTGGTTAGCAATATCCCATGGGAAGACCACATCCCCGCTGACTGGCCCGCCCGCGCGATCGCTTGGCTCGCAGGACCCGATGGCGCAGAATTTGCTGGCCAGGAGGTCAGCCTGCGCGATGAAACCATCCGCACCCGCATCGGGCTGAGTTAAGCGGAGAGCCGACCCTTCGGGCCGTCTCACGACTATAATTTTCGTTCAAGCCACGAAGGCTGTCGCTACCCGCGACGGGGGA
>CAYRKW010000004.1:0-26343 GCA_964425135.1 uncultured Rhodobacterales bacterium
TCTAGCGCAGCAGGATTTGTTGCACCAAAGGCCAGCCTGCCAGGCCGTGGGCGGCGAGCGCGCTGAGGTAGGCGATTGTGGCGATGAGGGATTGGCTGGATGTCATGGGCGGCTGGGCGCGGTTGATGACGGCGATGCGGCGCGCTGAGGAGAAGCCGAAGAGGGCCACGAGGAAGATCAGGATGTGCTGGGCGTAGAAGGCCCAGATGGCGAGCCCGATGCTCATCGCCAGTGTGATGTAGCGCGAGGCGAGCGGGGACCAGCTATAGGTCAGGGTGCGCAGGATGCGGCCGCCGTCCAGGGGCCACAGTGGCAGGAGGTTGAAGAAATTGATCAGTCCTGTGATCAGGAACATGGCATAGGCCCATGTTGCCAGTGTGAAGGAATAGGGGATGAGGAGTTGCGAGGCGATGCCGCTGACCACCAGAACGGGTAGCATGATCCCCGGGCCCATGATCGCGATGTAGTAGTCGGCAAGCTGGGTTTTGGGCAGTTTGCCGGAAATTGCAACGCCGCCCAGAAGCGGGACCATGCGAAAGCGTGCATCGTTGTGGCCCATGGCGCGATAGGCGGCGACATGGCCAAACTCGTGGATTGCAATGCCGACTACGACGGCGATGCCGCGTACTGGTCCGAGCAGAAGGACAGCGGCGACAACCGAGAGGATCGCGAGCACCAGGGCGTTGCCGGATGTGTTGGTTTGGGTCTGGCCGGATTTGACCGCGAAGCCGCCACGCAGGACCGAGAATGTCAGCCAGACAATCACAACGCTTGCGAGTAAAGGGAGTGGATTGTCGAGCATGTTGGGTTACAGGTTTTCCTCTTTGCCCATGCCAAGCACATGGTAGCCGCCATCGACGAAGATGGTCTCGCCTGTGGTTGAGGTGCTCAGGTCCGAGAGCAGGTACACGGCCGCGCCGCCAACGCTTTCGAGCGTGGCATTGCCGCCCAAGGGGGCGTTATCCTGGGTGGTGCGGTAGACTTTGCGTGCGCCTCCAATCGCTGCGCCCGCGAGCGTGCGCATGGGGCCCGGCGAGATGGCGTTGATGCGGATGTTGTCGGGGCCAAGGTCGGTGGCGAGGTATTTGACGGAGGCTTCCAGCGCGGCTTTGGCCACGCCCATTACGTTGTAGAAAGGCTGGACGCGGTGTGAGCCTGCGTAGGTGACGGTAGCGATAGAGCCGCCGTCTGACATGAGTTTGGCGGCGCGGGCGGCGACGTCGATGAAGGAATAGCACGAGATATCGAGCGCCTTGGCAAAGCCTGCGCGGGAGGTGTCGGAAAAGCGGCCCGTGAGGTCCGCTTTGTCGGCAAAAGCGATGGCGTGGACGAGGAAGTCGAGTTTGCCCCAGCTTTTCTCAATTTGCGAAAATGCGGCGTCGAGGGAGGCGCTGTCGGTGACATCGACGTCGATCATCATCTGCGAGCCGACGGATTTGGCGAGCGGCTCCACCCGTTTTCCGAAGGCCTCGCCTTGGTAGGTGAAGGCCAATTCCGCGCCATGGGCAGCCAATTCACGGGCGATGCCCCAAGCGATGGATTTGTCATTGGCAACCCCCATTACAAGGCCACGTTTGTTGGACATGAGTTCGGACATGGTTGCTCGGCTCCAGCTTGATATGTCCTGCTTACCCGTTGGCGGGTCGGGGTCAAGGCTTGGCACGCACACCGAGCGCATCCAGCTCTTTCTCCAGCGCGGCGTTTCGGGCGCTTGCGGGTTTGGAGGACGCGGCTTTGGCCTTTATCGCGTCAAAGCGTTTGCGCAGTTTGACTTTTTCATCGGGCTGCGCGTCATTCCAGGGACGTCCTTGCAGGCCCAGAACAACGCAATAAAAGCCGATGAAATGCGGGGTGCCGCCGTGTTGCAGATAGCGCAGATAGGTCTCATCCGCGCCCAGATCGCGCACCTGCTGCGCAGTGGTGATGCCTGCGCGCGCGAAGGCTGCGTCGGTTTTGGGGCCGAGGTTTCGGATGAAGGAGACGGGGTCCGAGGAGGGATTGCTCATATCCAATAGGTTTCCGGTAAGAGTTGAAATTTTAACTAATTTAGCCCATATAAAGACTACAAATGGACAGGGGGATGTTCCCAGTCGGCGTTGTGGCCTCGGTTTTACCGGGGCTTTTCGCTTTTATGGGAAAGACTTTAGCCCTGCACCTTCGAATGTGCCGTCAGCTTTCCGATAGAATTTTGATGAAATTATCTCATATGCGCGATTGGGCTGATCTGGTGTGAGCTGATGACGTCCTATAGGGCGGGCGATCAGATCTGCGATTTGAAGTCCCGCAGAATTTGTTTTTTTGTCCGCGAACCGAATATCGAAACAACCAAACTTCGTATTTTCAAAATTGCCACCATCGCAAATACGGCGAAATTCAAGTTCCAGATCCTTATCCTCATGCGCTCCGCGGCACTCGAAAATGAGATGTGTCATCTTCTCAATCTGCCTTTTGGTGTTGAGGAACATTTGGGTGCGTTCCAAGCAAAACTGGAGCGCCAGCTTGTACGGGCTTTGGGGGCTCGAGTACCTTTCGCGCAGCGCTGGTTTGTTGATAACAGCAGCTATGACGGTGACTGGGATATTGGACATGAGCGTGTTGAGATCGTCCATAAATTTCTCGCGTTTCTGGCGATTTTGCAGAAACTTGAAGGGCACCGATTGTTTTCGGATATCACGCTCATGCAGGACAACGGCGTCATGTCCGAAGTGATTGAATTTGAATGTTTGGAGCTGAGGAGAGACCGTGGATGTGTAGTCCGATTTCTTGAAAATACAGAATGCAAGAACCATCAGCGGGTAGTTCGGGTCGTCTTTCTCAAGCGTGTGATCACCGCTTTCGTCAACATAAACTATGTACTCGCTGTACTCCACCCACGTACCCTCACTCCCGCAGTTTGCTCATCAGCATGGACCCATTGGTGCCGCCGAAGCCGAAGCTGTTGGTCATCACCGTGTCGAGCCCCGCGCCTTTGACGAGGCTGGTGGCGATTTCGTTGGGTTTGAGGGCAGGGTCGAGAGTTTCGACGTTGATCGATGGGGTGATGAAGTCATGTTCGAGCATCAAAAGGCAATAGATGGCTTCTTGCGCGCCGGTGGCGCCTTGGCTGTGACCGGTCATCGATTTTGTCGAACTGATGGGCGGTGTGGATCCGTCGCCAAAAACGCGGCGCACCGCTTCAACCTCGCCTACATCGCCGACCGGGGTCGAGGTGCCATGGGCGTTGATGTAGCTGACGGCGCGGTCTTTGGGAATGGATTGCAGCGCGAGCCGCATGGCGCGCTCGCCGCCTTCGCCAGACGGGGCGACCATGTCGTGGCCGTCTGAGGTTGCGCCAAAGCCGGTTACTTCGGCGTAGATTTTTGCACCGCGGGCTTTGGCGCGCTCGTAGTCTTCCAGCACAACAATGCCGCCGCCGCCGCCGATCACAAAGCCGTCGCGGTCGGCATCAAAGGCGCGGGAGGCGCGCTGAGGCGTGTCGTTATATTTGCTGCTCATCGCGCCCATGGCATCGAAGAGGCAGGAGAGAGTCCAGTCAAGCTCTTCGCCGCCGCCTGCGAACATCAGGTCTTGCTGGCCAAGCTGTATTTGCTGTGCGGCCATTCCGATGCAATGCAGCGAGGTGGAGCAGGCGGAGGTGATCGAGAAATTCATCCCCTTGATGGAATAGGCTGTCGCCAGGTTCGCCGAAATTGTCGAGGACATGCATTTTGGCACAGCGAAAGGACCGATGCGCTTGGGTGCGCCTTTCTCGATCACAGTCTGATGCGCGGCCAGCATGGCGGAGGTGGATGGCCCGCCAGAGCCTGCGATGAGGCCGGTGGACGGCGTGGAGACCTCAGCCTCGCTCAGCCCTGCATCGGCAATGGCCTGGCCCATGGCGATATGCGCGTAAGCCGCCCCCGGTCCCATGAAGCGCAAGACGCGTTTGTCCACATGTTCGGTGACGTCGATGTCGCATTTGCCGCTGATCTGGCTGCGAAAGCCGCGCTCGGCGTAGTCGTCATCGAAGGTGATGCCGGAGCGGCCTGCCTTTAAGGATGCAGTGACCTCCTGGGTATTATTGCCGATGGATGAAACGATCCCGAGACCTGTGATGACGACGCGGCGCATAAATAATCCTCTTCGTGTTCGTTTAGCTCTCGGACAGAGCGACTTTCATATCTTTGACCTGATAAATCACCTCGCCATCCGCCTCGACGATACCATCGGCAACCCCCATGGTCAGGCGGCGGGTTTGCAGGGCTTTGGTGAAGGTGACGGTGTATTTGAGCATCTTGCGATCAGGGCGCACCATGCCTGTGAGCTTCACCTCGCCAACGCCAAGTGCGTAGCCGCGTCCCGGCCAGCCACGCCAGCCCAGGTTGAAGCCGGTGAGTTGCCACAGACCATCAAGTCCCAAACAGCCGGGCATGATCGGATTGCCGGGGAAATGGCAGTCGAAAAACCACAGGTCCGGCTTGATATCGAACTCGGCCACAACGTGACCTTTCCCATGCTCGCCGCCATCCTCGGAAATCTCGGTAATCCGGTCCATCATCAGCATGGGCGGCGCCGGCAATTGAGCATTGCCCGGCCCGAACAGATCGCCATTGGCGCATTTGATCAGATCGTCATAGCTGAAGCTGGTTTGGGGATGAGGCATGGGTTGTGTCTCGCATTATTTCACATTGTTTCAACGGTGTTATCGCCTGAGCCACGGGGCGGCGCAATAGGCGGGGCGCGGAAATATCAACAGCGTGCGCTCCGGCAAGCACAGGCGCTGCGCTTTGTGTGCTCTAATCGGGCCTTAATGCGGGCCAAGGCTGGATTTTGTTCACAAGACGCGCTACTTTTAGATATGTGCGACGATACGCGCGCACATGTGTCAGCGGATTGAGTGTAGGTTTGCAAACATGAACAGATCCGAACAACGCGCCAGAGACTGGCTCGCCAGCGCGTCGCTGCGTCCGACGCGGCAGCGGGTTGCTTTGGCTGAGCTGCTGATCGGGGATGGCAAGAACCGCCATGTCACCGCCGAAGGTTTGCATGCCTTAAGCTGTGATGGCGATGAGACGGTGTCGCTTGCGACCGTCTACAACACTCTGCGCGCGTTTTGCGATGCGGGGTTGATGAATGAGGTGACGGTTGGCGGGGCCAAGTCGTATTTCGATACCCGCACCGACGAGCATCCGCATTTTTATTGGGAACATGATGGGTCTTTGACCGATGCGCCCAATGACGCCGTGCGCTTTGCCAAACTGCCGGATGCACCCAATGGCGCGGAAATCTCGAAGGTGGATGTGGTCATTCGGGTGCGTCCGCGCGACTGAGATCACGTCACGCCCGCGTCAAACCACCAACAACTTCGGTATGCGGTGACCATTTGAACTGGTCCACAACCATCGTCCAGTCTTGGCTGTACCCAGCCTCAACCAGCGACTTCACATCGCGGGCGTAGCTCACGGGATTGCAAGACACATAAACGATGCGCGGCACGGTGCTTTGCGCTATTTCGGCCACTTGCGCCGCCGCGCCTGCACGAGGCGGGTCAAGGACGATGGCGTCAAATTTGTTCAACTCAGCCGCAAGATAGGGGCGGCGGAAGAGATCGCGCGCTTCGGTTTTGACATCGCGCAGTCCGGTTGCCTTGCGCCAGCCTGTATCGAGAGCCTTGAGCATGGCGGCGTCATATTCGCTGGCCAGCACCTGCGCTGATCGGGCGAGCGGCAGGGAAAACGTCCCGCAGCCAGCGAAGAGATCAATAATACGGCGCGCATCGTGGGTGCCTTTAAGCACAGCAGCAACGAGCGTTGCTTCACCCGCGCGGGTTGCTTGTAGGAAAGCGCCTGGGGGTGGTTCGACTTGCGCTGTCCCGAAGGTTTGGGCGGCGGGACGGTTGCGCAAAATAACGTCTCCATTCCACGCAATGCGCGCAAAGTCATTTGTAATTTCAGTGAGTTGAGAGGTGTTTTGAATGCCAAACGTGCGCGCGTTCTCGACCGCAAGATCAAGCCCTGCATCACACTGGGTCACCGTCAGCTTGACCACGGAAGTTCGGGTCGCTGCCAGCCGGACAATCGCGCGCAGAGCGTCGAGCGCGGCGGTGATTTGCGGCAGGAGCAACGGGCAATCGTTGATGGGCACAAGCGTTTCGGATCGTTTGGCGAAATAGCCAAGTTGCACCGTCTTCTTTGTTCGGCGCCCTGATAAAACCGCGCGGCGACGGGAGGCGGGGGGGGAGCTGTGGATCGCATCAATCGTATCGCGCAGCCCATGCGCGGCGAGCGCTCGGGCCACGAGATCCCGCTTCCAATCGCGGACGAACGCATCGCTGGCATGCTGCAACGCACAGCCGCCGCAGGTGCCGAAATGCGGGCAGGGCGGGCGTACGCGATGCGGGGACGGGTGCGTTATGGCACCGTTCTCGATCACATCTCCCGGTAGCGTGAACGGCACCGCGAGGCCGCCGCCAAGCCCATCCCCTTGTGCGCCAAGCGCAGTGATCTCAAGCGGGCCGGTGGTCTGGGTTATCTCAGGCATAGGCGATAGCCTGTCCAGCGGCGACAGCGCTCGACCACGCCCATTGGAAATTATACCCGCCGAGCCAGCCGGTCACATCCACGGCCTCGCCAATCACGTAGAGGCCTTTTACGCCTTTGGCTTCCATGGTTTTGGACGACAGGGCTGCGGTATCGACGCCGCCTGCGGTAACTTCGGCCTTGGCGTAGCCTTCGGTGCCTGTGGGCGTGAAGCGCCATGATTTGAGGCGGGCGCAGATGTCGATCAGGGTGCGGTCGGGGATGTTGCCCATCTGCGCGCTGGCGTTGATTTGTTCGGCAAGTAGGTCGGCGAGGCGCGCGGGCAGTTTGGCGGCGAGTGCCGATTTGAGGTGGGCGCGGGGCGCGGCATTCTTTTGAGCGATCAGCCAGTCGGGTCCGTCGTCGGGCAGAATGTCGAGCAGCACATCCTCGCCATCTTGCCAGTAGGATGAAATTTGCAGGATCGCAGGGCCGGACAGGCCGCGATGGGTCAGAAGGGCCGCTTCGCGAAAGCTGGTCTTGCCGGTGGTGGCGATGGCGGGGGTAGCGACCCCTGAGAGGGCAGTGAAGGCAGGATCGTCGAGCGTCAGCGGAACGAGCGCGGGGCGCGGCGGGATGATAGGCAGGCCGAAGTGTTTTGCGATATCATAAGCGATGCCGGTGGCGCCCATTTTGGGGATCGACGGGCCACCGGTGGCGATGACGAGCGCGCGGGCGCTGTCGTCGCCCAGATGGTAGAACCCATCGCGATGCGCGATCTCGCCGATTTGGCGGGCAAGCCGGACATCCGCGCCGCCTTTGGCGCATTCATCCATCAGCATCGCCACGATCTGGCGCGCGGAGCCATCGCAGAAAAGCTGGCCCAACGTCTTTTCGTGCCAGGCAATGCCGTGGCGGTCCACAAGGTCGATGAAATCGAGCGCGGTGTAGCGCGACAGGGCAGATTTGGCGAAATGCGGGTTTTCGCAGAGAAACCGATCCGGTGCGCAGCCTGTGTTGGTGAAATTGCAGCGTCCGCCGCCTGAGATAAGGATTTTCTTGCCCGGCTTGTCCGCATGATCGATCACCAGAACACGCGCGCCCAGCTGCGATGCGGTTGCCGCACACATCAAACCCGCCCCGCCTGCACCAAGGATTATCACATCATAACGCGCCATGACCGCTCCCTACGCGATTGTCTGCGCGGGGGCAAAGGTCTCGCCAAACGGAGCGCCCTGATCGGGCGCAAGATTTTACCTGTGCGTTCCAAAGCCGATTTTGCTGGCGCAAAATGCGTCTTTTGCACGCAGCGTTTTGAGTATTTGAGGAAAGGCGAAAGCGGGGGCTTCATCTTTCCTGTAAATACTCATCTGTGCTGCGTCAGCCGCCTTTGAGGCGTTGCATGAGGTAGACTTCGCTTGTTTCATGGACCGGTTCAGCGCGGCTGTTGGCAATGATTTTGCCGTCGATGGCGAGAGAGACACCGGCATCGAGGGTTGGGATCAGCGCGGGGTAGTCGCGGCGGAGTGCGTCGAGCACTTCGCCAGTGGTTTTTGCCTCCACCGGCACGGTATCGCGCCCCTCCACCAGTGCGCGCAGGCCGGACCATAGGTGGACGTCAACCATTCGGATCGAGTGCCGCGAGGATGCGTGGCGGCGACATGGGCAGGTGTTTGAGGCGCACGCCGACGGCATTGGAGACTGCGTTGGCAATGGCGGCAAGAGGTGGGCAGATCGATGTCTCGCCCACGCCGCGCACGCCGTAGGGGTGGCCCGGATTGGGCACCTCGACAATCACCGTGTCGATCATTGGCAGATCGGAGGCAACGGGGATGCGGTAGTCCAAAAAGACCGCGTTTTGCAAGCGGCCATCCTCGCCGTAGATATATTCTTCATTCAGGGCCCAACCGATGCCCTGGGCGGCGCCGCCCTGGTATTGGCCTTCGACGTAAGCGGGATTGATCGCTTTGCCGGCATCCTGCACCACAGTGTAGCGCAGAACTTCGGTCTGGCCGGTTTCGGGGTCCACTTTGGCATCGACGATATGGGTGGCGAAGCTGACGCCTGCGCCTTCGGGCGTGGCTTCGAAATGGCCGACGATGGGACCGCCTGTTGCGCCCATATTGGCGGTGATCTCGGCGATAGGCATGGGGTCAAACTCGCCTGCATTGGGGCCGGAGGGGACGGCGCAGCCGTCTTGCCAGGAGACCGCATCTGGATCGATGCCCCATTTGTCAGCGGCGCGGGCGCAGAGTTTTTTGACCGCATCGCGGGCCGCTTTGATGGTGGCAAGGCCGCTGGCGTAGGTGACACGGCTGCCGTGGGAGATCTCGTTATAGCCAAGCGTTGCGGTGTCGGCGATTGTGGTGCGCACGTCCTCGTAAGCAATGCCCAGCTCTTCGGCGGCCATTTGGCCCATGGAGGCGCGCGATCCGCCGATATCGGGTGTGCCGACGGAAAGCGCGGCGGTGCCGTCTTCGGACATGGCCAGGCTGACGGCGGTCTCCCCGCCATGATTGAACCAGAAGCCGCAAGAAACGCCGCGTCCCGCGCCGTCTTCAAGCGGGGCGGCGTAGTGGTCATGGGCTTTGGCTGCCTCGAGCGTTTCAACGAGGCCGATGCGGTCGAATTTGGGGCCGAAGGAGGCTTTGGTGCCTTCTTTGGATGCGTTTTTGAGACGCGTTTCGATTGGGTCGAGCCCGAGTTTGTTGCACAGCTCGTCAATCACCGACTCGACAGCGAAGGCGGCCATTGGGGAGCCGGGCGCGCGGTAGGCGGCTTGCTTTGGGCGGTTGGACATGACGTCATAGCCGATCTGATGGACGTTTTTGAGCGCATAGGGCGCAAAGGCGCACATCGCCGTAAACTCCATCGGAGCGCCCGGAAAGGCGCCACCTTGCAGGCGGAAGACGCCGCTGGCGGCGGTGATCGTCCCGTCTTTCGTCATGCCGATTTTGATATCCATCGAGGTGGAGGCGGTCGGGCCGGTGGCGCGGAAGACCTCAGAGCGGCTCATGACGAGTTTGACCGGGCGATTGGCTTTTTTCGACAGGGCCAGCGCCACCGGCTCGATGAAGACGGCGGTTTTGCCGCCAAAGCCGCCGCCGATCTCGGAGGGGGTGACGCGGATCTGGCTGGTCTCGGTGCCCACAAGTGCGGCGCAGACTTTCTGGACGTTGAAATGGCCTTGGGTGCAGCACCAGATCTCGCCTTTGCCGTCCGAGCCGAGTTGGGCAAGGCAGGCATGGGGTTCGATATAGCCTTGGTGGGTGGCTTCGGTCTTGAAGCTGTCTTCGACGATCAAATCGGCCTCATTGAAGCCTGCCTCGACATCGCCATGGCCGCTTTCGTGGTAGCGCACAACATTGGGGTGCATGCCTTTGGGCACCGACGGATCGGCAACACCGTCGCGGATGACAGGCGCATCTTTTGCCATGGCCAGATCGACGTCGGTGACATGGGGGAGCACGTCGTAAGTCACCTCGATCAGCTTGGCCGCATCGCGGGCGATGAGTGCGGAGGTGGCGGCTACGGCAGCGACGGCGTGACCATCGTAGAGCGCTTTGTCGCCTGCCATGACGTTTTCGAGGATATTCCATGTCTCACCCTCAAGCCCGTCCGCGAAGTCGGCGCGGGTGACGATGGCTTTGACGCCCTTGAGCGCTTCGGCTTTGCTGGTGTCGATCTTTTTGATCCTGGCATGGGCATGGGGGGAACGGACAATCGCGCCGTGGAGCATGCCTGATGCGTAGGCATCTGCGCCGAATTTGGCACGTCCTGTAACCTTGTCGATGCCATCGGGGCGCAGGACAGATTTGCCTACGATTTTGAAGTCGCCGATTTTTTGATCATCAAGTGCCATGTCTCAAGCTCCTTGTCTGAGATCAGCGGCGGTTTCCAGAACCGCGCGGATAATTTTGTCATAGCCTGTGCAGCGGCAGAGGTTGCCAGCCAGCCAGTAGCGGACTTCGCTTTCGGTCGGGTTCGGGTTGCGCTCCAGCAGGGACTTGGTGGCGACCAGAATGCCAGGGGTGCAGATGCCGCATTGGAGGGCGGCTTTTTCGATGAATTTCTCCTGCAAGGGGTGCAGGTTTTCGCCATCAGCGACGCCTTCGATGGTGCCGATCTCTTTGCCTTCGGCCTCCGCCCCCAGAACGAGGCAGGAGCAGACCAAGCGGCCATCGACGGTGACTGAACACGCGCCGCAATCGCCTGTGCCGCAGCCTTCTTTCGCGCCGGTGAGCGACAGGCGATCGCGCAGCACATCGAGGAGCGTCTCGCGCGGGTCGCACAGGAACGCGACCTCATCGCCGTTAACAGTTGTGGAAACCTGTATCATGTCATGCATCTCCCTTGGCGCGGTCGTAGGCGGTTTGGGCCGCGCGTCTTGCCAGCACGCCGGCGACTTTCTTTCGGAATGCGATTGTACCGCGTTTGTCATCAATCGGATTGCATGCGGCGATAGCGGCAGCCGCGAGAGCGTCCATGGCGGCCTCATCGAGCGATGTTCCGATGATGGCTTTGGCGGCGTCTTCGACGAGCAGGATTGTCGGAGCAACGGCGCCGAGCGAGACGCGCGCCTCAGCGATTTTGTCACCATCAAGCCGCAGGCTGACAGCCGCGCCGACAACCGCGATGTCCATTTCTGTGCGCGGGGTAAATCGCAGGTAGGCATCACCCGCATTGTCGCCGCGCGCGGGAATATGCACTGCCTCGATAACATCGCCTTGCGCCAAAGTGGTTTTGCCGGGTCCTGCGGGGATGTCTTCGACTGCAACCATCCGCGACCCGTTCGGACCGACGACAGAGACTTTTGCGCCAGCTGCAATGAGCGCGGGGACGCTGTCGGCGGCGGGGGAGCCGTTGCACAGGTTGCCCACAAGTGTCGCGCGGCCTTGTATTTGCGTGGAGCCGATCAGGTCTGTGGCCTCGACAATGCCCGGCCAGTCTTTGGAGAGCTGCGGATGCTCTTTCATGACCGCGCCCGGAACCGCTGCGCCAATGCGCCAAGAGCCGTCCTTGTTTTGGGTGATCTCACCAACGCCCTTGATATGCTTGATGTCGATCAGCACATCCGGCTCGACCAAATCCGCGCGCAATTGCACCAGCACGTCGGTGCCACCCGCAAGGAAGCGGATCGTGCCGCTGGCATCGGTGGCAATTTTGGATGCCTCCTGGAAACTCTGGGGTGTGATATATTGCATCGTTCCTCCGCCCGCGAAGCCTGTGCCGCGTTTTGTCTTGGCTTGCCGTGCAGAAAACCGCGTCTGGCGGCGCACTTCAATACCAAACTTGTCACAGAGCCAATCCTGATCGCCTAAAATTGCTGCGCTTTGGTGGCGAAGTGGAATTGCGACGCATCGCTGTGCATTTGCGCAGGTCTGTCGCTGGCTGATTTTCGTGACAAATCGCACAGTTTTGGACGCTGGCGCTGTCTAGGTCTTTGGCGGGGGCTCGAAATACGGGTCTAAAGTTAAACCGAAGGGGAAGAGCTTGTGGATAGAGCGACACATATTGGCCATGACGGGCCGACAGACGTGCTGAGCGCGTCGGCGTTGAAGAAACGATTGCTGGCTGCACGCAATCTTGAGGATGCAGGCGCGCGCAGCGCGATGCCGGACATTGTGCGCAACACCGATGACTGGGTGCGGGTATGGGTGGATCAAGGCAATGTGGTGCAGTCTGAGTACCATGGCGCGCGGGCCACGCGGGCGATTACCGATGGGGGGCAGCTGATCTGGATGGTGCTAAAAGAGGGCCGGCGGCGGGCCTATCATGCAACTGCGCAGTCGGTGGAAGAGGCTTTTGGGCAGATGCAGCTAGCCGGGGCGCGGCGGCGGCGTATATCAAGGCAGATGCCTGCGCTGCGACGTTTGCGACGCGATGTTCTGCTGGGCCGGGTGAAGCTGCGCCCGACACTGGAGGATGCACGACAATCGGGTCTGTGCGATCTGGGGGTCGAAGGGTTTTTAACGCGGATGCGGCTTGGCCAGCGCCCGGATTATCCGGGCTATCTGCTGGCGCTTGTCTCGCTGATTGATCGGCAGGTGGCCTATCCGCTGTTTATTGCAGCGGAGCGGACAGGCCAATTGCGCTGACAGATCGATCAGACCGCAGCGAGCTTGCCCGGTCTGATCATGAAGCGGATCTCCGGCTTCACGAATCCGATCAGCCTGGGGCGGCGCACATTGCGAAGGACCGAGACGTCGTAAAGCTCCTGCACGACACCTTCGAGCTCAAGCGAGTGCTCGATATCGCCGCTTTTGAGATTGACGACAGCGATCATGCATTTGGCCTCCATCTTCGCGGCGCTTAGTTTATCGTCAATCGCCAGTCCTTCGAAGGTCTTGTCGCGGCGTGGGCGGGAGACGCCGATCACGGCATGGTCGCCGATGAAGGTCACGCCGCGGGCAAAGCCGGGCAGGAAGCACATCGGCTCGAACGTGCCGCTCTCCATGTCGATACGGCCAAACTCGCCCGTGCCTGATTGCAGTACGTAAAGAGCGCCGTTGTGCCAGCGCGGAGAGTGCGGCATCGAGAGGCCGCTTGCGACCACCTCGCCGCTTTGCACATCCATCACAATGCCGCCGTCGGTGCGATGCGCGCGCCAGCTTGCGGCGATGTTGGTTTGCGACACGCACGTCACGAAGGCGGGTTTGCCGTCGCGGATCGCGAGCCCGTTGAGGTGGCAGCGATCCTCGGCGGCGATCCGGTCGATGAAGGGAGGCTTCCAGATCGGCTGGAAGCTGTTGGTGTGATCGAGCGTGGCCAGACAGTTGAAGCGTGTGACCACAAAAACAGGTGCGTCGTTCTTCTTGATCGGATGCACATCGTGAATATCGACATCACCTGTGGTGCGCCCCTCGATGGGAACATAAACCGCATCATAGCCATCACGAACCTCGCCCGGATCAAGGAAGTTCTCGAACCGCCAGAGCTGGTAGAGTGATGAGAGCCACATGGTCCGTGAGCCATCGGACGGATCTGCGCCAAATCCCATGCAGCGGGGAAAGCTGCGCTCAAACACCGAGAGCCGTCCTTCTTCGGCGTTGGTGCCGATCAAGAAGACTTTGCCCGCCTGATAGGTCGTGAAGGCCAGACTGGAGCCTGTGGAGGCGAGCCAAGCGGCGAACATGCGCGATGGGTGTATCTCAAACTTGGCGTCCTGCGCCTCAGATTCGCTGTTTTGCGGGGCATGTGTGTCGGATGGAGGCGTGTCGGTCATAAAATCCCTAAACCTAATTTTGTCGGTGCTGCGGTCGTTCTGAGATGCCCGACCGGACCTAGCGTCAACTCTATCTTCTGACATCCCCTTGTTGTCACTTCCTTTTTCCCGTCGCAAGCACTCTCGCATTTTGCCAACACAATTTTGGTCATGATTATTAACAGGAAATCATTGCAGGTTTTGAGGGGTTTTGGCCGAACTAGCAGTTGACGAGGGCGCGCAAACACGCGACCCTTTTGACAATTAAATTTTGATACGAACTTTTCGCACACACACACGAACACACATAAGGGGTTCCCAAAATGGGTAATTATGCTGGTCTTGCTATCAATGGCACGCCGTTTTCTGGTGAGCAATCCGGGTTTGCTGTTGATGGGATCGGCGACATAAACGGCGATGGATTTGATGATATCGCAGTGACGGCTATTCGCGGGAATGCCACGCTTACCTATGACGGAAACGCAACGTATTATCGCGATGTTGGTGCGGTTTATGTCGTCTTTGGGTCCGACGCCGGTTTTGCCCCATCGCTCAACCTTGGCGATCTCGATGGCACCGATGGCTTCAAGATTGCGCCGGACGGGGGCTTCACGGTTGGTGGCTTTTACGGTGATGGATATATCTTCGACCGCGGAACAGGGTTTGGCATTGATGTCGCTGGTGCGGGCGATGTGAACGGTGATGGCATTGACGATTTCATCATCGGGCAAGGCGCAACACGTCGCAATCCGGATGCGTATTACGGCGAGGGCGGGTCTCCTTATGATGCGAATGAACAGGGTGTCGCTTATGTGATTTATGGCGGCACTCAGGCCGTCGATGCGGTCGAGGCGGTCGGCGATCTGGCCGGGTTTCGCATTGATGTCGAAGGGTTCGTCACCGAAGTAGCGAGCGCAGGCGATGTGAATGGCGATGGCTTTGCGGATGTTATCGTCAATGCGACCGATCTGAATTTTTATGGCTCGTCCGGCTTTGGTTACGATGTGATCTACGACGCTGATGGCAATGGTCAGTATGATGCGGGAACGGACGACACGCTCTATAGCGGATATTTCAACTATCAGACGGGCAAGAGCAGCGGTTTTGTCATTTTTGGCACCGATCAGGCGCGTGTGAGCGATGCGCCGATTGCAACGCCTGCGCCGGCCGGTGGAGGGCCTGGCGGACCGGTTTTCCTGTCGGCCCTTGCCCCCGGAGAAGCCTCGGCAGATGTCATCGTCAATACCACCACGCTCGATGGCGGTGATGGATTTGAAGTTGTAACAGGTCGCACATCGACGCCGACCTATGGCAACTATGGGAGTTACGGAGGTTACTTTGGGAACTACGAAGGAACCAGCGGTGGCGGCGCTCTGCGCGCCATGGGGGATTTCAACGGCGACGGATTTGATGATCTGATCACGAATGACGTATCTTACGTCGGTTTTTACAACTCCTACACATTTATCCGGGATGCAGCGGGCAATCTGACTGTCTTACCCGAAGAGCCAACTGGTGGTGGCGATGCAACTCCGGGCGCTGCGATCATCAATGGTCAGGATACCAGCGTTGATCCGTATCCAGTGTCGCTCGACGTGTCCTTCACAGGTGCCGATATCGATTTCCGCATCTCGCGCCTTGCGATCTTTGAGGCCGATCCAGGTAACGATCTTGGTGGGACTTTCGGCGGAATTGGTGATGTTTTTGGCGATGATGGCCGTGATGAGCTGGCCTATTTCTCAGCGCTACAGGTCGGTGCTGACCCAGCGCTAACGACAACCGCATTGGGTGTTGTCGTCATCGACGGAACCGATCAGCCACCCTTCAGCGACAACACGTTTGGAAACACCAACGCCAAGGTTCGGGAGGAGATCGAGAGCGATATTCTCGGCGGGCAGGGGGCGTTTTTCTACGACGGTTCGATTTCCAATGACAATTTTGTCGGCTTGATCGATGCCGCCGCGACTGGCGTGGGCGATATCAACTCCGACGGTCTTGATGACTTTCTGATCACAGGGCGTGGCCTGACGTCAAACTCTGAGGTTGGGTATCTCGTCTTTGGCGCCGCTGCCGGTTTTAGCGGGCTCGTGGATCTGTCTGCTTTGAGCGCGAGCCAAGCCTATAAAATTGTTGATCCTGGAGAAACCCAGACCTTTAACAGCTTCAGCTCGGTTGCTGGTGCGGGTGATCTCAATAACGACGGCCATGACGATATTATCATTGGCGAGACAGGGACGGAGAATTTTACCGGTTCGAGCTATGTCATTTTTGGCGGGACGGCGGCGCTTGAAGCGCTCGACAACGCAGATGGTGCAAATGATAACGAGCTGAACATCAACAATCTGGCGGTTGATGTGACCACAGGCGATCTGCCGATTGTGGTCTCTCTGCGTAATGCAGGTCAGTACACTGCGTCACAATCCGAAGGTGACAGCGGTGCGACCACATACACTTTCGAAGTGACGCGCACCGGAAACCTGTCGGAAATTGTGTCTTTTGACTACGCGGTTGCAGGCTTTGGGTTCAATCCGACCGATGGGGCCGATTTTGTGGGCGGCGCGCTGCCAAATGGCAGTGTGAGCTTTGCGGCAGGTGAGGCGCTGGTTGAGATTGACGTTGAAATTCAGGGCGATCTGACGATTGAAAACTCAGAAGAGTTTTCGCTGGAAATCTCCAACGCGACCACAGATGGCACATCGTCGATTTCGATTGCGGGCGATGTGTCGATTGCGCGGGTCTTTAACGACGACCAGCCGACGTTTGTCTATGTCTCTGGCCGCTCGCGCAATGAGGATGACGACGATCCGGTTGGCTTCACGGTTTTCCGATACGGCGATCAAAGTTCTGAAATTACCGGCGATTTTGTCATCAGCGCAGGCACTGCCGATGATGCGGATATCTCCGGCAGCTTCCCGTTGTCGGGCAGCTTCACCATTGCTTCGGGCGATTTCAGCACGTTTATTGCTGTCGATCAGCTTGCCGATACGGATATCGAGTTTTCCGAGTCGCTGACGATTGCGATCTCAAACGTGGCTGCGCCGGGCTCGCTGGAGCTGAACGTCCAGAGCACCAGCGCAACGGCCTATATTTTCAACGACGACTTCCCGCCGCGCATCACGGTGAGCGTCGATGACAGTTTCGTCCCCGAAGGCGATAGCGGCACGACCGATGTGACCTTCACGATCACGCGTTCGGGCGATGATCTGGCGGGCGATGTTGACGTGACCTTCGACATCAATCCTTTTCCGGCAGCTGGCGATTTCTTTGCGCTTGACAGTAATGATGTGGTCGGACCGCTTCCCAGTTTGGGCAATTCGGTAACAATTCCCGATGGTCAGGCCTCGGTCGACTTTGTCGTGCAGGTCATTGGCGATGGTATCATCGAGCCGCGCGAGAGCATGATCCTGGATGTCACTGGCTACACGGCCCCCAGCGGGATCAGCTATGATATTCTCGATGACGTGCGCGTCACGGTGTTCAACGACGACGGGCGGCCACCGGTTGTCCCACAGGGCATTGAAGCGGATGTGTTTGGCGATCCGCATATCATCACGCTTGATGGTTTGGGCTATGATTTCCAGGCGGTTGGCGAATACGTCCTTGTTGAAACCGATGCGGGTGCGACCAATCCGTTTGCGGTTCAGGTGCGGTTCGAGCCGCTTCCCGGCTCCGATCTTGTCTCGGTCACAACCCGAATGGCGGTAGAGATTGATGGGGTGACCGTCGAGGTGGATGCGCTGGGCGACACTCCGATCTTGATTGATGGTGCGCCACTAACGGCCGAGCAATTGGCAACAGGTGCCGCCGATGTGAACGGCGATGCGGCTGATCCGGGCGGCGCCTATGATGTGTTCTTCAACGCTGATCAATCCGAGATCACCATCGTTCTGAATGACACGGGCGAGCAGCTGGTGATCAAGAACATGGATGGCGCGCTCAACATCTGCGTCTTTCTTGCGGATGCGCCGGGCGGCAATGCGGGCGCGATCAGCGGTCTGATGGGCAACGGCAACGGTGATCTGACGGATGATTACGAATTGCGCGATGGGACTGCGGTGCCTGCGTCCGAGGTCACGACAGACGAGGATGGCACACCAAGCCTCAGCTTTGACTATCTCTACGGCCGCGGTGCATTCGACGGCGCAGGCTATGCGCAAAGCTGGGAGCTTGGCGCGGGCGAGCGTCTTTTCACCAACACGGCGAGCTATCCAACAGGTTTCCCTGCAGCGTCGCTCAAAATCGATGATCTGCCTGCCGATCTGCGCGAGGATGCGGAAGCTGCCGCGATTGCCGCCGGTCTTGATCCGGCAGATAAGGCGATTTTCGACGCTGCCGTGCTTGATTTCGCGCTCACGGGCGATGCGGATTTCCTTGCAGGGGCGCTTGGCCTCGCGGCGGAGCCGGAGGCGCAGTCCACGCCAACGGATGCGCCTGCTCTGCCTTCCACCGTCGGCGTTGCAACCGGCGAGCCGACAGGGGAGTTGACCGAAGGCGACACCGGCACGACCTCAACGCTCTTCACGTTCTATCGCATTGGCGATGCCAGCGGCGCGGTCACGGTAGATTTCTCTGTTGAAGGCGATGTCGATATTGATGATTTCCAACCTGGATCGGTGATCTCAGGCTCGATCACCTTTGAGGCCGGGGAGACCACAAAAACCTATTCCGTGGATGTGCTGGGCGATCTGGAGACAGAAGGCGATGAGGACATTGTTGTCACCATCCAAGGCACGTCTGATCCAGCCGTTCTGATCGGCGCTTCAACCGCAACGACTAAAATCCTGACTGATGATTTTGCGCCTGAGGCGGTGGATGATGTGACATCTGGCGGCGAGAACGGCGACATAAACGGCAATGTGCTTGCGGCAAATCCAACCGATCCGGACAGCGATCCGGATGGCGATGCGCTGACGGTGACCTCCTTTACGGATACCGATGGCACGGTTTATCCTGCCGATGGGGCGCAAGTCACCTTGGCAAGTGGTGCGACCATGATGATGATGGCCAATGGTAATTTCACCTTCAGCCCATCGGGTGACGGGACAGACACGATATATGATACGCTGGGTGATGGCGATCAGGCGACGGTTACATTTGCCTATGCGATCAGCGATGGAAATGGCGGCAGCGATACCGCTGATCTGACAATCACTGTGAACGGCGCGAATGACGCACCGATTGCGGTGAATGATGACATTACGCTTGATGAAGATGGATCGATCTCCTTCTTCCCGCAGGACAATGATCTGGACGGCGAGGGTGACGTTCTGGACGTCGAGGCTGTCGGCGATCCATCGAACGGCACGGCAGACCTGGATGTGGAAGGCGGTCTGATCTACACGCCCAACCCCGATTTCAACGGCTCTGATGCGTTCACCTACGATATTTCCGACGGAAACGGCGGCACATCGACCGCCACGGTGAATGTCACCGTCAACCCGATCAACGATGATCCGGTGATAACCAACGGTGGTGCGGTAAGCGTTGACGAGACGACGCGCTTTGTCACGGATGTGGTTTCGGAAGATGTCGATGGTCCTGTCGTCACCTATGCGATTACGGGTGGCGCGGACGCTTCGCTGTTTGAGATTGATGATGTCTCGGGCGCACTGTCCTTCGTTGACGCGCCGGATTTCGAAAATCCGCAGGATGCGAATGGCGACAATGTCTATGACGTTGAGGTGTCAGCTGACGACACGGTCGGCGGTGTCGGTTCGGCGAGCTTTACGGTCACGGTGACGGATATCGATGACACAGGCAACGGGGCGCCGGTTGCTGTCGATGACACTTATGAGGTCAACGAGAACGGCATTGCGATTGGCAATGTGGTTAATGGCACGGTCAGCGATACCGATGGCAACACCACGGCCACCGGCACAGGCGACAGCGATCCTGAAAACGATCCGCTGACGGTCATCTCGGCGGTTGATAGCGATGGAAATGCGCTGAGCATTGATGGGCTGTTCAACGATCTGCCTCAAGGCGGTCAGACAACGCTGACGCCAACCGGCGGCTTTGTGTTCAGCCCTGATGAGGATTTCGAAGATTTGGGCGTCGGTCAAAGCCGCGCGGTCACGATCACCTACACAATCTCCGACGGTCAGGGCAATTCGAACAGCGCTGACATCACCTTCAACATCAATGGCGAGAATGATCAGCCGGAAAACCGCTTTGATGCGTTTAGTGTCGACTTTGGCGTCCCGCTGACGATCAACATCGCGGAAGATGTACTGGCCAATGACGTGGATATCGACGGCGACGCGCTGTCATTTGTCGGGTTCACGCCGGATGAGCTTAACAGCGGTACGCTCATCGACAATGGTGACGGGACCCTGACCTACACGCCGGGCGCGGGCGGCGCGGAAGATTTCTTCTATTACACCGTATCGGACGGCAATGGCGGGGTTTCGGAGACCGAAGAGCCGATGATCTTCGACACCGGTTTCCCCAGCCAACGGCAGCTTGATATCTCGATTATCTCTCAAACCGAGGGTGATGACGGGATTACCGAGTTTGTCTATGGTATCACCCGCATTGGCGATGAAGGCTCTTTGCAGGTGACCGATACACTGACCGCGCAAACTGATCTGGTGGATCCGAACTTTAATCCCGACAATCTTCCCGATGCAACGCCGGATGTTGACTTCATTCCGGTTGACACCTCTGTCACCTTCGGGCCGGGCGAGACATTCAAGACGGTCACAGTGCAGGTCATTGGCGATACGGATGTTGAACCGGATGAAATATTCCAGCTCTTCTTCCAGTGGGTTCCGACGCCCGATGCGCCGGATGGCAATGGTAATTTTGATATTTTCAACGTGCCCCAAGATGCGACGGGCACGATCCTTAACGACGACAGTCCAAATCAGGCGCCGATTGTCACCAACGAAGAGTTCGAGAGCGAGTTTAGCGAAGCTATCAGCTTCACATTGGCCGATCTTTTGGCCAACGACATTGATCCAGATGGCGATCCGCTGACGATCACCGATTTCTTCCCTGAACTCATTGGCGGTCAGCTTGTCGAAGCGGATGGCGTCTTCACCTACACGCCCGTTGAGGAGTTTTCTGGTCCTGCCGGATCCGTCTTCTACACCGTCAGTGACGGCAATGGCGGCGAGACATTTGGTGAGGCGACCTTCTTTGTGGACTTCCCCGGAGATCGAACCATCAATGCGTCGATCCTGTCGATGGAAGAAGGCGATGCAGGCGTTACCGAATTTGTGTTTGGCCTGACGCGCTTCTCGATTGCTGGTCAGGACACCGATTTGAACACAACTGATACGATCCTTATCGAAACAGGCGATGCCGATCCGGCGTTCAACCCGGATGATCTGCCAGCGGCAACTGCGGGTGTTGACTATGAGGCGCTCGAAACGTCGGTCACTTTCGCACCTGGAGAGACGTTCAAATCCGTCACAGTCAATGTCTTTGGTGACACAGAACTGGAGCCGGATGAGATATTCCAGCTCTTCTTCGAGCATCAGGGTGTCTACGACAACTTCACTGTTCCAGAGGATGCGACAGCGACGATCGAAGATGATGACGAGATGGTCGAGCCGATGGCGTTTGATCCGTCAAATTATGACAATGTCTTTATTGGCGATGAAACCGACAATCCAATTCAGGGAACACCTCAAACAGATTGGATCGAAGGGCGCGAAGGCCGTGATGATATCGACGCTCTGGCCTCGGATGACTACATCGCAGCCGGGTCCGGTAACGACTGGAATGTGCGCGGCGGTTCAGGTGCGGATGTCTTCCAGTTCGGCCTTGGGGATGATGATATCGTTATTACTGACTGGCAGACCGGGGTCGACAAGATCCGTCTTATGGACGGCTTGGCGTTGAGCGATCTGTCGATTGCTGAGCAGACCTTCGGCGGTGTGACACGCACAACACTCTCCACAGCCTTAGGGGATCGGTTAATCCTGATCAATCAAAACGCAGCTGATCTGGGTGAAGCGGACTTTGTCACCGGCGGCGCAGGTGAGCCTCCCGTCGATACGCCAGCGGGTTTTGATCCAGAGGATTATGAAAATGTTTTCACCGGTGACGATGAGGATAATCCGATCCAGGGCACGCCGCAGACAGACTTCATCGTAGGCGGCGACGGTCGCGATGATATCAATGGTCTGGCCTCGAGCGACTATATCGCAGCAGGGGCCGGCAATGACTGGAACGTGCGCGGAGGAAGCGGTGCGGATGTGTTCCAGTACGGGCTTGGCGATGATGATATCATCGTTGCCGACTGGCAGGCTGGCGTCGACAAAATCCGTCTGATGGATGATCTGGCCTTAACCGACCTGTCGATTGTGGAGCAGACCTTTGGCGGTGTGACACGCACGTCGCTGATCACCGATCAAGGCGATCGTCTGATCCTGATCAACCAGACCGCTGCCGATCTGTCGCAAGATGATTTTGTTGACGGTGGTGATCCGGTTGATCCGCCAATGGGCTTTGATCCTGCGAACTATGACAATGTGTTCATTGGTGATGGCGACGACAATCCGATTGCCGGAACGCCACAGACGGACTGGATCGAAGGCCGTGGTGGTCGCGATGATATCAATGGGCTGGGCGCGGATGATTATATCGCGGCAGGTGCCGGAAATGACTGGCATGTGCGCGGCGGAACCGGCGCGGATGTGTTCCAGTTCGGCTTTGGTGATGATGACATCGTTGTGTCTGACTGGGAGACGGGAATTGACAAGGTGCGCCTGATGGATGGGCTGGAGTTGACCGATTTGACGATCATCGAGCAGACCTTCGGTGGCGTCTCGCGGGTCACCCTATCGACCGATCAGGGCGACCGTCTGATCCTGATCAACGAGACCGCGGCTGGTATTAACGACACCGATACCATCGCCTGATCGACACCAAAGCTGAGCGCGGTTTCAACGATGAAACAGCAAGAGACGCGGCGCCTTAGACGCCCAGCTACTGCGCCGGAGCGAAGAAGAGGTTGAGCAGGGTCAACTGATCGGGCAGGCCTGTTTCCGGCAACCCGCGCTCTTTTTGAAACGCGCTCAGCGCGGCGACCGTGGCCGGATTGTCCGGAGCGCCGTCGGTTGTGCCGGGATCGAAATTAATCGCCTCAAGCCGTTGCTGCACCATCGACAGCACCTCGCGGTAGATCAGCACAGCGGCATCGCCTGTGCTGACGGTTACAAGCTCGGACTTCTCGCGCAAACGTAGAGTGATGACTTCGCGCAGGTAGCGATTGATCAGATCGAGAATACGCGCATCTGTCTCGCTCTCACAGGCGCGGGCGAGCAGGCCGAGCACCAGTTCGGTGGTCTGCCATGGCGTTGCGTCATAGGTCTTTGGCTGGAGCGCGTTGATGCCGCTGATATAGCCTTCGATCCAGCCGGCGGTGACATAATAATCCCGCGACTTTTGCTCGCGAATGCCCAGATATTGCTCGCATGTCAGCCGTCCCGCGCCCTTGGCGGCAAACTCACCGTTGGAATCAGCTGCCAGGGCAGGGGAGACGGGCGCAAATGCCAGAGAACCGGCGGCGATCAATGGGGCGAAACGAAACATGGATTTCCCTTTGGACATAGAATTGATTGCAGTCCCATTCAGCGCCGCGCGAGCAGCAAACGGGATGGTATTTCAACAAAAAAGCGCGGGCACCGTCGCGCCCGCGCCTTGATTGTTCTCAGTTGCGCCTTGCGTCAGGCTGCGCGGGACTGTTTGCGACGGACCAGTCCGCCAAACCCTACCAGCCCGATGAGGTAAAGCAAGCCTGCGCCGGGGATCGGTACAGGTGTGACGCCGCCGCCACCTCCGCCACCGGTGCCGCCACCGCCCGTGCCGTCGTCAACGGTGATCGGTGTCATGTCGACTGTAACTGGCCCCGTGATGTTCAACAGCGAGACGCCAAGCGGGAAGGCTGCACCATCCGCAGGATCCAGTCCCAACGTCGGCTCAATGCCGCGCAAATCGAATTCAGAGACGCTAAACCCAAGCGTTCCGAATATGTCGAAGGTCTGACCTGCGAGCAGGGTGTAGACATCCGTGCCGATGACCAATTCGTATCCATCCGGGTCATTCACGGTCAGAAGCGATGGCGCTGTGACACTCGCAAACTCTGCGTTATTGGCCTCATAGGTGAAACCAACGCTGACCGGCGGGTCGATCCAGATGGTCGGACCTTCCGTCGCAGCATCGATCTCGATCACAAATGTGCCGTCCGCATCCGGTGGATTGGACGGCAGGATCGGCGTGAACTCGGACGCGCCATTGGTGTTGGTGAAATCACCAAAGCTCGACAGATAGACGGTTGTGTCGAGTACATCGTCAGATGCGTCGGCAAGAATGACTGTGAAATTGTTCAGCCCTTCTTGCACCGGCACATCAAACCGCAACAGTGGAATATTGTTGGGTGCAATCACGCCATCAAGCTCGGTTCCGGGGATATTGGCAAAATCGGGATGGTTCACATTGATCGGAAGCGGTGTTGATCCCGGCGCGGCCCCCGTTTCCAGAGCGCCTGCCACATTCTGCCCATTCACAAACAGGCCGAACCCGTCAATAAAACTAGAGCCAACAAACTCGGGGAACTCCTCCGAGCCGAAAACGCCGATAAACGAGATTTCTTCCACGCCAGCATCGACGTTGAACTCGATATCAAGCTGGATCGGATCAAAGTGCTGCACCTGTCCTGTGATGCCCGACAGCAAGTCATTTTGAGCTCCCGAAGCGATTGTCGACGAACCGCCGGTCAGACCGCCACTGGTGTTCGGACCGCTCGCGTAGTCAAGCACATCGCCTGTGCTCAAAACAATACCCGGCGATGGCAGCCCGTAGGTGCCGCCAACATTTAGATAAGTTCCCGCCTGTTGCGCGTTCGGATTCCCGAACCCGCCGTCGAAATCTCCTTCACCTTCTCCAAAGTCGAAAAACTCGCCGCCCGTAAGCTGCGCGTCGATGATCGTGATATTGTCGGCGTTGAGGAAGAGTTGCTGTGCAAGCGTGTCGGCAGTGTCTGTGCCCTGGATCACGATTGCGTAGGATGGAACGGCTGTCATACACGCGAGAAACGCCCCGCTGACAGCGGTTCTGAAAATACCAAACATAGTGATTAAGCCCCCTTAAAACTTGATTGTGTCTGTCAATGCTATCGATTTTAATCAAAAAATGAGACAAATCAAGTTTATGTTACCGAAGTTGAACGGGTGAAGTGACCTCAAATACGAAGGCGGCCCTTTCGGCGTAAGCGATCTGCCCTGCACCAGCCCCCCTTGCACTCACACGATCTACGGGACAGTCTTGCGCTCAGCCGTGTCGTTTGGGGGTTGATCATGATCTGGAAAATGCCGTTTCTTGCGCTTTTTGTCTCCGTCATTGCCGCATTTGTCGGGGCGGAGGTCTTCCACGGCACCGATTGGCTTAGCCGCATTCCACCCGCAGGCTCAGATACGCCGTCTCCCGTCGCGGATGTACCACAGGCGGCGGTCAAAACCCTCTATCGGTCTGCCTATACCGCATGGGCGGCGCTTGTGCTGATGATCCCCGCGTTCGTCTATGTCTGGCGGCGCAACAGCGGTGCATGGGCGCCGTGGCAGGCGTGGTGGACCGTGTCCTACATCGCGTTTGCCATCCACATGTTCTGGGCCATGGCGATATTCTTTGGCGGTGATTTCGATGCGATGCAAACCTCCACCCGTGTCAGCGCGTTCTGGCCTGGAATTGCCTTGCTTATCTGGTGGGGCATCGATGTGGTTCTAAGCTTTCTTGTCCGCGAGACAGCCCTGATCCGCATCCAGCGGATCATCGTGCATCTGCTCGCCTTTGTGCTGATGGTCGGCGGCTCGCTCGTCAAAGGGGAGACCTTGCCGATCAAAGCGCTGGGGCTGGTCCTGCTTTTGGCGACTTTGGCCTCAGGTATTGCTGCATATCGGGCCCGCCGCAGCGTGGCGTGACTGTGGGTTTCCACGAGACAATCGAGAAAGTCCTTGAGATCGCCATTTCCTCTCACGCCATTGCCAGCGGCGCGGGGGGCGGCAGGTATGATTGCGGATGTGGTGGTACCCGAGGCCGGACTCGAACCGGCAAGCCGTTAGGCGGTGGATTTTGAATCCACTGCGTCTACCAATTCCGCCACTCGGGCATTGATCCGCCGTTTATACGCACCGACTTGGCAGAGTAAAGCGCATTGGGTCAAAAATATCGCAAATCCCGCTTGTTCCCCTATGCAACTATGTCCACAGTCGCTGGCGTTGCAGTGGACTTGATGAAAGGTGAGGGCATGAAATTTGCAGGATTGGCGCTGGCGGCTCTGTGCGCAGGCACGATGGCACAGGCGCAAACGGTGCTGGAGCCGGGCACGCGGATGTGTCTTGAGACGGCGCAAAGTTCAGGCACCAGTTTTGAGACCTGCATCACGACTGCAATGGCGCAATGCGATGCGTATGAGAAGGTCTCCGCAGCGGCGCTCGACTGTCTGGTGGCGGCCCGCAACGAGTGGGGTGCAGAAATTCGCAAGGAATTGGAGGCCTATGCGCTCGATGATCCGTCGTTGAAACGCATCGCGGAGATTGAGGCAAAATACATCACCCTGCGCAATGTCATCAATTGCGACCGGCAAATGGAATTGAGCCTTGTGGACCGCCAGCCGTCCGATATCGACAAGCACAA
>CAYRKW010000004.1:26443-60597 GCA_964425135.1 uncultured Rhodobacterales bacterium
GGCAAATGGAATTGAGCCTTGTGGACCGCCAGCCGTCCGATATCGACAAGCACAACAGCGCGACGTGTCAGGCGATGGGCGCAGCGGCCTCTTATGTCGAGTTTCTGATCCGCACAGGCATCGTCCAACCGCTGCGATGAAACTGGTCCTGCATCATATTCCGCAGAGCCGTTCGTTTCGCGTTTTGTGGCTCATAAATGAGCTTGGATTGCCGGTCGATGTGGTGACCCACGCCTTCGGGCGCAATCTGCATGAACCGCCGTTTTCTAACATCTCCCCCGCAGGCCGCGTTCCGGCGCTGGAGATCGACGGGCGCGCAATGTTTGAAAGCGGGGCAATTCTCGAATTTCTGTGCGAGACCCACGGCGGCCCGCTCTACCGCGCGCCCGGATCGCCGGAGCGACGGGACTGGCTGATGTGGTTGCATTTTTCCGAAACCATCGGCCAGCATCTTGCCACGCTGACCCAGCAGCATATCGCGCTTTATCCGCCCGAGTTGCGCTCGCCGGTGGTGATGAAGATCGAGCGGCGGCGGTTGGAAAAATGTCTTGCGACGGTAAATACAGCGCTGAACGGCAAGGCGTATCTGCTCGATAGCGGGTTTAGCGCGGTTGATGTTGCGATTGGATATTCGCTCGATATCGCTGCGAAATTCACGCCGCTTGATGCCTTCGACGCCCTGCCGGACTATCTGGCGCGTCTGCAGTCGCGAAAGGCCTATCAGGATAGCCTGCCACCTCAAACCGATACACCGCCCATATACAAACAGGCGTTTTACGATCTGCCTGAGGATTGAGCGCCGCCGCGTGATCTAGGCGGTGGATTTGCCCACAGTTTTAGGGCGAATGCGCTTGACTCATCCTGCCCGCGGCGCAAACCTGTCGGGTATTGCCCTGCTTGCAAGGCAAACGCAATTTCAACGCACAACAGGGAAAATCACATGAAAAAGTTGCTTTCCATGACCACTGCGATCGGGTTTGGCCTGATGGCTGTTGGCACTGCCTCAGAGGCACAAACACTGCGATGGACATCGCAAGGTGATGCGCTGACCCTTGATCCGCACAGCCAGAACGAAGGCCCGACGATTGCCATGAACGGCAACATCTACGAGCGACTGGTGAACCGTGAGCCTGACCTGTCGCTGGTGCCTGAGCTTGCTGTCAGCTGGGAAGCGGTTGAGCCCGCCAAATGGGAATTCAAGCTGCGCGAAGGCGTGAAATTCCATGGTGGAGAGGACTTTACCGCATCAGACGTTGTGTTCTCGATCAACCGTGCCAAGGCCGAAGCCTCTGACTTCAAAGAGCAGGTTGCCAGCATCACCGGTGCCGAGGCGATTGATGATCTGACGGTGCATATTACCACTGATGGGCCGAACCCGATCCTGCCCAACCAGTTGACCTCGCTGTTCATGGTCGATGAGGGCTGGGCAACAGAGAATGGTGTCATTGAACCGCAGAATTTTGCGGCCAATGAAGAGAATTTCGCCACCCGCAACACCAATGGTACTGGCCCGTTCAAAGTTGACAGCCGTGCGCCCGACGAAATGACAGTGCTGGTCCGAAACGAAGCATGGTGGGGCAATGAGATGTTCCCCGGCAACATCCAGCGTATCGAATATCGACCCATCAAAAATGCGGCGACCCGCGTTGCTGCGCTTTTGTCCGGCGAGGTTGATTTCGTGCTCGACCCACCTTTGCAGGATCTCCAGCGGATCGAGGCGGCGGGCGAGTTGAAAGTCGCGACTGTCCCTCAGGTGCGGACAATCTTCTTTGGCATGGATCAGGGCGTGGAGGAACTGCGCACCTCCAATGTCAAAGGCGCCAACCCCTTCGCAGATGTGCGTGTGCGCAAAGCGATGGATCTGGCGATTGACGAAGAAGCGATCCAGCGTGTTGTGATGGAAGGGCTCAGCTTCCCGGCCGGTATGATCACATCGCCCGGCGTTCTGGGTAACACGCCCGATCAGGATGCGCCGATGGGTTATGATCTTGATCAGGCCAAGGCGTTGATGGATGAGGCTGGTTATGGCGACGGGTTCACCGTGCGTCTCGACTGCCCGAATGACCGCTACAACAATGACGAGAAAATCTGTCAGGCGGCCGTCGCGATGCTCGCAAAAATCGGGATCGATGTAACACTCGAAGCGATCACCAAAGCGCAGCACTTCCCGAAAATCCAGAACCGTGAGACCGACTTCTACATGCTCGGTTGGGGCGTTCCGACGCTCGATAGCCACTATGTCTTCAGCTACCTGCTGGACGGCGAGGGATCGTGGAATGCGACCGGTTACAGCAATGACAAGGTCAATGACGTGACAGCTGCGATTGCCACGGAAACCGATCTTGCCAAGCGCGAGATGCTCATCGGTGAGGCGTGGTCTCAGGTCAAAGATGATGCGCCCTATATCCCAATCCACCATCAGGTGATTGCATGGGGTATGAGCGACAAGCTCGACCTGCCAATCGCGGCAAATGACACGCCCTATTTCCGATTTGCGGTCATGCAATAACATCACCTGATGCGACCGGGGCGGCATCTCGCGGCCCCGGTCCTCTAGCAAAGATTTTCCCGACATATGCTCTGGTTCATATCGCGCCGCGTGGTTCAATCCGTTTTCGTTATGCTGATCGTCTCAGCGGTGGCGTTTGCGCTCTTTACTTATGTCGGCAATCCGGTGAACCAGATGGTTGGTCAGGACGCGACGATGGAACGGCGCGCCGAGATCAAGGAGGCGCTGGGCCTCAATGACAGCATATGGGTACAATACTCCCGTTTCGTAGCACGCGCCGCCCAAGGCGAGTTCGGCCTGAGCCTACGCTCGCGCATTTCCGTCTCGGAGCTTATCGCGGACCGCTTGCCTGCCACGCTTGAACTTGTCTTTGTCTCGGCTGTGATTTCGCTGATCTTGGGGATCGGGGCCGGGATATATACCGGCATCAAGCGCAACTCGTTCCTATCGCGAACGATCCTGTCCTCATCGCTCGTAGGCGTGAGCCTGCCCACATTCATAATCGGCATCGCGCTGATCTATCTCTTCGCGGTTCAATTGCGATGGCTTCCCTCGTCAGGGCGCGCAGGGACAGTGCCGGTGATCGGCGTCTGGGAGACATCGCTTGTGACGCTAGAGGGCTGGCGCTCGATCATCCTGCCCGCGATCACACTGTCGCTCTTTCAGACCACAATGATCCTGCGGCTGGTGCGTGCCGAAATGCTCGAAGTGATGCAGACCGATTATATCAAATTCGCCCGCGCCCGTGGGCTGACCGAGCGGGCGATCAATTTCACCCATGCGCTCAAGAACACGCTGGTGCCTGTGATCACGATAATCGGGATCAACATAGGCGGGCTGATCGGCTATTCGATCATCACAGAGACGGTATTCCAATGGCCCGGCACTGGCCTGTTGTTCATTCAAGCCGTTGAATTTGCCGATGTGCCGGTGATGGCGGCGTATTTATGTTTCGTGGCGCTCGTCTTTGTGCTGGTGAACCTGATCGTTGATATTCTTTATGTGGTGATCGATCCACGCATCCGCGTCGGAGCCTCCTGATGTTCGCGCGGTTTCTCGACAATGATATCGCCTACAGCTTCTTTCGCTCGCCCGGAGCCATTGTGGCAGGGATTATCACGCTTGCCTTTATGCTCATGGCGCTTTTCGCCCCATGGCTTGCACCGTTTGACCCGTTTGATCCCGCACAGATCAGCCTGTGGGATGGCAAACTGCCGCCCGCATGGGTTGAAGGCGGACAGGATCAGTACCTTTTGGGCACGGACAATCAGGGGCGCGATATGCTATCGACGATGATCTATGGCGGGCGGCTGTCGATCATCATTGGCCTCGCCGCGGTGTTTCTGGGCATGACGCTGGGCGTGACGCTTGGCGTGATTTCGGGCTATCTGGGCGGTTGGGTCGATAGCGTGATTATGCGGGTTGCGGATGTGCAGTTCACCATCCCTGGTATTCTGCTGGCGATCCTCATCAACGGCATCGCCCGCAACCTCTTGCCCATAGATGTGCGCGAGGCTTACTCGATCTACGTCGTGATCTTCGCCATCGGCCTGTCGGACTGGCCGCAATACGCGCGTGTGACGCGCGGTGCGACGCTCGTGGAGGTGCAAAAGGAATATGTGCAAGCCGCACGCGTTATCGGCCTGCCAAGCTGGCTGATCATGCTGCGCCATGTCATGCCCAATGTGTTGCGCCCGGTGCTGGTGCTGGCCACCATCGGGCTTGCGCTCGCGATCATCTCCGAGGCCACGCTCAGTTTTCTGGGACAAGGAGTGCCGCCCACCACGCCAAGCCTTGGGACGCTGATCCGGGTGGGCAATGAATACCTCTATTCAGGACTGTGGTGGATTACGTTCTTCCCGGCCATCGCGCTGGTCGTGCTGGTCTTTGCTGTGAATATGCTGGGGGATTGGATGCGCGATGCACTCAATCCAAAACTGCGATGAGCCTTCTGGAGATTACCGATCTCGATATCGAGTTCCCAACCCGTCGCGGCGTGATTAAAGCCGCACGCGGTGTCTCGCTCACTGTTGCGCCCGGCGAAGTGTTGGGCGTGGTCGGGGAGAGTGGCGCAGGCAAATCGACCATTGGCAACGCCATCATGGACCTTCTGCAACCGCCCGGACGGGTGGCCGCGGGCAAGATCATCTTCGAAGGTCAGAACCTGCGCGATCTGGACGCGGAGGCGATGCGCAAGATACGCGGCGCCAAAATCGGCATGATCTTTCAGGACCCGCAAACCTCGCTCAACCCGCTCCTGACAATCGGCGCGCAACTCATCGAGAGCATCCGCACATCGCGCGGTATGCGTGAAAGCGAGGCCAAAGCCGAAGCCGTGCGCCTCCTTGAAGCGGTGGGCATCCCCCATGCCGCCCCGCGCCTTAAAGCCTATCCGCATGAGTTTTCGGGGGGGATGCGGCAAAGGGTTGTCATCGCGCTGGCCTTGTCGGGCGACCCGGATCTGATCGTCGCCGATGAGCCAACAACCGCGCTCGATGTGTCGATCCAGAAACAGATATTGGAACTGATTAAGGACCTGTGCCGCGCCCGCGATCTGGGCGTCATCCTGATCACCCATGACATCGGTGTTATCGCCGAAATCGCCGACAGGGTCACGGTGATGTATCGCGGCCAGGTCGTGGAGACGGGGACCACGCAACAGGTTCTGACGGCACCTGTGCATGACTACACAAAATCCCTGATCGCCGCCGTGCCGCGCGCTGACCGTAAACTCGACCGCTTCGCATCGGTTGACTATATCGAAGGCGGCGATGTGGCGAGCCGCAAGATCGACATCAAATCACATTGGCTGGGCGCTGCGCTGAGTGAGGATGAACAGGCCGGACCGGTGATCGACGCGCAGGATTTGGAGCTGTCCTTCGTGCTGGAACGCGCCTTTCTCAAACGCAACCGCAAGCTCTTGAAAGCGGTCGATCACGTCTCGCTGACAATCAAACGGGGGGAGACTTTCGGTCTCGTTGGGGAGAGCGGCTCTGGCAAATCCACTGTCGCCCGGATCATCGCAGGCCTGCATATTCAAGACCAGGGGCGTGTCTCGATCCTGGGCCAACAGGTGCAGGGAAAACGCCGCAACGAGGCTGAGCGGGCGGTTGATCAAAAGCTGCAAATGATCTTCCAGGACCCGTATTCCTCACTCAACGGGCGGATGAAAGTGCTCGACGTCGTGGCCGAGCCGATCCGTTTCTACAAGCTGACTTCCAGCGAGACTGAAACGCGCCAAATCGTCCGCGATCTGCTCGACCACGTGGGCCTTGGCGGCGATGCGGCCATGCGCTACCCGCATGAGTTCTCAGGCGGTCAGCGTCAACGCATCTCCATCGCCCGCGCACTCGCCGCCCGCCCGCGCATCCTGATTTGCGATGAACCAACATCCGCGCTTGATGTGTCAATACAGGCGCAAATATTGAATCTTTTGAAAGACCTACAAGAAGAACTTCAGCTAACAATGCTGTTTATTAGCCACGACCTCCCGGTCATCCGCCAAATGTGTGATCGCGTCGCGGTGATGAAGGGTGGTCAGCTTGTGGAAGTTACACAAACCGAGCATTTGTTCCAAAATCCTCAGCACGACTATTCCAAAGAACTGATCGACCTGATGCCGCGTATGATCTGACCCACCAAGCGGAGCGCCCTTGCGGGCGCACGCCATAAAGGTGCCCCGAATGCTGCGCATCCGGGGGGATGAGTACTTGAAAAATGCGAAATTTGGTCTTTCGCATTTTCAAAATACTCCCGCCGGAGGCAAATAAACTTTTAAGTCGTAACGCGCGTCAGCGCGTTGCTGTTTGGTTAGACAGGAACGTGCTCATGCGTGCAGCGGCGCGCTCGATGTTCTCGCGGCTGTTGGCGTAGCTCAGGCGGATGTAGCCCTCGCCGAGGATGCCAAAATCCGGCCCGCCGATTGTCGCAACGCCGCAGGTTTCGAGAAGTGCGGAGGCCAGGTCTTTTCCACTCCATCCGGTTTCGCGAATATTCGGGAATGCGTAGAATGCCCCTTTTGGCACGACGCAAGAGACGCCCGGCAGGTTGTTCATCAGATCAACCACCAATTTGCGGCGGGCATCGAATTCGGCGATCATTTCTTGCACAGCGGTTTGCGGGCCGTTGAGCGCTTCGATCGCTGCAAATTGCGCGGGCGTGTTGACGCAGGACCAGGCGTTTACGGCCAGTTTGCGCGCTTTGTCGTAGAGGTCCGTCGGCCAGACCGAGTATCCCAAGCGCCATCCGGTCATGGCATAGGTTTTGGACCAGCCGTTGAGAAGGATCAGGCGATCTTGCAGCGCGGGATAGACGAGAAGGCTCTGATGGGTTTGGCCGTCATAGATCATCTGATCGTATATCTCATCGGACAGAACCGCGATTTCAGGGTGATTGTCCAGTCCGGCCACCAGCGCATCAATCTCCGACTTGGGTGTGACACCGCCGCATGGATTGGCTGGAGAATTAAGGATAATCAGGCGGGTTTTATCACTGATCAGACCCAGCGTTTCATCTGCGGAAACCGCAAAGCCGTTTTCCTCGCGGATCGGGATCGGAATGGGCGTTGCGCCCGTATATTCGATCATTGAGCGGTAGATGGGAAAGCCCGGATCGGGGTACATGATTTCTGCGCCCGGTGCGCCGAACATCAGGATTGCGGTGAACATGGTCACTTTTCCGCCCGGTACGATCAGCACCCGATCGGGACTGACCTCCACATCGAACCGCCGATGCAAATCGCCAGACACCGCCTCGCGCAATTGCGGCAGGCCGGTTGCGGGCGTGTATCCGTGTTGTCCGTCGCGCATCGCCTTGACGGCAGCCTCGACAATCGTCGGGGGTGTTGGAAAATCCGGCTGACCGATGCCCAGATTGATGACATCCGCGCCTTGCGCTGCCAGTGCGCCAGCACGGGCCAGCACTGCGAAGGCGTTTTCTTCTCCGATCCGGTCAAACCCTTCTGTTGTTAGCATACAAATCTCTCCCCGTCGTTATGCGGTCTATCAATTCACTGGTCGAACGCGCCGCAGTCGCAAATTTTTTTGCTGATCGCCAATTGACAAACCGCTGCCGACACGTCAACTCGCATCTCAGGAGTGTTGGCGTCGCTATGGGGCCCCTATTGGGCTTTCATAGCTCCCGAATGAAGGTCCTGAGGTCGCCTCAGGATGAGACGAGGCATCACACCTATGGCCGCACGCACAATACCTGTATCCCCGTTTGATCTGATCATTTTCGGTGCCACCGGTGATCTGGCAAAGCGCAAGATATTTCCGTCGCTCTATTTTCGCATGAAGGCGGGGCAAATGCCTCAGAACGCGCGCATTATTGGTGCGGCACGCGGTGCGCTTAGCGACAAGGATTTTGTCGAGCTGGTGACAGAGGCGCTGCTTCCGCATGCTGGCGACAGGAATGATGCGACCCTCAAAGCCTTTCTGAAGACGTTGAGTTTCGTCACCGTTGATGCGCTCTCGGATGACGGATGGGCGGCGCTCAAAGAAACGGTTGAGGCAGATCCACGCCCTGTGCGGGTGTTTTATCTGTCGGTCGGCCCGTCGATCTTTGACGATATTGCCTCGCGTCTGACCCGTTTCGAGATTGCAACGTCTGAAGCGCGTATCGTGGTCGAAAAGCCCTTGGGGCATGATCTGGCGTCTGCAAGAGAGTTGAACGCGCAGCTTGCCAAGTGTTTCGACGAAAAGCAGATTTACCGGATCGATCATTATCTGGGCAAGGAAACCGTGCAGAACCTGATGGTGTTGCGCTTTGGCAATGCGTTGTTTGAGCCGCTTTGGAACAACCGCCATATCGACCATGTCCAGATCACAGTTGCCGAAAGTCTTGGCGTTGAAGGGCGTGGCGGGTACTACGATAAGTCCGGCGCGATGCGCGATATGGTTCAAAACCATCTGATGCAGCTGTTGTGTCTGACCACGATGGAGCCGCCGTCGCATTACAACCCCGATGCGGTGCGCGACGAGAAGCTCAAGGTGATCCGCGCGCTCAAGCCGGTCTCGATTTCCGATACGGTGCGCGGTCAGTATGCGGCCGGGGACGACACCGACGGGTTTCTGGCCGATGTTGGCGATCCAGAGAGCACAACGTCGAGTTTTGTGGCGCTCAAAGCCTCCATTGCGAACTGGCGCTGGGCGGGCGTTCCGATTTATCTGCGCACGGGCAAAATGCTCAAAAGCCGGATTTCCGAGATCGCGGTGATTTTCAAGGACGTCCCGCATGCGATCTTTCCGCAAATGGAGAACCAGCGGGGCAATGCGCTGATCATCCGGTTGCAGCCGGATGAAGGGATCACCCTGCGCATGACCATCAAGGAACCGGGGCCGGGGGGCTTGCGCCTTTCGGAAGTGCCGCTCGATATGAGCTTTAAAGATCATGTGGATCCGGGCATTCGTGTCTCGGACGCCTACGAGCGGTTGATCATGGATGTCATTCGCGGCGATCAGACCCTTTTCATGCGCGGGGATGAGGTCGAGGCAGCATGGCAATGGGTTGATCCGGTGCTTTACGCATGGTCCAATTCCAACGACAAGCCCGAAACCTATGAGCCGGGCAGCAACGGGCCGCGCGGGGCGGACAAGCTGCTCGAGCAGAACAATCACAAATGGCGCGATCTGCCGGAAAGTTAAGCAAATGGCTTTGAATGATGTCATCGCCCGTGTCACAGATCGGGTTATCGAACGCAGCCACGACAGCCGGTCCGCGTATCAGGCGCGCATCGACAAGGCGGCGCGACAAGGCGTGAACCGGGCACATCTGGCTTGCGGAAACCTCGCGCATGCCTATGCCGCCTCAACCCAAGATGACAAATCGCGTCTTATTGCGGATAAAGCGCCCAATCTGGGTATTGTGACAGCCTACAATGACATGCTTTCGGCCCATCAGCCGTTTGAGACCTATCCCGGTTTGATCCGCGAGGCTGCGCGCGATGCGGGCGCAACAGCTCAGGTCGCTGGCGGTGTTCCGGCGATGTGCGATGGGGTGACACAAGGCCAGCCGGGCATGGAACTCTCGCTCTTCTCGCGCGACGTGATCGCTATGGCGGCGGGTATTTCGCTTTCGCATAACGTCTTTGACAGCGCGGTTTTCCTTGGCGTGTGCGACAAGATCGTGCCAGGTCTGGTGATGGCGGCCGCAAGTTTCGGGCATCTTCCGGCAGTGTTCCTGCCTGCGGGCCCCATGACCTCGGGTCTGCCGAATGACGAAAAAGCCAAGGTGCGGCAGGAGTTTGCCACAGGGGCCATTGGTCGCGACGAGCTTATGGCTGCCGAGATGGCCTCCTATCACGGGCCGGGAACCTGCACGTTTTACGGCACTGCCAACACCAATCAGATGCTGATGGAGTTCATGGGGCTGCATTTGCCCGGCGCCTCTTTCGTCAATCCCGGCACGCCACTGCGCGATGCGCTGACCCGCGCAGGCACCAAGCGCGCGGTTGAGATCACAGCACTTGGGAACGACTATATCCCGGCTGCTGATGTGCTTGATGCGCGCACCTTTGTGAACGGGATTGTCGGGTTAAATGCAACGGGCGGTTCCACGAACCTGCTGATCCATCTTATCGCCATGGCCAAATCCGCAGGGCTCATTATCGATTGGCATGACTGCGAGGAAATTTCCGAAACCGTGCCGCTCATGGCGCGGGTTTATCCCAACGGGCTGGCGGATGTGAATCACTTCCATGCCGCAGGCGGGCTTGGCTTCATGATCGGTGAGTTGCTGCGCAACGGATTGCTGCACGAGGATACACAAACGATTATGGGGCAGGGGCTTGAGGCTTATACCAAAGACCCCAAACTTGATGTGCATGGAGAGTTGCATTGGATGGATGGCCCTAAAGAGAGCCTTCAGACGAAAATCCTCAAACCTGTCTCCGACCCCTTTGCCCCGACGGGCGGGCTCAAAGCGCTTGCTGGCTCGCTTGGGACGGGGGTGATGAAGGTCTCTGCGGTAAACCCCAAGCGCCATATCACCGAAGCGCCTGTGGCCGTATTCAACGATCAGCGCGATGTGAAAAGGGCGTTTGATAACGGTGACTTAGACCGCGATGTTATTGTGGTCGTCCGCTATCAGGGGCCAATGGCGAACGGCATGCCGGAGTTGCATTCCCTGACACCGCCGTTGTCGGTGTTGCAAGGGCGCGGATATGATGTGGCGCTGGTCACCGACGGGCGCATGTCGGGTGCTTCGGGCAAAGTGCCCGCAGCGATCCATGTCTGCCCGGAAGCGCTCGATGGCGGGCCGATTGCGCAATTGCAGGACGGCGATCTGGTCCGGGTTGATGCGGTGGCTGGCACGCTCGAAATTCTGACGCCGGGCGTGACCGAGCGGATCATCACCCATCCAGACCTCAGTCATAAGGCGACCGGCACAGGGCGCGATATGTTCGAGCTGTTCCGCGCTCATGCCGGATCGGCCACCACCGGCGCGAGCGTGATCTGATGGAGATCGACACACTCGACAAATTGCACGCGCTCTATGGCACGCCAAAACCGGCATCGACCGTGAAGGTCGCGCAGCGCATCACACCGCAATATGCCGCGTGGATCAATGCATCGCCGTTTTGCGCGCTGAGCACTGTTGGGCCGGAAGGCACCGATTGCACGCCGCGCGGGGATCGGGGTGCGGTTGTGACCATTGAGGATGAAACAACGCTGGCCCTGCCGGACCGGCGCGGCAATGACCGGATCGACAGCCTGCGCAATATCGTGCGCGATCCGCGCGTGTCGCTGATGTTCATGATACCGGGTAGCGCGACGGTGATCCGTGTGAACGGTCAGGGGCGGATCGTGGCGGATGAAGCGCGACTTGCGCGATATGCTGTGGACGGAAAACCGCCGCGTTCCGTGCTGCTGGTGGCGGTGGACGACGTGTATTTCCAATGCGCCCGCGCCCTTATCCGTGCTGACCTATGGGGCGGGGCGGATGCGCCGCCGCTGCCGACGCCGGGCGAGATTCTCGCAGCGCAAAGCGCGGGCAATGTTGGCGGGCCGGCGTATGACAAAGCATGGCCGGAGCGGGCCAGCAACACAATGTGGTAGGACAGAGCATGAGTGACAAAAGCAGATACACACGCGAGCTGGCCGGGCGCGCACCGGTCATTCCGGTGATCGTGGTCAAGGATGCAGCGCATGCGGTGCCGATGGCCGAAGCGCTGGTAGCGGGTGGATTGCCCGCGCTGGAGGTGACGCTGCGAACGCCGCAGGCGCTCGATGCGATCCGGGCAATGCGCGGCGTCAAGGGCGGGATTGTGGGGGCGGGAACTGTCCTCAATCACGCGGATGCCAAAGCGGCAAAAGAGGCTGGCGCGCAATTCGCCGTCTCGCCGGGGGCGACCGATGAGGTGATCTCCGCCTGCGAAGATGTTGGCTTGCCGCTCCTGCCGGGTGTTGCGACACCGAGTGAGGCGATGGCCTGCCTTGCCCGTGGTTATGATATGCTCAAGTTCTTCCCCGCAGCGGCCAACGGCGGCGCGCCGGTGCTCAAAGCATGGGCCGGTCCATTGCCACAAATCAGCTTTTGCCCCACGGGCGGCGTGTCGCTCCAGAACGCAGGCGATTATCTGTCCCTGCCCAATGTGGTTTGCGTTGGCGGATCATGGGTGATCCCCTCCGATGCTGTGTCGGCAGGCGATTGGGCCTTGGTCGAGAAAACCGCCCGTGAGGCATCACAACTGCCCCGATGAGCGATATTCTGATCCGCAAAACGGGCCGTGCGGGCCGGATCACGCTCAACCGCCCCGATGCGCTCAATGCGCTGACCTACAAGATGTGTCTGGCGATTGAGGCAGCGATTGACGACTGGGCAGTTGATGAGGGTGTTGATCTGGTTGTGATCGATGCAGCGGGCGAGAAGGCGTTTTGTGCAGGCGGTGACATCACCCAGATGTACAATACCGCGACCAAGGGCGATTTTGACTACGGGCGGCGCTTTTGGGCGGATGAGTATCGGCTGAACTCGAAAATTGCACATTATCCCAAACCCTACGTTGCCTTCATGCAAGGCTTTACCATGGGTGGCGGGGTTGGCGTGTCGGCCCATGGCTCGCACCGAATTGTGGGGGCGACGAGCCGGATCGCCATGCCCGAATGCGGCATAGGGCTGGTGCCGGATGTGGGCGGCTCGGTGCTGCTGGCCTGCGCGCCGGGGCGGCTGGGCGAATATCTGGGCACCACGGGCGCGCGCATGGGGCCAGGCTGCGCGATCTATGCAGGATTTGCCGATACATTTGTGCCCGAAGAGAGGTGGCCGGATGTGATAGCCGCGGTGGAGACAACCGGCGATGTATCGGCCATCGCAAGCGCCGCACAAGACGCGCCTGCATCCCCGCTTGCCGCTCAACAGCCTGAGATCGACGCGCATTTCGCAGGTGAAACCCTGCGCGACATTGCCATCACCCTGCGCGGCTCTGACAGCGCGTTTGCTGCCGAAGCACGTGCCAAACTTGAGCGACACGCGCCCCTATCGCTCGCCTGCGCGGTTGAGATCATCCACCGGGCCAGATCGCTCAAATCACTCAACGCCTGCCTCGCGCTCGAATACCGCTTCACCTATCGCAGCGCCTCGGACGGGGATTTCATCGAAGGCATCCGCGCGCAGGTCATCGACAAGGACCGCAACCCGCAGTGGCAGCACAAAGCGTTGGAAGATGTGAATGCCATGGATGTCGCGAAAATGCTGTTGCCGCTGGGAGCAGCAGAATTGCGGATTTAGAGCGCCGTCCAACGAAGATTTGCTGCGCTCTAGCAAAAGGGTTGCACCTTCAAATTGCAGATGTGAGAAACGGTGACACATATCCCATGTCGCGCGCAGCGCATCTCAATCCAAAGGACGGACCCCGATGCTCAAACGTCTTTGCCTGTCACTCGCACTCACAGTTGCAGCGCTTCCCGCCGCGGCGCAAACGTTCACCACGTCCGCCGGTTCTGTCATCGTCGAGCAGGTGGTCTCAGGCCTCAACACGCCTTGGGCCTTCGGTTTCCTGCCCGATGGCGCGATCCTGATCACAGAGCGGGACGGCAGCCTGATCCACATAAAATCGGGCGAAGGGGCCAAGCGGATTAAAGGACTGCCTGACGTTTATGCGCAAGGGCAGGGTGGGCTCCTGGATGTTGTGCCAGCCCGCGATTTTGCGCAAAGCCGCGAGATTTTTCTGTCCTTCTCCGAGCCTGCGAGCGGCGGCAGCAAAACCGCACTTGCGGTGGCCAAACTGGGCACGGACAGCCTGACGGACCTTCGTGTGATTTTCCGTCAGAAAGACGCTGCAAACCAAGCCAAGCACTATGGCAGCCGGATTGTGGAGGCCAATGACGGCACACTCTATCTGACCATTGGCGATCGCGGTGACCGCCCGTCCGCGCAAGATGTTCAGAGCCATAATGGCAAGGTCATCCGCGTCAATCGCGATGGTTCGATCCCGCAGGACAACCCCTTCGCAAATGGCGGCGGACTGCCGGAAATCTGGTCGTTCGGCCATCGCAACGCACAAGGTGCAGCGCTTGATGATCGCGGTCGGCTCTGGACAGTCGCACACGGACCGCGCGGCGGGGATGAGGTGAACCAGCCGCAGCCGGGGCGCAACTACGGTTGGCCGGTGATCTCTTACGGCGTGCATTACAGCGGCGGGAAAGTTGGCGAAGGCACGTCGAAACCGGGGATGGAGCAGCCCAAGCACTATTGGGACCCGTCCATCGCACCCTCTGGGATGATGATCTATTCAGGCAAGCTCTTTAAGGAATGGGAGGGCGACACCTTCGTCGGCTCGCTCAAATTCGATATGATCTCGCGGCTTGAAGGCCGCAGCGATCTCAACGAGCGCGAGCGACTGTTCCCCGATGCCTTCAACCGCATCCGCGATATACGTGAGGCCGAAGACGGCACGATCTGGTTTCTGGCCGTCGGCGATGATGCACTCTTCCGGATCCGCCCTGACAGTTAATCGCGTGCGATTGCGATGATGTGGGAGACATGACTGAAAGGTGATGCGCGATCGGAGGCCCTTGGCCATCTCGTTTGTCATTCATGCGCGCCGATAACCCGGCACCTCAGGACAGCTCGCGAGCCCTTACCTATGGGACAGGGCTGTTCATGTTTCTATCAAGCGCTGGGTATCACCTCTATGTGACAGCGCTTAGAACGGTGCGCGCGTTGTGTCATTTTTGTGCAGGTTTTTCACATAGAAACGCCCCATCGAATCCCTCAAAAACTGTTGAAATCATATAACCGCTCCGAACGGCTCAACGCCTGTTAACCATTTCGAAAGATTTTCACCCAGCCACCGCCATAACGCCCCGATACACAGTGACTGTGCATAGAGTGTGCATCGACTGTGCATAGGTTGTGCATCGCGTTTTGGCCGCGATTCTAGGTCGAGACAGCCTCGGTGGTCGTCGCGTTTGTTCCGCGCTCGCGGTAGGGCGTTGTCGAGAAATGCGCGCGGTAGCATTTGGAGAAATGCGAGGGCGAGGCAAAGCCGCAGGCGAGCGCAACATTGATAACCGACATGTCCGTTTGCATCAGCAGATTGCGTGCTTTTTTCAGGCGCAACTCCATGTAGTAGCGCTTGGGCGAGCGGTCGAGATAGCGCCGAAAGAGCCGCTCCAGCTGGCGGGTGGACATATGCACACCAGCGGCCAGAAGCGAGGGCGAAATTGGCTCTTCGATGTTGTCTTCCATCCGCTGAATGACCGTCGCAAGTTTGGTGTGCCGCACGCCAATGCGCGTGGGAATAGACAGGCGCTGCTGATCCTGCTCGGTGCGAATGGTTGTGTGGATGATGCCATCCGCGACCTTGCTCGCAAGCTCGGCATTATGATCTAAGGTAATGATTTTCAAGAACAAATCAGAAGACGATGTGCCGCCTGATGAGGTGAAGCGGTTACCTGAAATCTCGTAAACGCCGTGTTTGAGATCAAGATCGGGGAACTCTTCGGAAAAGCTGTCGCGGTTTTCCCAGTGAATTGTGCAGGACCGATTGTCGAGCAAACCGGCCGTGGCCAGTGTATAAGCAGCCGTGCAAATGCCCCCGATTTTCACGCCCTTACGGGCCTCGCGCCGCAGCCACATCAGCACCGGTTTTGTCGAGGCCGCTTTGATCTGGATACCGCCAACCACACAGACAATCTCGTTGCGATCAATCGGATCCAACCCGCCATGAACGCTCAGCGTCGTGCCGTTCGAGCAGCGCGCAGGTTCACCATCGGGCGAGATCAAACGCCACGCGTAAAGCTCTTTTTCCGCCTGACGATTGGCCTGCCGCAACGTGTCCACAGCCGCTGCGAACGACAGCAATGTGAAGTTTTCGAGCAACAAAAATACATACCGCTGAGGCCCCGCCTCTACGTTCTTGTGTGATATCGCGCGCCGCTCATCCATGCCGATTACCAAATTACCATTTGCCCGTCAGGGTCAAGGGGGAAAACGAGCCGCCAATTACCAATTTTACAACGGAAATAAGGGGGTAGCAGGCGAAAGAGCGCTGGAATGTTTTAATCTTTATGTCTAAACACATTTGCTCAAATCACTGCATGTCACATGAGATCGGAGAAGATGATGACACAGGTCTGGAAAAAATCGGATTGGCGTAAAAAACCACGGATCCAGATGCCTGACTATCCGGATCAGGATGCGCTGCGCGAGGTTGAGGCGCGGTTGTCTCAGAACCCTCCGCTGGTTTTTGCTGGCGAGGCGCTGAAGCTGCGCGAGCAGCTTGCGGACGTCGCCCAAGGGCGCGCTTTTTTGCTGCAGGGCGGTGATTGCGCGGAAAGTTTCAATGAATTCAAAGCCGATAACCTGCGCGACACCTACAAGGTGATGCTGCAAATGGCCGTGGTTCTGACCTTCGGTGCGAAGCGCCCCATCGTTAAAATCGGCCGTGTGGCCGGGCAGTTTGCCAAGCCTCGCTCGGCCCCGACGGAGGTGAAGGATGGCGTAGAGCTGCCGTCCTACCGCGGCGATATTATCAACCAGTTAGAGTTTACCGAAGACGCCCGTGTGCCCGATCCTGAACGGATGCTGCGGGCTTATGCACAATGTGCGGCGTCGCTTAACCTTCTGCGCGCGTTTAGCCAGGGTGGTTTTGCTGACATCAACCTTGTGCATCGCTGGACGACCGGTTTTGCCAAAGGCACGACGGGTGCAGAACGCTATGCCAAGCTGGCTGACCGGATCACGGAATCGCTGGAGTTCATGGAGGCGGCCGGCATCGACAGCGCCAATGAAGCGACGTTGCATAGTGTGAATTTCTACACGTCGCACGAGGCGCTCTTGCTGGAGTACGAAGAGGCGCTGTGCCGTGTCGATAGCCTGACGGGCAAGAATGTCGCGGGCTCGGGTCACATGATCTGGATTGGCGACCGCACGCGTCAGCCTGATGGTGCGCATGTTGAGTTTTGTAAGGGCGTCATCAACCCGCTTGGCCTCAAATGTGGACCTTCGATCACGACCGATGATCTGCTGAAGCTTTGCGATACGCTCAACCCGGAAAACGAGCCGGGTCGTCTGACTTTGATCAACCGCTTTGGCGCTGGCAAGGTCGGCGATCACATGCCGCAGCTTATCCGCGCGATCGAGCGCGAAGGCAAGAACGTCGTTTGGTCCTGCGATCCGATGCATGGCAACACGGTCAAATCCGACAGCGGCTTCAAAACCCGTCCGTTTGAGCGTGTGCTGCAAGAGGTGAAGGAATTCTTCGCAATCCACGCGGCCGAGGGTACATATCCGGGCGGTGTGCATTTCGAGATGACCGGACAGGATGTCACCGAATGCACAGGCGGTCTTTATGCGGTCAGCGACGAGGATTTGAGCCTGCGGTATCACACGGCCTGCGATCCGCGCCTGAATGCGGCGCAATCGCTTGAACTGGCTTTCCTTGTGTCTGAAGAGTTGGACAACCGACGGGTCGAAGCGCGCGAAGCGATGTAATTCATGGGTTTTGCCGTTGTTCTGACCAGCGCAAACGGGGTCGAACGCGCAGCGATTGAGGCTGCGCGTGCGGCTTGTGTTGATCCCGGGACGCCTGAGCGTTTGTCTGATACCAGCGTTGAGATTATCTGCGCTCAGGTTCACGCCTTACCAGACATCGATGGGGTGGATGTGAATGCGGTGCCTCTGGCGGACAGGCGCAAAAGCGTTCTGATTGCTGATATGGACAGCACCATCATTCCGGTGGAATGCATCGACGAGTTGGCCGATTACGCGGGCGCAAAGGCGCAGGTCTCCGAGATCACCGAGCGCGCCATGCAGGGCGAATTGGATTTCGAAGCAGCGCTTGATGCGCGGGTTGCGCTGATAAAGGGGCTGACACTGGGCGACATTGAGGCCTGTTATCAGGAGCGTGTTTCGCTCAATCCAGGCGCGCGTGTGTTGGTGCGCACGATGGCGGCGCACGGGGCGTTAACCGGATTGGTATCGGGCGGGTTTACACTCTTCACCCGTCGTGTTGCCGAAAAGGCCGGTTTTTTGATCAATCACGCCAACGTTCTTGAGATCGAAGATGAGCGTCTGACCGGCACCGTTGCGCGCCCGATCGTCACCGGCGAGACAAAACGCAAAAAACTTCATGCGTTCGCTGCTCAAAAAGGTGTTGCGTCCGCGCAAGTACTAGCGGTCGGTGATGGCGCAAATGACACGCTTATGGTCAAAGACGCCGGTTTGGGCGTCGCATATCGGGCCAAATCCGTGCTTCAAAATGCAGCAAATGCCAGAATCAATCACTCGGATCTGACGGCGCTTTTGGCGCTTCAGGGATACAAAGCCTCAGATTATGTGAGAGATTAGGCGCGCGTTTCGCCGCGCGCCAAGATTGCTAGTCGGACGTGTGAACAAGCCGAAGGTGGTTGCGCTCGCGCTCACCAGAGCCTCCCCGATCCTCAACCGTGCCACCGCCATTGATGGCTTTGAGCGTCGGGCGCTCGATCTCTTTTTGGTAGCGGGTGCGCGGTTCTGCAAAGCCCAACTGCGGGCGTTGCTCGCTCGTCGGAGTGTATTCAATGCGGTCATTTTTCTGCTGCGTGATGCGAAACCGTACTGGCGCTTCGTAGGAGTTTTGCGTGTCCGATATGCATCCCAAAATGCGCGTAATCTCTCCGAAGTCGGAGCGAAGCGGCATCAAGAGCAGATATGCTGTCTCGATTTTACCATTAAAATCAATCGCTTCCAGCGTAAACTCAACAACGGTTGTGTTGTTGATCACATCTAGGATCGCAGTGTCCAAACGGTTGCGATCTTCGGGCATCATGAAAGCGCTTGGCGCCATGCCGCGCACTTCCATCCCCATCATGTCACATAGCCGCATACCAGCCAACCGGACCCGAATGTCTTGCGCTCCGATCACTTCGAGAATGAAGACGTTTTCGAGCGCATGCTCGAACTGTCTTGGGTCAATTTCAGACCGGTACGGGGCAGAACGCCCAGCACGCAGCTTTTCCCAATACTGCTTCAGACTATCAATGATAGGGTCGTTCATTCGTGCACCGATTTGGGTTAAACCACGTCTACGGTCGTTTCCGTTCGAACCGCCACTTGAATTACTCGTCATCACTAATCCCACCCAAATTACACTATACAAAATTCGACGTGAACATTGTCGGATTTGTGGTTAGTTTATCAAACATTATTCAAAAAACCAGCATTCAATCGTTAACGTGATGAACGGTTTGGCGGAAAGGTGTCTGAGGTGATTAAATCCATGACCGGATTCGCAGCTGTCTCGGGCAGCGATGCGCGGGCAAAATGGGACTGGGAATTGCGCGCGGTCAACAATCGCGGTCTGGATGTGCGTCTTCGTCTGCCCGAAGGATGCGAGACGTTGGAGCCGCAGATCCGCAAACTTGCTGCCACGCGGATCAAGCGTGGGAATGTCAGCGTCAATCTCAAACTGCAACGCACCTCTGCCGATGGTGCGCTTGATCGCGCGGCACTGGAGCGCGGGCTGGCGCGACTTTTGGAAATTGATCAGATTGCAAAGGAGGCAGGCGTCGCCCTTGCGCCGTCCAACGCGCTTGATGTTGTGACAAGCAGCGAGAGCGGTCTTGCCAATACCGGGTGGGATCTTCCAGCGGATATTGGTGCGCAACTGCCAGAATTGTTTGAGAATTTTGATAAGATGCGCTGCACTGAAGGGGCGGAGTTGCTGAGTGTGCTACGCGCGCAACTGGCATATATCGCGAAGTTGACCGAGGCTGCAGATCATACGGCGGGCATTCGCGATGCGCGGGCGAAGACCACCCTCAAAGAACGTGTTAACGCTGTGTTGGAGGACGGGCAGGAGATCGATAGCGACAGGCTTGCGCAAGAGATCGCGGTACTGGTTGTCAAATCGGATGTGACCGAAGAGCTGGACCGTTTGCGTGCGCATGTGACTGCAGTGGAAGACCTGCTGCGAGATGGCGGGTCGGTTGGGCGCAAGCTCGATTTTCTGATGCAGGAATTTAATCGTGAGGCAAACACCTTGTGTTCTAAATCGCAGGATGCCGAATTGACCAAAATTGGTGTGGACATGAAAGTCATCATCGAACAAATGCGTGAGCAGATTCAGAATTTGGAATAGCTATGAACAACGCCGGTCTGATGCTCATTTTGTCCTCGCCGTCTGGCGCGGGGAAAACAACGCTGGCGCGCCGGATGATCGATCGATTTCCGGGCACGTCGTTTTCGATCTCTGCCACGACGCGCGATCCCAGACCCGGGGAGGCTGACGGGCGGGAGTATTACTTCCGGACCCGCGACGCGTTTGATGCGATGGTGGAAAACGGGGAAATGCTGGAGCATGCGATTGTTTTTGAGCATGCCTATGGCAGTCCGCGCGCGCCCGTTGTTGAGGCGATTGAGAAGGGCTGTGACGTTATTTTTGATGTCGATTGGCAGGGAGGGCAGCAAATCCGCGAGTCCGATCTGGCCGAAAATGTTGTTTCGGTCTTTATCCTGCCGCCGTCCATCGCGGCGCTGGAAAGTCGTTTGAAATCAAGAAGTCAGGATAGCGATGAGACCGTTCGCCGACGTATGGCCAAGGCGCGCGACGAGATATCCCATTGGGACGAATACGATTATGTGCTTGTAAATGATGACCTTGAGAAATGTACCGATGAGCTTGCTACGATCTTGATTGCGGAGCGGCTACGTAAGTTTCGTCAGATCGATTTGTCGGACAAGGTTGCGGCGCTTGACGCGGAATTTGACGCGCGGCAGTGAGTGTCAAACGGTGATCTGATAGACATTGGTCATGGACGCGTCCCCAAAGACAGGACGCGGCGGCACGTCCCCCAGAATATGAGACAGATCGCTTTGTTCGTGAACCACAATGCGCGCTCCTGTGCTCAGTTTGGCGCGGATCGCGGGCAGGACGGATTTGAGGATGAACGCGGGCATGAACAGAAAGACAATGGTCGCTTGAGATAGATCCGCATCAAGTGCATCCGCCTCAATAATGGTTGCTTTGTCGCTGAGATTTGCGTCCAGGATGGACTGTCGTGCAAGCGCGACAAGAGCCGGGTTTTTCTCGACGCCGACAGCACGACAGCCGATTTCTTTGGCTGCTGTCGTCACGATACGCCCATCGCCTGCACCAATATCAAACACGACGTCCTCCGCCCCTGCTCCGAGCGCCTCAAAGATCGGGACGATGAGTTCATTGGGCGTGCCCAGAAAGTCATTCTCGTTGTTGGGATCGCGGCGCAGGCGCAGCTTTTGCAAGGCAAGCCGGACGGGCTTCATCAGGTAGTAAAGACGCCAGAGCGGTGCGGGCAGATCAACCATCGCGAATTCTTGCGCGGAAGGGCGTAGCTTGCCGAGCCCCGAAGACGGCTTTGGGGTGTCGAACGCGATGACGAGACGGGTCGTTTGCGCATCAAAGCGAATTAGGCGAACAGACGACTGCGTATTTTGGATTGCGGCCAGACGGCCTGCGGAAATCGGCATCTGAGGCTCAAATCCCGCCTCTATGGCGCTTTGAATTGCGTTTCGTAAGTTGTCTTTGTCACACCGCATGATGATCTGGCTGAACTGGAGGTCTTGGGTCTGCTGCAAGGGCGTCTCCAGCTGCAATTCTATGCCTTTGGCCTTTGCAATTTCCTGAACTTCATTCGCTGCCTTGAACGCATGGCGAGAGACAGCAATGCATGCATCGCGCGCCGCTTCGGCCATGTCGCGTTCTTCCACACTCAGCGACTCTGGATCGCGCAAAATGTCAAGCGCGGTTTCGAATACCGTTTGCTGCGATATTACACGCGCCAACTGGTGTTGAATTTGTGACACCGAACAGCTCCTCCTCGACCCAATTCCCTTAGCTATCATGTATACTTTGCAAGACCAGAAAAATTGTGTGAGTAATACACACGAAAGTGAAATCTGGAGTGATCCAAGTTCGGGTAAGCGGCGTATGTCAGTTCGTTAGGCAGGGGTAGGGGCCAAGTATGTTTAGATTAGTATGCGCGCTGTGCGCTCTTATTATCGTGGGATTGGGGAACGCCGCGCAAGCGCATCAGCTGGACCAAAGTTATGTCTACTTTAAGGTTACTGATACCGAATTGACGGGGCGCTTTGAAGCGACGCCGAAAGACATTCTACGCCTTATGCCGCTCGATACTGACGGTGACGGCGTTCTGTCCAGACCCGAGCTTGAGGCCAGCGGTGAGCAGCTGTTTATTTTCTTCCGCGATCGATTGACCTTAGCGAGCGAAGGCACTGAATATCAGCTGCGCTATGACGACATAAGCTATTTGGACACGCCAAAAGCCGAGTTTGCGCAACTCAACTTTACGGTTGAGGGTTTGTCGCCTGTTCCTGATTTTATTGATATCGACTATGAGCCACTGGTGGATGCCGACAATCCTCAGCATTTGGGATTTGCTCTGATTGAGAGCAATACCAAGACCGGCGTTGTCGACAATGAGAGCTCAATCTCCCTGACATTCGCGGCTGGCGAAGCTATGCAGCAGCTGAGCTTTGTCGGCAATCCCTGGAATGTTACGTTCGTCGAGTTCTTGTGGGAGGGTATGTTTCACATCTGGGGTGGCTTAGATCACCTTCTGTTTCTGATGACACTTCTGGTGTCGGCTGTGATGGTAGGCGTTGCTGGCAAATGGCGTCCCGCCGAGGACTTTCAGAGCGCGTTTTGGAATCTTGTAAAAATCGTGACGGTATTTACGCTTGCGCACTCCGTCTCGCTCACCCTTTCGACGATGAATGTGCTGTCTGTCCCGATACCGATTGTGGAGCCGATCATTGCGCTTTCGATCGTTGTCGTCGCGCTCGCGAATATTTGGCCGGTCCTAGAGCGGTACAGGATTTGGGTGGCACTTTTGTTTGGCCTCTTCCACGGGTTTGCTTTTGCCAATGTGCTTGCGCCGCTGGGGATTGATCCAAGCCAGAAGATCGTTGGGCTTGTCGCGTTCAACATAGGCATCGAAATCGGCCAGATCGCGATTATATTTGTGGCCTTCCCGTTGCTCTACATGATCCGCAACTGGTCGCTATATAATCTTTTCGCACTCAAACTGGCGTCTGTCGGGTTCATCGTTTTGTCAGGTGTCTGGCTGGTTGAACGGAGTTCAGGACTTGTGACGCACCTTAAACGAGATCTGATCGCATACATTAGTTGAGTTTCGCAATGCTGCTCCATGAAATCATCGAGACATGGGTGGATCAAACCCCTCAGGCCGCCGCTTTTCGGTTCGATGGGCGTGATTTGACCTATGGCGCGCTTGACATGCACGCTGATGCGTTGGGCGCGCAGCTTCAAGGTCTTGGTGTTGATGTGTCGGACCGCGTTGGTGTTTTGATGCGCAAGTCTCTTGATTTGCCAGTTGCGCTGTACGGAATTTTGCGCGCCGGGGCCGCTTATGTGCCGATCGATGCGGATTTGCCGGCAGACAGAATTGCGTCGATTATCGCGCGTTGCGATATCAAGGTGCTCATTACGCATGATGCGGTGGCTGTCGTGCTTGGGGCGGTGGCGGCACAAAGTGATGTGTTGGAGCACGTAATCGGCACGGAGGTTGATGATCAGCGGATCGTCAGCCACGCAATGCACAAGGAAACCTCAACGCAGCTCAATCCGGTTTCCATCGCGCCAAGCGATTTGGCCTATATCATTTTCACCTCAGGCTCGACCGGGGAGCCCAAGGGGATCGTACACACGCATGAAAGCGGCTATGCCTACGTGGAGATGATGGCAAATCTATACGATCTGAAACAGAGCGACAGGCTCGCCGCCCAAGCGCCATTGCACTTCGATCTGTCGAATTTCGATATGTTTTGTGGGCCGTCGAAAGGCGCTTGCACGGTGATGGTGTCTGAAGCAACCAAGCTCTTTCCGGCAAGCATGTCGACGTTTATCGAGGCCGAAGACATTACGGTTTGGTTTGCTGTGCCGTTCCTGCTGATCCAGCTTGAAGAACGGGGCGTGCTGGAGATGCGCAATTTTTCCAAGTTGCAGCAGATCATATTCGCGGGCGAGGTTATGTCGCCAAAACACCTGTCGTCGCTTCAAGCGCGCTTGCCTCATGTACGTTTTTCCAACGCCTATGGGCCTGCGGAACTCAATGTGGTGACCTATCATCATTTGCCGCCTGAGCCGCATGATCCTAACGAAAGTGTGCCGATCGGGGTGGCGTGCTCGCATACGCAATTGAAGATTTGCGATGATGGCGAGTTGTGGATTGCGACGCCTGCAATGATGCGCGGGTATTGGAAGAATGACGCGCAATCAGAACGCTCGTTTGTTGAAGAACGCGGCGTTCGCTATTATCGCAGCGGAGATGTTGTTGAGACGCAAGCCGATGGTGCGCTGCGGTTTGTCGGGCGCAAGGACCGCCAAATCAAATTGCGCGGGTTTCGCATTGAACTTGATGAGATTGAGTTAGTTTTATCCAACATCGACGGTGTCTCGGAGGCAGCAGTGCTGCTTTCGAAAGACGGCGCACAGATCGAAGCTTATCTGAGTGTTGCACCTGAATGTGCGCTGAGTGTGCAAGATATACGCGCTCAGGCCGTGCGCCAACTACCAAAATATGCGGTGCCTGCTTCGATTTCGATTGTGGAAGACTTCGGTCGGACAAGCTCGGGCAAAATTGATCGTAAGTCGCTGGGAAGCGGCCTGTGTGGAAAGTGAGTATGAGTAAGCAAGCGACAGAATTATCGAGACAAAGCGTACACAGCTACATCGAGAGCACGCTTTTGTCGGGCAGTACGGTGGCGGGGGATCAAGACCTGTTGTTGTCCGGCCTTTTGGACTCGCTCAGCGTCATGACGTTGGTCTCGCATCTTGAGGCGCAACGGGGTATGCAGATACCGCCGCAAGATATAACGCTCGAGAATTTTGAAAGCGTCGATAAAATCTGCGACTATCTGGAGCTTTCCTGATGGTTGAGCACACGACGGGATTGACGATCAGTCAGGAGATGGTCCTGACGGGTCAAGCGCTTGCATCGGATAATCCGCTTTATAATATGGCATGGCGTTTCGATATTGGGGGGGCGATTGATCCCAAGATATTTGCCAGCGCTTTTAACACGGTTGCGGGTGCGCAGGACGCGCTGCGAACGGCGTTTGTGCCGTCGGAGGAGGGGCGTTTTTCGGCGGAACTGCGCGATGCAGCGACGCTGGCGTTCCCGCCTATTTTGGATTTTTCGTCCCAAGCCGATCCTGATGCGGCAACGGGCGCATGGGTTGAAAACCGCGCGGCAAAACAGCTCGATCTGAGCAAATCAAGCTATGATACCTGCCTGATTAAACGGGCTGAAAACGAGTGGACCTGGTATTTTTGCCAGCACCACGTTGCCACAGACGCTTGGTCCGGCGCGCTTTTGTTCAAGGCGGTTTCTGATGCCTATCTGGCGCTTGCCGGCGAAGATGTTGCGCCTCAGACGCTAGGGCAGTTTGGGGATTTTGCGGCGCGCGAGAATGCGGCGCGCAAAAGCGATGCATTGGACGCATCGCACGCGTATTGGCAGGATGTTGCGGATGGATATGCCACGAGCGCGCCGCCCTATGGGCAGTCGCGTGATCTGAGCAATTCGGCCTCCCGGCGCGTTGTTATTCCGGTCGATGATGATCGCTATGCACGATTGCAGGCGCTTTCGACACGGGACGGGTTTCGTACGATCAGTGCGGATTTGTCCAATTTTGCGCTCCTGATGACGGTTTATGCTGCCTTCCTGCACCGCGTGTCTGGAAATGAGCGGATATTCGTCGGAACACCGGCCCATAACCGGATGAGCGCATCTGATAGAGCGACGCTCGGGCTCTTTATCGAGATGTATCCAGTGTCGTTGGAGGTTTCGGCGGAGGACAGTTTTGAGACGCTTTATGCGCGTGTCCTCGCTTCGGCGATGGCGTTTCTGCGACATGCGAAACCGGGCGGTGCGACGATTGCAGCGTCGAGTGCGTTCAACGCTGTTTTCAACTACATCCCGACAGTTTATGGCGATTTTGCTAAGCTGCCGACGCAGATCGAATGGCTGCATCCAGGCGCGCATGATGCACGGCACGATATCCGCTTTCACGTCTATAATTTTGAAGGAAGCGCCACGCCGCGCTTTGAGTTTGATCTCAATACCAGTGTTTTTGATCAGTCGCAGTCCAAGCGCGCACCCCTGCATTTCCTCAGCGTTCTGGATGCTTTTTTGGAGGATCCGGCCGCACCCATCCTGAACAGACCATTGGTGCGCGATGATGAGGCGGTTGCATTTGTCGAGGGTCCGAAATCGGGGGCGGAGCTTTCGACCATTCTGCACGACTTTGCGCGCCAAGTTGAGGCGACACCTGATGCTGTTGCTGTAGCGTGCAAGGGGCGGGAGATTAGTTACCGCGAGTTGTCGCGCCTTTCGGACAATGTTGCTGCAAACCTGCAAGGCGCTGGCGTTCGTGGGCGTGACGGTGTTACGGTGTTTGCCGAACGGTCAGAGATGTTGGTTGCGGTTATTTTGGGCGTGCTCAAGACGGGCGCCTATTTCATCCCGATTAGTTCGGACACGCCGATGGGCCGGGTGAGCGCTGTGCTTGAGGAAGCTAAGCCCGCTCTGATCCTCACGGGAAGGAGCGCCAGCGATCTACCAGCAGATGTCTCGATTTTGCGCGTCGACGACGCGATTGCGGATGCCCCGGTCAAGGCCGTGAGCGTTGCGCCGGATGATCTGGCCTATACGATTTTCACCTCGGGTTCGACCGGAACGCCCAAAGGGGTGATGGTCGCGCATGATGGGTTGTCGCGCTATATAAAATGGGCTGCGCAGAGCTTTGGCGGGGGTGGGCCGAAGTCCTATCCGCTTTACTCTTCCATCGGGTTCGACCTGACAATCACGTCGATTTTCACGCCTCTGACGATAGGCGGGACCGTTGTTGTTTACCCCGAAACGGCTGCTGATGGAGACTTGTCGGTTCTCGATGTCTTTGCAGATGATGCGGTGGATGTGGTCAAGCTGACGCCATCGCATCTTGCGCTCGTTTGCGCCAGCCCTATCAATGCATCGCGGATTTCATCGCTGGTTCTGGGTGGAGAGAATCTGTCGCGAGAGCTGTGCTTGCGGGCGCAGCAGGTCTTGCCGGGTGTAACGATATACAACGAATATGGTCCGACAGAAGCGGTTGTTGGTTGTATGATCCACACCTTCGATGCTGCGAAAGACAAGGGCGCGTCGGTTCCCGTGGGCGCGCCGTCGGATGATGTGATCATTCGCATCTTGGATGATGCGCTTCATCCGGTGCCCATCGGTGTAAAGGGCGAGATTTACATTGGCGGTGCGCGGCTGGCGCGCGGGTATTTGCGGCAGCCAGAGCTTACGGCAGAGCGTTTTGTTGCTGATCCTTTCTCGGACGGGCGGCTCTATCGTTCGGGTGACATTGGACGTGTGACCGAAGATGGCACCATACATTATTTGGGGCGTGCGGACCGGCAGTTGAAATTGCGCGGCATTCGCGTTGAGCCGCAGGAGATCGAAGCTGCGCTGTTGTCGATTGACGGGATTGAGCATGCGCATGTGGTTTATCATGAGAATATAGAAGCGGTGCCAGAGGCGGACGCGCAGATGTGTTCTGAATGCGGGATTTCCGGTACGCATCCACAGGCGCGTCTACGTGATGACGGTGTTTGTGAGATTTGCCACGAGTTCAAGGACTATCAGTCGCGCGCGGATGCGTATTTCAAAACGCCCGAGGACTTGGACGAGATCGTTGCGGCGCTGCCGCGGCGTAAGAGTGGGGCATATGACGCGATTGTCCTGCTGAGTGGTGGGAAGGATAGCACATATGCGTTTTATCGTTTTGCTGAACTGACCAAGAATGTTCTGGCGCTGACATTGGATAACGGTTTTTTGTCAGAGGACGCCAAAAAGAATATCAAGCGCGTGACAGATGATCTGGGTATTGATCATCGGTTTATGACCACGCCGGCGATGAATGCGATCTTCAACGACAGTCTCACACGGCATTCGAATGTGTGTCAGGGCTGCTTCAAAACCATATACACGCTGGCGTTGCGGGTCGCGCGCGAAGAAGGGATACCGGCGATTGTGACCGGGTTGTCTCGCGGGCAGTTCTTTGAGACGCGACTGACGCCTGATTTGTTCAAAAACGCGAACCCAAGCGTATCCGAACTTGAGGGGTTTGTGCTCGATGCGCGCAAATCTTATCACAAAATGGACGATGCAATTTCCGGTCTATTGGGCACGCAGGACCTGCATGATGAGGCGATTTTTGATGAAATTTCTTTCATCGATATCTATCGCTACATTGATGTGCCGGTGTCGGAGATTTACGAGTTTCTGACGGAAAAAGCCCCGTGGCGACGGCCGGATGATACGGGCCGCTCGACCAATTGCCTGATCAACGATGTGGGTATCTATGTCCACAAAAAGCGCGAGGGATTTCACAACTACGCGCTTCCCTACAGTTGGGATGTGCGCATGGGGCATAAGACGCGCTCGGAAGCGGTTGACGAGTTGAACGATAGTATTGACGAACCGCGTGTGAAGGCGATTTTGGAAGAGATTGGCTATTCTGGCGATCTTGCGCCGCGTCATGGCGGAGCGGGGCTAGTGGCTTATGTCGTGGGCGGTGAGAGTTTGGACAAAGGCCGAATTCGTGCACAGTTGCGCGGTTTGCTGGCGCCGGAATTGATCCCGATGCAATTCATTTCGGTTCCGGACATTCCGCTCACCTCTAACGGTAAAGTTGATCAGGCCGCGCTGCCGGAGCCGACCTTTCGCATGGAGCGGTCTGAAGAAGGATTTGTTGCGCCGCAGACAGACACGGAGCAAGCCGTCACGGAGGTGTATCGTTCGGTTCTTGGTCATGATGTCATTGGAGTTGAAGATAACTTCTACGATTTGGGCGGGGACTCGATTGCGGCGATCCAGATTGCGACGCAGGCCAATGCGCAGGGGTTGAAGATCGGGGCGACGGATGTTTTTGCCTATCAGACGATCAAAGAGCTGTCGCAACACGTTGATCAGACAAAAGCTGATGCGCCGGCAGATTTGGAAGATGATTTGTCGCTCGGGTTGGATCTGGACGACGCGGACCTTGCGGCGATTACGCGCTCGCTCGATGCCGGTGCGGCGCAAGGCAATGTGTGATGGGCAGGATGAAAGCGATTGATGAGATCCTTCCGCTGTCGCCGGTGCAACAAGGCATTCTCTTTGATGTTATCAAAGGCGACCTGGCGTCTGGTGCCTATGTCGTTGTCATCCGCGCCGCGCTCGAAGGCGATATTGATGTTGTGCGGTTTCGAGATGCGTTCGAGCAAGAAGTGCGCGCGCGCGATGTTCTTAACGCCAGTTTTGTTTGGGAGAATATCAAACAGCCTGTGCAGGTATTGCAATCGGCGGTCAGACTTCCGTTTGAACATCTGGATTTGCGGTCCGACCAGGATGCCGATGCCCGGATTGACACATTGGTGGAAACGGAGCGGCATACTCCATTCGATCTGACCAAAGCGCCGCTGATGCGTTTGACGCTGGTGCAGATTGCGCCCGAGCGGTACGAGTTGGTCTGGACCGTGCATCATCTTATTGGGGATGGCTGGTCGACAGGGATACTTCTCGACGCCGTTCAAAAGCGGTATGCGAATGCGAATTCTCAAACAGACAAGCCGCCGCAATATCGTGATTATTTGGTTTGGTTGAAACGCTATGACCGCACGTCGGATATTGCGTTTTGGAAAAAGACGCTGGCGGACGCACCTGGTCCCACGGCGATTGAACAGACCGGGAAGATAGACCCGCAGCGTGGCTATCACTCCTGTTATGCGTCGCTGGATGCTGAGACACTGCGAGCACTGCGGGCATTTGCGACGTCGTATCGCGCGACGCTGGCCACTGTTGTCAATTTGGCGTGGGCTTTGATCTTGCGGCGGTATAGTGGCGAAGATGAGGTCGCCTTTGCGCTGACAACATCAGGCAGACCGCCGAACATGTCGCGTGCGCTTGAGGCGGTGGGGCCGTTTGTAAATACGCTGCCCCTGCCGGTTTCGATTGATCCGGATCAATCAGTAGCGTCCTCGATTGAAGCGTTATCACAGACGATGAACGCGCGGCGGGCGCATGAGATGCTGCCTCTGGCAGATGTTATCGCGCATACGGGATATTGCAGAGACCGGGATGCGATTGAGAGCCTTGTTGCGTTTGAAGACGTTCCTGCCACAAGCGCGCAGGGCGTCGGGTTCGAGGTTGCGTCTCAGACGGTGTACAGTGCGGGGAGCAATCCACTCGCCCTGTTGATCACGCCCGCTGACACATTTGGCGCAGAATTGCTGTATGACGCGGGCCGTTATGACGCGGCCTTCGTTGAAAATTTGCTCTCTGATTTTATCTCGGTGCTCGCCGGAATGGTGCATGGTGCTGCGCTAAGCGTCCGTGATCTGATGCAGGCGCAACTTGGCAAATCTGACACTACGGAGCTTGCACCCTTCACGATGGATGCGCTACCTCATGACCAGATTTTGGCGTTTTCGAGGACGACGCCGGATGTGATTGCGCTATCGTTTGAGGGGCAGGACGTTCGATACAGAGACCTGGATGAGCGGTCGGCGCAACTGGCTGCGGGGCTGCAACACAAAGGCGTTGGATCGGGAGATATCGTTCCCATAGCGCTGGACCGTGGTGCAGATTTTATCATCGCGATGTTGGCTGTTTTGCGGATCGGCGCTGCCTATTGCCCGATAGATCTGACATATCCAAAGGGTCGGCGCGATGTGATACTTGAGGCCTGCGGGGCGAAATTGGTCATTTCGTCATCCCGGTGTGATTTCGAGACGGAAATGTGCCCAATCTTCGACATAGCTGATGCAACGCCGTCTGATGTGGCTTTGCGAGATGTGGCAATTGATCCAAGCGATGTTGCTTATGTGATTTTTACATCCGGATCGACGGGCACGCCCAAAGGTGTGCCTGTGACCCACAGCAATTTGGCTTATTCGACCTCCTCGCGCGCCGGGCTTTACGACCGCGCACCATCACGGTTTCTGGTTCTGTCGTCGTTTGCCTTTGATAGTTCCGTGGTGGGGATTTACTGGACGCTTGCATCAGGTGGAACGCTGGTGATTTCGCCACAGGACGGTGTGCGTGATCCTGCGAGACTGGGGCAGCTCATTTACGATCAGAAGGTGACGCATATGCTGTTGCTTGGGTCGCTCCATCATTCACTGCTGTCAACGATTAGCCCGGAACGACTGGTCTCTTTGGAGACGGTGATTGTCGCTGGGGAGGCGATTGGGGTGCACCTGCCGGAATTGCATTTCGACGTGATCCCTAAAACGCGGTTGTATAACGAATATGGTCCAACTGAAGCGACTGTTTGGTGCAGCGCTTATGAGATCAAAGACGCTGCGCCGAAGGCTGGCGGTATACCCATTGGACAAGCGCCTGAGGGGACGGCGCTGAGTGTTGGTGATATTGATCGAGTTGAGCTTCCCGCGGGAGCGCTGGGCGCGCTTTATGTCACCGGGCCGGGCGTGGTTCGAGGATATTTGGATGAAACCGCATCGGCGAACCAGGCGTTCGAGCATAGTTCCGGGCTCTACCCCACATATTCCACAGGCGATCTGGCAACGCGCGATCAATCGGGTGATTTTCATTTTGTTGGCAGGACCGACGCGCAGCTGAAAATTCGCGGCTATCGGGTTGATGTATCAGAAATAGAGGGTGCGGCGTCTACGCTTGAAGATGTGTCGAAAGCGGTGGTGGTGGACTATAAAACTTCAAATGGGCTTGGGCTCGCGCTTTTGGTGATACCCGCTGATGCGTCGGCTGATGCGGAGCAGATACGCGATGATCTGGCGTCGATGTTACCCGTATTCATGCTTCCGCAAAAAGTGCTGTTTCGCGAAGCATTTCCGATGCTTCCAAACGGCAAGATCGACATAGGGACGCTTAGAACTTCGCTAAGCCTGGCGCGCGACGAAGCGGAATATGAAGCGCCGATTGGTTATGCCGAAGAGCAACTGGCGAAGCTTTGGGCGCAAATTTTGAACGTGGAAACGGTGGGTCGGAGCGACAACTTTTTTGATCTGGGTGGACATTCGCTCACGGCAATTCGGATGATGTCGGAGGCGCGTAAACTGGGCATTTCGATCGCGCCATTTCAGGTCTTTGAAAGTCCCGTCCTCAAAGATTTGGCGCTGCGGTTGAGCCAGATTGATGCATCGGGGGTTGAACACGATCAGGAAACGCTTTTTGCGAGTACGGAAGCTGTCGCCGGGACGCCTTCGTTTTTGATGATCCATGGATCGAATGAAATGTATGCCTATCTTGCGCATCAGTTTGCAGATCAGCGCCGGCTTGGCTTTGCGTTTTCTCATTTTTCGGGTGGAACACTTTTGCCTGATGAGACCATCGAAGGTATGGCGCGCGCGACGATTCAGCAGTTGAAGAAAATGCAATCTTCTGGTCCGTATCATTTAGGTGGGTATTCGCTGGGTGGATTGATCGCTTTGGAGATGGCGCGACAGCTTAGAGATGCTGGCGAAGAGATTGAGACGCTGTTTTTGCTGGATCCCTCTTATATGGCGCGGATGCCTGAGGCGGAAATGGATCACGGGACGCAAAGCAGCGGTCCGTCACGTTTGTTGCGGCAGACCGCTTTGCGTGTGCAACGGCGATACTATGCAGCCGCTCAAAAAACCGGTTTTGGGGACACGGAATATCAACGCAGATCGCAGGTGGTGAAAACCTATGCGATGATCCTGGATCGATACAGGCCACCAATTTATGATGGTGTTGCCGAGGTAATCATTGCACGAGAGGCGAAGGCCCATTTGGCGGGGAACGATTGGCTTTCGCGCGCGGTCCCTCATGCCAATGTGCGGGAGCTGGATTGCAATCATGCTGAACTGCAAAAATCGCCCAAAGCGCTGTTTGAATGGACAACGCGACTTACGAAAATACTCAATGCGGCGGACGCCCGATGAGTGAGGCTGCCCGATTTTTTGAATTGGGGCGAGCGTGTTCGGATTTTGTAGACACGCATGATTCAGAACGGCGCGGTTTGGATGAGGCCGCGCTGCGCGATATTTGGGCGCGGATTGGTAAAAGCGGTCTTTTCGCGCTTGGAGTGGACGAAAGTCCGCGAAAGGCGGTGTCCTTGCTTCAGAGCTTTGGCGAAGGGTGCAGGGACAATGCCTTGCTGTTGGCGGTTTCGGCGCAAATCTGGTCCATCCAGAGCATCATTGATGCGTTTGGGAGCGACGAGCACAAAGAGCGCTATCTCAAACCTCTCGTGGCTGGGCAGGCCATTTGTGCTCATGCGATAACGGAGCCGGGCAGCGGGTCCGATGCGTTGGGTGCAACTTCGACGGCTGTTCAGTCAGGTGAGGGCTACATTCTCAATGGTCGAAAATCGCTGATCGGTATGGCGCCGATTTGCGACTTTGCGATTGTGTTTGCCTCCACCAATCCGGAACGTGGGTCGTGGGGGCTGTCGGTATTTATGGTCGCTGGCGAGACAGCCGGATTCCTTCGGCATGAACCGTCACGCAAGCTGGGGCTTGGAACAACGCCAAGTGGGTCGCTGAGTTTTGAGAATTGTGAAGTTCCTGCTGATGCGCTTTTGGGGCGTGAAGGTGCCGGGGCGAGTATTTTCAATCAATCGCTCGATTTGGAGCGCCGCTTTGTATTTGCCGCTCAGGTTGGCGCGATGAAACGGCAATTGCGCGATTGTATTGCTTTTGCAAAGGAGCGCGAGGTTTTTGGGTCGCAAATCTCACAATACCAATCTGTTTCGAACCGGTTGGCAAATATGCGCGTGCGATATGAAACAAGCAAATTGATGCTGGAGAAGGCAGCGCTTGAGGTTGAGCAAGGCGCGGCCGACCCGACGACTGCTGCAGTAACAAAGCTGCATTTGTCAGAGGCAATTTTGGCGTCGAGCGAAGATGCGCTGCGCATCTATGCCGGGCACGGATACATGGACGATCATATTGCCGGGCACGATATTCGCGATGCGCTTGGCGGGGTGATTTACGGCGGAACATCGGACATTCAGCGCAAAATCATCGCCTCGCTGCAGGAGCGCGATGCGCTTTGGATGCCTGATTAGGGTCTGTTGAGATTCAGGATTCCCATAGTTCCTGAATCTCAACAGACCCTAAATCATCAAGGCTTGAAGATTACTTTTACCGCGATCCCGGCTTCCCCTGATG
>CAYRKW010000004.1:60697-74681 GCA_964425135.1 uncultured Rhodobacterales bacterium
CTAAATCATCAAGGCTTGAAGATTACTTTTACCGCGATCCCGGCTTCCCCTGATGTCATTTCGATCTGACAGTCCAGGGCTATTGCGCATTGCGCGGCCACAGCGAAATGCACTTCTGATGCGGATAAATCAACATTATCGCTGCGGTTTGTGGCGATTTTCCACAAGTCAGCATTCGGGGACACGCGCGCGCCCGTTCCATCAATGAGCCAGACATTGTCCTGCTGGCTGATCGAACAATTGCCACCCAGCGGTAGGCTCGATTCAACGCACTGAACGAGCAGAAAGATCAGCTTCACATGCGAGCGCAGCACCGGGTCATTCTGCGCCGTCCAACGTGCGCGAAATCGTCCGGATTCGTACATAGTCCCGAGCGTTTTCGCAGCCAATCCAATGGGCAATTCCGAACCTTCGCGCGCTTCTCCGAAGGCGATGCGAAAAAATCCAAGTTTGGCATTCGCGCTGGCAATGCTATCTGTGATAAGACCAAACTCGGGGCTGTCGTTGGATTGGAGCTCTTCCATCAATTCGATACCGTTGCTGATCGCCCCGATGGGGTTCACCAAATCATGGCAGATACGAGTGGAAATCAGTGAAGACAAATCTGGGGCGTTCATGTGTACTTTTGCTTTCGTAAGTAGAGAGGTGGTGAACCGTGATCGATCACTTTTTTGAACCGGGCATGATTGTTCGAAACCCTGACCAAAAAGATTGGGGACTTGGACAGGTGCAGTCGGTGATTGACGAAAAAATCACCGTGAATTTCGAGCATGTCGGTAAGGTGGTGATAAACGGAAACAGAGTAAACCTCGTACAAGTGTTCGACGCTTAAAAAAGCGTTACCCCATCGTTTCCCGCGTTAAGGTTAACTGCAAGTTAATGCCCGATCTACCTTTTTATTCACGTGACGAAAATACACAGGGATGCACGTCCTTTTGTTGTGAAAACGAGCCCAATCCCCTAGATATATCGGGGACTTTCAAGATTTTGCGCGAGCGTCTATGAAAATTGATAAGCACAGATTTATCGCACGTCTGGCGCGGGACGAGGATGAAATTCGTGCAGCACAACGACTACGTTATCGTGTTTTCGTCGAGGAAGGCTCAGCTGATACAAGCGCCGAGAACCATCGTCGCGGCATAGAGCAAGACGCATTTGATGCACATGTCGAGCATCTTGTTCTGATAGATCTGGAGTTGCCTGATACGGGCGATCAAAACATCGTCGGGGTTTATCGCCTGATGCGTGACGTGAAGGCGGCTGAGGGCATCGGGTTTTATTCTGCGCCTGAGTTTGACTTGTCTCGTCTAACCTCGAGTGGACGTTCGTTGTTGGAGTTGGGACGTTCTTGCATTGCAAAGGATTATCGTGGTGGTTTGGCCTTGCGGTACTTGTGGGATGGTGTTGCCCGCTATGTTTTTGAGCACGATATCGAGATTGTTTTTGGCGTGGCGTCCTTTCACGAGACCAATCCCGGCGCGATTGCGCCTGCGCTATCCTTCCTTCACCACAATCATTTGGCGCCGCCGGAGTTGCGGGTTCGTGCGCATGAGCCGCATTTTGTCGAATTAAATTTGATCTCAGCTGATGATTTGGATCGGTCGGCGGCCGTGAAGCAAATACCTGCGCTTCTCAAATCGTATTTGCGGCTTGGCGGCGTCGTCGGTGAAGGTGCGTTTGTTGATCGCGAATTCAGTACAACGGATGTTTGTTTGATTGTTGATACGGCCAATATTCCAGCGGCCCAGCGCCGGGAGTTTGAAGCGCTTCGTGGTCAAGAGGCTGAGTAATTATGGCGCGTTGGCAAGGGGCGGAAGAGCCTGAGTTTGAGCGGCTGAATTGGCGGCAGCGGGTCAGGCTTTGTTGGCGTGCGATGATTCTGGTTGTGGCGACTTTGATCCTGCTGCCTACTTTCTGGTTGGCGAAATTGATAGAAAAGGTTGCGCCAAACCTCGGGATGAGCCGTTTTATTATATGGTTTTGGTGCGCGATGGGCGTTTGGCTGTGTGGGTTGCGGCTAGAGACGTCCGGCACGCCGATGGCGCAAGGGGGCGCACGGGTTGCCAATCATGCAAGCTGGGCGGATGTCTTTGTGATGCGCGCAGCCTCGCAGATCTATTTCGTGGCGAAGGCCGAGGTGCGATCATGGCCGCTGATGGGGATGATTGGTGCGCACACGGGTACTGTATTTATCGAACGCAATCCTCGGAAAGCGCAGGAGCAAAAAGAGATGTTTCTTGCGCGGCTTCGGAAGGGAGACCGCTTGTGTTTCTTCCCGGAAGGCACATCGAGCGATGGGCGGCGTGTTCTGCCGTTCAAATCGACGCTGTTTAGCGCGTTTATGGAGCCTGAGTTGGCTGAGCTGATGTGGGTGCAACCGGTATCGGTTTCCTATCGACCTCAAACTGGTCTCGCGCAGAATTTCTTTGGATGGTGGGGCGAGATGCCATTTGGCGCGCATATTGCGCAGGTTTTTGGGCGTTCTGTACACAGTCGCGTGCATGTCCATTTTCATGAACCGGTCAAAGCGACTGATTTTGAAGATCGCAAGGCACTGGCGCGATATTGTGAAGAGCGCGTCCGAGAGGGTCATGCAGCGCATGTGCGTGATGACGCTTAACTCATTGAAATGGGGTTGAATTGGCTCGTCAGTGCTTTTGCCGCCTGGATTTCCTTCGTGACCCATTCGCGGAATGCTTTGATGGCAGGGCGGTCTTGAGCGCCGTCGCGGCACAAAAGCCGATATGAGCTGCGGTTGAATATCGCAGGGCCGAAGGGTGCGACCAACGCGCCGGAATGCAGCGCTCTTTCAATCATGGATAGGCGTCCGAGCACGATGCCGCCACCTTCCATTGCGAAATCGACGGCGTGATCTGCCTGACTAAAACGCGGTCCGCCTTCGGATGTCATTTCGACCTTTGCAAGAGCGAACCAATCCTCCCAATTTGGCTCTCCGACGATGGAGCGCACGCTGTCATCGTGGATCAAAGTGGCTTGGCCAATATCGCTGGCTGACTGAATCTTAGCCGCAATTTCTGGCACCATGGCGGGGATCACCCATTCATCCATCAAATCCTGACAAAAGAGATTTGGTGGGCTTTCTTTCGACGTAAAGCGAATGGCGACGTCAACATCGTCACGGTGGAGATCCAGCATTTTGAGGCTCGCAGCAAACCGCAATTCGATTTCCGGGTGATGTTGCGCGAAATCATAGAGCCGGGGCGCAAGCCATTTCGATGTGAAGGCTGGGCCTGCGGTGACGGTAAGGACCGAGTTGTTGAGATCGTGTTGAGCGACGCGCCACCCGTTCTTGATTGCGTCAAAGCCACGCTCGATATCTGGGTGCAGGCGTTTCCCCAGTTCCGTCAGTTCAACCGCGCGGTTCAGACGACGAAAAACCGGCGCGCCCAGATGTTCTTCGAGCGCTTTGATTTGAAAGCTCAAGGCAGCAGGCGTCACGTGAAGCTCTGCGGCTGCATCTGCAAAGCTCATGTGACGTGCGGCCGCATCGAATGCGCGCAGGGCGGTCAGGGGTGGGAGATAGTCGGACATATCCTCAGATTAGTTTTACTTAACTGAAGTTGCAACAAGTCTCGTTTGTCAGAATGCGCGGGGCGATGCATATTCCTGTCAAGAAGATCGAAATCAGGAGAAAAACAATGCATACTGTCGGATCAGAGCGGATCACGCGCGAGAGTTTTCTGCAGCGAGCACATGAAGAGCGGGCCAAAGCGTTTCGGCAGTTCTTTGCATTTCGCAAAAAATCTTGAGTAAGGGCTTGCGTTACCTAGCCTTGGAGCCGTTCGCTAAACTGCGCCAGCGCTGCGATGGGGTCGTCTTGACGCCAAATCTCGTCACCGAGCGCTACAAAATCTGCAACGCCTGATAGGCTTTCGACCATTTCGGGCGTCGCACTGCCTTGAGCCACAACTGGCACTTCGATCATCTGTGACCACCAGTCGAAGAGATCGGGCTCGACACAAGCATCACTTCCCAGAGCGGAGGTTTGGAGCGGGCCAAAGCTGATGTAATCCGCGCCAATTTCAGCGCCTGTCAGACCATCATGTCTCGAAACGCCGCAATGCGCGCCGACGATTGCCGGACGCGCTAAAGCGGCTCGAACTTCACGCAAATTGGTGTGGGTGCTCAGATGCACCCCGTCCAGACCGAGCATTTCAACGAGACGATAGTGGTCCGTAATCAGTAAGGGCACATCTCGGGCATGTGCAATCTCGCGCAACACATCGGCCGCTTTTATGACTTCTGCTTCATCGGTCAGCGCGGTTTCGTAGCGCAGGCACGCGATTGGCACTGTGTCGAGTGCCTTGGCAATCTGATCCGCGCTGTTGCTCAGCGGCAGCGTATCGGTCGCGATAAGGTAAAGTTGCGTGCTCTGCTCCACGGCTTGGTGCTCAGGATTTGACGATCATCGAGCCGGAATAGACGGCCGCATCGCCCAGCTCTTCTTCGATCCGGATCAGCTGATTGTATTTGGCCAAACGGTCAGAACGGGCGAGTGAACCGGTTTTGATTTGCCCGCAATTGGTTGCAACCGCGAGATCGGCGATGGTTGCGTCTTCGGTCTCACCGGAGCGGTGTGACATAACGGCAGTGTAATTCGCGCGATGGGCCATATCGACTGCTGCGAGCGTTTCTGTGAGCGTGCCGATTTGGTTGACCTTGACCAGCAGCGAGTTTGCGCAACCGGTGTTGATGCCTTCGGACAAACGCTCTGGGTTTGTGACGAAGAGATCATCGCCGACAAGCTGGCATTTGTCACCGATCAGATCCGTCAGAGCGCGCCAGCCGTCCCAATCATCCTCGCTCATCCCGTCTTCGATTGAGATAATGGGATAGTTGTCGACAAGATTGGCAAGATATTCGGCATTTTGCTGTGGGCTGAGAACTTTGCCTTCACCCGTCATCTGATAGGCCGTCCCGTCAAAATACTCTGTCGATGCGCAATCGAGGGCGAGATATACATCCTTGCCGGGAATGTAACTCGCCTTGTCAACCGCGCGCATGATGAAGTCGAGCGCTTCGTTTGTGGACGACAGGTTCGGAGCAAATCCACCTTCGTCGCCTATTCCTGTGTTGTGACCGGCGGCTGTCAGCTCTGACTTGAGAACGTGAAAAATCTCAGAGCCCATGCGCACTGCGTCTGCCATTGTATTGGCTGTCACAGGCATGATCATAAATTCCTGAATGTCGATCGGGTTGTCTGCATGCTCGCCGCCGTTGATGATATTCATCATTGGAACCGGCAGGACGCGCGCGCTGGTGCCGCCGACATAACGATAGAGCGGAAGACCGCTGCTTTGCGCGGCAGCTTTGGCGGTGGCGAGCGAGACACCGAGAATTGCATTTGCGCCGAGGCGTTTTTTGTTCGGCGTGCCGTCAAGCGCGATCATCGCGTTGTCGACTGAAAGCTGGTCGATGGCATCGAAATCGCGCAGAGCATCGGCGATTTCGCCATTGACGTTGGCAACAGCTGTTTGCACGCCTTTGCCGCCGAAGCGAGAGCGATCTCCGTCGCGCAATTCCACCGCCTCATGCGCGCCTGTTGACGCGCCTGAGGGAACAGCTGCACGACCAAATGCACCGTCTTCGAGCGTCACATCCACCTCAATCGTGGGATTGCCGCGACTGTCCAAAATTTCGCGTGCGGTAATGTCGATGATAGCGCTCATTGCGATGTGCCCTTTAAACTTCAGTTGTTCATGTTGCGGTTTGCGGCGGGGGGTAACATCTGGGCGCCGCATTTGCGCCGCTTTTAGCGCACGGCGCAATGAAGGGGAAGTCATTGTCCGTGTTATAAATAGACTTGTTCTCATGATCGCGATGTTTGATACAAATCTGTGGAAACTATTTGGGTGCGTTGCCTTGGAACATGAACTGGACGCAGCGTTTGAGCCGCCGATTGTCCGTGCGAGAACCACTGGAGGCGATGAGGTTCTGGACCGTATATCGGTACGAGATTTCATCTGTGATGTCGAAATTGGCGCGTTTCAGTCTGAGCGGGGGGTGACACAGAGGATTAGATTCAACGTTGTCCTGGAGGTCGGGCATTCAACCGCAGCGCAGGATGATGATGTTGATAAGGTGCTGTCTTACGACACGATTGTGGACGCAATCGAAGAGCAATTGCGCACCGAACGTATCAATCTGCTCGAAACCCTTGCAGAGCGCGTGGCGCAGCGGTGCCTTGATGACAGACGGTCCATTCGGGTGTTCGTGCGGATCGAGAAACTGGACCGTATTCCGGGAACGCTTGGTGTTGAGATCGTGCGCGCGCGTATTGCGCCTGACGCAGAAGTCATTTCAGCGCTGCCGAGCAAAGACGAGACCCCGCATAAAGAGATTTCGCCAGTTGTCATGTACCTGAGCAATGAGATCGCCCACGCGCCTGCGTTGACCGATTGGCTTGATGCGGCAGAGCAAACAGGCTTGCCCGTTGTTTTTTGTCTTGAGCCGGTGATGGGGTTTGAGTTTTCAGGAAATGCGATGATCCAGCGGCGCACGGGGCTGCTGTCGATTGAGCAAAACGCCTGGAGTATCGCGGGGCGCGATCAGCGCTGTGTGGTTGTGGCGAGCCGGACCGAGTTGGAGCATGCGGCAAAGCTGAAAGAGATGAGCGTTTGGGCGCCGTCCAAGATCGTGTTGGATGCCGTGAAAAAGCCTGAGGTTGCTGCGGAGAAGCCGATGGAATTAGCGCTTTGGTTTGCTGATGAAATTGGAGCCTCGAACGTGCTTGCCTTGGGGGCGGAGGCAGATTTGGACAGGTTTGAAACCATAGCTGCGCCAGCAGATTTGGCAGCATGGCACGCATCGGTTTGACGGACGATGCGATACATACTCGCCCTATGACCGCTGAAGATCTTGATGTTTGGCTGAGCATGTATGCGGCCTTGTTCCCACAAAGTACGCCGCGCGGGATGCGCGCCGAAATCGACCGCGTTCTCAGCGATCCAAACAGTCATGCGATTTGTGCGGAGCGCGCCGGTTGCGTGGTGGGCTTTGCGGAATATGCGCTTCGTCCTTACGTGAATGGCTGTGTTTCAAAGCCCGTGCCGTTTTTGGAAGGTATTTGGGTCGATCCAGATCATCGCCGCGTTGGAGTTGCGGCGGCATTGATCTCGCGATTTGAAGCGTTTGCACGCGATGGCGGATATAGTGAAATCGGTTCCGACGTGCTCATTGATGACGAGGCTGCGCTGACGTTCCATTCGCGGGTGGGTTTTGTGGAGACGGAGCGCGTGGTTTATTTTCGGAAAGAGATTTAGAGATGCCGCGGGCGTATTGGAAACCGGTCTTGATGTTGGATCGTGACGGCGCGACCCATTCGATTGGCGGCACCGATATCAGGTTTTCGCACATCGATAAGATTGTTCGGGGCGAGGTTCCGGAACGGGTGGCAATAGATGATGTGCCAAAGGATGTGATTGAACGCATCACGCGTGCCCGGCAACTGCCCAAATCAACTGCCACGCTCATTATGGGTATTGTGAACGTGACGCCGGACAGTTTCTCGGATGGTGGTCGTTTCGATGATGCACACTCTGCCAAAGCGCATGCGATGCAATTGATTGAGGAGGGGGCCGATATTGTTGATATCGGCGGAGAGTCAACGCGGCCCGGTGCGGATGATGTCGATGCGGCGGAAGAGGCGCGGCGCGTGGTGCCGGTTGTGGAGCATGTTGCCAAGGCATCACCGCACGCGGTGATATCGGTCGATACGCGCAAGGCGTCTGTTGCTGAGACGGCGATTGGAGCGGGTGCGACGCTTTTCAACGATGTCTCTGCGTTGAGTTATGATCCGATGAGCGCAGGAGTTGCTGCGCAATCTGGCGCGTATGTTTGTCTGATGCATGCCTCGGGAACGCCGAAGGATATGCAGTCAAAAACAGACTATGCGCAGGTTGTTTTTGACGTGTACGACTATCTTGAAAAGCGGATTGAGGCGGCAGTTGATGATGGGATATCGCGAGACAAGCTGATCGTTGATCCGGGCATTGGCTTTGGAAAGACAACAGCTCAGAACTTGCAGTTATTGGCTAATATACAAGTGTTTCATGGGCTTGGCGTGCCGGTTCTGATTGGCGCGTCACGCAAGCGGTTTGTCGGGGAGATCACGGGTGTTGAGGCAGCGGATCAGCGGCTGGCCGGATCGCTTGCTATTGCGCTGGATGCGGCGCGACGCGGGGCGCATATTGTGCGGGTTCACGATGTTGCCCAGACGCGGCAGGCCTTTGATATGGACAGAGCGCTCAGGGCCGAAACCTGATACTGCGCGCTTGGGATATTGCGAGGCCAGCGAGGATCAAAATCAACGCGGTGAGGAATGTCGGTGGGACGGCTTCGTTAAGAAAAACCATGCCGTTGATAACCGCCCAGATAGGAACCTGATAATTCACAAGCGACATGAAGCTGGGTCCCGCGGAGTTGATAACGCGGACGAGCAGAATTGTCGCTAATGCTGTTGGGAAAAGTCCTAAGAAGAGAACGCCCAGGAGAGCGCGGGTTGTGATTTGTGATGGTACTCCCTCCACCCATATCGCGATGGGGACGATGATCGCGGTTGCGATGAGAAGTCCTGCGGCTGAATAGCTCATCAGGGGTGTTTGGGGACACGTGCGGGTGATCATTGTGCCTATCGCGTAGCATAGCGATGCACCGACGCAGGCAATTCGCGCGAGGTTTTCTGTCAGATTGTCAAAGCCTCCCAGATTGTCGATGCCGATGAGGATCAGAACACCGATAAATCCGAGCAAAAAGCCGATCAGTTTTTGCAAAGTCAGAGCTTCGTGCAGGATGATGGCGGCGAGCGGCAGGACGAAGAGCGGGACGACGGCCATCGTGATGCCTGCAAAGCCGGAGGTGACAAATTGTTGCCCCCAACTGAGAAGGGCGAAGGGCAATGCATTGGTGAATATCGCAAATCCGAAACAGTGGAGCCATATGCGACGACCTGTAGGCGTGCGGCGCTCGGGCAGACCGTTTCCGCTTGCGAATGTGAGCGCGAGAAGCGCAATTGCGCCGATTGAGATGCGGGCGGCGGCGACCCAGAGCGGGCCAAATCCTTCGAGTGCGACAGCAACGCCAAGGAACGCGCCGCCCCAGATTATGCCCAATACCGCCAGAATTAACCAGTTGCGCCAGCCCGGTGCAGTCACGTTAGCACTCCAGAATCGGTTTGAATCGCGAGTGCATTTAACTTGGTCAGTCCTGCGCGCAATGTCTCATAATCCGGCGCGCCGGAGAGCGTCAGTCGGAAGGCATTTGGTGGCTGAGACTGGGGAAGGGTGAAATTGTCGCCTGATGCGATCAAAATGCCTTGCCTTTCACATTGCAGCGCAAATTCGGAATGCGACGGCATGCCCTGCGCCTCCACCCAAATGAAGTTGATGCCCGATTGCGCTGTGATCTTGTAGTTCATCAGCAAGCTGCGCGCGATCTCAAGGCGTGCTGCGTTTTCTGCGCGGATGCGATGGGTAAAGTCATTGATGCTACCGGTCGCAAAGAGTTTTTCGGTGACACTGACCAACAGACCGGACACATTGAGGCTCATCCCCTGCATGATTTTCACGCCGCGCGGGCCTTCGCCGGGTGGGCAGACCAGAAAACCAAGGCGCAGGCCGGCAGCAAAAGATTTGGAGAGAGATGTGGCGTACCAAGTCCGCTCTGGGCAGAGCTCTTGATATCCCGGAACATTTTCAGATGCCATAACTCCATAGACATCATCCTCGATGATGTGGAGGTCAAAGCGCTGTGCGATTTCAGCGATCTGTTGGCGCCTTTCGAGCGGTGTGTGGACGCAGGTCGGGTTATGTACATTTGAAGAGACGAGCAGCACTTGCGGACGCGCCCGTAGACAGGCTTCTTCGAGTGCGTCTGGGATCATTCCGTGTGCATCTGATGCTACGCCAAGCATTTTTGCGCGGTTGATATGCGCTGCTTGCCGGAACCCTGGATAGACGAGTTCGGTCGTCGCAATTGTAGGGGTGCGGCCTTGCAGTGTCGCACTCATCGCGACCAACACGGCATTATGTGCGCCATGGGTCAGCACAATGTCGTTATGCGTGGTTTTGACGCCGTGGGTGCCGAGCCAATCGACTGCTTCCGCGATACAGGACTCCATTTCGCGGCCCGGAAAATACTGAGCGAAATCGAAGTTTTTTTCGCGCAGCATCTCATGCGTGATTTCGTTTATCAGGTCAGACTGGCCGATGTCGGGCGTGTGTGCATTCCTGAAATTCAGTTTGTTGGAGCTGGCGGGCATCGCAACGTGGTTGGATGGAATATCTGGCAAGCTTCGATCGCGGCTGCGCACGTAGGTGCCACGGCCGACGGTGGCCGCGAGCAGTCCTTCATCGGTTGCAAGTTGATAGGCGCGCGCCACAGTGCCGGGGGTGATTTTGAGCTGATGCGCGAGCGTTCGGACGGGCGGTAGGCGCGCGCCTTTTGGTAGTACGCCCAACCGGATGGACGATTCGATTGCGTCAAACAGGCGCCGGTATTTCGGACCTGATCGTTGTTCCAGCGAGAGAATAGATTTTGTATCCATTTCGTATGATTGTATCAAAAAAATCAATTTAACAATCAAAATAATAATACAATTCATGAAAAAGCGGCGTTTTTTCAAACTTATTTTCTGAGAATCTCATTACTTGGATTTCACGAAAATTCGAGATTGATGCCCGTTGCCAAACAAAAGTTCAAAGCGTAAACGGATCGTGGGTGTCTTGCTTGGCTAGGGCGAACGGCATTGCACTCAGGAAACTCGCCCCGACGACGGAGCCGTCAATGAGCCTCCCTTCAAAGCCGCAGGTTAGGCCTGCGCGTCCCTATTTCTCTTCTGGACCCTGTCCCAAACGCCCGGGCTATTCGGCTCAAAAGCTGTTCGAGCGCGTGCAGCTTGGCCGCTCGCATCGCGCGGCTCAGCCCAAAGCGCAACTCAAGCGCGTTATCGATGAGATGGCACGTCTGTTGCGCGTGCCAAGTGACTATCGCGTGGGAATCGTTCCTGCGTCGGATACTGGCGCTGTCGAAATGGCAATGTGGTCGATGTTAGGACCGCGACCCGTTGATGTGCTTGCGTGGGAGAGTTTTGGTAGCGGCTGGGCGACTGATATTACCAAACAGTTGAAGCTAGATGATGCGAACCTGCTCACGGCGGATTATGGTCAATTGCCCGACCTGACAAAAATTCGGGATGATGCGGATATCGTTTTCACCTGGAATGGCACAACGTCCGGGGCCCGTGTTCCGAATGCAGATTGGATATCAGACAATCGGAAAGGTCTTACGATCTGTGATGCAACTTCTGCTGCATTCGCGCAGGATCTGGATTGGTCCAAGCTCGATGTCACGACGTTTAGCTGGCAAAAGGCGATGGGGGGTGAGGGTGCACATGGCGTTCTGGTTCTGAGCCCGCGTGCTGTTGAACGACTTGAAACCTATACTCCAGATAGACCGTTACCCAAGATATTCCGTCTTACCAAAGCGGGAAAACTGATCGAGGGAATTTTCTCGGGCGCAACGATCAATACGCCGTCCATGCTTTGCGTCGCGGATGCAGAAGACGCGCTTGACTGGATTGACGGGATCGGAGGATTGGGCGCGACAATGGGGCGTGCCGATGCGAATGCTGCTGCTTTGCAGGCTTGGGTGGACGGCACGGATTGGATCGAAAATCTGGTCGAAGCGGCAACGCATCGGTCAAACACGTCGGTGTGTTTGAAGATTACAGATCCCGAAATTGCAGCTTTGGAAGAAGGTAATCAGCGCGCCTTCGTCAAATCACTCACAAATCTGCTGGATGAGGAAAATGCGGCCTATGACATCGGGGGGTATCGAGACGCCCCGCCGGGTCTGCGTATCTGGTGCGGCGCGACGGTTGATACTGACGATATTGAAACACTCACGCATTGGCTCGATTGGGCATTTGCGAAAACTAAAGCGACGCTCAAGGAGCAACAAGATGCCTAAGGTATTGATTTCAGACAAACTTTCCCAAGCCGCAGTGGATATCTTTGGACAGCGTGGTGTTGAGGCTGATTTCCAGCCTGATCTTGGAAAGGATCCGGCAAAACTCGCTGAAATTATCGGGGATTATGACGGGCTTGCCATTCGGTCTGCGACCAAAGTGACGGCAGAGATCATCGAGAAAGCCAGCAATTTGAAGGTGATCGGGCGCGCAGGCATTGGTGTAGATAATGTCGATATTCCGGTGGCGACCCAAAATGGAATTGTGGTGATGAACACGCCCTTTGGCAACTCGATCACCACGGCTGAACATGCGATTGCGATGATGTTCGCTGTTGCGCGGCAAATTCCGCAAGCTTCGGTGTCCACGATGGAAGGAAAGTGGGAGAAATCGAAGTTTATGGGGGTGGAGATTACCAACAAGACGCTGGGTCTTGTTGGCGCCGGAAATATCGGGTCAATCGTTGCGGCGCGTGCGCTGGGCCTCAAGATGAAGGTGATTGCCTTTGATCCGTTCCTGTCCAGTGAGCGGGCGCAGAAGCTGGGGATTGAGAAATTCGAAGATCTGGGCGAGATGCTCGGGCGTGCGGATTTTGTGACGCTCCACCTTCCGAAAACCGAGAAGACGGCGAACATTCTCAATGCTGATATGATTGCGAAGATGAAACCGGGGGCGCGCCTTATCAATTGCGCGCGCGGTGGGCTTGTTGATGAAGATGCGGTTGCAGAGGCCTTGAAGTCTGGAGCTCTGGCAGGCGCGGCGTTTGATGTGTTTGCCGTTGAGCCTGCAAAAGAAAATCCACTTTTTGATTTGCCCAATGTGATTTGCACGCCACATCTTGGTGCGGCGACGTCTGAAGCGCAGGAAAATGTTGCGTTACAGGTTGCAGAACAGATGTCTGCCTATCTTGTGGATGGAGCTATTTCTAACGCGCTGAATGCTCCTTCGGTGACGGCAGAAGAAGCGCCGATTCTCAAGCCATGGATTGATTTGGCGGAGGTGATTGGTGGGTTTGCCGGGCAGTGCACGGAAGCACCGATAAAGGAGATCGAGATCGAATATGTGGGTGAGGTGGGCAAACTGAACCTTCAACCGTTGACGTCTGCACTGACCGCAAGCCTGATGAAGCCACTTGTCGGAGAGGGCGGGGTGAACATGGTGTCGGCACCCATTGTGGCGCGCGAGCGGGGTATCAACATCGCTGAGACGCGCAAGGATGCACAGGGTGCGTTCGGATCGTATTTGCGGCTTGTTGTGACGAGCGAGGCGCAGACCCGTTCGGTTGCCGGGACGATTTATTCGGACGGTCGTCCGCGTTTTATCCAGATCAAGGGCATCAATCTGGAGGCTGAACCGCAGCGCTACATGATCTATACGACGAACACCGATGAGCCAGGTTACATTGGAAAGCTTGGTACAAAGCTCGGCGATCTGAACGTGAACATTGCGACCTTTGCGTTGGGACGTGCAGCGAAGGATGGGGAAGCGATTGCTCTGTTGGGCGTTGATGAGGAGGTCGACGCGACAACAATTGCGGAGATTGAAGCGCTGCCTCACGTACATCAAGCGAAGTCGTTGAAGTTCGATGTCTAGTCCGAGGAAAAGGGACGGGCATCACGTAAAGTTCGCGAGGTAGTTTTGGGCGAGCTTGCCCGTATTTATCGCGAATTCTGAGGCCAAGGCTTGTGGTTCGGGCGCATCTATGTGGCTGCCGATCCAAGCAAGGAGCGCCATGCGGCGGAGCATTACGAAAGTATCAAGTTCCGCCGCATCCTCTGCGCTTAGGTGTTTGAGCGAGCGATAGCCTTTGAGCCACGCTGTTTTGAGGTGTGGGATTTGGGGGCTGTCCTCAATGAAGCTGATTGCGGCCGCGAAATCATACATGAACCAGCCAAATCCGCAGTCGTCGAAATCTATGAGGCATGTTTGGTCCTTGCCAACGAGCAAGTTGGCCAAGCGCATATCGCCGTGGATCAGACCGAAACGGTCGGACGATTT
>CAYRKW010000004.1:74781-81994 GCA_964425135.1 uncultured Rhodobacterales bacterium
GGCGCTTTATTGCCATCGATGTGCAATGTTTGAACGGCATCGCCATTACGTCCCTTGAAGTGCTTTGGTACTTTCAGCGACGTTTGCTTTGCCAGCGCATCCATCCACGCAAGTTCGCATTCGATGGCTCGTTTTGAGTGGTAGTTTTGGCGGTGAACTCTGAGAATTGCGCGGGGTCTGCCGCGATCTTCGATCCGAAAGGTCGCGTTTTCCGATACATTTATGAGCGTGGCTTTGGTGTTTTGCGTTATATCCCAAAGAGCGCGCGCGCTGTCTGCAATCTGTTGCAGGTCCTCAATGCTGGCGGAAAGCGGATGGGATTCCATTATCTGCTCTTGAAGGAAAAAGCCGCGCGAGAAAATACCCGCGCGGCTTGAATTTCAATTCGATATGAGGCGATCAGGTGTTTTCGTCGCTACTTTTGTCTTCGGCTTCGCCGCCATCGTTTTCGGCAGCACCCGCATCTTCAGGTGCGTCGATCAATTCATCATCGTCGCGTGCAGCAGCCCCGACATCGTCGAAGAGTTCCGCGATATCAAACTCTGCTTCAGCGTCTGCTTCTGCGGCGAGGTCCTGGATGGATTTGCCGGAGGCTTGCAGTTCCGCTTCTTCCTGCGAGCGCGCAACGTTCACGGTGATGGTCGCGCTAACTTCAGGGTGAAGAATGACTTCCATGTCGTGAAGGCCAAGCTCTTTGATTGGAGCGGCGAGCGAGATTTGTTTTTTATCAACCGAGAACCCGGCTTCGGTCGCTGAATCCGCTGCATCACGTGGCGTGACAGAGCCGTAAAGCGCGCCGCTGTCGGATGCTGAGCGGATGATGATGAACTGCTGACCATCGAGTTTGGCCGACAGGCTTTCCGCTTCTTTTTTGGTTTCAAGGTTACGTGCTTCAAGCTGGGCTTTTTCAGCTTCGAAACGAGCGAGATTTTCCTTGCTTGCGCGCAGAGCTTTGCCCTGTGGCAGAAGGAAGTTGCGGGCGTAGCCGGATTTGACGGTGACGATCTCACCCATCTGGCCAAGCTTTGCAACGCGTTCGAGAAGGACGACGTCCATGGGATTGTCTCCTTATTTTACTGCGTAAGGCAGCAGAGCCAAGAAGCGCGCGCGTTTGATGGCTTTGGCCAATTCGCGTTGCTTTTTGGCGCTGACGGCCGTGATACGGGAGGGGACGATTTTGCCGCGCTCAGAGATGTAGCGTTGCAGGAGTTTGACGTCCTTGTAGTCGATTTTCGGTGCGTTATCGCCTGAGAACGGACAGGTTTTGCGGCGGCGGAAAAACGGTTGTCTACCCATTTTGATTATCCTTCTGCAGCGGCGCGAGGTGCGCGGTCTTCACGGGGGGCGCGATCTTCGCGGGGACGGTCTTCGCGTCGGCCACGACGCTCTTCTTTTGAGTGCTTTGCTTGGAGCACAGCGGATGGACCTTCATCGTGCTCTTCGACTTTGATCGTCATGACGCGCATCACGTCTTCATGCAGGCGCATGAGGCGTTCCATTTCCTGCACGGCAGGAGAGGGCGAATCTGATTTGATGAAGCCGTAGTGGCCTTTGCGGTTTTTGTTGATCTTGTAGGCCATCGTTTTGAGGCCCCAATATTCGGTATCAACAATCTTGCCGTCGTTGTCTGTGAGAACTTTGCCAAATTCCTCGATAAGGCCTTCAGCTTGCGCGGTTGAAAGATCCTGACGCGCAATCAGGACATGCTCGTAAAGAGCCATGCTATCACCTATGTCTGGCGCGCTTCAAAACACGGGGGTACTCCTCCCGAACCCGTATACGAGAGGCGACGCGTTCATCTGTTCTCGGAAGGAGTGTGCGGTATACTGGGTGGGTGGCAGAAAACAAGGGAAAAATCTTGTTTCTTGTCTTTTGTGTGGGGCGTGGTTTAGATCGGAAAAAAGCTTGGGAAAGGGCATACTATGGGACGTGCGTTTGTTTTTCCGGGACAGGGGGCGCAGGTTATTGGCATGGGTGCCGATCTTGCTGAGGAGTGGCCCGAGGCGAAGGCGGTGTTTGATGAGGTTGATGACGCACTTGGTGAACCATTGTCGGAACTTATCTGGCAGGGAGACATTGCTGATCTGACGCTCACGCAAAACGCGCAACCGGCGCTGATGGCGACATCGATGGCTGTGATGGCAGCGCTGAATGCTGAAGGTGTCGATGTGTCTGATGCGGATTTTGTCGCGGGGCATTCGCTGGGAGAATATTCGGCGCTTTGTGCTGCGGGTGCATTTTCTGTTGGCGACGCTGCCAAGTTGCTGCGCACACGCGGGTCGGCGATGCAAGAAGCGGTCCCTGTCGGTGAAGGTGCAATGGCCGCGATCTTGGGGCTTAATCTGGAGAGCGTGCGCGCGATTGTTGCAGATGCCGCAAAAGGCGAGGTTTTGGCGGCCGCGAATGACAATGATCCCGGACAGGTGGTCATTTCGGGGCACAAAGATGCGGTCGAACGCGCTGCAACAGCGGCGAAGGAAGCGGGTGCCAAAAGGGCCATGCTGCTTCCGGTGTCGGCGCCCTTTCACTGTGATTTGATGGAGCCTGCGGCGCGCGTGATGGCACAAGCCTTGGCGCAAGTGGAGATTGCTGAGCCACGTGTGCCGCTTGTCGCCAATGTTCTGGCGGAGCCTGTGCAATCAACGTCGGTGATTTTGTCGCTGCTGGTCGATCAGATTGTCGGATCGGTGCGATGGCGTGAGAGCGTCGAGCATATGGCCGAAAAAGGCGTGAATGAGTATTTCGAGATCGGAGCTGGCAAGGCGCTATCTGGTATGATCAGGCGCATTGATCGTGAGAGCACGAGCCACGCGGTCGGCACAGTTGACGGCGTGCGCGCGGCCGTTGCGGCGATTTCTGGATAAAAAAGAAAGCAGAGGCACAAACATGAATTTGACTGGAAAATCAGCGCTGATTACGGGCGCCTCGGGAGGCATTGGCGGTGCGATTGCGTCGGTATTGCATACCGCGGGTGCTAACGTCGGGCTATCGGGCACCAGGGTTGCGCCGCTAGAAGAGTTGCAGGCCTCGCTTGGAGAACGCGCCCATGTTCTGCCATGCAATCTATCAGACAGCGATGCGGTCGCCGCTCTGCCCAAACAGGCTATAGATGCGATGGGGTCGCTCGACATTCTGGTGAATAATGCTGGGTTGACGCGCGACAATATTTTCATGCGCATGTCTGATGACGAGTGGGATCAGGTGATCGCGGTTAATCTGACGGCGACGATGCAGCTCTGCCGTGCGGTGATGCGTCCGATGATGAAAGCGCGTTGGGGGCGTATCATCAATATCACCTCGATTGTCGGGGTGACGGGCAATCCGGGACAAGTAAACTACGCGGCCTCCAAAGCCGGTATGATCGGGATGACCAAATCGATGGCCTATGAGGTGGCAACGCGCGGTATCACGGCAAATTGTGTTGCACCGGGCTTTATCGAAACCGCGATGACTGATGCTTTGAATGACGATCAAAAATCGGCGATCTTGGGAAAAATTCCGGCGGGCCGGATGGGATCACCTGATGATATCGCCTCGGCAGTCGCGTATCTTGCCAGCGAAGGCGGTGGATATGTGACCGGACAAACTCTGCACGTCAATGGCGGCATGGCAATGATCTAAGGCCGGCCGTTTGCGGAGCTATAGCGTTTCCAGATTACATTGAATCCCTTGTGCGCTGCCTCTCGCTTTGCTCGAACGCGAAAAGCGATAAGCGTGCTGCTATGAAAACTGGAAACGATTTAATTGAAAAGTAGCGTCTGTGATCTTTCGTTGAACTGATCGCGCAATTGTGCCTGACGATTTTCGGAAATAGCGCCGTGAACAGCGAGGCTCGCCGTTGCCTGCATCCGGTTTTGCGCGCCTCTCTCAGCACTGCCGTCCCGATCACCCGCGTGCGTGAATGTGAATCCGACATTCGAGACGACACAGGCTCCGTATTGATCGCGCAACTCATCGCAAAAGGAGCGTGCGTGGTTAAGCAATTTGCGGCGGTTCGTTTCAGTGTTCAGTGGACGATTTTCGGGTGTATTGGAATTCACCAGATAAACGATGACGTTCTCCAATTCGGCCCCGTTTGTATCGGACGGCGTACCAAAGTCGTAGTTGGGCGCGTAGCCAAGCGTTGCTGAAATCCGATATTTCTTGCCCGGCCAATTATCACGTTCGTGCACATCAAGTTCTGTTTCGAGAACCACGCAGCGGTATCCAATCGTTGCGATAACATCATCGCAATATCGCATGGCATAGTTGGGTAGACGTGCCGCGACATAGAGATCGCGCATAACATGTTGCGGCGCAGGTTCGCCGTGTTTTAAAACGTCTTCAAAGTCTAAGAAATCCGTGATTTTGATTGTTCGTTTGAGATTGAGACCATCTGCGCTGAATGTTTGGCGCAGTGTCTTATTTTCGCTGAACCAGGCCAGCGGTGATGCTGGCATATTTGGTACTTCGATACTGTCTGACCTGCCTTCCAGATGGGCGTTGTTGCTGGCGGTAAACTGGCTTGACCAGATCGACATCTTCGCGCCCCAAACATTTAAGGCGACGAAAGGCGAAGCAATGACGAGCAAAATCACGAGCTTTATGAGCGTCCAACCCTTCATTGAGAAACTTCCATTGGTTGAGGGGCGAGAAGGGCGAGCTCGCCGCCTGCCGCATCAATCAAAAGGTCGCGGTGGAGTTCAAAATTGCGTTGTGCCAGTGTTTCCGGGGTGCCCTTCAGAATGTAGTCGGTTTGCGTGATCAAAACTTCGCGGTTGTTCAAGCTGCGATAGGCCAGACGTTCGGTCGGGATCGGACCAACAATCACATGGTCCAGCCCCTCCGCCGCAACAAGGTTGCTTTGTGTCGGGACACCAAAGCTCTCTTCGTACCACCGACTGTAGTGTGTATAACCTTCACGAAATGTGGATATCATGTTGACGTGGAGTTGGTTGTCGTTTTGAGCCTTTTGAAATGCAATCCAATTCGTTTGAGGTGATCGCCACGGATATACCGGGCAGGGGTCTTTGGCCGGATTATCGCCTTGGAAACTGTATTTGCGGTAATTGATCGCTTCGTATCCGACGCCTGCGGCGGGTTTCACCAGGCCGGTGGTGCGACCGGCGATAATTGCGATGTGTGCGATTTCCACGCCTGGTGCTGACTGTACGTTCCAAATAATGCCAGATTTTGCGCCTTGGAGAACGAGATAAACCGGCGCACGGGTGTCGGTGACAAATACATCGACGGTACGCAGTGTTCCGTCAACGCGGTTTAGTTCAAAGTCGCTGTTTGGGTGTTTTGTGAAGGCTGCGACCGACCCTTTGATAACACTCGCAAGTTCCGCCTTTGATATGGCCTGTACTGCGCTCGGCGCTGAGGCGGTGTTGATATTTACCGAATGAATAATGTCAGTTGGGCGCGGTCGTTTGAAGGTGCAATTGGTGTTGGTCTTGAAAGATGAGACGCTCAGCGGGATCGCGGAGCTTGGCTGACCTATAAACCCAGAGGTGAAATCCTGAATTTCTAACTCTTCACCGGACGACGCCAAAACGAGCGGGCTGCGTAAGATCATGCCTGTATCGGTTTCTTCGCGAATACGCTCAGGCCGCTGCTTGTTTGTGACGAGACCAAAAAGCTCGGTGTTTTCGATCGATCTGATATCAACCGTTCGGTTTCGCTCTTGTAGTTCCTCGGGAACAAATTCCGCGATATCGACGGATATATCCTGCCACTGAAATTTTTCTGGCATGCGTTTTTGTAAAACGACGACGCCTGATGTCAGGATCATCAGGAGTGTAAAAATAACATATATCGCGCGTTTTTGTGGAGAGGCATGCGATCCGCCGCCCCTTTTGACTGTTTTAGACTTTCGTTCTTCATCGAATGCATCGCGTTCGACGCGCGCACGCTCTTCAATCCGATTAATCCGGTCCTGGAAGCTTTGGAGGTTGCTGTTTTCGGTCATTCAGGCTGCGTTGTCGCTTGTGATGGCCGATAGTTATGCGCCCAATTTGGCGAAAAAGTGATGTCGAACATAAAATTTGTGCGACTTGTGCGAGCCAATTCGGCGTTGGCGTCATCCTGACGATTTACATTTGTGCATTGTACATACCCGGTCAATTTTACGATATATTTGGTAGTGGGTCACTTTGAAATCTGACCCCGCAAAACAAAGAATTGCAACCTAAGCGGTATGCCCCCATATTATATACCATGACAGACAAGCCCAAAAGACCCAGAGACGCTAACCAGTTGGCGAAGTTCATAGTGGACGAGGCGACCGGTGAAAATCCGGAGTACAAGCCAGATACGTCTGGGCAGCGGAAGGGTGGCCTTAAGGGCGGCGTCTCTCGAGGCAAGGTGCTCAGTGACGGTCGCAAGCAACAAATTGCTAAGAAGGCGGCAAACGCCCGTTGGGAGCCGGATAAAATCAAAGGGGAATAAGCCCTTTTTTAACGCCAACCATAATCGCTAACGGCTGAAGTAACGGGTTTGCGAACCTGTATTGATACCTTTTGGGAATACCAGATTTGACGAGAGTTGGGCCTCGCTCGTCGCCACATAAATTTGCAAGGTTTGTTGAGAAGTTTGGTATTTCCATTTGCTTGCCTCTGATCTTTGAGTACGGATCTCTGACACTCCCGGCGTAAAACCATCCCAACTCATTACTTTCGGCAAGTGCGCACGCGATCAAGACCTCCTCGTACTTGCTATCAGTCCGGGAGCTATTGATGGCCCTGTAGTAATCTTGGCGAGTTCTTTGATCGGCCTTTTCAACGGCCTTTGAAAGCGCAAATTTTAGGTCATCTTCAGATACGGTCGTTGATCGTCTGTCAATTGCGCTGCGGAGGCAAAGCTGACTCATAAGGTGCACGTAACCGGGTAGTCCCTGTGATAATTTAACGATCTTGTCTGATACGCCCTCCGCAAGCAGTATTCCTATTCGAGGGAAGCGTTCGCTCATAATCGCGGTGAGTTCATCGTGCTGCATTCTCGGCATCTTAACTTGCGAGCAGCACCTAGAAACCGATGCGTGACTATCGAATAGGTCGTTAAGTGTTTCGCCAACGCCCACTATTACCACCGTTGCGTTTACGGGGTTATTAGAAAAGTGCTTCATAAGGTCTGCCATCAAAAACACGGCATCTTTATCCCGAATGCGGTCAAACTCGTCAAAAATGTAAATGGTCTGCCCGTCGGTTAAGTTATCGACAATGGCGTTATAGAC
>CAYRKW010000005.1:0-73624 GCA_964425135.1 uncultured Rhodobacterales bacterium
AGGATCACCGCGAGACGGATAATAAGGGTCTGACCTTCCGCGCCCTGCAAAACGCGCTGTTCTCGCCCGTGTCGCGTGAGTTCAAGGGGGTATTGGCAGCGCGATGCGAGTCAAAATTAATTGATCATAAACACATTGACGCCACACTGTTTACCTATCATATTGATAGGCAATGAGCAGCGAAGACAACAAAAACAATAAAATACTGCCGATGAAGCAGCGCCCACACGTTTTTTTGAAAACGGTAAGGGACTTGGCTGCGGATTCAGGAAACATTCGCTGGTCAAATCATGCGCGAAAGCGCTTTTGCGAACGAGACATTAGCAACCGCATGGCTGTTAACGTCTTAAGAAAAGGAAGGATCAGCGGCGATATCGTTGCTGGAAAATTCGCGGGAGAGTGGAAAGCTAAACTGGTCTATCCATTTCCGGGGAAACGGGAGGTTGGCGTGGCTACGATACTTCAGAAAGGATCACGAATTTACGTGAAAACAGTTGAATGGGAAGACTAACGACATGGAACAGGTAAATTTCTGCCGATCAAATGAGGAAGCGCAGGGTGAACCGTTGCACTATCCTGATTGTGGGTTGGATAATATTTATCTGGTCAACGGATTTGACTGGGATGAATATGACGGCGACAGATACCTTAAGGTGTACGACCTTGACGGCTTGCATCAAGCGATTGGACTCCACATTGTCTTAGATAAAAAAGCACCGACTGGCCAAGAAATGCGATTTCTGCGCACAGAAATGGAATTATCTCAAGCTGAATTGGGTGCAAAACTGGGAGTTTCCGACCAGAGTATTGCGCGGTGGGAGAAGGGGCATACGGATGTTCCTGGAACCGCTGTATTTGCATTCAAGATGCTTTATGTCTTTTGGTTGATACCCGAAGATGTGAGGGCAGAAATTGCAAATCGCTTTGTTAAGGCGCTTGATGAATTAGCCCAAGACGATGAAACTAATGATGATATCGTCCTGTCCTACAATCACAATAAGTGGCTTGATACTAAATCGGCAGCTTAATTGGCATGGCCCTACGGGGCCAGCCTCCACACCTTCCCCTCACAAACCGCCACACCGTTGTCCTTCAATCTCTGCAATGATTGATAGACGCGGTTATAGGCCGTTCTGTTGGTTATCATTGGTAGGTCATTTTGGACCAATTTAGCCAATTCGTTTATCGTTTGAGGCTCTTTCGCCAAATGGGCCATAATCAAGCGCTTGAGACTGCCTCGTTTGTACGGTCTGAAATGGCGCACGGCTGGCATATCAACCCCGCGCATGTCCAGCAGAACTTCCGCAAGCATTCCTTGCGATCCGCCCTGATCCCGTAGCGCTATTAAAGCGCTGTCTATCGTTCTATCCTGCATCCCACATTTATAGCGCAGGGGGATTCACTTTGCTTGGTGCGTTTGCTACATAAGGCCGAGTATTTTGGAAATGCGAAAACACAATTTCGCATTTTTCAAATACTCGACCGCGCGTCAGCGCATATGTAAAGGCGTGCGCCCGAAGGGCGCTCCGCTTGGTTGGTTAATGCGCGGCGGCCCAGTTGGGGCCTTGGCCGGCATCGACGACGAGTGGCACGTCAATTTTCACTGCGGGAAGGGAGGCGTTTTCCATCACGGATTTCACCGCCCTGATTGTGTCATCGACAGCGATTGTTTCGACCTCGAACAGCAATTCGTCGTGGACTTGCAGCAGCATCTTGGCGGGCAGGTCTGCGATGGCGCCTGGCAAGCGGATCATGGCGCGGCGGATGACGTCGGCGGCGGTGCCTTGGATGGGCGCGTTGATGGCGGCGCGGCGGGAGAAGCCTGCGTGGGGACCTTTGGCGTTGATCTCTGGGGTGTGGATTTTACGGCCAAACAGGGTCTGTACATAGCCGTGCTCTTTGGCGAATTTCACTGTGTTGTCCATATAGGTGCGGATACCTGGGAAGCGTTCGAAATAGCGGTCGATGAAGCCTTGGGCCTCTTTGCGCGGGATACGCAGGTTGCGCGACAGGCCGAAACCGGAAATGCCGTAGATCACACCGAAATTGATCGCCTTGGCCTGACGCCGGATCATTGGGTCCATGCCTTCAATCGGGGTGTCGAACATTTCGGATGCGGTCATGGCATGGATGTCCTGACCTTCGTCAAATGCCTGCTTGAGTGCAGGAATATCGGCGATATGGGCGAGGATGCGCAGCTCGATCTGGCTGTAATCAAGACTAAGGAGCGTGGTTCCTTCTTCCGCGATAAACGCCTCGCGGATGCGGCGGCCTTCCTCGGTGCGCACGGGGATGTTTTGCAGGTTGGGATCGGTGGACGCGAGGCGTCCGGTGTTTGCGCCTGCGATGGAGTAGGACGTGTGGACGCGGCCTGTATCGGGGTGGATATGGTCTTGTAGCGCGTCTGTATAAGTTGATTTGAGTTTTGACATTTGCCGCCAGTCGAGCACGCGGGCGGGCAGGTCATGCCCTTCGGCAGCCAAATCCTCGAGCACATCGGCGCCGGTGGCATAAGCGCCGGTTTTGCCTTTCTTCCCGCCTTCGATACCCATTTTGTCGAAGAGGATCTCGCCCAGCTGTTTGGGGGAGCCGACGTTGAAGCTTTGGCCTGCCAGCTCGTGTATCTCGGCTTCCAGTCCGGCCATTTTCTGGGCGAAGTTGTTGGACATGCGGCTGAGGTGGTCGCGGTCGACTTTGATGCCGTGCATCTCCATGGTTGCCAGCACCGGAATGAGCGGGCGCTCAAGCGTCTCGTATACGGTGGTGGTTTTGGCGCGGTGCAGGCCCGGCTTGAATGTCTTCCACAGGCGCAGGGTGATGTCCGCATCTTCGGCAGCGTATTTTGTCGCTTCATCGACGGGCACCATGTCGAAGGTTTTGGCAGATTTACCGGTGCCCAGGAGCGATTTGATTGGGATGGGTTTGTGGCCAAGGTATTTATCGGACAGCAGGTCCATGCCGTGATTATGCAGGCCGCCATTCTGGGCGTACGACATGAGCATAGTGTCATCGATGGGTGTCATGTCGATGCCGTAGCGGCGCAGGATTTTGAGGTCATATTTGATATTCTGGCCGATTTTCATCACCGCTGGGTCGGTCAACACATCGCGCAATTGATCTAGCGCGGCTTGCAGGTCCATCTGGCCTTCGGCTCGTTCTGCTGCGCCCAGAAGATCGCCCTCGCCGGTGACATGGGCGAGCGGGATGTAGCAGGCCTCGCCCGGCTCGACGCTGAGCGATATGCCAACCAGATCGGCGCGCATTTCGTTGAGGCCGGTGGTTTCGGTGTCGATGGCGACCCAGCCGCGTTCGCGGATTTTGGCGATCCATCTATCGAGCGCCGCCGCGTCCGAGACCATCTCGTATTTATCTGGATCAATCGGCGCATCCAGACTGGCATCGCTTCCAGCTTCTTCCACGGGCGCGGCGGGTGTGTCGTCGATGGTTGGGGCCTCGACGCCAAGTTTGCTTGCGACGCGGTTGGTGATGGTGCGGAACTCCATTTCCGCCAGAAACGCGAGCAGTTTTTCTGCGTCCGGTTCGCGGTAGTCGAACTCTTCGAGCGGGGTGTCGAGCGGCGTGTTTTGATCGAGAAGAACCAACTGGCGGCTAACGCGGATTTGATCGGCGTGATCAATCAGGGTCTGGCGGCGCTTGGGCTGTTTGATCTCTTCGGCCCGCTCCAAAAGCGCGTCCAGATCGCCGTATTCGTTGATCAGCAGCGCTGCGGTTTTCACGCCGATGCCGGGCGCGCCGGGGACGTTATCGACGCTATCGCCTGCGAGCGCTTGCACATCGACCACCCGATCCGGGCCGACACCAAATTTCTCTTCAACCTCTTCGGGGCCTATGCGTTTGGATTTCATGGCGTCATACATCTCGATGCCACCGCCAACGAGCTGCATGAGGTCTTTGTCCGAGGACACGATCGTGACGCGACCGCCTGCATCGCGGGCCTGCACCGCATAGGCGGCGATGATGTCGTCTGCCTCGAAGCCTTCGGTTTCGATGCACGCGAGATTGAAGGCGCGTGTCGCCGCCCTCGTAAGCGGGAATTGCGGGCGCAAATCTTCGGGCGGCGGTGGGCGGTTGGCTTTGTATTCGGGGTAGATATCGTTGCGAAAGGTCTTGGAGGAATGGTCGAAGATCACCGCGATATGGGTGGGCGCGTCATCGCCTTTTTGATCCTCGATCATCTTGAAAAGCATGTTGCAAAAGCCCGACACAGCACCGACCGGCAGGCCATCTGATTTGCGGGTCAGTGGCGGCAGCGCATGATAGGCACGAAAGATAAACGAGGAGCCGTCTATCAGGTGAAGGTGGTGGCCTTTGCCAAATGCGCTGCCCATGAGCGGTCCCTTGTCGCGATGCGTCAGGCCCGTAGAGTGAAGAATGCGTGCGCGAGGGGCAAGCGGCTTTTGCGATTTTGAGGGTTTCGGGCTGGCTTAGTGCAGGCGCGTGACCGACATGGCGGGATCGACGCTCAACCGGCGCTCGGCAACCGGGTTGATGTAGTTGAGATTACCCGTTTGCTCCAGCTCGATGTCATCATAGCGATTGAAGAAATAGCTGAAGATCGAGCGTTCAGATGACATCATCTCAGGACCGATGCTCATCGCAAAGAGTAGGCCGAATACCAGATATCCGATCGCGATTTTTTCGATATATTTCATTATCGTTCATCTACCTTCTATCGAGCCCCGACATACATTGATTACATTCCTCGCCAAGAAATAAGGGGAAAAAGTGGAGGCATCGGCGTAAAATTGCTGCATAAAATGGCAAAATTGTGGTGTACAATACTTTCGGGACCGTAGTCTCTGATACAGACAATCACAGCGGGTATTGGGCGAGTCACCATCTTGCTTTTGGTTGCAAGCGCTTTTGCGGCGCATGATTTGCGGGATTCTCGGACAACAAACGGGCAGGACAGCTGCGTTTGGGTTCTTGGTTTCACCGGTGAGGATGGGACGGATTTTTCCTGTCGCGCCTTCGGTCAGGGCAGGCGGATGTGACTTGTGACGACGGGCCGAGCGTCACCGTCCTCTATGCCTTTCAGGACAGATCCACTGGAACCGCGCTTGGCAATGGAATCACCAACCGGGGGGATCGGGTGAAGGCGTGGTCGGGGCTGCATGTGCTGGAGTATATTTCGCGCAACACCGGATCGCCTGAAGCGCAGGTTCTGTGCGGTGATACGGCGGTGCCGATCAACTGAGCGGGGCTTTGGCGAAAAGGACGCCGAACTGGCGGCACCAGATCACAACCGAGCCGAACTGGGAGATATCGGTATCTGCGGGCAAATCGTAGTTCTGATCGCCAATATTGCCTTTGAGCACGCCAAGCTCGACCCATTCGGAGGCTTTCACGTCAGCCGATGAGGCGACATTTGCGTCTTTTACGAGCCAGACATAGAGATCGGGGCCGTTGGTGACTTCGAACTCGGTAAAGCGCAGGGTGGTTTGTGTGCCTGTTTGCAGCACTTCGACCCGGCCGCTGCCTTTGTGCGCGCTGTCCGCATCGGAAAAGACGCCGCTTGCGATGGATTGGGTGGTTTCGGTCGGCGTGAAACTTTCGGAGACGACGCGATCGATCCAGAGAGGGGAGGCCAGATACCAAAAAGCGTTTCCGGCGATAAAGCCGATGGTACCTGCGATCAGGGCTGTCCAGATGATCGTGCGTTTCATGGCCGTCCTCGCGTCAATATAGGGTTAGTGCGCGGATGCGCTTTCATCGAGGATGAATTTCTTGTCGCAATAGGGGCATTCGACGGAGCGGGTTTCCGGGTCGATCTGGAGCCAGACGCGGGGGTGACCCGACGATGCGCCGCCATCGCAGGAAATTCGGGTTTTGGTGACAGTTTCTGTCTCTGGAGGCTCAATGGTCATGGATGTTATCAACTCTGCAATCAGGTTCGCTCGTGCTTTTAGTAAAGCAAATGTGTTCGAGCAAGGTTTATACGTCAGCGCATCAGGGCAGCATGCGGCCCAGCCGTTTGCCCGCGACCACATGCACATGCAGATGCGGGACATCCTGGACGCCGTCACTGCCCGCATTCGACAACAGCCGGTAGCCGTTGCCGCCTGCAGATTGTGCTGCGCCGGATTGGGCGCAGACCTTGCCGACCGCGCGGGTGAAATCGGCGATCTCCGCATCAGAGGCATTGGCGGCAAAATCGTCGTAGTTCACGTAAGCGCCTTTGGGGATCACCAAAATATGCGTGGGCGCTTGTGGGGCGATATCCGCGAAGGCGAGGCTGTGCTGTGTTTCCAGCACGGTGGAGTTAGGGATCTCACCGCGAAGGATTTTGGCGAAGATGTTCTGATCGTCGTAGTCGTATGTCATGCCATGTCTCGCTTTACTCAAATAGCTCTTCGGTTCGGGCAATGCGCGCGGCATCGTCGATGGATATGTCGAAGGCGGCTGCAATGGTGCGGCTCATCTGACCGGGGGTTTGTCCTTCGACAATGACGTGGTGATGCGGGAGTTTCAACGCATCAAGGCGGGTTTTGTCTTCGCGCATGTTCTGCCGCAAGGAGCGGATCAGCCCAGACTGCAGCGCGCCGTTCGAGGTGGTGGTGCCAAGGCCAATGCGCGAGGCATGTTCGGCTATCCATTCGTCCGATGTCTCACATTGTACGTCGAGCATCCGCAGCGTGCAGCCGTCATGCGCAAAATCAGTGAGGGCATCGAGATTGGCCGGATCGAGACAGATCACCAGCGCGCGCGTGTCGTCATGGGCGGCCAGAATGTTGAGAAACGCGCGGCGGTGCCGGTTGCGTTTGTCTTGTCCGCGCTCATATCCGCCCAGATCGGGCAGAGAGGGGGCCTCTTCGTCGAACACATAGCCATAGGTGGCGCGATTGGTGCGGGCGCTCAACAGATGCGCGATGCGGTTGCCGATGTGCCATTTCTTACACAGGATCACCGTCAGATCGAAGCCGGTGCCAAGCCGCGCACCATCCTCCCAGATGCGCGGCGCAAATCGGGCGCCAGCGCGGCCACGGGCGCGGATATATTCATAAAGCCGCGTGCCGCTGTTATCGACATGGGGCGGTGCGTTCTCGTTGGAGTAAAGTTGCGCAAGACGTGAGCGCAGGGCGAGGTCGTTTTGCGAGATCTTTCGCGCAGCGAATTGCCATTGGCCGCAGAGCATCTCGAAATGATCGGCGTAAAACGTCACCGGTTTGCCGTAGTCGGAGAACATCAGGAACGAGGGAGGGTTGTTCTCAACCTCTTCGCGGGCAACGGTTTTCATTGTGAGCGTCTGGAAAAATGTCTCATCCGGGATCCATGTGGTTTTGAAAAAACGGACGACATCGCGGCGTTCGGAGATGAATTTTAGGATCAAATCGATGGTGTTGCGGCGCAGGACCCACCATTGCGAGCCTATTTTCATCTTGAGCCCTTTGGGAATGGAGCGAGACAGTCCCAGTTTGCGCTGGGCATTCAGGGAGGCGTAAAAGAGGCGCTTTTGTTTCCGTTCATTGAACCAGTGGCGATAGACCAGACGGTCCTTTGTCATGCCGGTTTTGATCCAGTTGTCCTCGAAAAAATCGGCGTGCTGGATGTAATCGCGATCCGCCGCCCGGAGCGTTTCATGCAGATATTCGGCGGGTTTGATGGGCATGCAATCGCCGCTCATCAGAAAAAAGTGGGTGGCGTCGGGAAAACTGTGCCGCGCAGTTTCAATCATATTGAGCGTGGCTTGCACCAGCGACCACTCGCCCCAGCCGCAGCGCACACTTTTGGCCATTGTGACATTGGGCATATCGGCGCAGCCGCGCTCAAGATCCGCGCGAAACTCGGGGCCAGCGTTCAGGTCGGCATGGATCGTGACGCAATCACCGCGCGACGTCAGAGCGCGCACCTGATCCTCAACGCCTTGCGCATTTTGGTGACACAGCAGCAGGAATGCGATTTTTGTCAAAGCTCAACTCTGGCCCTTGGTCCCGTGCGCCCCTCAATACAAAAAGCCTAACTGCTCTGCCAGTTCGAAAATAACACAGGCAACGCGGGAAATCCGCCCGCAGGTGACGATTTATTGTGCGTAAAGGCAATATCTATATAAATCAGTGCAAAACAGGCAGCGGGGCGGTGAATGGGATTTCCGGGAACATGGATGGCGCAGAGCGAGGGGGTTGTGTATCGCGTCATCCCCAAATGCGCCTGCTCGACCATCGGGCAGATCATCTATTACGCCGACCATGGGGCGTATTATGACGGTGATATCCATGATGCGAAGAGTGGCATTCACAAATGGGCCTTCGAGGAGAGCCGCCCGCGGATTGAAGAGCGGGCGCGGGATGAGACCTTCACCTTCACCTGCATCCGCAATCCCTGGACGCGCATTCTATCGTCTTTTTTTGACAAGATCGCGGGCATCCAGCGCAGCGGCAATCGGTATCGGGAACGCCAGTTTGCGCCGTTGATGAAGCGTTATGGGGTCGATATTGAGGGGGATTTCGATCAGATTGGCGCGTTTCGGCATTTCCTGCTGTTTGCGCGGGATACGATCCGGTTTCGCAAGCCGATTGACCCGGATATTCACTGGTCAGCGGTGTCGGGTCACGCCTCGACCCTGATCGCCAATGGCGGGCGATATGATCAGATCATCTCAACCGAGGATTTTGCAGGCGGGATGGCAGAGGTTCTCACGAAGTTCGAGCAGGCCCATCCGGTTGATCTGGCGCAAGTGCCGCGTTTCAACGAAAGCGAAGGGCATGGTCCCAAGCGTCTGCATCCGATTGAGGATTATTTCGACGATATGTCGATATTTCTGATGCATGAGATTTATCGGCGGGATTTCAATTTGTTTAATTACGGCAAGGACCCGAACGGATTGCCGCCGCGCAAAGACATTGACCTTGATTTTGTGCATGCAAAGCTGGGACCGAAGGCGTGATTGGCTCTTGCGCGCGCCAGATCAAGCGGTGAGACGACCCCTATGGGTCGCCTCATTATTTTTTGTATGCGCTACGCGCGCAGCGGGATATTTTTAAAACCAAAGAAGGTTGGAGTGCTGTGCGCCTGGTGGTGTCAGTAGATGTCGTCCTTATCGACTTTGTCGGAAAATTCGGTGCTTCCGCCAGCGGCGAGAATGCGGGCCTGGCTGATCCAGTCATCGCGCGAGACGCGGCCCGAGAAGCCTTCGAGGTTTTGATCGACCCATGCTTCTTCGGCTTCGGTCCAGCTTGCGACCTGATCGAAGTGGAAAAAGCCAAGTGAGTGGAGCAGCTTTTCCAGTTTGGGGCCGACGCCTTTGATCTGTTTGAGATCGTCGGGTTGTCCGCCGCGCGCTTCGCCCAAGGTTGCCGGTTTGGTGCCTGCTGGCGGCGCGTCAAAGACCGGGTTTACGAAAGCGCCGGGTTTGCGTTCGTCGGATGGGTCGTTCTTGGCGGTTGCACCGGCTTTTACGAAATTCGAGGCCAGCGCGCTGCGCGGGTTGGATCTGCTGCGCAGTTCGGCTTCAAGTTCGGCGATTTTGCGTTCCTTGGTTTGGTTGGCGTCTTTGAGCGACAGCATCTCGTTGCGCAGGGTGTCATCGGGCGCACCGGACTGGGTAAATGTCAGCTTGGCTTGAAGGTCGCGAATTTTCTTGTCGCGCTCTGCGATAGAGGCTTTGGCGGCGACGATATCTGTGGCTTGTTTACCAGCACCGGACGACAGGTCCGCTTCAAGTTCCGCGATGCGTATGTTGCGCTCTTTGATTTCCTTGTCGAAGCTAGCTTCGCGCGCGGACATTTGGCCTTGCAGGGAGTTGATGCGTTTATTGCGCTCGGACATATCGGTTTTTGCCATGTCCAGTTCGTGCCCGATGAGCCGGGCTTTGCGGCCATAAATCCATGCTCCGATCAAAAGGCCGAGCAAGGCTGCGATGGCAAGGAGTACCCAGATTTCTGCGAGTAGAAAATTCCATTTCTCGAACATGTTAAACCCTTTCCAAGTACTTTAGTTGCCGATCAGGCGAATTTCAGTGCGACGGTTGGCGGCGCGACCGTCTTCGGTATCATTGCTGGCGACAGGTTCCGTTTCGCCAAGGCCGCGGGTGATGAGGCGGTCTTGCGAAATGCCGAGCGCTTGCAGCGCGTCTGCGACAGATTGTGCGCGGTCTGCGCTGAGCTGCTCGTTGGCATCGGCTGCGCCGACATTGTCGGTATGCCCGTCGATGGAGATGTTGAAATCGAGGTCCTCAAGGCAATAGGCGAGAACCTCAAAAAGCGCGTTTAGTGTCGCACGCGCGGCCGGATCGATGTCAGCGGATGCGGTCAGGAAGCTGATTTGGCCGTCCTGGATCTGGCTGTCCACGCGGGCCTGACAGTTGGGCAGGGTGCGCACGAAACTTTGCGCGGCGACCCATGCGCCGTTGCGGAATGTCTTTTCTTCGCCGGACAGAACGTCGGTGCGGGTGGCGCCTGCCTCGAAGCTGGCGCTGCTGGTCTCGACGGTGACGTCTGCGTCCGGCAAGGCGGCTTGCATTTCAGTGAGCAGTGCGTCGGTATCCGCGCCTTCGAGGGCTTGACCGGCAAAACGCAGGCCATCAGCGTCGATCGAGAATTGCGCGGTTTCAAAGGCGTCGAGACGTGTGGCTGCGTTGGTGATCTGTTCCAGCATCGCCTCAGCATCGCCGGGTGCGCCAATGGTCAGATTGCCGAGGATACGCCGCACGGATACGGCCTCTTGCACTGTCATGAAGTCCACGCCTTGAGGGACATTGCCGTTCACTTCGATCCCGCGTGCTGCGTCAAAATCAAAGGTGAAATTTGCGACCGGCTGCGCGATGTCGATGCTGGCGGTCAGGGTGTAGTCACCTTCGAGTTGGCCTTGCTGGGAGTCGATGAATTCAGCGGTTGCTGCGGCAGATGTGGTACCTTCGAGGGTCAGCGCGTTGCCGTTAGCGATAAGACGGCCCGCATCGAGCAAAGTCAGACCTTGCAGACCTGTGTCTATCGCATTGGTCCAAGCGGCATCATTGACGTCTTCGGCGATGGTCAGATCGATATCTGCGTTGGGGCCAAGGGTTGCGCGCAGGGTTTCATCGCTGGAGTTGCCGGGCACTGTGCCGGTGACAGTGACGGTGCCGTCGGCGCTCTTGACAGCTTCGAACGCAAGAGCGGTTTGGGTAGCCTCGGGCTCCGGTTCGGGCGCAGGGTCTGCTTCGGTTGCAGCCTGTGTGTCTGCCTCTGGCGCGGCCGCAACGACGACATCGTCGCCTCCGTCCCTGGGTGCGTTGTCATCGCCGCCGTCCATGGGCGCTTCACGCTGTGATGTTGTGTCATCAGCCGGTGGATCGGTTTCGGGTTCTGCTGCCGGTTCCGCTTCCGACTCAGGTGTGGGGTCGTCTTCAACATCGGCGGATGCGACGTGGGTATCGAAGTTGGTTTCAAAGCGGTAGGTATCTGGAAGCGGTGTGGCGGCGATATCTTGGGCTGAATCGATAGATACTGGATCGCCAGAGAGCGTTAGTGTGGTGCCTTCGACTTCCAGCGTGCCTTTTTTGAGTTGAGAGAGGGCGGCGACCCCGCCTGTAATTGCACTGCTCCAGTCGGATGTGGGTTCGCCTGCGCCAATCGTAATCTGGGCGTCTGGCAGTTGTGCGCGAATGGCATCAGCAGCAGCTTGATCGGGCGCAAAGCCGGTGCCGGTGAGCGTGCCATCTTCGGTTTTGGAGACGGAAAACGTGTAGCTCTCTGGCGACGGCAGAAGGGTCATGCTATCCACTATCACCCGTCGGCCATCAACAGCGTTGAGACGTTCGAGAATTGCGGCACGCTCCGCATCATCATGCGCGATGCCGGTCACTGTGATATCGCGTCCGGACACATCTGCCATCACATCGTGCCGTGTGTTGCCCTCAAGAGCGGTCTGGGTGTTCTGCGCAACTTTATCCTGGATAACAGGGGCCACGCGCGTACTGCTCCACCAGCCCAACCCGGCCAGTCCAAGCAGCAGAATTAAAATCGGCAGTAATCGCGACATAAACATGTCTCCCTAGACCGAATTGGCACTCATATCCTCATCAAGATACGTCATCTCAACGTAAAAGCGGCATGAAAAGGGGAAATACAGGCGCGAACTCCCCTAATTTAGCGCATGTGCGCGCATGAATATTTGAAGGGGCGCAGCGCGTCCAGCGCAACTGGCGTTTTCTGGAGAGAAATGAGCCTACCCGTGTTGATATGCAGCATTTATGGCCGCCAAAAGCTCGGTTTTGAGTGACGCAACATCTTCAATCCCGACCGATAAGCGGAAAAAGCCCTCGCTGATGCCCAATTTGGCGCGGTCCGCTTCGCTCAATGCGCGGTGGGAGGAAGAGGCAGGATGCGAGAGCGTGCAGCCGATATCGCCCAAGGTCGGGGCGAAGGGGATGTCCGATGCGGCGCGAATGAAGGCGTTGGCTGTCTCGCGGCCTCCCTCAAGCTCGAAACTGACCATATGGCCACCGCGCGCGCCCAAGATATGCTGCGCTTTGTTGTGATCGGGATGATCGGTGCGCGAGGGGTATAGAACGCGTTTGAGGCCAGGCGCATCCGCGAGCGCATCTGCGATGGCCTTCGCGCTTGCCTCGGCGCTATCATAGCGCAATTCGAAGGAATGCAGGCCGCGCTCGGCCAGCCAGCAATCGAACGGGCTGGCGGTCAGACCCATGGTGACGGCAAAATCATTCATCTGTTGGGCCAGCGCGGCATTATTGGTGCCGACATAACCGAGCGTTGCATCGGAATGACCGGCCAGTAGTTTGGTCACAGAATGGATGACGATATCAGCACCTTCGCTTAGCGGATTATAGGCGCGAGGCGTTGTGAAAGTGTTGTCGATGGCCACGATCGCATCGGCCGCCTTGGCGCTGGTGATTGCCGTTTCGATATCGGCGAGGCGAAGGGTCGGGTTCGAAACAAGCTCTAGAAGGACAAGCGATGTGTCCTGCGTGATGGCGATTTGCAGGGCCTTTGTGTCGGTCGGATCGACAAACGTGGTCTCGATCCCCATGCGCGGCAGGTCTTGCGTCAAAAGCCGCAAAGAGCGGCCATAAAGCTGGTTACCTGCAACGATCCTGTCGCCTGATTTCAGCAAGCCGTAAAGAACTGCGCCAATCGCGCTCATGCCAGAGCCGGTAATCAGTCCATGCGCTGCGCCTTCAAGTCCGTTCAGCTTATGGGCAAGCACATCTGCATTGGGGTGGCCTTCGCGCGCATAGGTATAGCCTTTGTTTGCGCCCTCATATTGCGCATCGAGCGCATCTGCATCGAGCGAGCGATAGACCACCGACGGGTAGATTGGCGTGACCACCGGATCAGATGCCGATTGTGGCAGGGCGGTGCGGCGGACGATGGAAGGGGTATCTTGGCTCATCTCAATTCCTCATGCGGCTGGCGCGATGCTTGTGCCTGTAACGGCAGACAGAATCAATTGACCCCGGCGATTTGCATCACCGGGGTCAATCTAGATGTTAGCGCCAAGGAGTGTTTACAGCGCGCCCATCGTTACAGCCGTATCGCTCATACGGTTGGAAAAGCCCCATTCATTGTCGTACCAGCTGAGGATACGGACCAGATTACCGGTCATGACTTTGGTTTCCATCGAAGCGAAAACTGAGGAATGCGGGTCGTGGTTGAAATCGGATGAAACAAGCGGCTTGTCGGTGATCCCGAGGATGCCTTTCATCTTGCCGTCCGCGGCCTTGCGGATGGCGTCGTTGATTTCCTCCACAGAGGTTTCGCGGCCTGCATTGAACTTGAGATCAACGCAAGAGACATTCGGTGTCGGCACACGTATGGCAGACCCGTCGAGCTTGCCTGCAAGCTCTGGCATGACAAGACCAACGGCTTTGGCCGCGCCTGTGGTGGTCGGGATCATCGAAAGCGCAGCAGCGCGGGCGCGTTGCAGGTCCGAATGGTGCCGGTCAAGCGTTGGTTGATCGCCGGTGTAGGCGTGAATTGTTGTCATATAGCCCTGCTCGATCCCGACCAGATCGTTCAGCACTTTGGCAACTGGGGCGAGACAATTGGTGGTGCAGGACGCATTGGAGACGATCACATCATCGGCGGTCAGTGTGTCGTGATTGACGCCGTGCACGATGGTTTTGACACCGCCGCCCTTTGCGGGCGCGGAGATCAGCACTTTGCTCACCCCCGCTTGCAAATACGCCTCTGCCTTCTCGCGCGAGCGAAAGACGCCGGTACATTCCATGGCGATATCGATGTCGCTCCAGGGCAATTTCGACGGATCACGTTCCTTGGTGACACGGATTGGACCCGTGCCTGCATCAAGCGTCTCGCCTTTGACTGTAACGTCGCGCGGGAAACGGCCATGGACGCTGTCATACTGCAACAGATGCGCATTGGTTTCGGTATCGGCCAGATCGTTGATCGCAACGATCTCGATATCGGTCCGCCCGCTTTCAATAACAGAGCGCAGGATGTTGCGGCCGATACGGCCAAATCCGTTGATTGCTACTTTAACCATGGGTGTCGTCTCCGATGCAGTGGCCGCTTTGCGACTCATTTGCCGGGGGTATATCGGCTGATCAGAAAAGTAACAAGGCTTGTAACAAGATAACGTGATATGTTAGAATAAAAGTGTTACGGAACGTTACAAAGTGGAACGGCGAGCGTGAAAGCAGAGCAGCGACAACAAGCGATAATCGATAGGTTGGTGGCGTCTGGCAGTGCAAGCGTAGAGGAAATGTCCGTACATTTCGATGTCAGCCGCATGACCATCCACCGCGATCTCGATGTGCTGGAAGCGGCTGGGCTGTTGCGCAAGATCAGGGGCGGTGCGACGGTCAAGGCGTCAGGGCAATTCATGGCCGATTTTACCGTGCGTTCAATCCAGTCGGTGGCTGAAAAACGCCAGATTGCAGCGATGGCGGCTGAGTTGATCGAGCCCGGCGAGACTGTGGTGGTCGATGACGGATCAACCGCAGCGGCTCTGGTGCCTGTATTGATCGAGAAACGCCCGCTGACAATCATCACCAATAATCTCTCGGTGATCCAGAAACTGACCGGGCAGCCGGGCATGGATGTGATCGCGTTGGGCGGGGAGTACTCGCGCAAGTTTAACGGATTTTTCGGGCTGCTCGCGGAAACGGCGATCCAAGGCCTGCGTGCGGATGTGGCCTTCATTTCCTGCTCTGCGGTGCATGGCGCCAAAGCGTTCCACCAGGATCAGGAAGTGGTGCAATGCAAACGGCTGAAGATACAGGCCGCCGAGCGACGCTATCTTTTGGTCGACCACAGCAAATTCGGAAAACCGGCGCTGCATTTCCTGTCCGATCTAAGCGCCTTTGATGCGGTGATCACCGATGACGCCCATGAGGCACGCATCTCGTCGGCACATGTCGATATGCTGCGCGATCAGGATATCGACGTGCGCATCGCCCGCCGTTCAAACAGCGAGGCGGTCTGACGCCCGCCTCACGACTAAAATTTTCGTTCAAGCCACGAAGGCTGTCGCTGCCCGCGACAGGGGAGTACTTTTGGAAATGCGAAAATGATCCCTTCATCTTTCCGATAAATACTCAATCGGTTTCGCGTTAGCGAAACGATATGTCGTGCGCGCGGCACGCGCGCTCCGTTTGGTTTGCGTCTCAGATGTAGGCTTTGATCCGCGCGACCAGCTCCTCGGGTACCCAGACGCCGTCGTGTCTTGCGTCCGATTGGTTATTCAGGCGTCGTTTTCCGGGCAGGCGTGCGCCGTCTTGTGTGGTTATGGCCTCGGTGAGTGCGGTGACAGAGTTGTGGAACGCGTTTGATGAAAATGCCTCAGGATCGATGGCGATGAAGCATTGCCCTGTGCCTGGGGGGCCGCCTGCGGTGCCGGAAAACGGGCTCGCGTTGATCGACAGGTTTGCGCCTGCAAGGCAGGAGGCGAGGATTTCGACCATGAGGCCAACGCCGAAGCCTTTTTGACCGCCGGCAGGGAGCATTGAGCCTTCGAGGGCGGCTTGCGCGTTGATGGTTGGATCGCCGTTACGGTCAACTGCCCAGCCCGGTTCGAGCGGTTTGTCTTCTCTGGCGCGCAGCATGATCTCTGATTTGGCGATGGCGCTGGCGGATTGGTCGATCACAAAGGCTGCGCCGCCGCCTGCATTTGGCACGCCCAGAGCGAAGGGGTTTGTGCCGATGACGGGTGTGTTGCCGCCCGTGGGCGCTATGGATGCAGGTGCGTGGGTGAAGCAAATGGCGACAAAGCCTTCATTTGCCAGCCGCTCTGCATGGTGGCCAAGGACGCCGCAATTGTATGAATTGTGGATTGTCATGGCCGCAACACCGCTAAAGCCAGCGGCAGCCATGAGCGGCACCACACCTGCGTCAATGGCCGGGTGGGCAAATCCGTTGGCGGCATCGACAACAATTGCGCTGGGGCGGGGTTGGTCGAGCACCGGGACCGCATCGCCGACAACTTTGCCGCATTTGACGTGTTCGGCGTAGATCGGGACATACATCAGGCCGTGGCTGCGGATGCCGTCGCGCTCGGCGAGATAGGTTGATTGCGCCACCGAGGCTGCGTTGATTTGCGACGCTCCTGCGCCCATGAGCGCTTCGGTTGCAAGCTCTTTCACTTCTTCAAGCGTCAGTCTTTGATCCGCCATTGTGATCCCCCAGGGTTCGATCATTCTCCACGCGCATATTTGTTCCTCAATCCAGCAAACAGGTGCAAGGCGAAAATAGCACTTGTGCTTGGGGAGCAATTGCGCCCTTGTGCGCGTATGTCTTCGACCCGCGATTTGACCACCGGCAGCATGAGTGCTCATTATCGTGCGCTCGCTATTCCCACGGCCATTGGGATGATGTTCACGACGCTTTATAACGTTGTAGATTCCTTTTATGCTGGCATGATTTCGACCGATGCGATGGCGGGTCTGGCGATTTCGTTTCAGGTGTTTTTCATCATGATCACGGTGGGATTTGGTCTGAGTTCGGCCATGGGCGCTTTGGTTGGGAACGCTCTAGGCGAAAAAGACAAGGCTGCGGCCAAGCGCATTGCCTGTCAGGGGCTGAGTTACGGGATCATTGCGTCCATCATCGTGACGATATTGGGCTTCTTCTTTGCGCCGTCGCTGCTGGCTATCATTTCCGAGCCGGGCGCGTATCGGGATGCGGCAAACCAGTATATTCGGCTTTTGCTGTTGGCAGCCCCTGGATTTCTGCTGGCTTTCGGGGCCAATGGTATTTTGACCGCGCAGGGCGATACGGTGTCGATGCAGCGGGCGCAGATTGCGGCGTTTTTTGCAAATCTGGTGCTCAATCCGGTGTTCATTTTCGGCATTCCAGGCGTGATTGGCGGGATTGGGTTTAACGGGATTGCGCTTTCAACTGTGGTCTCGCAGACGGGAACAGCGCTCTGGATCCTCTTTCGTGTGTTCAGATCGGATGTGTTTAAGCAAAAGAGTGTGCCGCAGTATGTGCCGCGCCTCACCGATTTTAAAGATATCACCGCGCAGGCGGCCCCGTCGGCCTTTGCAATGATGGTGATGATGCTGGCGGGATTTGCGGTTCAGTATTTCCTAAAGGATTTCGGAGCGGCAGCGGTGGCGGCCTACGGGATTGGGTTGCGGGTTGAGCAATTGATCCTGTTGCCTGCCTTTGGGCTGACGGGTGCGCTTTTGCCGATTGCAGCACAGAACTTCGGGGCCAAGGAATATGATCGTGTGCGCCAGGCGGTCTTTTTCTGCTTCAAGGTCGGGGTTGCGATGATGCTGGCGGGATCTGTGGCACTGTGGCTTTTTGGGTCTTATGCGATTGCATTTTTTACGGATGACCCGGAGGTGATAAAGATTGGAAAAAGCTATTTGAATGTGGATGGTTTTTTGCTGCCTGTTTACGTGCTGCTCTTTGGGGTGAATTCGCTGTTGCAGGCGTTCAAGAAGCCGATTTGGACGCTCTGGATCGGGATTTATCGGCAAGGTTTTGGCGTGTTTGTATTCAGCTATATTCTGACGCAAGTGTTCGGCATGGGATATATCGGCATCTGGTTTGGCATCGCGATCAGTGTGGTGACGGGCTTTTTGTTTTCGCTCTGGGTGGTGGAGCGTGTGGCGCAGCGCTTGATTGGCGGGCTGTTTATCCGGCAGGCGCAAGATGCTTGATCCTTTGCTATTGTCAGCCGTTCTGGGCGGCGCAGTTACACAGGTGGAGGCGATTGCAGGTGGGCAGTCCAATCCGACCTATCGGGTGGAGATGGATGGGCGGCCCTATGCGTTGCGCAAGCAGCCCGATGGGGAGATATTGCCCTCCGCTCATGCGGTGGATCGCGAATATCGGGTGATGGCGGCGCTGGGCGACACAGAAGTTCCGGTCCCGCGTATGGTGCGGCTTTGCGAAGATGTGGCGCTGATTGGCACCAAGTTTTATCTGATGGATTGGGTTGACGGGCGGGTGACGAATGACAGCGCTATGCCCGGATTCACCCAAGCCGAGCGTGGGGCGGTTTACGCGGATGCGGCCAAGGTTTTGGCGCAGCTGCATCAGGTGAATTGGGCCGATGTGGGGCTGGAGCGTTTTGGACGGCCTGACGGGTTTTTCGAGCGGCAGATTGCGCGCTGGTCCAAGCAATGGGCGCTGTCGAAAACCCGCGAGGATGCGCATATCGAAGCTATGGCCGTCTGGTTGGCCGACAACATTCCAGACCAATCGCGCGCGTCGATTGTGCATGGGGACTACCGGATCGGGAATCTGATGGTCGCGCCTGCTTCGGGCGAGATTGCGGCGGTGCTGGATTGGGAACTTTCGACCATCGGCGATCCTATGGCGGATCTGGCGCATTTTTGTTGCTTTTGGGATTTGGATGCGGCGCAGTTGAGCGGGCTGGCGGATCGCGATTGCGCGGCGCTGGGCATCCCGTCGCAGGCTGAATTTGTCGATGACTACCGCGCCCATGGCGGGGTGGATGCGCCGCTTTTGCCGTTTCACCGGACGTTTGCTCTGTTTCGGTTTGCGATTATCTTTGAGGGGATTACGGCACGGCTGAACGCAGGGCAGGCGAGCGGTGAGAATGCTGCTGAGGTTGGAGCGCTGGCGCCTGTGGTGGCAGAGCGGGCGTATGAGATTATGACAGGAGCAAGGAGCTGATGCGCGATGGATTTTGAGTATAGCGAAAAGGTCAAGGGTTTGATCGCGCAATTGCAGGCGTTCATGGAGGCGCATGTATTGCCTGCAAATCAGGAGTTCCTACGGATTGCAGAGGGTGGCGAATATCCGATGGCGCTTTTGGATGACTTGAAAGCCAAGGCGCGGGCCGAAGGGCTTTGGAATCTCTTTATGCCGTCCTTACCGGAGCAATATCCCGGGCAGGCGTTGAGCAATCTGGAATATGCGCCTTTGGCCGAGATTATGGGGCGGGTGACATGGTCCTCGGAGGTGTTCAACTGCTCACCGCCCGATACCGGGAACATGGAGATATTGGAGCGGTTTGGAACAGAGGTGCAGAAGACCGAGTGGCTGGAGCCGATGCTGGAGGGGCGTGTGCGCTCAATCGTTGGGCTGACGGAGCCTGCTGTTGCCTCCTCTGATCTGACCAATCTGGAGACGACGATCATCCGCGATGGGGATGAATATGTGATCAACGGGCGCAAGTGGTTCTCGACGGGGGCTGCACATCCCAATGCGAAACTGGCGATTGTGTTCGGGGTGTCGGATGCGCGGGGCGATGCGGATAAGCACAAGCGGCATTCGTTCGTGCTGGTGCCGATGGATGCCAAGGGTGTCACCGTCGTGCGTAACGTGCCGATCATGCATCATCATGCGCCGGAGGGGCATTGCGAGGTCAGCTACGACAATGTTCGGGTGCCTGTGAGCAATATTCTGGCCAGCGAGGGTGATGGGTTCATGCTGGCGCAGGCGCGGCTGGGGCCGGGGCGCATTCATCATTGTATGCGCACGATTGGGCAGTGCGAGCTGGCGCTGGAGTTGATGTGCGACCGGGCGCTGCAACGCTCCACATATGGAACAGTGTTCGCCGATAATGACGTCATTCGCGACTGGATCGCGCGAAGCCGTGCCGAGATTGATCAGGCGCGGCTTTTGATGTTGCGCACGGCCTGGCTGATGGATCGGGATGGGCCAAAAGCGGCGCGTGTCGATGTGTCGGCGATAAAGGTGGTGGCGGCAAATTTGCAGACGACGGTTTGTGATCGTGCGATGCAGGTGTACGGCGCTGGAGGGCTGTCACCGGATACGCCGCTGGCGCATTTGTGGACCATGGGGCGCGCCTTGCGGTTTATCGACGGGCCCGATGAAGTGCATCTGCGGGTTATTGGCCGGGCCGAGTTGAAAAAAGCCGAAGCTGCCGCCCCGCGTCACGCAGCGTTTTTGAGCGGATCGGCAAAACCCAGTTAAATCGTGACGTTCGCCCCTGACGGGGCTGCGTCATTATCTTTTGTGGGCAGCGCTGGCGCGCTGCGTGTGTGCTCCGCACGGGGAGTATTTTCTTGAAAGGTGATTTTGGATCAGCTCGCGAGATGTGTGCGGGCAATCCAGTCGGTTGGGATCGATTTTGCCGTGTCTTCAGCGAAATATGCGCCCAGAATAGCGCCGATTGGGATGGCGCGGCCGCAATTATCGCCGCCTGCGAGTATGTTGGTGCGGACGGCGGTGGGGTAGTCTTTAGCGGTCATGATGATGTGAGTGATCACAGTGAAGGCGGCTTGCAATTGGCAATGCAGCCCGTGGGTTTGGGCGAATGCGGCGGAGGACTTGGTGCGGGCTGCCTGTGCGGCTGAGATTTGTGCGGTGATGTGTTCGGGTGCGTTTTGGGCAGCGGCTTTGATGATGTCGTCTTGTGTTTGTGCGCGCAGTGCCGCCCTTAGCATGCGGGCGAAAGCTTGGCCCCAGGCAACGCTGTCATCGCGGTTGTTGGTGACGCGCACAGCGGTTTCGACGTGAGACATCAGATTGGGATCGTCGTGATGGGCGACGACAAGAGGCGGGAGTTTGGAGAGCGCAGGCAGTTGTGCGTCATCCGCGCCGCAGGTTGTGATGGGCGCGTCGGGATCGCCCAGGCGGGCCATATTGTCGAGCGTTTCGCGGGTGGGGCGGTCGGTATAGCCGACCCAACTGCCGCCATAGCCGAAGGTGTCGCGGAAGGTTTGGGCGTAGATCGCCGCATCATACTGGCCTGATTGCGCGAGCGCATCGGCCATGGCTTTCATTTGGGCGCCATATTGCGACGGGGCGCCTGCGGGTTTGCCGTCATGGGCGAAGTAGCCTTTGGTGTAATCGGGCTCATTTGGCGTGCGAAATTCTGGTGCATCGCCCGCGAGTTTTGCGATTTGCGCCTGATCATAGAGCCAGTGAAACCCAAGCGCAGCGGCATCGGCGACATAGGCGCCCTGCAGGGCGCATCTGGCGCGAACTGACGAGGTGTCAGACAAGGCGAAAGTCTCCGGTTTCGGGGTCGAAATTTTCCAATTCACCGGTTTTGATGTTGTTCCAAAGCCCGTGCAGATCGAGCGATCCGGCCTCGATGGCTTCGGCGATGAAGGGAAAGCTCATCAGGTTTTGCAGGCTGAGCTTCACGGATTCTTTTTCAAGCGCTTCGACGCGTTCCGCTTCGCTGCCGCCATGATCCTTGATCGCGTCATAGCCGGGGCGCAGGATGTCCATCCAGCGGCCTATGAAGCTGGTGGGTGCATCCAATTCCGGCGCATTGCCCGAGCACATGTCGTAGCAACCGCGCACGCCGCCGCACAAGGAATGGCCGACGATCAGAATATGGCTCACTTTCAGATGGTTGACCGCATATTCGATGGCCGCAGAGGTGCCGTGGTGGGCTTCATCCGGGCCGTATGGCGGCACCAGACTGGCGATATTGCGATGGATGAAAAAATCCCCCGATACTGCGCCGAAAATGGAGGTGATATGCACCCGGCTGTCACAACAGGAGATGATCATCGCGCGGGGGCGTTGACCCTCATCGGCGAGGCGGGCGTACCAGCTTTTGTTTTCTTCGTAATCGGTGGCTTTCCAGCCCTGATACCGTTTGACGAGAAATTGGGGGAGGGGTTTGGCTTTGATCACTTTGCTTACTCTTGCGTGGTCTGTTGGCTCGGGGTTGGTCGTTAAAAATAGAGTTAGATTATCAAGAAGATACAGGTTGCGTTTGGTGGGGTGATAACTCAATTTTCATGGCTCGCAAATAGGTAAGTCCATGGGTGTAATGGAGTGAGACTATGAGTAACCTAGTAGCGATTGATTTGCGTGAACCATCAGCGATCGACACAGATGCGATTCAAGTTCTGAAAAAAGACGTTGGCGAGAGGCGGTGCCGGTCGATCATCGACAGCATTATTTTCGAGATCACGGATATTCTGTGTCGTGTCGAAACTTCGGTGAAAACCGATGATGTCGCAGCGCTGAAATCTGATCTGACGCGGCTTGCTGAGCTTTCTGCGCGAGCCGGGCTGGTTTGTATTGCCGATATTGCGACGGATCTGAGCGCCTGTGTGGATAGTGCGGATTTTGCCGGTACGGCGGCAGTATCGGCGCGGTTGATCCGTGTGGGCGAGGACAGTTTGTTCGCGCTGATTGAATACACCGATCAGCTTATCGTTTGAGTGCTTGCACCGCAGGTGTCCGATCCACTAGGGATCGTGAAGGCAACTATGCGGGGCACAGCCAGAATGGATGTGACGATCACGAAGGAGCGTGCGGATGATGTTGGGGCGATTGGGACGCTGACAACATCGGCTTTCGCGCCAAAGGTGTTTAGTGACGGCAATGAGGCGACGTGCATTGAGATAATGCGGGCCGATGGCGATCTGACGCTGTCGCTGGTCGCGCGCGATGGTGCGCGGATCGTCGGACATGTGGCGTTCTCGCCGGTTGTGATCGAAGGCACGCAGGGCAACTGGTTCGGGCTGGGGCCGGTGAGCGTCGAGCCGGAATTGCAAAAGCAGGGTATTGGGTCTGCGTTAATCCTTGACGGGCTGGATCGGTTGCGCGGATTGAATGCGGCGGGATGCGTTTTGGTTGGTGATCCGAGGTATTACACCCGCTTCGGATTTGCCAGTGATCCAGCGCTTACCTATCGCGATCTCGACACGAGCCTAGTGCAATATCTGGCATTTGGAGACGAGCAGCCGACAGGTGTACTGACCTTTTCGCGCGGTCTTGAGATATAAGCGGGCGTTGCAGTCGCGCGTTGCTGCGCTAATGTGTGTCGCAACGCAAAACGGCAAACAGGTTAGGCACCCCACGTGAGTATTTCATTTGCAGATAGCGCCAAGGGCGCGGTTGATGTTCATATTGTCGGGCCGGGGGGGCTGGACGATTTTTTGAAGGATCGGCCGGAGGTGGATGCGCGCTGGGTGCGCTCTTCGGTGTTCACAGGGGCTTTGGGGCAGGTCTTGCGCGTTCCGTCGCAGGACGGAGGCACAGGGTATATGCTCTATGGTTGGGGCGATGCGGCGGCGCGTGGGCGGGTGCAATATCCGCTTGGATCGCTTCCGGGCAGATTGCCGGAAGGCAGCTATCGCCTTGCCGATCTGCCCGATGATGCCGAGGCTCTGTCGCTAACATGGCTTTTGGCTGGATACACATTCCGCAAGTACCGTGAGACAGAGGATGGGCAAAAGGCCAAGCTGGTTGCGCCGGACGGCGTGGATGCGGACCGGGTGGAGGCTTTGGCCACTTCGGTCGCGCTCACGCGTGATCTGATCAACACGCCGACCAATGATATGGGCCCGGATCAGCTTGAAGCGGCGTTTCGCGCTTTGGGCAAAGAGTTTGACGCAGATGTTAAAGTCATCAAGGGGGACGCGCTTTTGAAGCAGAATTTCCCGATGATCCACGCGGTTGGGCGCGCCTCTGATCAGGAGCCGCGGCTGCTGGATATGCGCTGGGGCACGACCGGGCCGACGGTGACACTCGTGGGCAAGGGGGTCTGTTTCGATACTGGCGGGTTGAACATCAAGCCGGGCAATTCCATGGGGCTGATGAAGAAAGATATGGGCGGGTCTGCAACGACAATTGGGCTGGCGCGGATGATCATGGCGCTTGATTTGCCGGTGCGCCTGCGGCTCTTGGTGCCGGCGGTGGAGAACTCGATTTCGGCGGGCGCGTTCCGCCCGGGTGATATCTTAACGAGCCGCAAGGGGCTGACGGTCGAGATCAACAACACCGATGCGGAAGGGCGTTTGGTGCTCGCGGATGCGCTGGCCTATGCGGATGAGGAAGCGCCGGATTACATGTTCTGTATGGCGACGCTGACAGGGGCTGCGCGGGTTGCGATGGGGCCGGACGTTCCGCCTTTTTTCTGTGACCAAGACGATCTTGCGGGCGAGCTGCAAGCGGCGGGCGCACGGGTTTCCGATCCGATTTGGCGTCTGCCGTTCTGGGATGGTTATGAGACGCGGATCGAGCCTGGCATCGCGGATCTGGACAATGCACCTTCAGGTGGATTTGCGGGTGCGATCACAGCGGCGCTCTTCCTGCGGCGATTTGTTGAGGATGCAAAGCATTTTGCGCATTTCGATGTCTACGGCTGGACACCGTCCCCAAGGCCGGCGCGTCCCAAGGGTGGTGAATGTCAGGCGGCGCGCGCGATATTCGATGTGCTGGAGCAACGGCATGGCAAAACCGGCTGACAGGCGGCGCGACCTGTGGCGCACGGACAAGGCGGCGCAGGGCGAGATGATGCAGGTGGCAGCGCTGGTTCTGGGGCTGCGTGTTGATCTGGGTGGGACGGCGCTCGATAGCGAGTTGCTGTTTGGCGAGACTTTCGAGGTGTTTGCCCGTGATGGCGATTATGTCTGGGGCCGCGCGCCGCTTGATGGATATGTGGGCTATGTTGCGGCAAGCGGTCTTGCGGATATGCGCGAGACACAAGCGCGCATCTGGGTGCGCAACGCGCCGGTTTATCCTGAACCCAGCATGAAATCTGTGCATTTGCGGCAGCTTTCCTTCGGATCGCGCGTTGCGCCCACGGGCACATCGGGTTCCTTTGTCCAGACGCGTGATGGGTTCATTCACCAATCGCATCTGGGACCATCAAATGGTGATCTGGCGGGTATCGCGACGCTGTTTCTGGGCGCGCCGTATATCTGGGGTGGTCGGTCCGGCTTTGGTCTCGATTGCTCAGCGCTTGTGCAACTTTCTGCCCAAGCGATTGGCATGGACTGCCCGCGCGATAGCGATATGCAGTTTGCCGAATTTGGAACGCTTTTGCCACAAGACGCGGCCTTGAAGCGCAATGACATGGTGTTCTGGGACGGGCATGTGGGGATATTAGAGGACGACACGACGCTTCTCCATGCCACCGCAGCCTATATGAACACTGTGCGCGAGCCGTTTGGTGCAGCGGCAGCGCGGATCAAGGCAGCGGAGGGATTGGACGTTTTGGGCGTGAAACGGCTGTAGCTGTCGGCCTCACCCAACCGCGCGGATCATCTTCTTTTCGAGAACCTGCATCACCGCTTTCAAATCATCGCCGCGCTTCAATATTTGCCCGTCCATCGCGACAACCTGATACTGGCCCTGCCGCCCGCGCAAATGCGGGTGTTTCTCCACACGATAGATCGGATGTTCGGCCGCGCGGCGGAAAATGGAGAAAATCGCCTTGTTTTTCAGCATCGAGATGCCGTAGTCGCGCCACTCCCCAGCAGCAACCATACGGCCATAAAGCAACAGGATGACATTCAGTTCGGTGCGGTGGAACGCAACACAAGGATCAGGGACACGTTGCGGCGTATCATGGCCGTGGACTAATTTCATGAATACATATTGATGCGCGCGGCGACTGTTTGGCAAGCTTTTTGCAATGAGCGGGATTCTGCAAATGTTTTCAGTAATTTCAAAGACTGTTTGAAATCATAAATTAATTAGGTCAGTTAAGAGTATCCGCCAAACAAAACGTACCAAGCGGATACCCTCGTTGTACGGTTCGTCAGATGATTGACGTTAGCCCCCACTATACAGAAATATCTGGCGAACCGTCTTCACCCACATCTCTGAAATGACTGGATGAATTGGCGTGGCATGAGCGGTTCGGACTCACTTTTAAAGCTTACGTTACGTCACCTCATTTTTCTTTTTCCTGCCGTATTTGCGCCCTCACACGGTCGCGATTTACGTCCATTCCTTTTCTTGTAGCGAAGAGCTTGCCCGGTGTTGCGCCTTTCAGCCCCCACCCCAGCGCGACACCGGGCATCTTCCTGCTTCTCCGCAAAACCCGCCGCTTACCGCGAAATTGTATCGCAGAGCCGTGATTGTGGTTCCGCTTGGTATCCGACCAAGCTAGATGTCGCTGCCATGTCGGATGCTTCCATTCTCAGAACAGTTTTCGGGTTTGACCGCTTGCGCGCGGCGCAGCAGCCGGTGATTGATGCGGTGCGCGCGGGCCGTGATGTGCTGGCGATTATGCCAACGGGGGGCGGCAAATCGCTGTGCTATCAGCTTCCGGCGCTGGAGCGTGAGGGGCTGACGGTTGTGATCTCGCCGCTGATTGCCCTGATGCGCGATCAGGTGCGGGCGCTGCGCGAATTGGGCGTGGCGGCAGGGGCACTGACGTCCGGCAATACGGAGGAGGAAACGGAGGCAGTTTTCTCGCAGCTTGAGTCCGGCACCTTGCGGCTTTTGTACATGGCGCCGGAGCGGCTCGGCTCGGGCGGCGCGATCCATCTTTTGCGCAAAACCGGCGTTGCCTCTCTCGCGATTGATGAGGCGCATTGTGTCTCGCAATGGGGGCATGATTTTCGACCCGACTACCTACGCATTGGCGAGCTGATCAAAGCGCTACCCGACGTTCAGGTCACCGCTTTCACCGCGACAGCCGACGCCCAGACCCGCGACGATATCATCCGACGCCTGTTCGACGCGCCGCCGGAGATTTTCATCCAAGGCTTTGATCGCCCCAATCTGCGGCTTGCCTTTGCCGTGAAGAAAGAGCCGCGCAAACAGCTTCTGGATTTCGTGACCGTGCGGCGGAGGCAGTCGGGCATCGTTTATTGCGGCACGCGCAACAAGACCGAGGTGCTGGCCAAAGCACTGAACGAGGCGGGTCTCAAGGCGCTCCATTACCACGCTGGGATGGAGGCGGAGGCGCGGCGGGAGGCGGAAATCCGGTTTCAGCAGGAAGACGGTCTGGTGGTTTGCGCAACCGTGGCGTTCGGGATGGGGATCGACAAGCCGGATATTCGCTTTGTCGTACATGCGGATTTGCCCAAATCGGTCGAGGCGTATTATCAGGAGATCGGACGTGCAGGGCGTGATGGCGATCCGGCGGAGACGCTGGTGCTCTATGGCCCCGACGATATCCGCCTGCGCCGCTCGCAAATTGACGACGGGCTGGCGGAGAACGACCGCAAAGGCGCAGATCACGGGCGGCTTAACGCGCTTTTGGGTCTTGCGGAGGCGCAAGGGTGCCGTCGGCAATTGTTGCTGCGCTATTTCGGCGAGGATAGCGCGCCGTGCGGGAATTGTGATCTGTGCAGTTCGCCGCCTGAAACCTTCGATGCGACCGAGGCGGTGCGCATGGCGCTCTCGGCGGTTTTGCGCACCGAGCAGATGTTCGGGACAGGCCATCTGATCGACGTGCTGCTTGGCAATGAGACCGAAAAGACGCGGCGCTGGAAACATGGCGCGCTGCCGACCTTTGGCGTGGGAAAGAATTGGGATCGCGGCCAGTGGGGCTCGATCTTTCGGCAGATACTGGGGCTTGATCTGGTCCGGCCTGATCCCAGCCGCAAGGGCGCTTTGCAGATGACCGAGCTTGCGCGCCCGATCTTGCGGGGCGAGAAAGAGGTGATGCTGCGGGTCGATACGATTGAAGCGCGCGCGGCGCGGCGCCGGTCAGAGCCACTTGCTTTGGTGGCCGAAGAGGATGAAGCGTTGCTCTCTGCGCTCAAGTCCAAACGCCGCGCATTGGCGGAGGCGGCGCGCGTGCCGGCCTATGTCATTTTTGCGGATAAAACTCTCAACGAGATGGCGACGCGCAAGCCTGCGAGCCTTGATGATATGATGGGGATCACCGGGGTTGGGGCCAAGAAGTTGGATAAATATGGGGCGACATTCCTCGCGGTTATCAACGAAGACGTCGATATTCCGCATCCGGCGCGCAACAGGTTGTCGGGCCGCAGTGAAGGCGCGGTGTTTGATCAGCTTCAGGAGGCACAAAACCGACTTGCGCGCGGGGAAAACGGGCTGGATATCTATATGTCCTGCTCCAGCAGTACGCTTGCCAAAATTGCTCGCTATCGCCCGGCCTCGATGGAGGATCTGGCGTCCATCGGCGGCGTCGGGGCATCGAAAGCGGAGCGTTTTGGCGCGGCCTTCATGGACGTGCTGCATGGCGCTGATGATGCGATTGTCGATGAGGCGCATTGATGCGATGATCGCGCGAGCGCGGCGCAACAGGGAGCCTACCCGATGAAGCTACTGGTTTTTCAACATATCGATTGCGAACATCCCGGATCGTTCCGGGCGTTTCTGGCTGAGGATGAGGTAGAGGTCACGGCGGTAGATCTGCACAAGGGCGCGCCGATCCCTGACCTGGACGGTTTTGATGCGCTCTGGGTTATGGGCGGTCCGATGGATGTGTGGGATGTGGATACCTGCCCGTGGCTGATCCCTGAGAAAGCGGCGATCCGTGAGTGGGTGCAGACCCACAAAAAACCCTATCTGGGTTTGTGTTTGGGCCATCAACTTCTTGCAGATGCATTGGGCGGCATATGCGGTCCACAAACGCCGCCAGAGATTGGCATCATGGATATTGCGCTGACGGATGCGGGTCGCGGCGATCCGCTGTTTGACGGGCTACCCGCGCAGCAAAAGTGCCTGCAATGGCATTCGGTTGCTGTGCGCCAAGCGCCGGATGGGGCGCAGATTTTGGCGAGCTCGCGCGACTGCGCCAATCAGGCCATGCGCATAGGACCGCGTGTCTGGTCCATGCAGTACCATGTGGAGCTGGAGCCGGATACGGTGGATAACTGGGCCGAAGTGCCTGCCTATCATGAGGCGTTGATGAACTCGATTGGCGAAGATGGTTTTGCGCGAATGCAACAGGATGCGGCTGCGAATATGGATGATTTCACAGCGGCGGCGCGGCGGATATACCGGAATTTTCGGGCGCAGATGTAGGCGGATAATGCGCCTGCCTTTTAGAGCGCCGTCCCGCGGCACGGCGATTTGTTGCGGCAGGTGCAAAACTCGGTGATACGGCGGTTTGGCAATCGTAAATCGCTTTTTACAACGATCTGATCGCCGTACCCCGGCCCTGCGATACGCTCATATCACGATTTGATCGAGATGCGCTCTATCGCGCGCCCATGCGGATGGCGCCGTCAATGCGGATGACCTCGCCGTTGAGCATGGGATTTTCTAGGATGTGGGAGACGAGCCCAGCAAATTCCGACGGATCGCCCAGGCGCGGCGGATAGGGAACCTGCGCGCCCAGTGAAGCCTGCACATCTTCGGGCAGCCCATCGACCATCGGCGTTTTGAAGAGCCCAGGCGCGAGGGCGCAGACTCGGATGCCCAGCGGCGCCAGATCGCGTGCCATCGGCAACGTCATCCCGGCCACCGCTGCTTTGGACGCGGAATAGGCGATCTGTCCGACCTGACCCTCATAGGCGGCGATGGAGGCGGTGTTGACGATGACCCCGCGTGCGTCATCTTTGCCGATGGGATCAAGCGCGGCCATATGCGTTGCCGCGTGGGTCGCGCAGTTGAACGTGCCCATGAGGTTGACCTGAATGGTCTGGTTGAAGCTCTCGTAATCATGCGGCTCGCCTTTCGACGTGGTCTTTCCCGCGCGCACGATACCTGCGCAATTAATCATCACGCGCGGCGCGCCAAGTGCGTCTTTGACCTGCGCAAACCCATCAGCGACAGATTGGGGATCGGCCACATCGACGGGGGCAAAAACACCATGCAGCGCCTGCGCCATCGCAGAACCACCTTCGGTGTCAAGATCAAAAAGCGCGATCTTCATGCCTGCTGCGTGCAAAGTCTTGGCACATTGCGCGCCAAGCCCTGATGCTCCGCCCGTGATTAGGGCTGTATGACCTTTCCAAAGGCTCATGCTCTTCCTCTTTTGCAACAGATTTTTTACAGTTTTGGGCTGCTTGTGGAGAATGCACAAGTTCGGATTACGAGCGTCCCCATCATTAACGCCAACGGCGCAAATGCAGGGAATCATTGACGCAAAGTATTAAGTTCCGCAGGATAATCGCCGTTATTGCGCTATGTATTTATTGCCAAATGGGGGTTGCAAATGAATTTGATGACAAAAACCGAAGATCTTTTTTCGCTGACGCTGGACCATAGCGAGGCGACATATCTGGACCGGGAGAAGCTGTTGGAACGGCAGCGCCGCGTTCAGGCGGCTTTTGATCCCAAGGGACTGGCGGATCTCAAAACCATGGTGGACGCGTATATCGCAGGCACGCGCGATTTGTCGGCGATGGAGTTTTATCTGGAGTTTGAACAGGCCTGCGCGCTGGTTCTGTTCCACACGCTGCCGCGTCGGGGTGAGCGGAACAAACATGCAAACGGGTTGCAGCAGACCTATGGCGATCATATCCGGCTGATGATGCTCGGGTTCGACAAGTTCGATGAGAGCGACATGGATTGGGTGATGACCCGTCGGTGGATGGACCCGATTTCAATCGAGCGTCCTGAGCTTGAAGAGAGCGTGCAGCGCTATCTTGATCTGAAATTCAGCCGTTCGGAGAAAGTGGCGGTCTGGATCACCAGCGCGCTGCACGACTATGGCAAGATTTTCCGTCGTGGGTATGGGCTGGATGCGGAGGATGCCGCGCCATTGTGCGAGGATTTGGTTGAGGCGCTCGCGCCCGACGGGATGAGCGAATTGATCCATTACGGCATTCGCAATCATGATCTGATCGAGTACACAATCTCGGGCGATACCCCTGCAAGTTTCATTACAGCGCCGCTCATGGATGTGCCTGAGAGTGTACGGGATCGTGCCATGCCAATGCTGGGGATCATTCAGCATATTGGCGCGGCGAGCCTTGGCGAAGGGCGTCTTTCTGGCGCGAAGCTGGAGATCTACAACGCCTGTTGTGATGGTTCGATTGTCGCGGATGGCTCGATTGCGGCACGCTTGGCTCGATTGCGGCACGCTTGGGTCGGATGCTTTACGGCCCGCGCGCGGTGCCTGATGCTCAGGCAACGGCAAAGGCACAGGCGCAACTTGATGCGATGGACGCAGGAGTGCGAGCGGATCTTGAGGCGCTGCTCGAAGACACGGTGCTGCTCGGGTGGGAGCCGATTTACGACATGGTGGAAGAGACCGAGACGGACGAAGCTGCGTCGGTTGCGCGTCAGATCAAGGCGCTTGAGATCACGCATCAGCTTTGGAGCGATGCTGGCAAGCCAGAGCATGTCGTCTATGCCCGTCCGCATCTGTTGGTGAAGGCTGCTGGGACGGATGGCGACACATCGCGCGCGGGTAATGAGGACACGATGGCTGATTTGCTGAATGGCGCGAAGGCGTTGATTTTGCGGTAGGTTGGCGTTTGGGTGTTTTGGATTGAGCGCCCGTCCGGCGGTGCTGGGTGCGCGTAATTTTCTTAACCATCTCATTTGGCGACATACAAGAAGCCGTATTTTGAGGTTTTGCTAGAGCATATCATTTAAACATGTACCGTCCGGCACCGCCTGACAGCCCATGACCTAAAAGCCGAAAGTGAATTGTGAGCGGCCTGCCCAGGGTTGCGGGCTGTCCTCTTGAGAAAACGCTATTTCCCCTTCAATACATCCACCCGCGCGACCAGACGTTGAGTGCGCTCGTCCCATGTTTCCGCCGCCACGCTGGCGCGAAGAGCTTGGCGCTTGTCCTCGGTCAAAGGGGTTTGCAGAGCGCCACGCACTTTGGTGATGAAATCGCTGCGATCAGATGCAATCGCAATCCGGTCGGCAAATCTACGGGCTTCGGGGTAGTCGGTTGAGACGACGCTCAGACCGAGCGCCAGATATTCTTTCATTTTGATCGGGTTGCAGTACCAGATCCACTCATTCTCCTGATACGGCAGCAGCGCCACGTCAAAGAATGCGCCGTAGGCCGGCACCTCTTCGTAAGGCTTGCGCCCGAGTAGATGGATGTTGCCGTATCCCTCCATCTCTACCGTCGAATCCTGCGCATCACCGATAAGCACGATCTGCGCCTCCGGTATCTCGGTCGCAAGTTCGGTGAAATATGAGAAATCGACCATCTGTGCGCGCAGGTTGCCGAAAAAGCCGATGCGTGGTTTGGGGATTTGCGCAAGATCATCGGGCTCTTTTTCGAAGGTCTGATAATCAAAATGCGCCGAGTCCACACCGTGATCGAGATGCATGGCGCGACCGCTGGTCAGCGCGGCTTCTTCGGTCATCAACGCCTCGTTCACATAGAGCGTCAGATCGGCCTGGCTGAGCAGCTCTTGCTCCAATTGGCGGATCAGCGACTGGTTGGCTTCCTTAAACAGCGAATGCTTGTCCGAACGGTTATAGATCACCGCTGACCGCTTCATCCCTTGTGCCACCGGCCAGGCAACCGGCGGGGTGAGGAATATCACCGGCGATTTGATCCCGACAATCCGCGCCGCCAGCGAGACCTGCATGCGCACAAACCATGCGCTGAACCGGCGGCTGAGGGCCGTTCCGTAGAAGGGCCAGGGCAAGGGCGAATAGATGTAGAGATTGGGTAGGTTCGGATCACCCCGCCGCAGCGCGCGGGCGATAGACTTGAGCTTGCGCCAGATTTTGTGGAGCGGGCGGGAGGTTTTGCCTGGGGTCGGGAATCGCATGCCGATGCTGTTGACGATCAGCACTTTATGCTCGCGCGCAAGCCGCGTGAGGATCTGCAAATCCGAATGGGCGCGGTTGTGATACCACCAGTCAACGCCTGCAAAGCCGATGAAGTCGGCGGGTTTATCCGTCGTTGGTTTTGGCAAGGATGCGGCTTTCTATCGACTGGTTGGCAAGGGTCATGTCGGCGCCGATAATGGTGGCTTCGATGTGACAATCGGTGATGGTACAATCGCGGCCAATCATGGCGTTGGAGAGCGTTGACTTTGCGACGGTGCTGCCGTCCTCAATGGTCACATTCGGGCCTATTGTGCTGGTGCTGAGGTGGACATTTTCGCCGATATGAGCAGGCGGAATGATCGTCACATCTTCGGAGGGATCAGGCTGTGCGCCGTTCCGTGCGATCAGCACTGCGTTGGTCGCCAGAAGCGCAGCAAGATTGCCGCAATCATACCAGTTGTCTACGGCCTCTACCTTGATCTGCGCGCCGTCCTCAACCATGCCGTTGAGTGCATAGGTAAAGAAATATTCCCCCTTGATAGCCGGTTGCTTCATGATCGTTTCGAGATTGCGCAGCATCAATGCGTGATCGGCGATGAAATAGAGACCAATGTTGGCGTTGCGCCCGACATCCTCATCAGACTTCTCGATAATCTCCAGCATATTGCCCTGCGGATCACTTTGCGCGATGCCGTAGTTTTCCGGATCATCCACAAGTTGCGTCCAGATGATATTCTGGCTCTGATCGGTGTTCAGACCAGCGATATCCGCATCAAAGAGCGTGTCGCCAAAAACGATCAGCGTCGGGCCGTCGATATGATCGCGCGCAGCCCAAACCGCGCCACCTGTGCCGTCCAGTTGCTCTTGCAGCACGATAGAATAACGGCCTTTGTAGTGCGCGGCGAGGTAAGCCTCTATTTGCGCGCTAAGATAGCCTGCGATGACAACCAGCTCATCAATCTCGACCTGTTTGAGTGATGTGAGGATATGCGAGAGCACCGGCGCACCGGCGACGTGAACGAGCGGTTTGGGCGTGGTATCGGTCAGTGGGCTCAATCGCGTGCCCTTACCGGCCAGCAGTAAAACAACCTTCATACCCGGCCTATTCCCCGTTTCCCCTGTGCCATTGCCCTGCATCTACGCTGCGCCAATCGTGACACAACACCGCGTGCAATGCTACAGATTTACGCAGCAGCCGGTGCGCCAGTGTCAGCTTGGTATATTTTCTTTGAGGTCGACGTCGTTGCGGAACCGCTTTTGCACCGCGATTGCGGCAAAACCGGCGATGGGGTGTCGTTCGAGGCGGCGCTGATGACGGCTTTTCGCTTGGGGCACGGAGCGACCTATGCGATGTGTCTTTGAGACAAAACGAAGCAGAATATGTTGGGCACGATGGTGCAAGTATTCACTGGTGCGGATATCCATGACGGGGTGCGATTGCATCGCGGCAAGGCGCTTGTTGTGGATGACACTCATGTGTCGATTATCGCGCTCGCGGGCAGGCCGCGCGATGCGGATGTTATCGCACTGGAGAACGGGATCATCGCGCCGGGGTTTGTGGATTTGCAGGTCAATGGCGGTGGTGGGCTCATGTTCAACGACGCTCAAACCGTGGCAGCTCTTGAGCAGATTGCGCATGCGCATCGGCGGCTCGGGACGGCCGCGTTCCTGCCGACCCTGATTTCAGATACGCCGAAGCGTGTGCTGGCTGCAATTGAGGCGGTCGAGGCGGCAATCGCGAAAGAGGTTCCGGGCATTGTTGGGCTGCATCTGGAGGGCCCGCATCTGGCGCCCTCGCGCAAGGGTGCACATGATGCGCAGCATTTGCGGATGATGGAGGCGGCTGATCTGGCGCTTTTGGTTGAGGCAGCCGCGCGATTGCCCAATCTGATGGTGACGGTTGCGCCTGAGATGGTGACGCTTGCACAAATCAGGGCCTTGGCGCAGGCAGGTGTCATCGTATCGCTCGGACATTCTGATGCGGATTATGATACGGCGATGGCGGCGTTTGAGGCTGGCGCCTGCTGCGTGACCCATCTTTACAATGCGATGAGCCAGATGACATCGCGCGCGCCGGGTCTGGTGGGGGCTGCTTTGGCGCGGGAGGATGTTTTTGCGGGGCTCATCGCGGACGGTGTGCATGTGCATCCCGCGATGATGCAACTTGCACTGGAGCAAAAGACGCGGATGTTTGTCGTGACCGATGCGATGGCGGTGGCCGGGTCTGACAAGAGCGCGTTTGCTTTGAACGGGCGACAGGTTCAGCGCGCCGATGGGCGGTTGACGCTGGAGGATGGGACGCTTGCAGGCGCTGATCTGACACTGCCGCGCGCGGTGCAGGTGCTGGTTCAGAACTGCGGGCAGGATATCGAAACGGCGATTGCGCGGGCGACCTCACTGCCTGCGCAACTGCTGAACGTCCGCGGCGATTTGGGTGGGTTGAACGCGGGGCCGCAGACGCTTTTGCACATCGATCTGGATCGCGGTGTTTGCGCTCCGTTGATCAGGGCATAGCGGGCAAGGGTTGCTCGGACGCCAGCTCATAAAGGTGGCCCCTTCATCACCACTGGGATATGATGCGGCAAACGCGCGCTCTATGCCGCGCGCCACGTCCTTCAAACGCAGCCGGAGAACCACTTATGTCAAAAATAGCACTTGTCACCGGAGGGGGATCGGGCATCGGGAAGGCCTGTGCTCTGAGCCTCGCGCAAGCCGGGTTTGAGGTCGTGGTCACAGGGCGACGCGCGGAGCCACTCGAAGAGGTGGTTGGCGCGATGGGCGGTGGCAAGGCGATTGCCTGCGACGTCACTGACGCGCAATCGGTGGACGACCTTTTTGCGCAGGTGGAGACGGCGTATGGTCGGCTCGATGTGCTGTTTAACAATGCAGGCAACAACGTGCCTGCCGCGCCGATCGGAGATATTCCGCCGGAGGATTTCCAGATGGTAATGAATGTGAACCTTTATGGTGCGTTTCTCGCAGCGCGGGGCGCGTTCAATCTGATGCGCGCGCAAAAGCCGCAAGGCGGGCGGATCATCAATAACGGGTCGATCTCTGCACATGTGCCGCGTCCCGGTTCCAGTCCCTACACATCGACCAAACATGCGATCACCGGGTTAACGCGGACGATCTCGCTGGATGGGCGGCCCTACAATATTGCGTGCGGGCAGATTGATATCGGGAATGCGGCGTCGGATATGACAACGCAGATGCAGGCGGGCGTGCCGCAGGCTGATCTGTCGATCAAGGCGGAGCCGGTGATGGATGTGGCGCATGTCGCGAGTTCCGTGCTGCATATGGCGCAGCTTCCGCTGGATGCGAATGTGCAGTTCATCACCGTCATGGCGTCAGCGATGCCGTATGTCGGTCGCGGTTGATCTGGCAGGAGGGTTTTGATGATGCGTGCGCTTGTACTTCACGCTCCTGGCGATTTGCGCTTGGAGGAAGCGTCAGTTGGTGATCCGGGGCCGTCGCAGGTTCTGGTGAAGATGGCCGCGGGCGGCATCTGCGGCTCTGATCTTCATTATTACCACCACGGCGGGTTTGGGACGGTTAAGCTCAAAGAGCCGATGATTCTGGGCCACGAGGTCTCGGGGCATGTTGCGGCGCTTGGCAAAGATGTCGAGGGTCTGGCGGTCGGCGATCTGGTGGCGGTCTCGCCATCGCGTCCGTGCGGCACGTGTCAATATTGCGCGCAGGGGCATCGGAATCACTGCGAGAACATGCGGTTTTATGGCTCAGCCATGCCGTTTCCGCATATTCAGGGCGCGTTTCGCGAGGCGTTGGTTGCGGATGCGGCGCAATGCGTCAAGGCGGAAGGGCTTAGCGCGGGAGAGGCCGCGATGGCCGAGCCGTTGGCGGTTTGTCTGCATGCAACGCGGCGCGCGGGCGATTTGCTGGGCGCGCGGGTGTTGGTGACCGGATCGGGGCCGATTGGCACGCTGTCGGTGTTGGCGGCACGGGCGGCTGGAGCTGCGGAGATTGTTGTGACCGATCTTGTGGACAGCGCCCTTGGATATGCCACGCGGGTGGGTGCGGATCGGGTGATCAATATGTCCAGTGATGCGGCGGCTTTGACGGCGTATCAGGCGGGCAAGGGCACGTTTGATGTGCTGTTTGAGTGCTCCGGCGCGCCGATCGCGCTGGCTGGCGGGATTGCCGCGATGCGCCCGCGCGGGATCGTCATGCAGCTTGGGCTGGGCGGCGATATGAACATTCCGATGCAGGCGCTTACAGCCAAAGAGCTTGACCTGCGCGGCTCGTTCCGCTTCCACGAGGAGTTCGCAACAGCGGTGAAGCTGATGCAAAACGGGATGATCGACGTGAAGCCGCTGATCTCGCATACGGTCGGGATTGAGGAGGCGGGCGAAGGGTTTGCGCTGGCCAACGACCGGACACGGGCGATGAAGGCGCAGATTGCGTTTGGGTAGAGGTTGGTGAGGGCAACTAATTCGAGTGTTGGTTAGTCGTCACTTTGACAAGCAATGTTTACCGTCCGGCGACGCCAGACAGCCCCCGACCCTCCCCACGGGAGGGGGCGTGCGCCCCTACCCAGGGTCGCGGGCTGTCCTATGTCATTGAAGCTGGTGCAGTGAGATTTGTCTGCTCGTGCCCTAAGCCATCATCTCTTCACTTCGAAGGATCTCGATCACCATCGCTGCCGTCCACGTAAAAGCGTCGCCGCCGCAGCCTTCGGCGGTGATCGGGTCGTAGTATTCGGCAAAGCCGCTTTTCTCGATCAGTCGCAGGCTGTCGCGGGCGATACGGTCTGACATTTGCGTAAGGCCTGCGTTCTTCAGGCCGTCAGCGATCATGTAGTTCACGATCAGCCATGTGGGGCCGCGCCAGTAGCGTAGGCTGTCGAAGGCGGGGCAGGTCGGGTCGTGGCTTGGGACAATGTAGTCGCAGCTTTCGGCCAGCGTCGCGATCCGCTCCGCAATCGCAATGGCGCGGGTTTGCGGGATTGCGGCGAAGACAGCGAGGATGCCACCGACAGAGCGGCTGTCGACGGGCGCATCAATGGCGCGGTCATAGCAGAGATACTGACCGTGCTGATCGCTCCAAAGCCCATCGAGCGCGGCGATGCCTTTGGCGGCCAGGGCGCGGGATTGGACTGCAATCTCGGTCTCGCCAAGGCTGTCAGCAAGCTGTGCCAGATCGGCGCAAGAGCGGATGAGGATAGCGTTGAAGCCCGGATCAACGATGCGAAACGGTGAGGCGTCATGCAGCTTATCGTTATCCCAGCCAAGGCTTTTGAAGTGCTGAACGAGCCAGATGTAGCGCTTGTATTGCGCGTCGGTCGGTCGATGCTCGGGATTTGCGTGTTGCGTGTCGCGGCGGGTGAAACTGCCTACGCCGTCAGTTGGTACACGCTCAAAGGCCGCGTCCCAATCGACGGAATTGTCGCGCCCTGTCTCCCACGGGTGGATCACGGCGACGAGGCCGGTGCCTTTCGGATCGCGGCAGCGGTAGAACCAGTTGTGCCACGCGTGAATACGCGGCAGTAGGGCACGCGCGCGGGTGGCGGCCTGCGCGCGATCAGACGCGCGCTCGAACAGCCGGTTGAGGGCAAAGCCCGCAACAGCCGGCTGCGTAATGCCAGTGGTCGGCACGTCCCGACCGGTGTCCCAGACATCGGGGCCGGGGTAATACCCGTCATCATGCTCGTGAAAGATGATGTGCGGGACCATTCCATCCTTCCATTGATGGGCCATGAGCGTCTCGATTTCGGTCCAGCCGCGCGCTTCGTCAAATTGCGAAAACCCGATTGCGGCAAGCGCGCTGTCCCAGTTCCACTGGAAGGGATAGAGACCATGGGTCGGCACGGTGTAGTGGCCGCGATCATTCAGCGCCATCACCTCTTGCGCGCGCTGCATCATTTGGGATTTATCCATAGGTCAGGCCACCGCGCGGGTTGTTTCAGGGTCGAACCAGCGCACCCGGTTCGCTTGGGGTGTCAGGGTCAGCTTGTCACCGGGATGGATCGTCAGATCACTGTCCAGAACGGCGCGAAAGAGCGCGCCATCCACATCGCAGGTGACCAGAAGATGCGCGCCCAACGGCTCCACCACCTTCACGATTGCGCTCAGGCCACTCTCGCCAAGCTGCATGTCTTCGGGGCGGATCGCGAATTTCAGCGGCGCGTTGCTGTCCGGGCCATTCATGGAGGTGCCTGCAACGGTCCATTTGCCGCCGCCGGAGGGCGTTGCGTTTAGAAAATTCATCGGCGGATTGCCGATAAAGCCTGCAACAAACTCCGCCGCAGGATCGCGGTAGATCTCGATGGGGGAGGCGGCCTGAATAATCTTACCTTCGTGCATCACACTGATCCTGTCGGCCATGGACATCGCCTCGACCTGATCGTGGGTGACGTAGATCGCGGTAGTCTTGCTCTGTGCCAGAACGCCTTTCAACTCGGCTCGCATTTCCATGCGCAAGAGGGCGTCGAGATTGGATAATGGCTCATCCATTAAGATCACATCGGGTTCCATCGCCAGAGCGCGAGCGACTGCAACGCGCTGGCGCTGCCCCCCCGAAAGCTCGCCCGAATAGCGGCCTAGAAGCTGGTCGATGTGCATCAGACCGGCGGTCCGCTCGACCCTGCGCTTCACCTCGTCATTGGGAAGTTTGGCCATGCGCAGCCCAAAACCGATGTTTTCGAACACGGTCAGATGCGGGAAGACGGCGTAATTCTGGAACACCATGGCGATGCCGCGGTCTTTGGGCGGCAGGTGATCGATGCGCTTGCCACCAATCCAGACCTCACCCTCGGTTGCGGTTTCCAGACCGCAGATGATGCGCAGCAGCGTCGATTTCCCGCAACCCGATGCGCCCAGAAGGACCATGAACTCCTGATCTGCAATGGTCAGGTTGATATCTTCCAGCGCCTGATACTCACCGAAGCGCTTGGCGACATTCTTGATTTCAATAACTGCCATTAGTCTGGCTCCTTTGTTATCTTCACCCCGCGATCAGCGGTTGGCGATGCCCCACATGGCGAAGAGGTATTTGCGCACTGCGAAGATGAAGATCAGCGCAGGGACAACGAGGATGAACCCGCCTGCAAATTTCAGGTGTAGAGGTGAGCTGTCGAGATTTTGCAAAAGAAACGCGGTGAGTGTCCGGTTCTCGATGGTCAGAACGGCGGCGGCGAAAACCTCGTTCCATGAGATGACAAAGGCAAAGATGGCCGACGCGGTGATGCCAGGCAGGATCAGCGGCAGGACCACTTTGGTGAATGCCGTCAGCCGCGTGCAGCCAAGCGTCCATGCCGCTTCTTCCAGCTCCAGCGGTATGCCGGAGAACAGCGAGAAGGTGATCAGGACCGCGAACGGCACCGCAAGTGTGGTGTGCACCAGCGCAAGGCCGAAGACGGTGTCATCCAGCCCTGTACGGATGAACATCACCGCCAGCGGCAGAGCCAGCAGCGGCAGCGGGAAGGCGCGGGTCAGCAGGATCAGGAGCCGGAAGGTGCCTTTGCCCGGAAAATCGAACCGCGAGAGTGCGTAGCCTGCGGGTGCACCGATAGCGATCGACATGATCATGGTCAGAACGGCCACGAGAATCGAGTTTTTGAGCGCGCTGATCATGCCCGCGAAATTGGCAAAAAAGGTGAGTGAGCCTAAGTCGAACTCCGGAATGAAGGATTTGGGAAAGCTGTTGACCGCTTCGGGTGAGCTGAGCGTGTTGATCAGCAGGAAATAGAGCGGGACAATCACCCATGCGCAGAGCAGGAAGACAGCAGCGCCGTAGACATATCGCCCGGCTTTGCGCGCATCGGTGGGCTGAGGCGTTGTATCGCTCATATCGTCGCTCCTTTGGGAACGCGCAGGGCGCGCAGGATCAACAGGGTGAAGAGAATTGAGATCGCGAGGATTACCAGCGCCACGGCAGCAGCGGCTTCACTGTTCAGCAGATCGAACTGGTAGTTGTAGGTCTCGCCCATAAGAACGGGGAAGAGTGTACCACCCAAAGCTTGCACCACCGCAAAGACCTCAAAGGCGAGGATGACGCGCAGGATAAGCGCGGTCGAAAGCGACGGGCGTAGCATCGGCAGAGTGATGCGGGTGAAGCGTTTCCACGGGGAGGCACCGAAGACCTCGGCGGCTTCATAGTATTCCTTGGGGATCAGCCCGATGCCGGCAACGAGTATGACCAACATGATTGCGGTGGCGCGCCAAATCTCAGCGAGTGCGATGGCAACAAACACCAAGCCGGGGTTTTGATAGGTGAGCAGGTTTGCAGGTCTGTCGATCAGGCCCAGACCGCTCATCATCGAGTTCAAAAAGCCGGATTGTTCGAAGATCGCGAGCCAGATAATCCCGGCAGCAAGATCGGAGATGCCCAGCGGGATGGTCCAGATGTAGAGCACCATATCCCGCCCTTTTTGCATCCGGCTGACCATCGTGGCCATCAAAAGCGCCAGCGCCAGTTGGATCGGCACAACGGCTGCGGCGAGATAGAGCGTGTTTTTCAGCGATATCGGAAATTTCCAGTGGCTGGTCACGTCTTTGAAGTTATCGAGCGTGAAGCCGCCCCCGTCCGAGCCGAACGCCTGCTGTGCCACAAGCACGAAGGGATAGAGGAAAAACAGGCACAAAAACAGCGTTACGGGCAAAATCAGGATGTAAGGAAGGTATCGTGCGCTCATCAGACCGCTCCCGCAAAGAAAATCAAGGTTTCCAGATGTGCGTTTGGCGTGCCCGGGCCAATCTATGGCCCGAGCCTGATTTATGAGGTCAAAGCCGTCTTATTCGACCGGGCAAGGACCGTCCGATGCCGCATCAGGTGCCCAGCAAGGCGCACCGGATTCGTCCATGATCGCCTGCAGGCGAGGTTTGTGCTCGTCGAGCACAGTGCGGATGTCCTGACCTGCCAGAACGATACGCTCGAAGGTTTCAGTGTAGAGCTGGCTGAACTCGCCGCCCTTGTCACCCAAACCTGCGGGCAAAAGACCGGGGTTGGCATCTGCCGAGCCGGACATTTTCGCAACCGCATCACCGGCCGCTTTCACAGCGGGAGGCAGATCGTCTGGAAGTGCTACGTCAACAACCGGGAAGAAGTTGGTTGTGCGCAGGGTCGCGATCTGGGTTTCGGGCTTGAGCATGTGCTGCACCAGCGCTTTGGCCGCATCCATGTCAGGAGCAGTGCGCGGGATGGCGACACCGGCCAGAACCGGCATGAAGCCACGACCTTTTGGACCCGCGGGGGCCGGAAAGGCCACGAAGTCGTCGGGGCGCTCGTTGAACGCTTGGGCGACGCGCGAAGTGTGATCGAAGACGATCCATGCATCACCGCTCAGGAGTTGCTCTTGCAGGAACGAGAAGTTTGTCGAGGCTGGGTTTGTGACAGCCCAAAGCTCGCGCATTTTCTCCCAGGCCACAACCGCGTCGTCAGAGGCAAATGTGCGCACAACGCCATCTGTGTAGGACGGGTAGAGATAGCCCTGGAAGAAACGGTGCTTGAGGCCTTTTGGACCTGCGGGGAAGCCGAATTTCGCTTCGCCGGTTGCTTCCATCACATTGCCAGCCCATGCGATCAGTTGATCATAGGTCAGCGCATCAATGTCAGCGCCATCGGGCAGGTATTGCAGCGCTTCTTTATTGGCAGCCATGATGTAGCTGGCCTGCATCCAGGGGATGTACTGCATGTTGTCTGTGCCAAGCTTGGCAAGGTTGTTGAACGTGTCAGACGCTGACATGCCCAAACCCTCAAGATCAACAAGATCGTCGGGGTTCATCGCTGAAAAATCGCCGTGGAGCGCGCCCAGAACACCGATCGTGCCGCTGCCCGCTTCAAGTTCCGCGTTCAGACGGGTGAGCCATGGGCCACCGTCGTTTGGCTGGTAGTCAACGTCGCCTGCACCGGCCAGAACGTTCTCGCGCATCGCTTGCGCTTCTTCGACCGGTTTGGCCTGTGTGGACCAGAACAGGACATCCGCTTGCGCAAGGCCCGCGGACATCATGAGGGCGATGCCTGAGGCGGCGCCGGTTAGTTTTTTGAGTAGAGCCATCTATTCCTCCCAATAATAGTTTTAAGCCGGTGTCTCGTCCGGCGTTTGGCTTTTTTGCTGCCGAAGTCTGAGCAAAGGCCATACCTTCGGACATATCCGGCGCGCTGGTTCGAATGATGACACGCATCGTGCGACTCACTCGCCTGACAGGAATAATGTGATATAACGATATATCATGTGTCAACAGGTTTCTTGTGTGGATTGTGCGGGTGGCAGCAAGCGTGAGGGGCGAAATGCCAAAGAACCTATTGATCTTTGCCGACAAAGATTCCAATTTTTGATAAATCGTTATATCAAACACGCATGATGGGCCGGACACAGTGAGCAGACCTACGCTTGGAAGCGTTGCCAAGGAAGCGGGCGTCTCTATCCCGACGGTCTCTCAGGTGTTGCGCGGGACAGGGCGTATTTCCGAGCAGACCCGCGGCAAAGTCCTCAGGGCGGCAAAGAAGCTGCATTATGTGCCAGACTCGCGTGCGGCCTCGATCCGCTCGGGGGAAAACCGCGAGATTGGCTTTGTGATTAACCAGTTGCTCAACCCCTTCAATGCCGAGGTGGTGAGCGGTGTCGTGGAGCTGTTGGAGGCGGAGGAATATCTGGTCTCTATTCTGGACACACGTGATAATGCACAGCGGCAGGGTCGCCAGCTTGAGGCGTTTATTCGCAATGGGCGCGGCGGTCTGATGTGGGTTCCAGCGCTCGATACACCCGATGAGACCTTCGCCTTGTTACGTGCCCATCGCACCCCGACCGTGACGTTCTTGCGGCCTGCGGGCAGCGATTTCGATCATGTCGGTATTCGCGATGCGCAAGCGACGGAAACGGCGACCAAGTATCTGATCGATTTGGGGCACCGGCGCATCGCCTATGTGGGCGGGACGGATATGACATTCGTGCGGGCGCAACGCGTTGCAGGCTATCGGGCAGCGCTTGCAGCGCGTGGGCTTGAGAGCGAGATCGTCTGGCCGTCCGAAGACAATAAACCTGCGGGGATGAAGGCGCTCAATACACTTTTGGAGGCGCACCCGGATGTGACAGCGATCGTTTGCAACGGGGATATGGTGGCGCTGGGCGGTTGTCTTGCGCTGCTGCGGGCTGGCTTGCGTCCGGGCCATGATGTGTCTGTGGTGGGATTCGACGATATCTCGGAGGCGGCAGTTGCAACGCCTTCGCTTTCCACCATGGCGGTTTCGCCGCGACGGCTGGGGCGGAAGCTGGCGCGGGTGTTGTTGGAGCGTATTCGCGATCCGGATATGCCGGTGACCGTGTCGGAAGTATCTGCCGAATTGGTGGTGCGCGAGACGACGGGTGCGCCGGTTGTGTGATCGGGTTACGCGGATCATCGGTGATATCTGTGCAAGCTTAGAGCGCCGTCCAACAAATCTGACCCATTCTGCTCGTCCGGGCTGGGGACGAGAACCGCCCTCATCGCTAAAAGTCATCCATCGCGGATTAACACCCCATCAGCTACAAAACCCGCGCCAGAAACTCTTTGGTGCGGGTCTCTTTAGGCGCGGTGAGGATTTGCTCTGGCGTGCCTTCTTCGAGGATCGCGCCTTTTTCCAAAAAGCAAATCTTATCGGCGGCCTCGCGGGCGAATTGCATCTCGTGGGTGGCGAGGATCATGGTCATACCTTGGGATTTGAGCGTGCGCAGGACGTCGAGCACCTCGCCGACAAGCTCTGGATCAAGGGCGGAGGTGATCTCGTCAAAGAGCATCAACTCAGGCTCCATCGCCAATGCGCGCACAATCGCGACGCGTTGCTGCTGACCGCCTGAGAGTTGATCAGGGTAATGACCCATCCGGTCAGCCAGCCCGAAGGCGTCAAAAAGCGCGGTGATCTGCGGTTTGAGCTGCGCGCGCGGGATGCCTTTGATGCGGTGCGGCGCGAGCATGACATTGGCCTCGGCGGTCATATGCGGGAAGAGGTTGAAGCTCTGAAACACCAGCCCAATGCGCTGGCGGATCGGCTGCGGGTCAAGCTCCGGGTCCGCAATCTCGCGACCGTCGAGATATATTTCGCCCTCATCAAGCGGCTCCAAGAGGTTAATTGTGCGCAGGAGCGTCGATTTGCCGGAGCCCGATGCGCCGATGAGGCAGATCATCTGACCCTCTTCAACCTGCAAATCGATGCCGCGCAAGACAGGTGTCCCGGCGAAGGCTTTGTGCAGGTTTTTGAGGATCAGTTTGGTCATCAGGAGCGTTGCCGGTTCTGGCGGGCGATCAGGTAATCGGCGTAGCGGGTGGCCGGCATTGTGATGGCGAGGAAGATGACAGCGGCTACCACGTAGGGTGTGAAATTGGCGAGCAGGGATTTGAACACGCCCGCCTGGCGGAAAATCTCAACAGGGCCGATAAAGCTGAGCAAGGCGACGTCTTTTTGTAGGGCGATCAGCATGTTCATATTGGCAGGTACGACACGGCGGACGGCTTGGGGCAGGACGATGTAGCGCATGACATCCGCGTTCGACAGGCCCAGCGACAGACCAGCCGAGCGCTGGCTTTGGTGGATAGATTCGATGCCGGAGCGGAAAATTTCGGCGACATAGGCCGAATAGGTCAGGATAAGCGCGAGCGAGCCCCAGATATAGGGCGAATTCCACGGGCGCGGCAGGCCAAGGCCGGGGATGCCAAAGCCGATCAGATAGACGACGAGGATCACCGGCACGCCGCGAAAGATATCGGTGTAAATCGCCCCGAAAAGGCGCAGCGGGTAGAGGGCCGGGTTACGCACATCGCGGCAGATGGCGATGACCATGCCCCAGACCGCGATGAGCGGGGCGCACCATAAGAAGATGGCGACGTCGAGCAGGAAAGCTTCGAGCAGTTTGGGGTAGGTTTTGGCGGCGACCTCCCAGTTGAAGAAACTGGCTTTGACCCGCTCCCATCCTGGAGCCATGGGCACAAGGACGATGATGGCGATGAGAACGGCGAGGGTGGAGCCGCCTGCGCGCAGGAGCGCACGCCGTTTGAGACGGCGCTCATAGGCCTGGCGGCGGGTCAGTCCCGCAGCCGGATCAGTGCGTTGAGTTGTCACCTACTTTATGACGGGAACGCCTGTGGTCTCGCTGAGCCATTTGGCCTCAATCGCTGCCAGCGTGCCATCGGCGCGCAGAGCTTCGATGGCCTCATCAACGCAGGCTTTGAGCGGGCTGCCTTCTTCCATCAGCATACCAAACTGATCGGGATTTTCGGACCGGTCGGCGGGGAACTGGCCCAGAAGTACGCCATCTTCCAGAACAACTGCCGAGAGGTACAGCGCGGTTGGCAGATCAAACATGGCCGCATCGATCTGGTTGGCTTTCATCGCCTCAACCACATCGGTGTTGTCGTTGTAAAGAAGCGGATCAGACGACGGGCCGATCAGGTTTTGCAGCATCGGCACAGCGGTGGTGTTGGCATCCGCGCCCCATTTTAGCTCTTTGAGCGTAGCAAGGCTGGCGTCTGCGCCATTATCGACGACCGTTTGGCGCGTGAGGACGGCCATGGCAGAGGAATAGTAAGGGGCGGAGAAATCCACGACCTTGTCACGATCCTCGGTGATCGAGAACTGCTGGAGGTTCATGTCGAAGTTCTTGGCGCCCGGCTGGATGGATTCGTCAAACCCTGCGCGCACCCAAGTGACCGCATCGCCCTCAAAGCCCATTTCGGCGGCAACTGCCATGGCAACCGCAGCTTCAAACCCCTGACCGCTTTGGGGCGCGTCATCCAAGACCCATGGGAAATAGGCCGGATTGCCGGTCGCGAGCGTGAGAGTTCCATCCGTGATGGTCTTGCCTGCCGCGCAATGTCCGCCCGCGTAGGATGCGGTGGCGAAGGCTGCGAGTGCGGATGTCATGATGAGTGTGCGCTTGAGCATGAGAGCTCTCCCTTGTTCTGCGTTCCTTTGTTGCGCCCATAAGAGCGTGGATGGGAGGAGGGGACAAGGGGATTATGCGGCGGGATTGATGGGGTGATGGATTAGCCTGTCCCGGACTTGATCCGGGACCTCTTGCGACCGGTGAGGAGGTCCCAGATCGGGTCCAGTGTATGGTTTTGGGTAACCCAAAGGTGAGCCGCTGGCGCGGCTCGCTTCATTTGGGATGCGCTACGCGCGCGGCGGGATATTTTTGAACCAAAGAAGGGATTGGTTTTGTCTGGATTTTAAGGGGTGCGGCGGGATGACAAAAGGCCGCCCGTGATAGAGCGGCCTTTTAAAGTTGGAGTTTTGATGGGTGCGAAGGGTTTATTCTTCGGTTGCCTCTTCAGCGTCAGCTTCGGGTGCTGCACCCTCTTCGCCTTCGGTTGCTGCATCATCTTCTTCGCCCTCTTCATCCTCGGCGGATTTGAGGCTGGATGGGGCGGCGATGTTGGCGATCACGAAGTCGCGGTCGTCGATCATCGGGCGTGCGCCTTCCGGCATTTCGATATCGGAGATATTGATTGTATCGCCGATATCGAGGCCGGACAGGTCTGCCGTCAGCTCGGTCGGGATGTTGCCTGCGGTCACTTTGAGTTCCACATCATTACGCACGACCATAAGCGTGCCGCCGCGTTTAAGGCCGGGGCACTCTTCTTCGCCGATGAAATTCACGGGAATGTCGAGGTTGATCCGCGTTTTGCGGGTCAGGCGCAGGAAATCCACATGGGTGGGCAGGTCCTTGACCACATCGCGTTGAACCGCGCGGCAGATGACCCGGTTTTCCTGTCCGTCCACGCGCATGTTGTAGAGCGTGGACATGAACTTACCGGCCTTCAGGCGCTTGAACAGCTCGTTATACTTGAGATTGATGGCAATCGGCTCTTCGCCGCCGCCATACACAACGCCGGGGACGAGCCCCTCTCTACGTGCTGCTCTGGCGGCCCCCTTGCCCGTTCCCTTGCGCAGCTCGGCGTCGATATTTGGAATATCAGCCATAGTCTTTTCCTTTGGTTTCATCTGAAGGCGCGGTAATCCTCCAGGGGTGTAAGTACCGCTATGCACAGGCACAGGGCCTGAACAGCGCGCGTTTATGCGATTCCGCTCTTTGAGGGAAGAGGAAATCTTATGTGAATTGTGCGCGTGTTCACGTGCATCGATAAAACCGATTTCCAGACCTCACAAATGCTGGCAAGAATACGGGGTTTGGCAAGGATAGTTGCGAAAATGGATGACACACCGCTCAAGGGTTGGAATTATACGCCGGAGGTCCCGCTTCAGGTCTCACCCTTTTTTCGCTGGCCCTTGCGCCCGTTGGAGATGCTGGCCTGGGTCTGGAACGCGTGGTTTCTGATCTCGGAGCGGATGATCATTATCGGGATCGCGCTCGTCTCTTTCTACTGGTTTCAGCCGGCTTTGGAGGAGACAAAGACGCTCGCTTTGGGATGGATTGCGCAAATGTATCTGCGCAATCTCTTTTTGATGACTTTGGTGGCGGGCGGGCTGCATCTTTATTTCTATGCGTTCACCAAACAGGGCAAAGAGCTGCGCTACGATCCGCGCCCATTGATGAAGAACGGGCGGCAGTTCACGCTGGGTGGGCAGATCAGGGACAATATGTTCTGGACGCTGGCGAGCGGCGTCACAATCTGGACCGCGTATGAAGTTCTGATGTTCTGGGCGATGGCGAACGGTTACGCACCGATGCTGACATTTGCAGCGCATCCGGTGTGGTTTATCGCGCTCTTTTTAATGATCCCTATTTGGGAGAGTTTCTATTTCTACTGGATACACCGGTTTTTGCACATTCCGTTTTTCTACAAACATGTTCATGCGCTGCATCACCGGAATGTCAATGTCGGTCCCTGGTCCGGGCTGTCGATGCATCCGGTGGAGCATGTGATTTTCCTCGGCTCGGTGCTGATCCATTGGATTGTTGCCGCGCATCCGATCCATATCCTCTATCATTTGCAGTATTACACGCTGACGGCGGCCACGAGCCACACGGGGTTTGAGGGCCTGCTGATCAAGGACAAGAACCGCTTGGCGCTTGGCACGTTTCATCATCAGATGCATCACCGCTACTTCGAGTGCAATTACGGCTCGCTCGAAATCCCGTGGGACAAGTTTTTCGGATCGTTTCATGATGGGACGGCTGCGGCGAATGCGCGGATGAGCGAGCGGCGCAAGAAGATGATGGGGTGAGGTGATGGCGGCGCTGACGGTTAAGGATCGGATTGAGGCGAAGGGCGAGCGGCAGCTTGCGTATGTGCAGGTTGCGCGCGCGGACGAGGCGATTGCGGTCTCTGATGCTGGCACGGGCATGTTAGGCACGGCGCTCTAAAAGCCGAGAGCTGGTCGCTCGCAAGTTACGAAAGCCCCCCTGATGGGACGCAAGTTATCGTTATGCGTTGGCGGGCTTACGTGTCAAAACACGTCACATTACAGACGCGTCAAATTGTAAGGGATCGCGAGAAAGCCCACCCCTCAAATGACAAACGCCCCATCAAAGGGGCGTTCAAAACAGCAACTTCATCAAAGATGAGATGTCGGCTTAGGCCATCCGCTTCACAGCAGCAGCAAGACGGGAAATTTTCCGGCTTGCCGTCTTCTTGTGCAGGATGCCTTTGGTCGCGCCGCGCATAATCTCGGGCTGAGCGGCCTGCAATGCAGCGGCGGCGGCTTTCTGGTCACCACCGGCAACAGCTTCGTCCACCTTGCGAATAAAGGTGCGGATGCGCGATTTGCGCGCTTTGTTGACTTCTGTGCGGCGCTCGGTCTGGCGTGCGCGCTTTTTGGATCCAGGCGAATTAGCCATGTCTAAAAAATTCCGATTCTGTCATTCGTTTCGTCGCAGATGCGCGGATGTATAACCGAACGGTCAAGCTGTCAATTGGCGGTCTGAGAAAAATCAAACGGCCCAAAGAGTGCGCTCCAGCAGCCACCACATGCCGATTGCTCCGACCATCAGCGATCCTGGAATGGTGATCGCCCGCCGATACCACCGTTTCCTGCCAAAGGCGACGCCGACAAGGGCAAAGCATATGGCGATTACCGTGAGTTGTCCCAGCTCAACGCCGACGTTGAACCCGATAAGGGCAGCAGCAAACTGACCCGGCGGCATGCCAAACTCGGAGAGCACGCCCGCAAAACCCAGTCCGTGCAAGAGGCCGAAGCCAAAGACGACATAAGGGCGCCAGCGGGTCATGGTGGGGCTGAGGATGTTCTCAATCGCGATATAGACAATCGAGGCGGCGATGATCGGCTCGACAATGCTGCCGGGGAGGTTGAGGACGCCGAGCATTCCGAGCGCGAGCGTCACCGAATGGGCCAGCGTAAAGGCGGTGACCTGCCACAAGAGCGGTTTGAGCTGAGTTGAGAGGAGAAACAGGCCGACAACAAACAGGATGTGATCGAGGCCGAGCGGGATAATATGCTCAAAACCGATGCTGATATAATCCATCAGGACGGCCCAGAACCCGACGTTTGTCGGACCCGAAATCGCTATCGGGTCGGACAGCGCGCCATTGTCCAAAAGCGCCGCATATCCGTCTTCGCCCAGGCTTGCCGTGCGGACGATCAATTGGCCCAATGCTGCGCCCCAGCCGATTTGCACCGTTTGCGTGCCTTCGGGCAGGGCGGCGGCGATGGAGACGGTCGAATATCGCGCCTCTTTTACGTCGCCCTTGTCAGGGACGGCGAAGCTGGTGATCTCAACCGGCAGTGTTTGCCCGTCCGCATTCACGCTCAGCGCATTCACAAAACTGTCCGCGCGCACGTTGAACTCGCCGCTGAGCCGTTCTGGCGACATGGCGCGCATCGCATCATAAAGCGTTGATTGCGGGCTGCTGTTGGTGTCGTCATGCTCGGTGCCGATGCCGGCAAGATAGGCTTCGAGATTCATCTCGATCTCACCGAGCATCACGCCGTTTTCAAAGCGCACGTCCATGCGCGCCGCCGAGATTTCATGCGCCTTGGCATTCGTGGCGCAAACTGCCATCAAGGAGCCAATCAGTATCAATTGCGCTGCGATATGGCGCAGATGTCTTGTCAGGAACGCCAATGTATCACTTTCTGCTCGTCGTTGTTTTATGCGTCTCTACAGCCTTCGGGGTCAATCGTGCAACCGCCCATGAGCTTTGGTTGCAAACAACGCAAACCCAGATTGATCCAAGCGATGATATCCAGCTGGATATACGCATTGGCGAGTTTATGCGCGGCTCGACCCAGGCCTATACCGATCGCGGTGTGCGGCAGATGGGGTATTTGCACAATGGTGAGGCCAAGCCGCTGACGTCGCGGATCGGGGACCGCCCTGCGATCACGCTGCCGGAGGCTCAGGACGGGCTTTATGTGATCGGTCTGGAGACAAACGCGAACCGGATCACCTATCAAAAGTTTGAGAAATTCGAGAATTTCGTGATCAATCACGGGATTGGTGACGCTGTTGAGGCGCATCGGGCGCGCGGACTTGCGGAGGAGAATTTCACCGAAGCCTATTTCCGCTTTGCCAAGGCGCTGGTTGATGTGGGGGACGGGGCTGGCAGCGACGCGCCACTTGGATTTGCGTATGAGTTGGTAGCGCTCGACAATCCTTATACCGATGCGGGTGATACGGTGCGCTTCCAGCTCCTCTATCGCAGCGCGCCGGTGGCCAATCATCAGGTGGATGCGTTTTTCCGTCCCTTTGAGGCGACAGGCGATGCGGAGCAGGTGAAATACACAACTGATGCGGACGGAATTGTCGCCATCCCGCGCAGGCCCGGGCGGATTTTGGTGAATGCGGTGCGAATTGAAGAACCGACGGAGGCGCTTGCGCAGCGGCTCGACGTGGTGTGGGTGAGCCTTTGGGCCTCTACGTCCTATTGGGTGTATTGAGCGGGCCATAAGCGCTGAATGAGAGCGGTCCGACCGGGCGGTTAACAGCCGCAAAGCGGCCCGCCCAAGGGCGGTCGGACCGCTCGAATGCCTCGATTGGTCGCGCTGAAGCGCGACCGATGGAATTCCTGCTGTTGATATTTTTGAGAATATAGCGGCGAGAACGCCGACCCTACTTCCCCCGAAACTTCGGTTTGCGCTTCTCTGCAAACGCCATCATGCCCTCGGACTGATCGGCGGTGGCAAAGAGCGCGTTGAAAAGGCGGCGCTCGAACAGGACGCCTTCCTTGAGGGTCGTTTCGTAGGAACGGTTTACCGCTTCCTTGATCGCCATCGTCGCAAGTGGCGACTTTTCGGCGATTTTTGCAGCCGTGGCGAGCGCGTCTTCGATCAGCTCCTCAACAGGAACAACACGTGAGACCAGGCCGGAGCGTTCTGCCTCTGTCGCGTCCATGAAACGGCCCGTCAGATGCATTTCCATGGCTTTTGACTTGCCGACAAAGCGCGTAAGTCGCTGCGTGCCGCCGATGCCGGCGACCACGCCCAAGTTCACCTCCGGTTGGCCAAACTTGGCATTTTCAGCGGCGATGATGAAATCGCACATCATCGCAAGCTCACAGCCGCCGCCCAGCGCATATCCTGCGACCGCCGCGATAATCGGCTTGCGCACGCGCATCAGTGCTTCGCTTTCGGGGGCGAAGAAATCCTCGGTGAACATATCAACAAAGGACTTTTCGGACATCTCCTTGACATCGGCGCCCGCCGCAAAGGCTTTGTCGTTGCCGGTGATGACAATCGCGCCGATGGAGTCGTTTGCCGACATCGCATCGAGCGCTTCGGCCAATTCGCCAAGCAAATGCGACGAAAGCGCATTGAGCGCATCTGGACGGTTCAGCCGGATCAGACCAACACGGTCTTTTGTCTCTACAATCAGCGTCTCAAAGGCCATGGCCAACTCGCGTTCAGCTTCATACGGACGTTCTGGTTTATCATGCCATGCCCCGCGTTCAAGCTATCTCTGACACTGCGGGCAATAAAAGCTGGAGCGCCCGGATTGCACGATGCGGGCGATATTTCCGGGGCAATCGGCGGTTTTGCACGCCGCGCCCTCCTGATCATAGGTGGCGAAGTTGTGCTGGAAATAGCCCAATTCGCCGTTGGTTTGGCGATAATCGCGCAAGGAGGAGCCGCCAGCGTCGATCGCATCGCGAATGACTGCGCGGATGGCATCAACAAGCGGCTCTATGCGCTTTGCGGCGATGTTTTTGGCCTTGCGGCGGGGGGAAATACCCGCGCGCCAGAGCGCCTCGCACACGTATATATTGCCCAGACCTGCAATGACGCGTTGATCGAGCAGCACGGATTTGATGGGTGAGGTTTTGCCCGATAGCGCCTGCGCGAGATAAGCGGCATTCATCGCATTGCTCAGCGGTTCTGGCCCCAGCTTTGCCAGCAAGGGATGAGCGTCGATCTGCCCGCTCGCGATCAAATCCATCGCGCCAAAGCGCCGCGCATCGTTGTAAACCACCCGCGTTTCATCGTTGAAATCAAGGACCACGTGGTCATGATTGGCCAAACGGTCGGTCTCATGATGAAACTTGCCAAGCTGCTTTTGCTCGATCAACACCCGGCCGGACATCCCCAGATGCACCAGAAGCGTCTCCCCGCCATCGAGAGCGATCAAGAGGTACTTTGAGCGGCGCCCAACATGGGTGATGCGCTGCCCTTCAAGCCGCGCGCGCATGTCTTTGGGGAAAGGCCAGCGCAGATCGGGGCGGTTGATGGTCGCGCACATAATCGTGCGGTCCAGAATCGCTGGCTCCAGCCCGCGCCGCACGGTCTCCACTTCGGGAAGTTCAGGCATCCGCCGTGTCTTCGGCGCTCAACGCGATATGATCGAGCATCTCCCAAAGATTGGTGATGCCGCTGAAATACCCCGGTATCCAGAAGAGTTTGCCGCCAAATTTGCTGTTGATGCCAAGGCGCCGGCGCGCGCCGATGATCTCGCAGTGGGTCAACTCATTGAGATTGAGATGTTTTTGCCGCCGCCAGTAGTCCACCACCAGCGTTTCATTCGATATAGAGATTTTGGCAGGATGAAACCGAACGAAAATGCCCAGGATCAGAAGAACGATCAGGCCGCATAGGACGAAATAGAGCATCGTGCCCGGATTGCCGGTGATCGCCGCCCCAAGTCCCAGAACGATCAGAAGGAGCGCAACGATCCATGCGGCGCTGAACGCCACCAGTTTTGCTTTTAGGAACCGCCGTGTCGGGCGCCAGACCAGCTTGGTTTCGTCAAACTGGGTCTCATCTGACCAGCCGGAGATATAGGCCCGCATGAACCGACGCGCTCCATAGTTGGCGATGCGATAGAAAATGTACAGCAGCACAATCCCGAGCAAGATCGGAACGGCGACTTTCGCAAGAGTGAGGACAGATCCCATATAAGATCCGCTAAAATGCCGAAGCTTCGGAGGCGAGCGTGGGGTCCACCCGTTGCGCGCTGCATATATTGGTCATGACCAAGCCTTCAATTGCGCCCCCGCACGTCGCCATGCTGCACATAGCGTTAATGAATTGCAAGAGAAGAGCTTGCGACAATCCGCCTGAATTGTAACTGCGCCATAGGTGGTTATAAGTCTGATCACCCAGAACAAGGCGACGGACCCATGGCGGATCAGACCAGCAAGACCACGCATTTCGGGAACCAGACGGTTCGCGAAGACGAAAAAGCGGGAATGGTGCATGGTGTGTTCTCGTCTGTGGCCTCCAAATACGATGTGATGAACGACGCCATGAGCCTTGGCATTCACCGTATCTGGAAGGATGCGATGATGGATTGGCTGGCGCCGCGCGCGGGGATGTCGCTTCTGGATGTGGCAGGCGGGACGGGCGATATATCGTTCCGGTTTCTAGATCGCGTCGACAACGACGGCCATGCCACCGTGCTCGATATGACCCGCGATATGTTGGTTGAGGGGCGCAAAAGGGCCGATGCGGTGCAAAAAGCCGATCATCTGGCCTGGGTGACCGGTGATGCGATGCAGCTTCCGTTTGAGGCGAACAGCTTTGACGCCTACACGATCTCGTTTGGCATTCGGAACGTCACGCGGATCGGCGATGCGATCGCCGAGGCGTATCGTGTGCTCAGGCCCGGCGGGCGGTTTTTGGTGCTGGAGTTCAGCCAGATCCCGACGCCCGGACTGCAATGGCTCTATGATCGCTATTCGTTCAACCTCATCCCGAAGATGGGCAAGGTGATCACCGGCGATGAAGACAGCTATCAGTATCTTGTTGAAAGCATTCGAAAATTTCCGCCACAAGAAGAATTCGCGCAGATGATCCGCGATGGCGGGTTTGAACAGGTGAAATATCGCAATATGACCATGGGCGTGGCGGCGCTTCATTCCGGCTGGAAGCTGTGAGAGGTCCGCATAATATCTGGCGGTTGATCCGAACCGGGGCGACATTCGTGCGCACGGGCGCGATGAATGTGGCGCTCGACGGGCTCAATGCGCCGCGCTCGATCCGCACGGCAGCATGGATCATTTCGGTGCCGTTCGGGTGGTTGGGTCTCAAGGGGGATCCGAAGCTGCCGCCGGTGGTCCGCGCCCTGACCGCGCTTGGCCCGGCCTACATCAAATTCGGACAAATCATGTCAACGCGGCCGGATATCGTCGGCCCCGAGCTTGCGAAACAGATGCGCGTTTTGCAGGACAAGCTGCCCGCCTTCGACATGCGGGAGGCAGAGGCGGAAGTGGAGCGCACGTTCGGGCAGTCGGTTGACGCGCTCTTCTCCGAGTTTTCCGAGCCTGTCGCAGCCGCTTCAATCGCGCAAGTCCATCGCGCAGTGGTACGCGAGACCGGCGAGGATGTTGCAGTGAAAATCCTGCGCCCGCGCATCGAAAAAGACTTCCAAACCGATATTGATGCGTTTTATCTGGCCGCCGGGATGATAGAAGCGCTTTCACCATCCACCCGTCGATTGCGCCCCAAAGCAGTAATCAATCATTTCGAAGCGACGGTTCACGGCGAGCTCGATTTGCGCATGGAAGCATCGGCCTCTGCCGAGTTTCGCGCAAACTCCGAAGGTGATACGAAATTTGCCGTTCCGCGCGTCTACTGGCCTCTGTCGGACCGCCGCGTCTTTACCTCCGAATGGGTCGAAGGCACATCAATGGGGGATGTGGATGCGCTCATCGCACGCGGCGTCGATCTGCCCGAACTGGCCCAGCATATAATCCGCATGTTTCTCAACCATGCGCTGCGCGATGGGTTCTTTCACGCGGATATGCATCAGGGCAATCTGAAACTTGCGCCCAACGGTGATCTGATCGCGCTCGATTTTGGCATTATGGGCCGCATCGACGCGTATACGCGTCGGGTCTATGCAGAAATTCTGATCGGCTTTCTGCGGCAGGACTACAAACGCATTGCTGAAGTGCATTTTGAGGCAGGCTATGTGCCGCGCGATCAGGATGTGGACGAGTTTGCTCAAGCACTACGGGCCATTGGCGACCCGATCTTCGGCTATGATGCCAGCCAGATTTCCATGGCGCGTCTGCTGGCGCATCTTTTCGAAGTGACCGAGCGTTTTGGCATGGAGACGCGCACCGAGCTGATCCTGCTTCAGCGGACCATGGTTGTTGTCGAAGGCGTTGCACGCTCGCTCGATCCTGAGATCAACATGTGGCAGTCCGCGCGCGATGTGGTGGAGCGCTACATCCGCTCCCACGTTGGCCCGCTTGCCACAGCCCGCGATCTGGCGAACACAGCGCGGGTTCTGGCGCGGTTTGGCCCGCGCTTGCCCGCACTGGCAGAACGGGCGCTTTTGTCCGCAACTCTCGATCCTTCTCCGCCTCCCAAACGGGAGATCCCGCCGTGGGGCTGGGCAATTATCGGGGCAGCAATCGGCGCGATTGTCGTGTCGCTCTTTTGAGGCCCTGTCCGGTCGCGTAGCGCAAATTCAATGCGAGAAAAATCTGTTGCAATTTTACACAAAAATGATTTTATCCCAGCATTTTTTCACTTTTTAACTTGTTGATATTTGGCCTGTGCGGTACCCAGATGGTGTTGCGAGTGCCATAGGGGGTTTAGCACTCCGACGAGGGTATCTACTGCGTAATGCGGCGCGAACAGTCTTCTGACATGGCTGTTCGCGCCGTTTCTCTTTTGATCATCCGGGTGACGCCTCGCCTGACCATATTCCCCGCCCCATCATTCCCGCCAGAGCCACGCAGATCATGCTCGGAATGGTCGCGCTATCGGGTGTTTCAGCGAACAGGACATACCCCCAAGTCACCACCAAGATGAGATAGCCGTCGTCGACCACGCCCATGATATGCGGCGCTGCGTGTCCGCTACCCAACGACACGATCGCCGTTGATCGCATCTTGCGTCTCGCTGAGCGTCGGCGGCATACACCCCGACTGCATGCAATTGAGGGCCGCCGCCGTCGTTGCAACCTGCAACATCTCCGAGAGCTCATCCTCGCTCAACGCCCGCAACCCATCGCACGAGGTGATGCCCGTTCGCAGGATCCAAGCCAGCATATTACCCATAAACGTATCGCCCGCACCAACCGTGTTGCTGTTGTTGGCTTTCAAATCGACCTTTGGCGTTGGCAAATGCTGGCGTGCGCCGGCGCTAAATGCGGTTGCGCCCGACGCCCCGTCGGTGACGACGACCAGACCGCTCCCGCTCTCCAGACACTCTTGCGCAAATTGCGCGGCGTGCGTGCCGGGGCTGAGGTATTCGAGATCTTCAGCGCTGATCTTAACGATGGATGTGGTCTGTAAAATCCGCTTAACCCGCGCGGCCCAGTCCGCTTTGTCAGATGTCATGCTGGGGCGCGCATTGGGATCGAAAGCAACCAACATCTGCGCCCCCATCTTAGTCGCGAACGCAGCGATATTGTCCGCTGCAGGCTGCTCGATCAGTGAGATGGACCCCACACTGAGAATATCGCCCGGCTGCGCGTCAATCAGATCAGGCGATGGGTTCATCAAAACCGTGGCCGATCCAGTGGTGAAAAACGCATAGCGCGGATCACCCGAAGAATTATCAACGAAAGCCAAAGTCGAAGGCGCATCGGTCTTGGCAACGCGTGCATGATCGACTTTATAAGCATCCAGGTCCGCCGCCAGCTTCTCGCCAAAGAGATCCGTCGACAGCCCACCCAAAAACGATACGTCCGCCCCTGCATGCGCTGCCGCCTTGGCCGCATTGAACGGCGAGCCGCCAGGTTTGGGCGCATAAGTTCCATCCCAATCCGCATCATCGCGTGTTGGAATGAAATCGATCAGCGCTTCCCCGCAGACATATAGCTTTGGCATCGCCTCGCCTCCTTATAGATCATGAGCCCGCGGTAGCGCGTCAGGTACGTAATTTCCAGCCCCAACCAAAAATTTCGCATTTTTCAAATACTCATCTCCTGATACCCGCAGGGTTTCAGGTCTCCTTTAAGACGTGTCCGGCCAAATTCGGAGAATTGGGCCGGACACTGTTTGGTTGGATCAGTATTCGACAACTGCGCGGATGGATTTGCCCGCGTGCATCAGATCAAAGCCCGTGTTGATGTCCTCAAGCCCCATCGTGTGGGTGATCATCGGGTCAATCTCGATTTTGCCGTCCATGTACCAATCGACGATCTTGGGCACATCGGTCCGGCCCCGCGCTCCGCCAAAGGCTGTTCCGCGCCACGAGCGGCCGGTGACAAGCTGGAAGGGACGGGTGGAGATTTCTGCACCTGCCGGTGCGACACCGATGATAATGCTCTCGCCCCAGCCTTTGTGGGCGCATTCGAGCGCGGTGCGCATCACATCGACATTGCCGGTGGCATCAAACGAGTAATCTGCGCCGCCTTTGGTCAGGTTCACAAGATAGGGCACGAGATCCCCTTCAACATCGGTTGGATTGACGAAATCGGTCATGCCAAAACGGGTGGCCATCTCGATCTTGCCTTCATTGATATCCACACCGACAATCTGGTCCGCGCCTGCAAGACGTAGCCCCTGGATGACATTCAGACCAATGCCGCCCAGACCAAAGACCACCGCGCGGGAGCCTTGCTCGACCTTGGCGGTGTTCATCACCGCGCCAATGCCCGTGGTCACGCCGCAGCCGATATAGCAAACCTTGTCGAACGGCGCGTCCTTGCGGATTTTTGCCGCAGCAATCTCGGGCATCACCGTGTAGTTCGAGAAGGTCGAGGTGCCCATGTAGTGAAAGATCGGGTCGCCATCGAGGGTTTTGAAACGCGAAGTTCCATCGGGCATCAGCCCTTGGCCTTGAGTCTCCCGGATTGCCTGACACAGGTTGGTTTTAGGGTTGAGGCAATACTCGCATTCACGGCATTCGGGCGTGTAGAGCGGGATAACATGATCGCCTTTCTTCAGCGACTTAACTCCGGGGCCAACGTCCACAACAACGCCTGCGCCCTCATGTCCAAGAATTGCGGGAAAAATACCTTCAGGATCTGCGCCCGAGAGCGTGAATTCATCCGTATGGCAAATACCGGTTGCTTTGATCTCGACCAGAACCTCACCTTCGCGTGGCCCGTCGAGCTCCACTTCCGTAACTTCCAGCGGTTTGCCCGCTTGTGTTGCCAATGCTGCGCGTGTTTTCATGAAGTCTCTCCCCGCATATTTTTATCACGTCCAAGGTGAACGATTTTTAATGATTGCGCAACGACGGAACCTGTCGGGCGCGTCGTTCAACCTCCATATCAACTCAAACAGAGGTACATCATGAACACCAAGACGAAAATTATCGGCATCACTCTTGTGGCTGCGCTGGCTGCACCTTCTTTTGCGGCTGCGAATGAAGATCGCAAAGGCAAAGGCAAACGGGGTGGGCATCACATGGGCCAGATGATCGACCAGATCGCACTTTGGGATGGCAATGGCGACGGGCAGGTCACACAAGACGAAATCAACGCGTTTCGCGCCGCTCGCCTTGCGGAATTTGACACCAATGCGGACGGCACGCTGAGCCTGGAGGAATACGAAGCTCTCTGGGCTGATGCCATGCGTGAGCGGATGGTCGATATGTTCCAGCGCCATGATGATGACGGTGATGGCATTGTGACAGCGACGGAATTTGCCGAGCGCTATGAAAACACAGTCGCGCGGCTCGATCGCAATGATGATGGCGTGCTGAGCAAGGATGATTTGCGCGGTAAACGCGGCCAGCGCGGCGAAGGTCGTCACGGCGGCGGTGGTGATGGGGACGGCGAGTAAGTCACAGCGGCCGTCACCGGTGTCCGCGCGGCATTTTTACGGTCAAACGCGGAAACAGGGCGAAGCCAACTGCGCGCAATTCGACTATTCGGCGGTGTGGTTCTGATAAACTGTCCGGAACAGATATCAGATCGCCACACCCCGGAACTTTAATGCGCCCATGTGCATCGCTCTAATCATCCCCCACCGATCCGCGCAGCTTCTTGATCTTGGAGCGCGCGCTTTTCTGATCGAGGCGTCTGCGTTTGGAGGCGAGCGTGGGGCGCGTTTTGATGCGTCGTTTGGGCCGCTCCAACGCCGCTATCACCAGATCACGCAGTTTCTCCTGCGCCAGCTCGCGGTTCATGGCTTGCGTACGATGCGCCTCAGCGCGGATGATCACCGCGCCATCCTTCGTCCACCTTCGCCCGGCCAGTTTGCGCAGGTTGGCCTTGGCGTAAGGTGGCAGCGACGGGGAGCGTTCGGCCTCAAATCGCAACTCGACCGCCGTGGCCACCTTATTCACATTTTGCCCGCCGGGCCCCGAAGAGCGCGTGAAGCTCTCGGTGATTTCCCAGTCGTCAATGCGAATGCTGTCGTTAATCTGAATCATCGGTCAAGGCAGTCGTTGAAGGTCGCGACGAAGAAGGGCCGCGCAATGCACGGCCCTTCCGGTTTTTCTGGAGAAGTTAGGAGGCTTGGCCAGACGGGCCGCAATTTGCGCCTCTACAGTGGTGTCTTATCCGACGGGGCTGCCCGTCAGACGCGATCCCCCTGTTTTGATCCAGCCATTTTCTCCAACATCCCATGAGACATTAGATCACCTCCTTTCTTGGTTTCAGTTAAGAAGAGATTGGCAGATATTTTGAATCTGTCAAAAGAAAAATGGACACAACACACATAATGTTGTGTTCATGCGTGCGGGAAGCTCAACCAAGTGAGGTCAGGCGGGACGCTGGCTGCGGTTCAAAATTGCGTTGACGCACAGGCGAAACGGCACCAGTGCGATCAAGGCGATACCCAGTTTCACACCGAAATCGGCAATCGCAAGGCTGACCCAAAGCGGCGCCTCGGGGCCAGAGCCGAGAAGAGGCACAATCTCGTTAGCCCAGCCGACGTCGACGCTTGGCGCGATGAAGGCGAACCCGGCCGAGAAGGCGATGGCGAAGAAAAGGCCCGTGTCGATGGCCGATCCGATCACTGTGGAGGCCAGCGGCGCACGCCACCAGGCGCCAGAGCGCAGTCGGTTGAATATCAGTATGTCGGTAAGTTGCGCGATCAGGAAGGCGATGCCGGACCCGATGGCGACGCGTGCGGAGACAAGTGGGCCAAATTCACCCCCGATTTGCGTGCCAATGGCCGAGCACAGTAATCCAACCAAAAAGCCTGCAAAGACCACTTTTTGCGCATCGCGCGCGCCGTATATACGGTTGACGATATCGGTGATCAGAAAAGCAAACGGATAGGTGAAGGCTCCAAGGGTCAGCCAGTCGCCGTACAGGAATTGCACCAGCACGTTGGAGGCCGCAACGACCGCGCCCATGGCCAGAATTCCAATTATCACCCCTGTTCGCATTGCGGCTCGTCCACATACATTGTTCAAAGAGCGCTCGCATAAGTCACGCGAGGCACTTGATCAAGCGCTGAAATGAAAATGGCCCGCATCGGCGTTGATCACGAGAACATGCCAGATGCGGGCCTACCACCAAAACTGCGGGAAAAACGCGAAACCGCCAGCCTTAGCCCAAGGAAGTGCGCGTATGTCTGGACGAACAAATACCCTATTCGTCACTCCTGCACCCTCGGTAGGCAAAATATCGCCTATTTCAGAAAAATCCAGTAAAAAGTGCTTTTTCTTTGGATTTTAGAGATTTTCTACAGGTTTCCCTGACCGTTTCTAACGCGAATCGTGTGAATCACACCAAGAATTTCTTGAGTGATTCCCGTAAGTTCTCTGGAGACGCAAACAGATGTGTCTGCCAGCCGCGCTTTTGCGCCGCGTCGATATTGTTTTTGCGGTCATCAATGAAAAAGAGGTTTTCTGGCGTAAAACCGCTTTGGGATTCGACGATTTCGTAAATGGCCGGGTCGGGTTTGATCACGCCCAGATGCCCCGAGATGAATCGTTGATCGAATTCCTTGAGCGCCGGATAGGTCTTTTCCGCAAGAGCAAAGCTGTCAGTACCAAAATTTGACAGAGCGAGCACCGGAACGCCCTCTGAGCGGAGCTGACGCAAAACCTCCCAGCTTCCGTCGATCAGGGGCGTGGCCATGTCGAGCCAGTTATCATGCCACGCGCGGATCAGATCGCTGTACTTGGGATGCGCCTGTGCGTGGGCGTAGATGGTTTTGCGAAACGGCGCACCCAGATCAATCGCCTCATTCATCGCCTCCATGTCTGCATTGGCGTAGAAGGCCTCCCGCGCTGCCTCATCGGGGACGAGCCTCTTGAAGAGCTTGTCCGGATCCCATTCCAGCAGAACGTTTCCAATGTCAAAGACAACCGCCTTTTGATCGCTCATGGTCGGCCTTGCGTGTTTATCAGGTTCATCATGATGAGAACTGTGGAGATCAGACCCACAGGGGACAATAGCAATAGTGCGGTTGGCAATGTCAGCGCCTGCGCCATGAAGCCGATGACGGGTGGCGCGATCAGGAAAGCGCAGAAAGAGATGATGGCGATTGCGGCGATGTTTTCCTCGGTGCGGCGCTCTGAGGCGTAGCGGGCCAGCGACATGGCAATCGGGTAGGGGTTGGCACTCCCGAACCCTGTCAAAAGCGCGCCGAGCGCGGCGATGGTGACGGTGGTGCTCGATGCAAAGATCGCAAGGCCAACCGCGAGCGTAACGCCTGAGACAATCAGCATCATACGCTCACCCATCAATCCGGTCAGCCAGTCCCCGGCATAGCGCCCGGCGGCCATCGAGATAGAGAATGTGGACAGGATCAGCGAGCCGATGAAGGTAGTCGTGCCCAGTTCTGTTTCGGAGAACAGCACCGACCAATCCAGCATCGCCCCTTCGATCATTAGCGCGCCCAGCGGCATGATGCATAGGGCGAGCAGCGCTCCTTTGGGCAGGCGAAATTTTGACTTGGGTGCGTCTCTATCGCTTTCGACATCTTTGGGTAAGGTCAGGGCGAAGGCTATGACGATAATCGCGCTTAATGTTTCGAAGATCAGTTGCTGGGTAAGGAACGACATGCCCAGATCAGACATATAGCCCGCGATGAGCGCGCCGCCCATCACCCCAAGGCTCCAGAACGCATGGCAGCGCGACATGATCCGGCGGCCGGATGTGTCTTGGTATTCATTGGCCTTCGCATTCATCGCCACTTCGATGATCGAGAGCGAAAGGCCGCTGACAAAGAGCGACAGCCACAGCGTCCCGAGATTGATCGCAAGCGCCGGCAGGACCATCAGAAGGGCAAACATCGCGCCGCCGAATATGCAGGCTTTGGTCAGCCCCAGCGCTTGCGCGATGCGTGGCGCAAATCCCATGCCAAGGATCGTCCCGATTGGCAGCCCGAGGATGGCGAGCGAGAGCATGGTGAAATCAAGTTCCAGCGTCGCCTTTATTTCGGGAATGCGCGGGAACCACAGGCCCAAAGAGGCAGCATGGGCCGCAAACACGCCTTGAAGCGCAATGAGAGGTGGGAGTTTCATGGCGGTGGCCCGTTCAGGTGATAGGACTTATGTGTGGAGTGTGCGGAGCAGAATGGGAAGCGAAATGTTGTGGTTGGGGAAGGGGGTGCGGCAGCGGCACCGGAGAGTCGTAGGCTGTCCTGAGTGTGCGTCTGTTTCAAAACAATTCTGGTTTGGATGATGTGCGGTTTTGAAAATATCGTTCGGAAGAATTGATTTTAGCAACTCCAAATGAGAACATAAAGCGAACAAATGAATCTGGATATGAGATGCAGTACAAGGCGGCAAAGCTGGTGCGGCGTGGGTCTCACCGTGTGGCGCAAACGCAAGAAGAGGCGGTGTTTCCGCCCCTGCGGGCGTGCCGTGCTCATGATGTGAGCGGGCCGTCGGCGACGAGTTTTGCGGCGATTGCCTGCGGGCGGCATGCGCGGGCCTCGATCTGGCTAACCGAGCACTGGCAGGGGATTGCGCTCAATCCTGCGGGGGTGGCGCGGTTTTGCGATCCGCGCAAAATCCTGCTGGCCCGTGCCTCCGGCCTTATGGACATTCTGGCCGCTGCCGAAGAGGCGTTGCGTTCGGGCGAGGTGCCGGTGGTGGTGGCAGAGATCAGCAAGGAGATCAGCTTCACCGCCGGTCGGCGTTTGCAACTGGCCGCTGAGGCGGGCAAGGCGACGGGGATCTTCATTATCAACGAGGGCAAGGGCAGCAATGCGGCTGAGACGCGCTGGCATTGCAGACCGCTTTATGACCCTTCGGACTCGACTCTTCAGCGGTGGGATCTTAAAAAGAACAAATCAGGAACATTAGGTGTATGGGACGTAACCTGGGATGCAACGGCGCATCGTATCAATATGGTTTGTACGACTGGCGAGCGAGCGGGTGCTGCGCCATCTGCACCTTGATGCGCCCTTTGCGATTACCCTGCGCGAGAACAACACCGAGCGGCTCTACTGTCTGAACGATGCGGCTGAGCAGCAGGGCCTTGAACGCGGTATGGGCCTATCAGATGCCCGTGCCCTGTTCCCCGATTTGCAAAGCCGCAGCGCGGACCCTGTGGCGGATGCCCGGTGTCTCGACATGCTGCTGCGCTGGGCCAAGCGCTATTGCCCGTGGGTCGGGCGTGACGGGCGCGACGGGCTGGTGCTCGATATCACTGGCTCTGCGCATCTGCGCGGCGGCGAGGCGGCGTTGATTGAGGATATGCGCGTGCGGCTGATGCGGGCCGGGCTGACCGCGCGGATCGGGCTGGCCGATACGCGGGGGGCGGCCTGGGCGCTGGCGCGGTTTGGCGACGGGTCGGCAGGTGGCCGGGCAGCGGGGGGCGAGACAAAAGCGCGGATCGGGCCGCTGCCGGTGGCGGCGCTGCGCCTGCCCGGCAAGACCTGCACGGTGCTGGAGCGGTTGGGGATCAAGACCATCGCCGATCTCATCGCCCTGCCGCGGCCTACGCTGACCCGGCGGTTCGGGACGGATGTGCTGATGCGGCTCGATCAGGCGCTGGGCGCGCAGCCCGAAGAGATTTCCCCGCAAAGTGATCCGCCCCATTATGGCGTGCGCATGACCCTGCCCGAACCCATCGGGCTGGAGGCGGATCTGATGGCAGGGGTGGCGCGGCTTCTGGAGCGGCTTTGCGACAAGCTCAAAGCACAAGAGCAGGGCGCGCGGGTGCTGGAATTGCGGCTGCGCCGTGTCGATCAGGGCGCGCAGGTGCTGGAGTTGCGACTGGCCCGCCCGATGCGCGATGCGGCGCGTATCGGGCCGCTTTTTGCGCGCAATATCGGCAGTGTCGAGGCAGGGTTCGGAATTGACCAGATGCGCCTTGAGGCGGTGCAGGTGGAGAGCCTGCCAATGCAGCAGATCACCCGCACGAGCGGGGCGAGCTCTGACGGGCTGGATGATCTGATCACCCGGCTGGGCAACCGGATCGGGCTCGACAATATCATCCGCTTCCTGCCGGCCGACAGTCATATTCCAGAACGCAGTTTCATCGTCTCGCCAGCCGCCTATTCCGATCCTGCCCCGTCCTGGCCTGTTACCAAAGACCGCCCCATTCGTCTTTTCCCGCCTGAGCCGATTGCGGCCCATGGATCCAAACCGCCTGCGCGGTTTCGCTGGCGGGGGATGTTCTTCTCATCCCAGCGCGTGACCGGGCCAGAGCGGCTGGCGCCTGAGTGGTGGTTCGACGATCCCAACTGGCGCTCTGGTCTGCGTGATTACTGGCGGGTGGAGACAGCGCAGGGGCAGCGCTTGTGGCTCTTTCACACGCCGCAAAACCCCGGCTGGTTCGTGCAAGGAGAGTTTGCATGAACGACAGTTACGCCGAGCTATGCGTCACCAGCAATTTCACCTTCCTGCGTGGGGCCTCCCACCCCGAAGAGATGGTCGCGCAGGCGGCGGAACTGGGCCTGAGTGCGGTGGCGATTACCGATCGCAATACGCTGGCCGGTGTGGTGCGCGCCTATTCCGCGCTCAAGGAGATGAAGCGGCAGGCTCAGACGCAGGCGCAAGAGGCGATTGCGATCCGCTCCAGCCAGACCATTGATGCCAGCTCGCGCCAACCCAATGGGCCGGGGCAGCAGCTCCGAACGCCCCGCGCGGGTGCCCTGCCCAAGCTGATCGTGGGCGCGCGGCTGGTGCTGCGCGACAGCCCGCTGCATTGGGTGGCCCTGCCCAAAAACCGTGCGGCCTATGCGCGGCTGAGCCGTCTTCTGACACTTGGCAAGCGACGGGCGGAGAAGGGTGAGTGTCATCTCGATATGGCGGATTTGCTGAAGGGATGCGCGGGTCTCTATCTGATTGCCCTGCCGCAAACCAGCCTGCGCGAGCCACGCATCGCGGGTCAGATCATGGAGGCCGCACGCGCCTATCCCGGCCATGTCTTCACCGGCGTGGCCCCGCGCTATAACGGGCGCGACCAGGCCTATTTCGATGCGTGTTCGCGGCTGGCGCATCGGACGGCGGCACCGATGGTGGCGGTGGGTGATGTGATCATGCACCGCGCCCGGCGGCGGCAGCTTGCGGATGTGCTGACCTGCATTCGCGAGGGGATCACCGTTGATCAAATTGGCACCCGCGCCCTGCCCAATGGCGAGCGGCGGATCAAGGGGGCGGGCGACATGGCGCGGATGTTCCGCAATCATCCGGGCGCGATCCGGCGTGCGTTGGAGATTGCTGCGGGATGCAGCTTTTGCCTGAGCGAGTTGTCCTATCAGTATCCTGACGAGATCACCGATGGTGAGGACCCGCAGGCGCGGCTGATCCGGCTGACCCACGAGGGGCTTGCGCGGCGGTATCCTGGCGGGGTGTCGGATCATGTGAAAGGTCTGGTCGCCAAAGAATTAGCGCTTGTCGAGAAGCTCGGCTTTGCCGCTTATTTTCTGACCGTGCACGACATTGTCGTCTTCGCCCGCAGCCAGAATATCCTGTGTCAGGGGCGCGGCTCTGCGGCCAATTCGATCCTGTGCTACGCGCTGGGCGTAACGGACGTGGGGCCGGAGACGATCACCATGGTCTTTGAGCGGTTCATGTCCGAACACCGCGGCGAGCCGCCCGATATTGACGTGGATTTTGAGCATGAGCGGCGCGAGGAGGTGATCCAGCATATCTACGCCAAATATGGCCGCGCCCATGCCGGATTATGTGCCACCGTCAGCCATTTCCGCACACGCGGGGCCATTCGCGAGGTGGGCAAGGTGATGGGGCTGTCGCAGGACACAACCGGCGCGCTATCAAGCCAGATCTGGGGCCAGTCGAGCAGCGGTGCGGACCCTGAGCGTATTCGCGAGTTGGGCCTTGATCCGACCGACCGGCGGCTGGCGCAGACGATCCAGCTTATCGGGCAGATTATCGGCTTCCCCCGCCATCTGAGCCAGCATGTGGGCGGGTTCATCATGACCAAGGACCGGCTCGACGAGATTTGCCCGATCGAAAACGCGGCGATGGAGGATCGGACGGTGATCGAGTGGGACAAGGACGATATCGACGCGCTGGGTATTCTGAAGGTCGATGTGCTGAGCCTCGGGATGCTGACCTGCATCCATAAATGCTTCGATCTGATCACCCAGCATAAGGGCGAGGACTGGAGCATTGCCACCATCCCGCAAGGGGATGAGGCGACGTACGATATGCTGTGCAAGGCCGATGCGGTGGGCGTGTTTCAGGTGGAAAGCCGGGCGCAGATGAACTTTCTGCCGCGCATGCGCCCGCGCGAATTTTACGATCTGGTCATCGAGGTCGCGATTGTCCGGCCCGGCCCCATTCAGGGCGGCATGGTCCAGCCCTATATCAAGCGGCGGCAGGGGCTGGAGCATATCGAATTTCCCTCCAGGGAACTTGAAGGCGTGCTGGGTAAGACACTGGGGGTGCCGCTGTTTCAGGAACAGGCGATGCAAATCGCGGTGGTGGCGGCCAATTTCACCCCCGAAGAGGCAGACCGCCTGCGCCGCTCGCTCGCGACATTCCGGCGGATGGGCACGATCAGCGAATTTCGCGACAAGTTTCTCGCGGGTATGGACGCAAACGGCTACGACCCTGACTTTGCCGAGCGGTGCTTCAGCCAAATCGAGGGCTTTGCTGATTACGGCTTTCCCGAAAGTCACGCAGCAGCCTTTGCGATGCTGGCCTATGTCTCATCCTGGCTCAAATGCCACCACCCGGAGGCCTTTGCCTGCGCGCTCCTGAATTCGCAACCCATGGGATTTTACGCCCCCGCCCAGATCGTGCGCGATGCGCGCGAGCATCAGGTCGAAATCCGCCCGATCTGCGTCAATAATAGCGATTGGGACAATACGCTGGAGCGGCGCACCGACGGGGCGCTGGCGCTGCGGCTGGGGTTCCGGCAGATCAAGGGGTTTCGCGAAGAGGATGCAGGCTGGATCGTGGCCGCGCGCGGCAATGGCTATCCCGACCCGCAAAGCGTCTGGCAGCGGGCCGGATTACGCCCGGATGCGCTCGAGCGTCTGGCGGAGGCGGACGCTTTTGTCGATATGGGTCTGGGGCGGCGCAATGCGCTGTGGAAGGTCAAGGCCATCGCCGGACAAATGCCGCTGCCGCTCTTTAACGATCCCATCGATGGCGAGGTGGTGAACGAGCCGAAGGTCACGCTGCCTGCGATGAATCTGGGCGAGGAAGTGGTGGAGGATTACGTCGCCATGCGCATGAGCCTGCGCGCCCACCCGATGGAACTTGTGCGCCCCTCAATGCCGGGGCTGACGCTGCATTCGGATCTAACCCATGTGCCGCTGGGCCGCTGTTCGGTCTGCGGACTGGTGATCACCCGCCAGCGCCCCGGCACCGCGTCGGGCGTGGTGTTCCTGACGCTAGAGGATGAAACGGGTGTGTCGAACGTGGTGGTCTGGCCAAAGGTCTATGAGCGGTTTCGCGCAGCGGTGATGGGCGGGCGCCTGCTGCGGGTGACGGGGTATCTGCAACGCGAGGGGATCGTGGTACATGTGATTGCGCAGGATATTGTGGATGTGTCCGGCAAGCTCTCGGAACTGGGCCACCCGCTCGATGGGGCCATCGGCGAGACATCGCGGGCCGCCGATGAAGCGCCTGTACCGCAAAAATTGCGCTATCGGCCGAAGGTCGTCGGGCGTGCCTATCATCCGCGCGATCAGGCCAAGAAACTCTTTCCCAGCCGGGATTTTCACTAGAGCTGAAGGCGGATGCGCAGCTAATACAAAGTCCCAAAGCGCTCATCAAACGCCCTACCAGCACGCCCCAAAGAGTCGCACGAAATCCAAACCCGCCCGCTCAAGCCGCTCTTTGCAGCGCAACGGCGTTGTCGCAAAGCGGCGCGCGTTCGCCGGGCTTGAGATACGCGTCCTCATAGGGCGGCCGTGCGAAGACCTCCCGCACCATGTCGCGGAAAAAGCCAAGCGGCAGCGTCTCATACCCCGGATCAAAACTCGCCTGATCCCACCGCTCGCAAAACGTCGCGCAATCCTCGAAGTAGTGATGACCCTCATATCGTGCACGTTTGTTGGGGTCCGCCCCGACATGTTCGCCGTAATAGACCAGCTGGAAATCACCGTGCTTTTCGACCACCCATGTGCATTGCTCGCGGACGAAAGGTTTGAGGATCGCAGCAGCATATTCATCGTGATTATAGGGCGCGAATATATCGCCTATGTCGTGCAGAAGAGCGGCGACAATCCAGTCGATATCCGCCCCGTCACGCCAGGCGCGCGTTGCCGTTTGCAACGAATGCTCCAGCCGCGTGACCTGATAGCCCGACAGCCCCTCATCCAGCGTCTCCAGCGCGGTCAAAAGCCGATCTGCGGTGCCATTGGTATGGGCGGTCTCGTGTTGGCTCAGAAAGGCGTAATCCTCGCGATCACCGTCCTTCATCGCTGTGAATTTGACAGTCTTCATCCCCATCGCACCTCACCCGGACGCCTGATAGAGCTTGACCTTCTTGTCGAGCCCCTGACCCAGCGACTTTCGCTGGTCCTCGCGCATCATATCATAAATCTCCAGCGCGCGCGGCTCGAAATTCTCTTTCGGCTCAGCAAAATGGATAAAATTCCCCGACAGATCAACCCCGCGCGCCAACATGGCATAATCGCGCGACGCGACCTCCTGCTTCACGCTCGGTGAGATATATCGGATCACCACGCCGATCCGCCGATCATCCGAGACATTCGGCCCCGAGCCGTGGATCATCAACCCATGATGCAGCGACATCTGGCCGGGTTTCAAATCCACCGCAACGCGATCCTCATCGGCGATATCGACAGCAATCTCCTGCCCGCGACTCAGAAGATTATTCGCATCGAACGTATCATTATGAGGCAATATCTCGTTCTTATGGGTGCCTTTGACAAAATCCATACAGCCCGATTTCGGATTGGATGGCGAGAGCGCCAGCCACGCCGTCACCTGCCCGTCCGTCGCCCCCATGCCCCAATATGTCAGGTCCTGGTGCATGGAAATGATCTGACTGGTGCGCGGCTCCTTGATCAGGAACTCCGCCGACCAGACCAGAATATCCGGCCCGATAATCCCTTCAACGACATCCAAGATAGACGGCAGCGTCGCCAGGCGCGCGGCAAGCGGCATCACGCAGTGCGCGTTCACGCGCTTATACTGCGACAGCGGCAGCGTCAGATCCGCATCCAGCCAGTCTGCCTCCACCTGCTCAAGCTCGCTCCGCGCATTCGCAGCCTCAGCGCCGGACATCACATCAACCGGAAAGAGATATCCATCGTCCCAATACTGCTTGATTTTCGCATCGCTCAAACCCGCCATGCCGCCTCCTAAAACAATTGAACACGCGTATTCACACCCTAGCGCGCAAATAACTCTGCATCAAATCCGACACCCCCGTCGCATTTGTCCCCCGGCCAACCGCTTCTTTGGTTCATAAATATCCAAATCACCTTTATGCCGTGACCGGGCGTAAGCCCGGTCGCCGTTTGGCGGCTCACCCCGAAAATACGTCTAGACGCGCCACCAGATTAGGCTATTTTCCACCTCAATTGCCTCTTCCCCCTCTTCAAAGGTGTCTCATGTCCAAATTCGGCGTCAGTCAGAGTGTTTTTCGTAAAGAAGACGAACGGTTCACCACCGGCCAAGGCCGCTTTGTCGATGATATCGCGCCCAAAGACGCCTTTCATGCGGTGTTCTTTCGCTCACCTGTCGCGCATGCCGATATCACGTCTGTCGATGTCGAAGCGGCCCGGAGCGCGCCCGGTGTGCGCCTGATCCTGACCGCTGACGATCTGGGCGAAAGGGTCAAGAACCAGATGAATTATTCGGTGCTGGAGGATGCGACCAACCGTCCCTCCTCGCGCGCCATTCGTCCGGTGCTGGCAACGGGCCGTGTGCGATTTGTTGGCGAGCCGATTGCGATTGTCGTCGCCGATACGCTGGCGCAGGCGCGCGATGCGGCAGAGATGATTGAATTTGATTTTGAGGATCTCGATGCACATCTGACGCTAGCCAAGGGCGGGCCGCAAATCCACGAAGATGCGCCCGACAATGTCGTTTTCGATTGGGCGTTCGGAGATGCAGACAAAACCCACGCCGCGTTCAAAGCCGCAGCCCATACCGCCGGCCTTGATCTGGTGGACAACCGCGTGATCTGCAACTCGATGGAGCCGCGCGGCTGTTATGCCCAGATGAAAGACGCGCGCCTGCATTTCTGCTTCAACGGGCAGGGCGTTTGGGGCGCAAAACGCGAGATGGCCGACAAACTGGGGATGGCGCCTGAGGATATCCGTGTGACCAACCCGGATGTGGGTGGCGGCTTTGGGATGAAGGCGTTCAACTACCCCGAATATTTCGCCGTCGCCGAAGCCGCGCGACGCTTGGGTCACGGCGTGCGCTGGATGTCGGACCGCTCTGAGGCGATGCTGTCCGACAACGGCGGGCGCGACCTTGTGACCCGCGCAGAGGCGGCCTTTGATGCGGACTACAAACTGCAAGCCGTGCGCATTCACTCGGACGCCAACATGGGCGCCTATAGCTCCGGCTTTGCACAGTTTATCCAGACAGAGCTGGCACTCAAGGTCCTCACAGGCGTTTACGATGTGCAAACCGTGCATTTTGGCGTGCAGGGGATCTTTACCAACACCACACAAGTCGATGCCTATCGCGGCGCAGGACGGCCGGAAGCGATCTATGTGATGGAGCGCTTGATGGACAGTGCCGCGCGTCAGTTCGGCCAAGACCCGATCACCTTCCGCGCCAAAAGTTTCATCACCGCCGATCAGATGCCCTATGTCTCCTCCTCCGGGGAAACCTATGACGTCGGTGATTTCCAGCGCGTTCTTGACCGTGCCATGGGTGAGGCCGATGTCGCAGGTTTCGCGGCGCGCAAGGCACAAAGCGCCAAAGACGGCAAGCTGCGCGGCATTGGGCTGTCGTATTACATCGAGTCTATTCTGGGCGATCAGACAGAGACCACGAAGATCGAATTTGCCGATGACGGGATGGTCAACCTCTATGTCGGCACCCAATCGAACGGGCAGGGGCATGAGACTGTCTTTGCGCAGATTTTGAACCAGCGGGCGGGCATCCCGTTTGACAAAATCCGCATGATCCAAGGCGATAGCGATTTGATTGCAACGGGTGGCGGGACGGGCGGCTCGCGCTCTGTGACCATTCAGGGCAACTCGCTCAATGTCACCGCCGATGCGATGATCGACAAGTTCAAGCCATTGGCCGAGGAGGAGTTGGAGGCCGCTGCGGCTGACATCGTCTTTGAAGACGGCGCATTTACCATTGCCGGAACCGACCGCAAGGTGGACATGATCACGCTGGCTGAAAAAGCCCGCAAGGCCGGTGAGCTAGACCTGCTGGTCACACAGGAAACCAACACGGTCGAGGCGCGCTCTTTCCCCAATGGCGCGCATTTCGCGGAAGTCGAGGTGGACATGGAGACGGGCATCACGGCTTGCGTCAAATACACAGTTGTGGATGATTTCGGTGTGCTGATGAACCCGATGCTTGCTGAGGGTCAGGTGCATGGCGGGGTGGCGCAAGGCATCGGGCAAGCGATCACCGAGAATGTGGTCTATGACGAGGACGGGCAGCTTTTGACCGGCTCATTCATGGACTACGGCATGCCGCGCGCCGATGATATTCCCGACATTCCTTTCCATGCCGAATTGATCCCATCGACGGCCAATGACATTGGCATGAAGGGCTGCGGCGAAGCCGGCACGGTCGGCGCGCTCGCTGCCGTGACCAATGCGGCGCTCGATGCGGTCTGGGATCAAGGCGTACATCACGTCGATATGCCACTCACGCCGCTCAGCATGTGGCAACGTCTGAATGCGGCGCGTCAGGCCGCCGAGTGAGCAAAAGTCTCAAGCGGGTGACGGCGGACGCGCGCGTGCGCGGGCTTGATATCGAGATCGTCAAAATGACCGTCTCCACCCGCACGGCGCAGGAAGCTGCGGATGCGCTGGGGGCGGATGTGGCGCAGATCGCCAAATCGGTGATCTTTCGCGGCACCACCAGCAACACCGCCAAGCTCTTCGTCACGGCAGGCAACAACCGCGTGGATATCGACAAGGCCGCGGCTCTTGCGGGCGAGCCTCTGGGCAAGGCGGATGCGGCGTTTATACGTGAGACTACAGGCTTTGCCATTGGCGGTGTCTCTCCGCTCGGGCATGTGACACCGTCGCGGCCATGGATGGACGAGACACTTATGAAGCTTCCGACGCTTTGGGCTGCGGCAGGAACGCCGCATCATATGTTTGAAATTGTGCCAG
>CAYRKW010000005.1:73724-81146 GCA_964425135.1 uncultured Rhodobacterales bacterium
CCGACGCTTTGGGCTGCGGCAGGAACGCCGCATCATATGTTTGAAATTGTGCCAGAGGAGCTTGCCGACGCCATCGGCGCGGACGTCGCTGCGTTTGTTGAGTCCTAAGACGCCTGATGCACAAAATAAAAGCGGATCGACCGTAAGCGTCGATTTCGCGATCAGGCTTGCGGTTTCAAGCAGTTTGCGGCGTTCGCTGGATTAGTGTGTCTGCACGACGGGTTTGCTTTGGCTAGCGCTCAACTTTGCGACATCTCTCTGCGAAGGTGGTTTGTGCATCAAAATTTGAACACCACGTTCACGAATAGCCCGCGATGGTTGTCATTGAAGTCGGTCAAATCATCGGAGAAGCTGCCAAAGTTGTATCCCACGCCAACCTTCATGTTGTTGCCGAAGTGACGGTATCCTGCGATCAATAGGCTTGTCTGCGTGCCCTGTGCACCTTGACTGTCAAGGACGCGCGCTTCGGCCACCAGATCCCAATTATGTGTCACATGATATCGCGCGTTCACAGCCGCCATCACAGCGTTATTGCTTGTATAAGGAGATGAGGCATCTGCAGCGGTTTCCGAAAGGCGAGCGCCAATCTTACCACCAATTGTCCAATGTTCATTGACATCATAGGACGCGTCCGCGCTTAGGATATGGCTGCGTTGGAGGTTGCCTGTTGTCGCGGTACCGTCGATTTGCTGGCCATAGTCATCCTGGAAGTACCGGTATTTGACCAATACGTTCAGCTTGTCATTATCCACCGGCCGATAGGCGTACCCAATGCTCGCATCAACCACGCGCCCATCAAGGATCGAGGACTGATCGGTGTTTGTCTGGGCGCCCTGGAAAGACAGCAAAACACGTCTGCTTTCGTCGATCTCACGACGATAGGTGGAGTTGAGCACGATAGTATCGGCATCGCGCGCGTTACCCGATGTTGTGCCACGTTCGCGGCGGAATTCCAGTTTCGCGCGCCCGGTTGCTTTCTCGGTCTGATACTTTGCGCCAAGGGAGAAACCGATGCGGTCAAAATCACCATCAATGCTGTCGTTAATCTGGCCCAGCTCAAGTGCCGCGCTATAGCTCATGTGCTGGCTAATTGCGTAATCCACGCCATAAGCACTGGTCAACGAGCGGTGTTTGCCGAACAAATCATACGTGTTTTCAGCAAAAACGGCGGTTTTTTCAGAAACCTGTCTTTTGCCGCCCATGACAAGGCGACCCTGATCATCACCGCGCAGCGTCGTGCCCGCCATTTCGCGACCAGCCTCCAGCTCGTACCCAAAGTAAAGACTGTCGTTTTGTTCGTTTTGGAATTTCAGCAACGCCTTGCCACCGACCCCGTTCGAACCGTCGTAAATCTCAGCCTCGCCGGACCATTTTTCTGAGAACCGAACGCGTGTACCCACACCAATACGGTTGTTCTTGGCCAAACCGCTGTTTGAGGCGGTTCCCTGAGCGGACACCCAAAACTCACGTTTTTCATCAGGAGCGAACGTCAGACGTCCCGCCACATCCATGCGCCGGCCAATGTCGACGCCATTGTTGCTTTCCACGTAATCCGCGCCCACATCGAAACGCACGTTGCGATTGCGTCCGAAGCGCAATTCGATCTTGGATTTCCGCAGGTAGTCCCCGTTTTGGGCGGAATAATTGTCATGGGCGGCGAACCAGCTCATGATCTCGTTGAAGTCGCCTTGCCCGTTCAGGCCCCAAAGGTTCTCTGTGCCTGTGGTGGCACTTACCTGATAGTCGAGCGACGAATACCCAGCAGTTCTGCGTTCAGCATACGTGCCGAATGTTCCGTTAAAGGACAAGCCCACATCTTTGGCATCGACGCGTGCCTCGGCGCGAACCGACATTCCTTGGTCATCGGTCGTGGTATCGTTGTTGATGATCAGACCGCCATCGGTGGAAAATGCGGCACCAAATCCAGGCCCCGATGTGCGTGCGGCATCCATGCGCACATAGCTGTTTTCGCCAAACTCAAACAAAACATCTGCAGCCACTGCGTCTTGGTCGGCGACACCTGCATCTTCGCGCACAACTGTTGTGCCCACTCGCAGATTATCGGTGACCTGCGCCTGAAGGCGACCACCCGCAGACAAGCCGTCCGTTGATGCAGCAGTCGGTGCATATTCATACTGTGCCACCAGATTGACGGTGTTCGCCTCACCGCCAGCGGAGGCAACGACACCTTCGGTGGTGGTTGATTGCAACGGGCTGGTAAGCGTGATGACGCCCTGGAAATAGTTCAGGTTGTAGTCAACACCGGCCACCAGAACCCGGCGGCTAAGCACCTGTCGGGTAATCGGGTCACGCACCTCAACCGAGATTGTTTCTGATCTGATGATCACATCCTGACGCTGCAGGAAGTAGATGGAGCCACCGGTTCCCTGAAACACATCGCGTCCCGAAATGGTATCTGATTTTGACGCGTAAAGTTCCACTTGCGCGCGCGCATCACCCTTTTTGGTATGCTCTTGCGTTTTCCAAACAGCTTGAGCGCCATAGTGGCTGCGTTCGCTGCGCAACAACGCATTGCCCGCAAGGCGGCTTTTGTAGTTACCCCAGAGCAGGTAGTTGCCCTGTTTTTCCACCTTGAGGTACAACTTGCCATCCGTTGGTGTGTCATCGCGGCTGGTCGAGTCGTCGCCGTAAACCGGATAGACATCCCCAGGATCAATCCGCTGCGCGAGACTTAGCGGATCCTTTTTGGTCAAACCGCTCAAAAGATTGCCAAGCTCATCCTCTTTTGTGTCAAGCGACATGGTGATGCTATAGCCACTGGCGGTTTTGCCTTTTGCGTAGAACGCAACACGACCCAACGAATAGGTCTCTGTGCCAGAGGTGCCGCTGCCAGTCTGCACCCCAACAGTGGCATCACCTATGCCTGTAACAAACCATTCTGCGTTGGGGATCTCAACCTCACGGCTGAACTGTGTGGGCATGGGGCCCGTGATGGCCACATCCACATCGTATTCGCCCGCAGGCATAATCCGTTGGATCGCAAAACGGCCATCACTTGTGGGAGTGATGGTTTCACCCAAGGTTGTGACGACCGAGCCTTTGGTCACGTTTGAACTTGAAACAGTGATGGCACCACCACTGACCGGAATATTGCGGCTTGAGGTGGCATCGGTGCCTTCCTCAACCGCCAGAACCAGACCGCGCGTATCGCGATCTGTCAGCGGAATAGCAAAGGTCTCGTCGTATCGACCCTTGGCATCGTAAACACGGTGAACGGCGACGATTTTGTTCCCCTCGGGCAAACGAACAGTCGCGGCACCGTTGGGTTCAATCGGCACGACACCCAACATGCGCCAGGCACCGTTATGATCCGTGTCGATCAAACGAATTTCTGCACGATCAACAAAGGCGGGATAGTTCAACCGGCTTTGCACCACAAACTGATCACCTGCACTACGGCTTTTGTCCGTGTGCTGCACCAACAGATCCAAACGCGGCGTCGCGTCGAGACCGTCGAATTTGACCTGAACATCGGCACGGGCAAGGGCGATGTCGGTTTCGCGGATCTGATCCTCCAGACGCGGGTCTGCATCAACAGGTTTGCCATCAACGGCGATGACGAAACCCTCGGCACCGCCATCAAAGTCACCCTCGTCCCATTCCGTGTTGGGCTCGGCCGGCATCCGCACCGTTGTCCCATTGTTAGGCTGCTCACAGCCCTGAGGCACCTGAGCATATGGAACCGCGCATTCGTCAGCAAACGCGCTTTGGCTGATAAGACCGCTTGAAAGCGCGGTTGCGATCAGAAAAAGGCCCGTTGAGGTCTTTGATTTATTGGTTTTCATGGCCATTCCCATCACTGCATCACTTTCACAGTCATTTCGATATTCAGTTTGTAGCGTCCGCGACGCTTCCAATTGGCACGAATGAACTCTTCAAGTTCATCCATCCGCTTGGTCACAAGGCGGCGGCTCTCATTGTTGGTGTAATAGGCAATGCGGATCACCGATGGCGTATCGCGCATTTGTTCGATGACGTTAACGATGCCCTTCTTGAGGCGATCTTTCGGCTCTTTGGAGCCAGCCTCAAACGCAACATCTGTGAGATCGATGTCGATGATATTTGAGATCGACGCACCAAAGTTCAACTTGGCAAACTTGCCGCGCGTCACCCGGATCACACGTGGGTTTTCGGTGGTCACACGATACCCCGTGGGCAGCGTGCGCGCATCCAGCTTGAGCAGGAAGTTCGACCCGATCTCGCGCGGCAACGCACCACAAGGAACATGATAGCGACCGTGCTCATCCGTGCGGATCAACGTACCGTCCACAGTCGACAACCGAACATCAGGCAGCCCGGGCTCACCTTCGTCCTGATAGCCGTTGTGGTTCAGGTCGTCATAGACCTTGCCGATGATATCCGAGCAGTCAAAGACATGTTCAACCGTGCGGATCACCGTGGCGGTCGCAGGCTCGGCAATATCAATACCTGTCGCACCATCAAGAAGGCGCGCGGTGTTGACCATCTCACCGGGTGCAGATGCGCCGGTGACCCGTGTCGTCAGCGCAATCTGGATTGTGCCACCAGCAGGCAACGTCAGACCAGAGAAACTGATCGAGCTGCCCGAAACGGTTGGTGTCGCCGCTACACCGTCAACAGTTGCTGAACCGGGTGTAAACACCATGCCAGCAGGCAATTCATCAACAATCGTGATCGGCGCAAAGGCTGCCAGATTGGCGTTAGAGGCGGTGATTGTGTAGGGCACGCTGTCCCCGATCACAACGTCGCTTACACCAGCTGTTTTGGCAATCGACAGACCGCTTACCGCCGGACCTGCACTCAGTGGCAAGGGATCAAGCGGAATATGGTTGTTGACCACATCTGGATCACCCGATGCCAGCAGGAATGACAGGTAGTAGGGAGCCGTTGTGCCAGCAGGTGGGGCAAAGGAGCTTGCCGAAGGCTGACAGGAACCACCTGGAACCGCATCAATGGGACAGGTCGTTGCATCCAAAGATCCTGCCTCAGGTGGATAAACCGTTGATGGCCCGTTCACAAAACCAGTTGGATAGCTTGTTACCTCGATCAGGTATTCGGTCTCAGCCGCCGGACACAAAGGATCCGCGCCCACAAGCACATCGTAACGATACGACCCATCGGCTCCGGTGATTTGCGGCTGTTGGCCAGCACCCAGACAAACGCCAGGCAAAGGTACACCGGCAGCTGTTGTCAGCTGTGTTGCAACGCCAGCGACAGGATCACCGGTTGATGAGTTGTAGAACACTCCGGCGGGATCAATCGGTTGATCCTGATCCGTCAGAACAGTCGTAGGACCAAAGTTCAGACCCTCAAGCATACCAACTGTTTGGCCGGACACCGGATCTGTGAACTCAATCGAATAGTTCGAGCCAACCGGGAACCCGGACATGGCATAGTCGCCAGAACCATCGGAGGTCGTGGTGGCAATGATATCCCCTGCGGCGTTCTTCAACGTCACATTGTATCCAGTTTGCACAACATCCGTGCCGGGGTTGTAACTGCCATTACCGTTGCGATCCAAGTAAACAGTACCGCTCACCGCCGCACCCGAAGGCGTCAAAGGCACGGTTGTCACGGTTGGATCATTCGTCGGATCCGGGTCGGTGTTGTTCGCACCGTCTGGCGTCTGTGTTGCTTCCGGGTTGGAGATCGGCGTCAGGTCGCGTTCACTGCCCGCGTCAGAGGTATCGCTGACAGCCGGTCCAGACGGAGGCGTGCCTGTGGCGGTTGCAGAGTTTTCGACATACCCGCGTGTTTCATCCGCTGTGACAAACACATAAGAGCCGTTCACCGTCTCGGTCGTAAAGGGTGCAATGCTTGGAATTGTGCCAACCAATCCACCCAGCATCGGGTCATTAACCTGCACGTTCGTCAAAGCCACGTTGCCGATGTTTTCCACTGCAAAGCGGTACTCAACCGTGTCGCCAGCGTTACCGATGACCGCATCCGTATTGGTATCGGTGACGCTTATCGCCGATTTGACCAGACGTATGCGAGGGGTCTCAAACAGCGTGACAGTTGGATCATTTGTCGGATCCACGTCATCGTCGGCGGTGCCATTGGCATCACCGCTCTCGCCCAGATCAGGGTCATTGGTCGTCTCAGACCCTGCACCTGTGTCAGAGATGTCAGTGACATCGCCCGTACCAGCGGGGCTGGAAGCCGTGACTGTCGCTGTATTCTCGACGCCGCCATTGGCCACATCCACCGCTGTGATGGTGTAGTTGGCCGTGAAGGTTGTGGTGTCACTGGCACCAATACCGAGGCTTGGAATTGCCGTGCCGACGACCGTGGCCTTGGGATCAGTAACCACAAGATCGGTCAGAACCGTATTGCCGGTGTTGCGCACTTCAAAGACGTAGCTGATCGTATCGCCTTCATCCGTGATCGCCGGGTCGGCACCTTGCGCTGTCGTAGGCGCAAGAGCCGTTTTGGTCAGCTGCACCGATGGCGCAGGTGTGATCAAAACGACAGTTGGATCGTTGGTGGGACTTGCGTCATCATCGGCAGTGCCGTTGGCATCACCCGGCTCACCCAGATCAGGGTCATTCGTGGTCTCAGACCCTGCGCCGGTGTCAGAGATGTCCATCGTGTCCGGCCCCACCGAAGGTGTTGCTGTCACGGTTGCTGTGTTCTCAACGCCACCGTTCTGCAGATCTGCAACCGTGATGGTGTAGCTGGCCGTGAAGCTGCCAGTGTCCGCGCCACCGATTGGCAGCGTAATCGGCCCACCTGAAACCGTCGCTTTCGGGTCATTGACGATCACGTTGCTCAGAACAGTGTTGCCACGGTTCTCGACCCGGAAAGTATAGGCGATGGTGTCGCCTGCATCCGTGATTGCGGGATTGGCACCAAGGGCAACGGTCGGCGTACCCGCAGATTTGATCAGACCAATTTCTGTATAGGGGATCGGAATGATCGTGGGGTCATTGCTGGGGTCCGCATCATCGTCAGCGGTGCCATTGGCATCGCCGGGCTCGCCCAGATCAGGATCATTCGTTGTTTCTGATCCAAAACCACTGTCCGACACATCGCTCACATCGTTGGTGCCTGAGGGGCTGGAGCCCGTCGCCGTTGCTGTGTTCTCCACACCAAAGGCCAAGACGTCGGCAGTTGTAACCACGTAAGTAGCGGTAAAGGTGACGCTATCGCTGGCACCTGGCGCCAATGTTGGGATCGGCCCGCCCGAAACTGTAACCAGCGGGTCCGTCACAAAGACATTGTTTAGCGGTACATTGCCCGTATTGGTCACCGTAAAGCTGTAGTCGATAGTATCTCCCGCATCGGTGATCTGATCGTCGGCACCAAGCGCAACTGTTGGCGGTGCACCGAACTTGATCAGAGAGATCGACGGTTGTGGGCTCAAGCCAACGGCTGTGGGATCATTGGTGGGATCGGCATCATTGTTATCGCCACCCACTG
>CAYRKW010000006.1:0-59885 GCA_964425135.1 uncultured Rhodobacterales bacterium
GGCGGGGGATGCTTTGGAGCCCGAAGCGGGCGAGATGGAGGCGGCGCTTGAGGCGGCGTTGGAGCAGGTGCTTGATGAGGAAGCTGCAGAGCCTGAAGAGCCGGTTGTGCCCAAGACCGCGCAGGAGATGGCGGAGACGGCCGAGCGGGTGAAGGCGGAGATTGCGGCGGGTCCGATTGCGGCTCTGAGTGATGCGGATGATGCAGAAGATGCGCCTGCGAAAAAGCCCGGTCTGTTTGGCCGCTTGCTCGGGCGCAAGGTGCAAAAGACGGTTGTGCGCCGCACGCTCGACGATGCAATGCTGGAATCGCTCGAAGATCTGCTGATCACCTCCGATCTGGGGGTGGAGACCGCCATGCAGGTGTCGGCCAATATGGCCGCCGGACGCTTTGGCAAGAAGCTCTCGACCGATGAGATCAAATCGCTGCTGGCCAAGGAAGTTACCGATATTCTGGAGCCTGTAGCCCGGCCCATGCCGCTTTTTGCAAAAAAGCCGCAGGTTGTGCTTGTTGTGGGCGTGAACGGCTCCGGCAAGACCACGACCATTGGCAAGCTGGCGCTTCAGTTCAAGACCGCGGGCAAATCGGTGGTGATTGCCGCAGGTGACACCTTCCGCGCCGCGGCTGTGGAGCAGTTGCAAATCTGGGGCGAGCGGGCGGGTGTGCCTGTGCTGACCGCGCCCGAAGGCTCCGATCCAGCCAGCCTTGCCTTTGATGCGATGGCCAAGGCGGAGGCAGATGGTGCGGATTTGCTGATGATTGACACGGCCGGCCGCTTGCAAAACCGTAAGGATCTTATGGAAGAGCTTGCCAAAATTGTGCGCGTCATCCGCAAACGCGACCCGGATGCGCCGCACAACACGCTTTTGGTGCTGGATGCGACGACCGGGCAGAATGCGCTGAGCCAGGTCGAGATTTTCACCAAAATCGCCGATGTCTCGGGCCTTGTGATGACCAAGCTGGACGGCACTGCCAAGGGCGGTGTTCTGGTTGCGCTGGCGGCGAAGTTTGGTCTGCCGATCCATGCGATCGGCGTGGGTGAGGCGATTGACGATCTGGCGCCGTTTGATCCGCAGGAGTTTGCCAATGCGCTGACGGGCGCGCAGAGTGAATAGCAGCCCGCAGCGCTGGGCGGTGCTGCTGCGCAGCGTGAACGTGGGCGGGCACAATACTGTCAAAATGGCGCAGCTTCGCGACGTTTTGCAGACGGCAGGCTTTGACGATGTGCAGACCTATATTCAAAGTGGCAATATCACCCTCACCTCGCAAGGCGGACCGCATGCGGTGAAAGCGGGCGTCAGGACCGTTCTGGCCGATAGCTTTGCAGCAGACGTGCCGATTATCGTTCTGTCACCAGCGCAAATCGGGGCGATGCTCAGCGCGTCGCCGTTTGAGGACGACGGCAATAAAATCCATTATTTTGTCCATGACGCACCATTCGAACAAACGCTGGATTTCGCGCCATTTCACGCAATGGCGGCCCCCAGCGAAACACTCCATTTGGCACAAAACGCGCTTATCATGCATGCACCCGATGGCATCGCACGATCGAAACTTGCAGCGAAAATCGATACGCTGATGCCCGTGCCTGTGACCGCACGGAACCTGCGCACGATGCAAAAGCTGCATGAGATGCTGCGCGCGTGAGCGAGGTCCTGTCTGACTGGATCCTGTCGGTTGAAGGCACGCCTGCGGGCGCGCGCTATGCGATGCTTTTGGCGCTGATTTCCGCGTTTTCTCATGCCGCTTTCGGCGCTTTGCAGAAGGGCCGCTATGATCCGTGGATGGCGCGCGGGGCGATTGATTTTGCGCTGGTGGCCCTTTCGGCCCCGATTGCGCTCTTCCTCGTGCCTTGGCCGAGCGGGTTGATTTGGCCGTTCTTGGGCGGCGCGATGGTCATTCATTTTGTTTATAAGTATCTGATGGCGATGGCCTACACACGCGGCGCTTATACGCTGGTTTATCCGGTTGTGCGCGGGACGGGGCCGTTGGCGGCGGTGGTTTTTGCGATGATCGTCTTTGGCGAGCAATATGCGCCCTTGCAGTGGTTCGGGCTGGCGCTTTTGTCGGGTGGTATCTTATGTCTGGCGGCGGATAATTTACGTAAAACCTCGGTTGGGCGCCCAACATTGATCGCAGCGATCGGACTGGCGGTTCTGACAGGCCTGATCGTTGCTGTTTACACAGTCTATGACGCCTATGCGATCCGGCAGACGCCCAACCCGTTCACTTTTCTGGCGTGGTTCTTTTTCCTGTCCTCGATTGATTTTGCGATCATCGGCACGGTGATGTGGTCACGCGCGCCTGCGCCGCCACCCTTGGGTCCGCTGTTGCGGCGCGGCGTGGTAGGTGCGCTCATTGCTTTTGTCTCTTTTGGTGGTGTGATGCTGGCCACGCGGCTTGATAAGGTGGGCGAGGCGGCGGTTTTGCGCGAGACCTCGGTGATCTTCGCGGTTGCAATTGGCTGGTTCTTCCTCAAGGAGAGCGTAGGATTTCGGCAGATATGTATTATATCGACGATTGCACTGGGCGCGGTTCTGGTTGAGTTTGGTGCGTAAGCGAAAAAGGATGTGACGATGGCGGCGACGAAAAAGATCAATCCGATCCTGAAGCTGGTGCTTGAAATCGGACCCATCCTTGTCTTTTTCCTGGTCTACCGCTTGGCGCCGGTTGCCGAAGGGGTAAGCAGCAGCGAGGCGCAGTTATCGAAGATACTTTTTGCGACGGCGGTATTCATTCCGGTTATTCTGATCACGCTGGCTGCCTCATGGGTGCTGACCCGACATTTGCCGCGAATGGCGGTTATTACGGCCATTCTGGTGGTGGTATTCGGCGGTCTGACCCTATGGCTGCGCGATGACACCTTCATCAAGATGAAGCCCACGATCCTCTATCTGATGTTTGCCGCCGGTCTTGGGTTTGGTTTGATGCGCGGGGAGAGTTATCTGAAGTATCTGATGGATGATATGATGCCGCTTCAGGACGAGGGCTGGATGAAGTTCACCAAGCGCTTTGCTCTGTTTTTCCTTGTGCTGGCAGGTGTCAATGAGGTCGTCTGGCGGTCCATGGACACTGATGCTTGGGTGAATTTCAGGACGTTTGTTTTGCCGATCGCGAGCTTCGCATTCGTCATTTCGCAGGCGTCGATTTTCGTCAAATATGCGATTGATGAGCCGGATGAAAATGACGGATGAGGGCAGAGACAGCAACTATTCCTCACGTATGCTGAATGCCATCGGCCCTGCGTCAGCGAGACTATTCGAGGCATTCGAGGCATTCGAGCGGTAGGGCCGCCCCGTTTTGCGAATAGCAAACCATAGGTTTGACGGGCGAGCCGTTTCGTGTCTGTTAACCGCCTTCGTTCGACCCGCTCTCATTTCGCATATGTTAGCGTCAGCAATCGAGTTGCACGTCAAAACCCCTGCCCTTATGAAGCGGTCAACTCGAACTCTGACCTAGGGTTGATATGACCGAATTCTCCAAAATCCTTATTGCAAACCGTGGCGAAATTGCCATTCGCGTCATGCGCGCGGCCAATGAGTTGGGCAAGAAAACCGTTGCGGTTTACGCCACCGAAGACAAGCTGGGGCTGCACCGGTTCAAAGCGGATGAGGCCTATCTGATCGGTGAGGGGCTGGGGCCCGTGGATGCCTATCTGTCGATCCCGGAGATCATTCGCGTGGCGCGCGAGAGCGGGGCGGATGCGATACACCCAGGCTATGGGCTTTTGTCGGAGAATCCGGATTTTGTGGACGCCTGTACCGAGGCGGGGATCACGTTCATCGGCCCCAAGGCTGAGACCATGCGCATGCTTGGCGACAAGGCGTCGGCGCGACAAGCAGCGATTGCTGCGGGCGTGCCTGTGGTGCCAGCGACCGCGGTGTTGCCGGATGATATGGGCAAGGTCGCGAAGATGGCCGATGAGGTCGGCTATCCCTTGATGCTTAAAGCGTCATGGGGTGGGGGCGGGCGCGGGATGCGTCCGATACATGGGGCCGACGAGTTGGAGACCAAAGTGCTCGAAGGCCGGCGCGAGGCCGAGGCTGCGTTTGGCAATGGCGAGGGCTATCTGGAGCGTCTGATCCTCAAGGCGCGCCATGTGGAAGTGCAGGTTCTGGGCGACAGCCATGGCGCGCTTTATCATCTGTGGGAGCGGGATTGCTCGGTCCAGCGGCGGAACCAGAAGGTCGTGGAACGCGCGCCTGCGCCGTATCTGTCCGATGAGCAGCGCGCTGCGGTGTGCGAGATGGGGCTGAACATCGCGCGCCATGCCAAATACGAATGTGCGGGCACTGTCGAGTTCCTCATGGACATGGACACGGACGAGTTCTTCTTCATCGAGGTTAATCCGCGTGTGCAGGTCGAGCATACTGTCACGGAAGAAGTCACCGGCATTGATATTGTGCGGGCGCAAATTCTGATCGCGGAAGGCAAAACGCTGGAAGAGGCGACGGGGATGGCGTCGCAGGGAGATATCGAGCTGCGGGGGCACGCTATACAGTGCCGCGTCACCACCGAAGATCCGCGCAACAATTTCATTCCCGATTATGGCCGCATAACCGCCTATCGTGGGGCGACGGGCTTTGGCATCCGGCTTGATGGCGGGACGGCCTATTCGGGCGCGGTGATCACGCGCTATTATGACTCGCTCTTGGAGAAGGTCACCGCATGGGCGCCAACGCCCGATATGGCGATTGCGCGCATGGACCGTGCGCTGCGCGAGTTCCGTATCCGTGGCGTGTCGACCAATATTGCCTTTGTCGAAAATCTGCTCAAACACCCCAGCTTTCTCGACAACACCTATCATACCAAGTTCATCGACGAAGCGCCGGAGCTTTTTGCCTTCAAAAAGCGCCGCGACCGTGCCACCAAAGTGCTGACTTACATTGCGGATGTCACCGTCAATGGCCATCCGGAGACCAAAGACCATCCGCCGACCGCCGCCGAGTTGCGCGACCCGCGCCCGCCCAAGCTGATTTCCAAGACGTCTGCGCCCGGAACGCGCACGCTTCTGGAGGATCAGGGCGCGCAAGCGCTGGCCGATTGGGTGCTGGATCAGAAACAACTCCTGATCACCGATACGACCATGCGGGACGGGCATCAGTCGCTATTGGCGACCCGCATGCGCTCGATTGACATGATTAAAGTCGCGAAGGCCTATTCCCACAATATGCCGCAGCTATTCTCAATGGAGTGCTGGGGTGGGGCCACCTTTGATGTGGCCTATCGCTTCTTGCAGGAATGCCCGTGGCAGCGTCTGCGCGATCTGCGACAGGCCATGCCGAACCTGCTGACGCAAATGCTGCTGCGCTCTTCAAACGGCGTCGGCTACACCAACTATCCCGACAATGTGGTGGTCAAATTCGTCGATCAGGCCGCAACGTCCGGCATCGACGTCTTCCGTGTCTTCGACAGCCTCAACTGGGTCGAGAATATGCGCATTGCGATGGATGCCGTGATCGACAGCGGCAAGGTCTGCGAAGGCACAATCTGTTACACGGGCGATTATCGCGATCCCGAGCGGTCGAAATACGACATGAAATATTATGTCGAGATGGCGCGGGAGCTTAAAGCGGGCGGGGCGCATCTTTTGGGCCTCAAGGACATGGCCGGATTGCTCAAGCCGACCGCTGCGGGAGCGCTGGTGAAGACGCTGAAGGAAGAGGTCGGGCTGCCGATCCATTTCCACACGCATGATACATCCGGCGCGAGCGCAGGATCTGTGCTGGCGGCGGCACAGGCTGGCGCTGATATCGTCGATCTGGCGATGGATGCGTTCTCAGGCGGCACATCGCAGCCCTGCCTTGGTTCGGTTGTTGAGGCCCTGAGGCATACGGATCGCGATACGGGCATTGATATGGAGCAGGTGCGCGCGCTTTCCGGTTATTGGGAAGGTGTGCGTCACCTCTACGCGGCATTCGAAAGCGGTATTGAGGCTCCGGCGTCCGAGGTTTACCTGCACGAGATGCCCGGCGGTCAGTTCACCAACCTCAAGGCGCAGGCCAAATCGGTGGGCCTGGAGGATCGCTGGGATGATGTGGCCAAGACCTATGCGGATGTGAACCAGATGTTTGGCGATATCGTCAAAGTCACGCCGTCCTCGAAGGTCGTCGGGGATATGGCGCTGATGATGGCGACGCAAGGGCTGAGCCGCGCGGATGTAGAAGACCCGGATACGGATGTGGCCTTCCCAGAGTCGGTCGTTGACATGATGCGCGGCATGCTGGGGCAGCCTCCTGGTGGATGGCCCAAGGCGTTGCAAAAGAAAGTGCTCAAGGGCGACAAGCCTCTGACCGTGCGCCCGGGCTCGATCCTCGATCCGGTTGATCTGGAGGCGACGCGCAAAGAGGTGTCGGACCAGCTTGACGGGTTTGTGGTCGATGACGAGGACCTGTGCGCGTACCTCATGTATCCCAAGGTCTTCCTCGATTACATGGGCCGCCACCGGACCTATGGCCCTGTGCGCGTGTTGCCGACCCATGCGTTTTTCTACGGCATGACCCCCGGTGATCAGCTGTCGGCTGAAATCGATCCGGGCAAAACGCTCGAAATCCGGTTGCTGGCGATTGGGGAGACCCATGAGGATGGCGATGTGCGGGTGTTTTTCGAGTTGAACGGACAACCTCGTACCGTGCGTGTGCCCAACCGTTCGGTTGCCGCATCAGCGGTGCGCAGGCCGATGGCAGAGGATGGCAACGCCAATCACGTCGCGGCCCCTATGCCGGGCGTTGTGGCGAATGTGGCGGTCAACGCAGGGCAGGAGGTCAAGGAAGGCGATTTGCTGCTGACCATCGAGGCGATGAAGATGGAGACGGGGATTCACGCGGACCGGGATGCGGTGATTTTGCAGGTTCATGCAGGCGCGGGAAGTCAGGTTGACGCTAAGGAACTTCTGATCGAATTCAAAGATTCGCCCGAATGACAAGAGGTCAAGCAAATTTTTTTACAATATTTTCACGGGTTTTCGCGTAGGTGGGGCGCGAAAAACGGCGGTCGGCGAGAATCCACCGCTAATCCCGTAAGTATATGTAAATAAAAGGTAATCATTTGGCTAACTGTGGTTGTTTTGGGCTTCAAGACAGCCGGATTCCCGCCTGAACTACGAGCTATGCATTTGACGCATGGCTGATATGTGTTATATGACCTGCCACGAGTGCCACAAAATTGTCATATTCAACGACAGCACCGAATAGAATCGTAAAGATAGGGACACTGTATGTTCGACGAAATAGACTCCGCCGCATTTGACAAAGATCAAGGCGCGCGGGCTCAGAAACTTTTTGCCGCCGTTGTCTTGGCGGCACTTGACGACGCGATTGCAGATGACAAGAAATACGGGAACGGTGCGGAGCAAATTGCGCGCTGGGCGCGGTCTCGCGATGGCCGTGAAGTCCTGATGTGCGCGGGCATCGACCCGACCGAGCGCTGTGTGAACGGCATGGTCGAGTTTGTGAAGCGCGGCGTGCGGACCTCTGTTGCTCTGTCCCGCGAGGAAAGCGAGCGTCAGGCGCAGGCCAAAGCGCAAGCTGAGGCTGCGCAGCAACGCGCCGCCTAGCATATCACGATGAATTTGGGGAAAGCGGGTCGTCAGCGGCCCGCTTTTTTCATTGCGAGCCGATCAGCCAAAAGACCCAGATGGCAACGCACATCAGCCCAAGGTTGATGATCAGACTATACAGCCACTTTTTGCGCGCGATTTTCCGGGCAGCCGCGATATCATCCGCCTGCGCGTGTTGCGCCAGTGCCTTGCCAGCCTTGTTCGCAGCATCAATATCGCCTTGCGGCGTGTAGGGCAGGTATTTGGCGCGATATTCAGCCTGCGCAATCGTCTCTGCTGCTTGGCGAGCCTTGCGGGGCAGCTTTCGCTTTAGTTTGGGCAAGCGTTCAGCGATGCTGCTGCCTTTGGTCTTATACTGCTGGTCGAGAATTCTTCCGGCACTCGAAGACACATCATCGAGATTTGAAGGCATGGCGGAACCTGCGTTTTTGTGCTGCGGTTAACGCTATATCGCAGGTTGCGGGTGGCTTCAAATTGGTCGGTATAATTTGGAATGCAGCGGCAAGTGTTGGTGGTGTGAGCGGGTTGCCCTTGTAAGTGAGGCGTAGCGGTCCCGGCTTTGCTCTCGCAACCCCCTCAACCGTCAGTGTTTTCTATCCGAAAATCGATGTTGCGGATCAGGAGGCGGATCATTTCTTCCATATGCGCCAGCGGGACGCCTGATATCCGGTTTTCCAGCCCCAGCGAGACGATACCGTGGACAGCGGAAAATAGCGTGCGTGTGATCAGTGAAAGCTGCGACTGATCAAGCGAGGGTTCGATCTCGCTCACCTGATTGGCGATGTGGCCGAAAAGAACAGTCAGCTCGTCGAGATACCACTCCGGCGCATCGCCGCCTGCGCGCATTTCCACGTCAAAGAGCGCTTCCCATGCGTTTGTATGCTGTGAGGCAAACTGGAGATAGGCCATCGACAACGTTACCAGACGCTCGCGCGGATCAGCGTTTTCCATATGCGCAATTGAGGAAAGCACATGTGCGCCGAGCCGTTTGAAGGTGCGCCCGTTGACCTCTAGTATCAGCGCGCGCAGATCGGAGAACACGTTGTAGATCGCCCCGAGCGCACAACCTGCCTCATTGGCAATCTCGCGTGCGCGCAAGGCGGTCACACCGTTTTCGATCACATGGGTTTCGGCGATATCGACAAGGCGGGACTTCAACTCTTGCCGACGAATTTCGGTTTTTGTGGCCATGTAGGTTTAAATCTATCGCTTAAAATGGGTAGCGTCAGCTTAGGCAAATTATACGATGTGCAAAAGCGTTTTATTCCCGTGCCACGGCCGGGCTGTCCAATAGTGCTTTTATATCGTCCGGCAGGATCAAACCGTCTGCGACCTTGGCTTCCATTACCGCTTCGGCCTGTTGGATGTGCCCAAGCGCTTTTGCCACATCATCAATCCGGTCAAACGGCACAACGACAACCCCGTCCCGATCCCCGACGATCAGATCGCCCGAATGGACCGTCATCCCGCCAATCATCACCGGATAACCGATCCGCCCCGGGCCTTTGCCAAAGGGCGAGTTTGGATTGATGCCAGTCGCAAATATTGGGAGATCCAGTGCTTCGATCCCGCCGATATCACGCACTGGCCCATCGGTGACAATTCCTTCAGCTCCAGCGTTTTTCGCCATGCCGCTCACCAAATCGCCGATGGCAGCGCAGCCTTGAAAGCCATCGACAGCTTGCACCATGACATCGCCCGCCCGTACTTCCGACATGGCCGCGACCATTGCCAGCACATCCCGCGCGCTGCAATCCACAGTCAGCGCAGGTCCGCAAAGGCTTCCAGGGCAGCCGGGCAAGGGTTTTATAGCCATATCCAAAGCACCACTGCCCCCGAGCGCATCGCAGATATTTCCGGTAAGCGCCCCCTTGAAGGGCGCGATTTGCGCCTCAGTTGGTCGGTTGCGCGAAGAGGCGCTCAGGATTTGCAGCAGGGGTGGTTCTTCGATCATGGTTTGGGCCTTTCGTGCGTCGCTCTACTCAGGCGGGAACACAGCGTCACTGTCAAGCGTGCAAAGCGTGTTACTGTGACACTTGCTGTCTTGCTTAAATGCACGGAATGGGCGACAAGCGGCAAGATTTTGGAACGGGTGCGCATGCGCGCTTTAGTGAGAGACGAAACATGGCGGACGGTAATATGAGTATGCATGAAGCACCGAGCGTTGACATTCGCGTCGATGAGACGTTCGGCTTTGAGAGCGATCTGGTGGTCCAGGGCTTTGAAGAGGCGAGCGACCGCGTGCCGGCGATTGACGATACATACCGCTTTGACCGCGACACAACGCTCGCCATTCTGGCAGGCTTTTGCAACAACCGCCGTGTGATGGTTCAGGGCTATCACGGCACTGGTAAATCGACCCATATCGAGCAGGTCGCCGCGCGCCTGAACTGGCCGTGTGTGCGGGTCAATCTCGACAGCCATATCAGCCGGATTGACCTAATTGGTAAGGATGCGATCAAGCTGGTGGATGGCAAACAGGTCACCACGTTTCAGGAAGGCATTCTGCCATGGGCGCTGCGCAATCCGGTGGCGATTGTGTTTGATGAATATGACGCGGGCCGTCCTGATGTGATGTTCGTGATCCAGCGGGTTCTTGAGGTTGAGGGCAAACTGACGCTGCTCGACCAGAACGAGGTGATCACGCCGCACCCGTATTTCCGCCTCTTTGCGACGACCAATACGATTGGTTTGGGTGATACGACCGGTCTCTATCATGGCACCCAGCAGCTCAACCAAGGCCAGATGGACCGCTGGTCGATGGTCACGACGCTGAATTATCTGGAGCATGACGCCGAGGTCGAGATTGTGCTCGCCAAAAACCCGCATCTGCAAAATGATGCGGGACGTAAGATGGTGAGCCAGATGGTTACGGTTGCTGATCTGACGCGGACATCCTTCATGCAGGGGGATATCTCGACAGTGATGAGCCCACGGACGGTGATCGCTTGGGCGCAAAATCAGGAGATCTTCAGCAACGTGGGCTTTGCCTTCCGCCTGACCTTCCTGAACAAATGCGATGAGTTGGAGCGGCAGACTGTTGCGGAGTTCTACCAGCGCTGTTTTGACGAGGAACTGCCTGAGAGCGCTGCGAGCGTGAGTTTGGGGTAACGGGCGCTTGCGATCGTGCGCGTCACATCAGTGAATTCGCGATCGTGTTCCATCACCGTCTGATTTCGAAGCCCAAAATACAAAAACGCAGCCCCCCTGAGGAGGCTGCGTTTTAATCTGTGTATTGCTCGCGATTAAGCGCGTCTGAAGGCGCGTGGCAGACGCAGTGCAAAAAGGCCTGCCATCAAGAGAAAGACAGGGGCAGGCAGCGGTACCACTGCTGGTGCTAGCGTCCATGTCCCCGGACCGGCGGACGCGCCGTCCGCTGTGCCGTCGCCGCTTGTGGATGAGAACAGGTCGTTGCTCCCGCCACACAGGCAGTCGCCGGCCCAACCGACGATTTGTTTCGCGCCATCAAACATGAATGTATAGCTCGCTTCGGCAATCGAGCCTTGCAAAATGTCGTTCACGATGCCGCCCGTTTCAAAGAAAAACGGCGTTCCGCCCGGAGGCGAATAGGTGCTCGACAAAGTGCTTGTTGGCGTTGTCAGCGTGTACGAGAACGTCCCGCCGCTTTCTTTTAGCGCAAGCGTCGCGTTTGCGATGCCGCCAAGAACCGGAAGAGCGTCTTCATCGATGGTCAGCGATCCTGTGAAGGTTTCGCCGCCGCCAAAGCAGTTCGGAAGCGATGCCGGGCAGGTCAATTCCTGTCCCTGATATACGTAGTTGAGCGTCATTGCCGACGCAGACATTGCCGAAAGGCAGAGAAATATGAACGCAATCATTGATTTAAACATAGGTAATTCCCCCTAAAATTTAGGCTTGTGTTAGGCCTATGACGCAAGGTTAAGCGCACAATGCCCAGATGACGAGGTGAGGATTTTATTGTGCCGTGGGACGGTCGCATCAATTTTCTTTTCTTTGTGCAGCGCTGAGGGCATAAGCGGGGCTATGAGCAACAATAGTGACAACCCTGCCGATCCGTTCAAGAGCGCGCTTGCTGATGCAACACGGGCGATGGCGAATGATGCTGAACTGACAGTGGCCTTCACCGTTGATCCTCCGGGTGTGTCGAATGAGGCGATGCGGTTGCCGCAGGTAAGCCGCCGGATGACCCGCGATGAGGTGTTGCTGGCGCGCGGGACGGCGGATTCTTATGCGCTGAAGATGCGCTATCACAACGCGGCCACGCACAGGAAGTTTGCACCTGATGGCGAGATTGCCTCGGCGCTCTACGAGGCGATGGAAACCGCACGCTGCGAGGCGATGGGCGCGCGCGCCATGCCCGGAACGGCCCAGAATATCGACGCCAAAATTGCTGATGAGGCAGCGCGTCTGGGCTATGGGGAGATCACAGACCGCGCGCAGGCACCGCTTGCCGTGGCAGCAGCGCAAATGGTGCGCAATCTGGCCACGGGTCGCCCTGCGCCAGAGGGTGCGGATAACGTCATGGAGTTGTGGCGCGGATTTTTAGAGCAACAGGCAGGCGGCACGCTTGAAGGCGTGTCTGACGTTCTTGACGATCAGGCCGCCTTTGCGCGGTTTTCCCGTCAGGTTATTGAAGATCTGGGCTATGCTGACCAGCTTGGCGACGACCCGGATTTCGAGGACGACGAGAGCGAGGCGGAGAGCGAGCAGGACGAGACTGAAGAGGGCGAGAGCGAAGAGGGGCAGGACGATGCCCAGCCCGATGATGAATACGAGAAAAGCGACAGCACCGAAGCGATGGACGATCTTGAGCAGTTGCAGGCGCAGCTTTCGGATCAGGACATGGATGATGCGGAGATGTCCGAGGATGCGGAGTTTGATGACACCGATCTGCCGCCCGAACTGCCGCCGCCGCCCGTCTCGGACGCTGATCCCAATTATACGGTTTATTCGACAGAGTTTGATGAAGAGATCAGGGCCGAAGATTTGGCCGATCCGGTTGAGCTGGAGCGATTGCGTTCTTATCTCGATCAGCAGTTAGAACCGCTCAAAGGAGCGGTCTCGCGACTTGCGAACAAATTGCAAAGGCGTTTGCAAGCGCAGCAGAACCGCTCGTGGCTGTTTGATCTGGAAGAGGGTATTCTGGATGCGGGGCGGCTGGCGCGGATTGTCACCAACCCGACCACGCCTTTGTCGTTCAAGCAAGAGAAAGACATGGAGTTCCGCGACACGGTCGTGACGATCCTACTGGATAATTCCGGCTCCATGCGCGGGCGGCCGATCTCTATCGCGGCGATCTGCGCTGATGTTCTGGCGCGCACGCTGGAGCGCTGTCAGGTCAAATGCGAGATTTTGGGCTTTACCACGCGCGCGTGGAAGGGCGGGCAGAACCGCGAGACCTGGCTGCAAAGCGGGCGCGCGCAATCGCCGGGGCGTCTGAATGATCTGCGGCACATCATCTATAAATCCGCCGATGCCCCTTGGCGGCGGGTGCGGCCCAATCTTGGTCTGATGATGAAAGAGGGGCTTCTGAAGGAAAACATCGACGGTGAAGCGCTCGAATGGGCGCATCGTCGCCTGCTGGCGCGGCATGAGGCGCGCAAGGTGATGATGGTGATCTCTGACGGCGCGCCTGTCGATGACAGTACCTTGTCGGTCAATCCGGCAAATTATCTCGAAAAGCACCTGCGCGATGTGATTGCGATGATCGAAAAGCAAAAAACGGCGGAGCTGATCGCCATTGGTATCGGCCACGATGTCACCCGCTATTACGAGCGGGCGGTGACGATTACGGACGTGGAGCAATTGGCGGGCGCGATGACCGAGCAGCTTGCCTCGCTCTTTGACAATGACCCGCGCGCTATCAAGGCGTTCAAGCGCAGCGCCTAGGCGCTTGCACATCACTGGTGGTTTCGCGACAACTTGACGCCTCACAGCCCAACAGGTGCCCCATGTTTCAGGATTACAAAGTCGCCACGCGTCCGCAAGACGGACCGCCACGCCTGGAAAAGCTGCGCGCGGCGATGAAAGCGGCAAAGGTGGATGCGTTTCTCATCCCTCGCTCGGATGCGCACAGGGGTGAGAATGTCGCCCCTTGTGACGAGCGGTTGGCGTGGCTGACCGGCTTTACCGGCTCGGCAGGCATTGCGGCGATTACGCAAAAGCTGGCGGCGGTGTTTGTCGACGGGCGCTATACCTTGCAGGTTCGCGATCAGGTTTCCCTCGATCATTTCACACCGAAGAACATTCCCGGCGATGAATTGACGGCGGTGCTGATTGAAGCGCTCGGTCGGGGCGATGTGGTGGCTTATGATCCATGGCTGCACACGCGATCTGAGTTGGAGCGTTGGCAGCCGAAGCTGGAGGCGGAAGGTGTGACGCTGCGGGCCAGTGCCAATCTTGTGGATGAGGTTTGGGACGACCGCCCCAGCGCGCCCAAGGGTGCTATCATTGATCATCCGATCGCATTTTCCGGCGAGGCGCATGCAGATAAGCGGGCGCGTGTGGCCGAAAAGCTCGCAAAGGCAGGACAGGATATGGCGATCCTGACGCTGCCGGATTCGATTGCGTGGCTTTTGAACATTCGCGGCAGTGATATCGAGCGCACGCCGGTGGTGTTGTGTTTTGCGGCCCTGCATGCGGATGGCACGGTCGATCTTTTCGTGGATCCAGCGAAGCTCTCGTCAGAGGTCGAGGCGCATTTCGGCAAGGATATCCGGTTGCACGATAAGGACGCGTTTGAGGCGTTTCTCAAACAGCAAAAAGGCACCGTGAGGGTTGATCCGGCGAGCGCGCCCGTTGCCGTTGGCGAGGCGTTGTCGAAGGCGAATATCGAATGGAAATCCGATCCCTGCATCTTGCCCAAAGCCGTTAAGAACGCTGTCGAGATTGAGGGCGCTCGTGAGGCGCATCATCGCGACGGGGTGGCAATGGCTGAGTTTTTAAGCTGGCTCGATGCTGCGGCGCCGGAAGGCGGGCTGACCGAGATTGATGTGGCGCAAAAACTTGAGGCGTGCCGCGCCGCCTCCAATGCGCTGCGCGATATTTCCTTTGAGACCATCTGCGGCGCAGGCGCAAACGGTGCGATTGTGCATTACCGCGTCAACGAGGCCACCAATGCGCCGCTCAAGCACGGCAGCCTGATCCTTGTGGACAGCGGCGGCCAGTATCGCGACGGAACGACCGACATCACCCGCACGATCAGCTTGGGCGCGCCGCCAGATGATGCGCGCCTTGCGTTTACGCTGGTGCTCAAGGGCATGATCGCCATCTCGAAATTGCGCTGGCCCGAAGGGTTGGCCGGGCGTGATATCGATGGCTTTGCCCGCGCCGCGCTTTGGGCACAGGGCATGGACTATGACCACGGGACGGGGCATGGGGTCGGGTCCTACCTGGGTGTGCATGAAGGGCCGGCCTCAATCTCAAAACGCTCGGTCGAGCCGATCAAACCGGGGATGATCCTGTCCAATGAGCCGGGGTTTTATCGCGAAGGCGCGTTTGGCATTCGCATCGAGAACCTAATCGTCGCGCAAGAGCCATCGCCGATTGAGGGCGGGGATCGCGAAATGATGGGATTTGAGACGCTCACTTATGTTCCAATTGACCTGCGGCTGGTGGATTCCGACCTGCTGACGGATGAGGAGCGGGACTGGCTGAACGCCTATCATCAACAGACGCGCAAGGTGTTGGCCGCGCATGTGTCGGCGCGCGCGGCGGAGTGGCTGGAGGCTGCGACGCGGGCGATTTAGCGGGGGTGTTGGACGGCGCTCTAAATATAGTCCTCAATCGCCTTGTTGATCGTCGGCGGCAGGTCGTAAATATTCAACCCCTCCTCCCGCGCGTCATTGGCAAGATAAAGACTGGTGCCAGCAATAAAGGCGAAAAACGCCATGATACGGATCGACCCGCTATCGACCATCACCGACAGAAGCGCCAGTAACGCCAGCGCGCCCGAAGCGCTGCCCAAAAGAAGATATATCTCGTAGTTTGTCATGACGCGTCTGCGTCTAGCGGGCGAGTGTGGCGAATTTAGGACCGGAGGCTCTAAACCCGCGTTTGGCTATTGCGGCTCGCCCTCATAGATCAGTTTTTCGCTCACCGGCGAGATGCGCAGAATGTTGGTCGTGCCGGGCGTCCCGAACGGGATACCTGCGGTCACGATGATCTGGTCCTTATCTGTGCCAAAACCGTATTCACGCGCTGCGCGCGCCGCGCTGACCACCGCGTGTTTGAACCGCTCGACCTCGCCTGTGACCGCGCAATGCAGCCCCCAAACAAGCGCGAGCTTTCGTGCGGTGCGCACAAAGGGCGTCAGCGCCAGGATCGGCACGCGGGGCCGCTCGCGCGCAGCCAAAAGCGCGGTCGTGCCCGAATGGGTAAAACAGGCAATCGCTTTAACATCGATGGTCTCGGCGATCTCGCGGGCCGCAACCGTGATCGCATCTGCGACCCGCTCGCGCGACGGTGTGCGCGAGGCTTCGATGATCTGCGTGTAGTGTGGATCTTTCTCGATCCGTTCCGCCACAGCGTTCATCGTTGTCACCGCCTCAACCGGATAGGAACCGGCAGCCGATTCAGCCGAAAGCATCACCGCATCCGCGCCCTCATAAATCGCCGTGGCAACATCCGAGACCTCCGCGCGGGTCGGAACCGGCGCTTCAATCATACTTTCCAGCATTTGCGTGGCAACAATCACCGGCTTGCCAGCCGCACGGCAGGCACGCACAAGGCGCTTCTGGATCGCAGGCACGTCCTGCACCTCCATCTCCACGCCCAAATCGCCACGCGCGACCATGATGCCGTCGCTCACCGCCAGAATGTCGTTCATCGCTGTGACCGCAGCGGGCTTCTCGATCTTCGACAGAACCGCCGCGCGGCCGTTCACAAGCTTGCGCGCCTCGCTCACATCCTCAGCACGCTGCACAAAGCTCAGCGCAATCCAGTCAACGCCTAGCTCAGCGGCAAACTCTACATCGCTTTTGTCCTTGTCGGTCAGCGCGGTGAGCGGCAGCACAACATCAGGCACATTCACGCCCTTGCGGTCCGAGATCGTCCCTCCCACAATCACTTCAGTATCGGCAAAATCCTTACCGCATTTGGTCACGCGAAGCTGAATCTTGCCGTCATTGACCAACAGCCGCGTGCCCGGCTCAAGCGCTGCAAAAATCTCAGGATGCGGCAGATGAACCCGCTCCGCCGTGCCGGGCGTATCATCGAGATCAACGCGGAACGCGGCGCCAACCTCCAGCTCTTCCGCACCATTGGCAAAGGCCCCGACACGCAGCTTTGGTCCTTGCATATCGGCCAGAATACCAATCGGACGCACCATATCGGCCTCGACCTGACGAATGATATTATACCGCTCTGCCTGTTCTTGCTGTGTACCATGGCTCATGTTCAACCGGAACACATCTGCGCCAGCCTCAAAGAGCGCTTTGATCGTGTCGTACGTGCTCGAAGCGGGGCCGAGCGTTGCAACAATCTTGACCTGTCTTTGGCGTCTGAGAAGCATGAAATGCGGAACCTTTGTGCATTGGGGGTGCGGATGGGCTGAAAAGTGAGACCGTTGCCTATGTCGGTCGGCCGAAAAGATCAAGTCGATGGCGAAACCTTGATCATCACATTGCTTGATCCCTTCCGCTTGAGTGATTAACTCTGACCAAACCAGAGCAATGGATCCCAGATGAGCGACACACAAACCGAGCTTGAGGCCGCCGCGTTCCGCAGGCTGGTCTCGCATTTGCAAACACGCAGCGATGTGCAGAATATCGATATGATGAACCTCGCCGGGTTCTGCCGGAACTGCCTGTCCCGCTGGTACGCCGAAGAGGCAGCGCAGCGGGGGCAAAGCATCGATAAAGAGGCGGCGCGCGCGCTGGTCTATGGCATGCCCTATGACGAATGGAAGGCCAAGCATCAGACCGAGGCCACCGATGAACAGCGCCAAGCCTATGCGCGCAACCACGACAAACACTAGCCGCTGATGCCAGGCCTGCGTTTTGTCTTGGCTGCGCTGATTGGCGCGCTCTTGCCAGCCAATGCCTGCGCGTCACAGCGATTGCTGATCCAATCCACCACTTCGACCCAAAACTCCGGGTTTTACGAATTTATCCTGCCGGTCTTTGAGGCGGAAACAGGCATAGATGTGCAAGTGGTCGCGGTCGGCACGGGACGCGCTATTCGCAACGCTGCCAATGGCGATGGTGATCTGCTGCTGGTCCATTCGCGCGCGGATGAAGAGGCTTTTGTGGCCGAGGGAAATGGCATCGCGCGCTATGATCTGATGTACAATGATTTTGTCATCATCGGCCCTGAAAATGATCCGGCAGGCGTGGGTGACACACGGTCGATCGACGCTGCACTCAGCGCAATTCACACATCCGGTTTTCGCTTTGTCTCACGCGGCGATGACAGCGGCACCCACAAAAAGGAACGCGCGCTCTGGGATCGCATCCCGATCCGGCCCGAAGACGGCAGCTATATCGAAAGCGGCTCTGGCATGGGCGCAACCATCCGCATGACCGTCGAAATGCAGGCCTACACCATGACCGACCGTGCCACATGGGTCGCGTTTGGCGACAAGCGGGACGCGAAAATTGTCTTTCAGGGAGATCCGCCGCTCAATAACCAATATGGCATCATTGTCGTAAACCCGGATCGTCACGCCCATGTGAACGTCAGCGCGGCAACGCAGTTTCAGGACTGGATATTGAGCGATGAAGGGCAGGCGCTGATCGGCAACTACAGGGTGAACGGCGAGCAGCTGTTTTTCCCAAATGCCACCCCCGCAGCGCAATCAAACTAAAACGCCTTCATCTTTCCACCAAATACTCAAAACGGTTTCGCGCCCCGCGCGAAACGATATGTCGTGCGGCCCGATAGGGCCGCTCCGTTTGTCTGGACAGCCCAAACGTCAGTCGCGCAGCATGGCTTCAAACGCCGCGCCATCTCCGTCCGCAATTTCCGAGCGGTAAAGAAGCGCTTCGCTTTTCAGCACCAGCCCGTCTTTCAAAATCTTCAAATGATTGGCGCGTAGCGTATCACCGGTTGAGGTGATATCGGCAATCGCCTCAGCCGTTTCATGACGTACCGTGCCTTCGGTCGCACCCTGACTGTCGACAAGTTGGTAGTCGGCAATATCATTGCGCGACAGAAAATCGCGCACAAGATTGTGGTATTTGGTGGCGATGCGCAGACGAAACCCGTGACGCGCGCGAAAGGCCGCTGCGACCGCGTCGAGATCATCCATGGTTTCGACATCGCTCCAGAAGGCCGGGACTGCGATCACCAGATCGGCGAAGCCAAATCCGGGCGTTGCGACGGCGCGTACCAGTGTCTCAAAACCGGGAAGTTTTTCCTCGACCATATCGCGGCCCGTGAGCCCGTAGTGGATGCGCCCTGCGGCCAACTCGCGCGGAATTTCCCCCGCCGAAAGCATGACCAGCGACACGTCCTCTACGCCGCTGATTGATCCGGTGTATTCGCGGCCTCCTGTGGCGGGCACAATCTTGATGCCGCGGGTCTCAAACCACGCAATTGTGTCCGCTTGCAATCGGCCTTTCGAGGGGATGCCCAGCTTCAAACTCATGTCAGCTCTGCCGGTCGGATAATGCCGCCAACGGCAGGGGAGATGGTGCCATTGCCCAAGAGCCCGGTGAGCGCATCATAGCGCCCGCCTTGTGCGACATTCAGGGCGCTGTCGTTTTGAAAGGCGAAGGTGAAGCCGTCGTAATATTCCATCGACCCGCGCCCGAATGCGCCGTCAAAGGGCAGGGCGCTTGTGTCAATATCGCGCGCCTCCAGCGCCTCCATCCGGCGCTCGAATTGGGCCTGTACGGCTTTGAGGCTGGGAAAGCTGCGGGCTATCGCGGCCAGTCCATTGGCGCAGGAGGCCATGCTGCCCGAGAGCTCAAGCAGGGTTGTGACCATCGCGACTTCTTCTTGCGAGATATCCGGGGTGGCGGCCTCTTGGCGCAACCGCTCCAAACGTGCATCAATCTCGCTTTGCGTGCGCAACCCGATGTGCGGCGCATCTGGGGATTGCGCCTTGCGCGTGTCGCAATCAAACGGAGCATCACCTGCAAATCGGGCGAGCAATCGGGAAAAGCGGTTGGGCCGCCAAACATGCCGCCGCAAAGCGGTTTGGCGCGTCTCGGACGTGGCTAGCGCATCTATGGCAGCAAACACAATCGTGAGATCGCCGGTGATGGGCGCGAGGTTCTGGTCTTTGAGGATGTGGTCAAACAGCGCGAAAATCTCCGCATCCGCGTTCGCCGGGTTATCGCTGTCGAAAATCTCGAACCCGACCTGCCAGAACTCGCGGGCATTGCGCGAGCCGTGGCTTTGCCGTCGCCACACAGGGCCAGCATAGGTGTATTTGGCAGGGGAGGCGCCGGTTGCCATGTGGTTTTGCACGATAGGCACGGTGAAATCGGGGCGCAGCATCATCTCGCCCTCGACCGGATCATAGGTGCGATAGGCGCGGGCGCGAATGTCCTCGCCATATAGATCTAGCAGCAGTTCGGCCGATTGCAGATAGCCCGGCTCGACGAAACTCGCCCCAGCCGCTTCAAATGCGGCCTGCACTTGAGATACTGTCTTAGCCATTGGCCCGATCAATCATCCGGCGTACGTCGCGCACCAGATCAGCACGTTTGATCTCCATTTGGGCAGGCTGCGCCTTCCATTGTTCGTTGGTTTCCATCTCGGCAGCAAGTCGCGCCCCAAGCGCCAGATCTTTGATTTGCACTTTGCCAGCCGCATGTTCGTCCGAGCCTTGAATAACGGCGACAGGACTACCGCGACGATCCGCGTATTTGAGCTGATTGCCAAAGTTTTTTGGATTGCCCAGATAGACCTCTGCGCGGATGCCCGCGTTGCGCAATTCTGCGACCATGGCCTGATAGTCGCCCATCCGGTCGCGATCCATGACGGTGACGATCACCGGGCCTTGCGATTGTGTGCTGTTCTTGCGCTGTTCGCGCAGCGCCGCCAGCAAACGATCGACGCCGATGGATACACCTGTCGCCGGAACTTCCTGACCCGTGAAGCGCTTGACCAAATCATCATAGCGACCGCCGCCAGCGACCGACCCGAACTGGCGCTTGCGGCCTTTCTCGTCAAGGATTTCAAAGGTGAGTTCGGCTTCATAGACGGGGCCGGTGTAGTAGCCAAGCCCGCGGACAACTGAAGGGTCGATGGCGATGCGGCCTGAGTTGTATCCAAGTGTATCCAATATTTCTGCCATTTGTGCGAGCTCAGTTACACCGGCCAAACCAATTTCAGACGCCCCGACAATACCGCGCAGAGTGTCGGTCGTTTTGGCCTGTGTTTCGCCTTTCGCAGCGATAAAAGCCATGACCGTATCGGCCTGATCGCCGCTCAATCCGGCCCCTTTGGTGTAGTCCCCGGACGCATCTTCGCGCCCTTTGCCAAGGAGCGCGCGCACACCGTCCTCGCCCAGCCGGTCCAGTTTATCGATAGCGCGCAAAACGATGCCGCGTGCGTCTGCCTGCGCGACCTCATCGCCCAGACCTGCCGCTTCCATCACGCCGTTGAGAACTTTGCGGTTGTTGATCCGCACAGCGTAGTCGCCGCGTGCAATTCCGACTGTCTCCAACGTATCGGCCAGCATCGCGCAAATCTCTGCATCGGCGGCGACATTTCCCGTCCCAACCGTATCCGCATCGCACTGATAAAACTGACGATATCGCCCTGGCCCGGGCTTTTCGTTGCGCCAGACCGGACCCATCGCGTAGCGGCGATAGGGGCTTGGCAGATCGTTGCGGTGCTGGGCATAGACGCGGGCGAGCGGCGCGGTCAGATCGTAGCGCAGCGCCATCCACGCCTCATCCTCGTCCTGCCAGGCAAACACACCCTCATTGGGCCGATCCACATCCGGGAGAAACTTGCCAAGTGCCTCCACCGTCTCAACAGCAGAGGTCTCCAGCGGATCAAACCCGTAGCGATGATAAACCTCGGCGATTTTGCGCAGCATATCGCCGCGCTCAATGACCTCGGCGTCAAAATAGTCGCGAAACCCCTTCGGCGTTTGCGCCTTGGGCCGTTTGATCTTCTTTTTGTCCTTGGCCATAGCGTGCGGACCATCCCTTGTCTGGCATTTGGCGGTCTGACTATCGTGCAGCGCGGGGCAGGGCAAGCCGCTGCATGTGCGATCAGGCGAGCGTTTCGTATTTGCCGCGATGGTATAAAAGCGCCGGTTTGTCCCATTGCGCGAACCGCAACACTTCTCCCACGAGGATCAGGTGATCGCCGCCATCATGACCTGCGGCGTGGCGGCACTCGAAACGGGCCACGCAGCCGTCAAAAAGCGGCGTACCTTCGATCCCATTGGAATACGGGGTGTCCTTAAATGGCTCCAGCCCTTTGGTCGCAAACGCGTTGCTCAGCGCGATCTGATCGGCGGCCAGAATATGCACCGCGAAGTGGGAGGCCGCCTCAAACGCTGCAAACCGCGCCGATCCGCGCGCGGGCGACCAGAGCACCAGCGGCGGGTCGAGCGAGACGGACGCAAAGCTGTTGGCGGTCATTCCAAGCGGCCCTTCATCGCAAAGCGTCGTCACTACAGTCACGCCGGTCGCAAAATTGCCAAGCGCATCACGAAAGGCGCGGGTGTCGGTCGGAATGCTCATATTGTGCCTATGTAGTGCGGCGCTCCGCGTCTGTCGATGGAGAGGTTGCTGTTACATCCAAAGGTGCCTAAACCGCAACATGGGCGCTGGAGGCCAGATATGGACAACACACTGAAAAGACTGACTGAATTGGAAGAAAAGATCAGCTATCAGGCGCATATGCTTGATGAGTTGAGTGATGAGTTGGCGCGTCAGGGCCGTGTTGTGGATCGGCTAGAGGTCCGCGTGGCAGCGTTGCGTGAGAGGGCAGCACAGGTCGATGATCTTTTGGGTGAAGCCCCGGCGGCTGATCAGAAACCGCCCCATTGGTGAGGCGCGCTGTTGGCCTCTTTCGCCAGAGTGGCAAGCGGCCGCCGTAGCGCTCTTTGTAGGAATTCTGAAACCCCACGCTCGTCGCTTCTGCTGCGCGGTTGAGCAGGTAGGGCAGAAAGTCATTCAGATCGAACTCGTCGGTTTTGGACATATGCGCTTGAATATTGGTTTGTTGCGGACACAATCACAACGGATGCACAGGGGGTGGTCTTATGTCAAATTGCGCCCCTTGAAGGAGGTGACACATGACCAATTTCCGATGGCCTGAACCGATTGAACTTAAAGGCGCAAAGGCGTCGCTTGTGCCGCTATCGCATGATCATTTGGCGGATTTGCAACGCGCGAGTGCGAATGGCGCGTTGCATAACCTGTGGTATACGAGCGTTCCTGCCGCAGATGAAATGGTGGCAGAGATTGGTCGACGGCTTTCCTTGCAGGACGCCGGGTCGATGCTGCCGTTCACTGTGATTGACGGTGCGTCTGGCAGAGCTGTTGGCATGACGACCTACATGAATATTGAGGCACATAACCGGCGTTTAGAGATTGGATCCACTTGGATACAACGATCCGTGCAGCGATCTGGCCTGAATACGACGTGCAAATTCCTGCTGCTCAGCCATGCGTTTGAGACGCTCGATTGCATAGCCGTGGAGTTTCGCACCCATTTTCTGAACACGCAAAGCCGCACCGCAATCGAGCGTCTTGGGGCAAAGCTCGACGGGGTGCTGCGCGCGCATATGATCCTGCCAAACGGCACGCTGCGGGATACGGCGGTGTATTCTGTTACTGCGCCTGATTGGCCAGCGGTAAAGGCAAATCTGACGTGGTTGATGGAGAAGCCGCGCGACACGTAGCTAGTTTGTTCAGTTATGGTTGAACATACTGGACAATCTTTGCGGATCGGGTGTAACGACGAGGCCCAATCGCAAGGAGTGTATGATTCGGTGTCCCAAAGTGATTTTGAAAAAACCCGCGAGGATTTTATTGAAACCATCGGCATGATTGTGCAAGCAGACGGGTTTCCGCGCATCTCCGGGCGCATGTTTGGGCTACTGGTTTTTGACGGCGGGGCGCATGCGTTTGGCGATCTGGCACATGCGCTGCAAGTCTCGCGCGGCTCGATCAGCTCCAGCGCGCGGCTCTTGGAGGAGCAGGGTCTTATCCGGCGGGTCTCCAAGCCCGGCCAGCGGCAGGATTATTTCGAAGTGGCGGAAAATCCATATCAAACCTTATTGAAACGATTTGCGCAGCGTGCTGAGACATCGCGCGAGCGGATCGCCGGTTTTGCGCAGGTCGTTTGCGCGGAAAATCCAGAAATTTGTCAACGATTACAAGATTATGCCCAATTTTTTGACACGATCCGGCAGTGTACTGAAACAGCTTGTGATCGGCTCAATTCTTTAAAGGAACAGGAAAATGCTTAGGTCAGATGCAGTCGCGGAGATGGTGCCAGACCACCAGGATCGGCACGGACGCAATGATGGGGAGGGCGATACTGTGGATACCAGGGGTGATGGCCAAGCGTCGCCAGAGGCGCTGGAATTTGATACGGATGCAGGCTCGTCCCGTTCCAAATGGGCGGCAGGTTTGTTGGTTGTTGCGATGATTTTGTGGATGGGCAGCGGTTTTGTTTGGCCCGCGCCCGAAGACGCCCCGGAAGCGGCCAAACCGGCAGACCCGATTGCGGTGGCGGTGATGGCCTCGCAGGCACGGTCTGTGGCGCAGGTTTTCGTTGCAGAAGGGCAGGCGACGCCGGATCGCGAAACCAGCATCCGCGCTGAGATTTCCGGCGAGATCGAAGAGGTTTTCGTCTCCAAAGGCGCCGATCTGGAGGCGGGCGATTTGATCGCGAAATTCAAGGTCAATCAGCGCGTCGATAGTCTGGAGCGTGCTGAGGAAGACCTGCGTGTTGCTCGGCGCGAGCTGGAAAACGCGCAAGCCCTGCTCAATCGTGGGGCCGCAACAGCTGATCGCGTCAGTCAGGCGCGGGCCTCTCTGGCGGCGGCGGAAGCGGATTACGCGACTGCCAAGCAATCGATTGATGACACGCAGCTTGTTGCGCCCTTTGCCGGACGGCTCGACGAGATGAACATAGATGTTGGGGAGTTCGTCAACGCGGGCACGGATGTGGCGCGGATAATCGACGTCTCTCCTCTGGAAGTTGTGGTGCAGGTGCCGCAGCAAATCCTGTCGACAATCTCTGTGGGGCAGCCGGCGCAGGTGCGCTTCATCACGGGTCTGGAAGTGGCTGGTAAGGTCGTCTTTGTCGGTGCGAGTGCGGATAATGAGACGCGCACCTTCCGCGTTGAAATCGAAGTGCCGAACGACAACAGCGCAATTCCATCCGGTCTAAGCGCGCGGGTCACCATTCCAACTGGCGAAGCTGTCGCCCATTTCGTCTCGCCCGCGATCCTTTCGCTCGACACGGATGGTACGCTCGGTGTCAAGATCGTGGATGGCGAAAACAAAGTCGCCTTTCATGAGGTCGAGATTGTGCGCGCACAAAATGATGGTATCTGGATTTCCGGCCTGCCGGATGCGGCGCAGATCATCACTGTCGGACAGGGCTTTGTCAGTGACGGCGAAGAGGTCGAGCCGATGGCGCAGGACCTTCTGGATCAAGCCGGAGCCGACCAATGAGGGCGATCATCGACACGGCCTTTTCGCGCACCCGACTGGTGGCGCTTTTGTTCGTGCTGATCCTCGCGATCGGCACGATTTCTTACAGTTCGATCCCAAAGGAAAGCAATCCTGAGATCCCGATCCCGGTGATCTATGTGGTCACAACGCTTGATGGTATCTCGCCCGAAGACAGCGAACGGCTGCTGGTTGAGCCCTTGGAGACAGAGTTAAGTTCGATCACTGGTCTCAAGAGCCTCAAAGGCTCGGCAGGCGAGGGATATGCGTCGGTCACTATGGAGTTTGAGCCGGGGTTTGATGCGGATCAAGCGCTCGATAAAGTGCGCGAGGCGGTGGATCGCGCATCGAACGAGCTGCCCTCCGATGCCTCCGATCCGTCTGTGAACGAGATCAACACAGCGCTCTTTCCAATCCTGACGGTGATCCTGTCCGGCCCTGTGCCGGAGCGCACGCTCAACAAGCTGGCGGAGGATTTGAAGGATGATATCGAAGGGCTGAGCGGCGTTCTGGAGGTCGATATCGGCGGCGCGCGGGACGAGCTTTTGGAGGTTCTGATCGATCCGACGGTGTTCGAGACCTACAATATCTCCTTTTCCGAGCTGATCAGCACCATCTCGCGCAACAACCAGTTGATCGCAGCCGGTGCGATTGAGAATGGCGCGGGTCGGCTGGTCCTCAAAGTCCCCGGTCTGATCGAGGATTATTCTGATGTGCTGGAGCTGCCGGTCAAAGTGCGCGGCGACACGGTCGTCACCTTTGCCGATGTCGCCACCGTGCGACGCAGTTTCGAAGACCCCAGCGGTTTTGCCCGCATCAACGGCCAGCCTGCGCTGGCGCTTGAGATCAAGAAGCGGGTCGGGGCCAATATTATCGAAACGGTCGCCGATGTGTATGATGTGATCGCGGTAAATCAGGAAGAATGGCCGGACACGGTGCGCATCAACGCGATGCAGGACGAGAGCGAGACGGTGAAAACCATGCTTTCGGACCTTGAGGCCAATGTGATTGCGGCGATCATTCTGGTGATGATCGTTGTGGTCTATGCGATGGGGTTGCGCTCTGCACTTCTGGTGGGGCTTGCTATTCCGGGCGCGTTTCTCACCGGCGTCGCGGCGCTTTGGGTGATGGGCTATACGATGAATATCGTTGTGCTCTTCTCGCTCATTCTGGTGGTGGGCATGCTGGTCGATGGGGCGATTGTCACGACAGAGCTTGCCGACCGCCGCCTTGCGCTGGGCGATCCGCCGCGCGAGGCCTATGCCTATGCGGCCAAGCGGATGTCCTGGCCGATTATCGCCTCGACCCTGACGACGCTGAGCGTGTTTTTCCCGCTTTTGTTCTGGGAAGGGGTGATCGGCGAGTTCATGAAATTCCTGCCCATCACGGTGATCCTAACCCTTGCCGCTTCGCTCGCGATGGCGCTGGTTTTCATTCCGGTTCTGGGCGGTTTGATCGGGCGCAAACAGGCGCAATCGGCGCATGGAAAGCAGCAGCTATACCATGCCGAGCATGGCGATCCACGGCAGATGCGCGGTTTTGCCGGTGGCTATGTCAAAGTGCTGCAATGGGCGATCCTGAGACCCGGTCGCACTCTGCTGATCGCGATTGCGGTGCTCATCGGCGGGTTCAAAACCTATGCGCTTTTGGGCAACGGTATCGAGTTTTTCCCCGAAGTCGAACCGGAGTTTGCTCAAGTGCAGGTGCGTGCGCAGGACAATTTCTCGGTCTATGAGCGGGACAAACTGGTACGCGAGGTGGAAAACCGTCTTCTGACCTTGGATGAAATCCGCTCGGTTTATGCGCGCACCGTTGGCGGCCGGGACACGGCACCTGATCTGATTGGCACCATACAGCTTGAATTGCAGGATTGGGACACGCGGCGCACAGCGGCGATCATTGGCGAGGATATCCGCGATATGATGTCCGATATCGCGGGTGTTGAAGTGCAGGTCGAAACGGCTGCGGGCGGGCCCAATGACGGCAAACCGATCAGCCTCGATATCTTCGCGACCAATCGCGCCTCGCAAGTGACGGCGATTGAGATGGTGCTGGAGGAAATGCAGAAAATCGGCGGCTATGTCGATGTCACCGATACGCGGCCGCTGCCGGGCGTGGAGTGGCAGGTCAATGTAGACCGATCAGAAGCGGCGCGCTATGGCGCGGATGTTGCGCTTCTGGGGCAGGCGGTTCAGCTTCTGACCCAAGGGATCACGATTGCCGATTATCGACCAGATGATGCGGAAGGCGCGGTGGATATTCGCGTGCGCTTCCCGTCCGATGAGCGGACATTCGATGACTTGAAGTCCTTGCGCGTCCCGACGTCGTCCGGGCTTGTCCCGATTGGCAATTTTGTCGAGTTTATCCCCTCACCGCGTGGCGGCACGATCGAGCGGATCGACCAAAAGCGGGTGCTCACCTTGGAGGCGAATGTTGCGCCGGGGCTTTTGCCGAATGATCAGATTGTCGCGCTGCGCGAGCGGCTTGAGGCGATGGAGTTTCCCGAAGGCATCGCCTGGAAGTTTGGCGGCGAGGCGGAAGAGCAGCAGGACGCGATGATTTTCCTTGTCAGTGCGTTTCTGGCGGCCATTGGCCTGATGTTTGCGATCCTTCTGGCCCAGTTCAACAATTTCTACCAAGCCTTTGTGGTCATGTCGGCGATTGTCTTCTCGGTCGTCGGCGTGCTCTTCGGGCTTCTGATTACCGGACGCCCGTTCGGGATCGTGATGGGCGGGATTGGTGTGATTGCGCTGGCGGGGATTGTCGTGAACAACAATATCGTTCTGATCGATACCTATAACGAGCTGAAACGCGCCGGAGCGGCCCCGCTTGAAGCGGCTCTGCGCACGGGCGCGCAGCGGTTGCGGCCTGTGGTGCTGACCTCTGTGACGACCGCGCTGGGACTGATGCCGATGGTGATCGGGGTCAATCTCAATTTCTACTCCCGCGAGATCGTCTTTGGCGCGCCATCGACCCAGTGGTGGACTGAGCTGTCCAGCGCGATTGCAGGCGGGCTGGTGGTGGCAACAGTGCTGACGCTGGTGCTCACGCCAGCGATGCTGATCCTCGGAGAGAACGTCACCGCATGGCGGCGGGCACGGGCCGAGCGTGGCAGGGTCCAGCGCAAAGCGGTTGCCGCCCCGGCCGAGTGACCAAACGGAGAGGCAGCGTTCCGCTGCCTCACGTTATAAAGGTGATTTTGAGTATTTCTGGAAAGGCGAAGGCGGGCGGTTTTCGGACGCTGCTGCGTGCGGGGATTGTTTTGGGCGTCGTGGTCTCAAGGTGATTGCTCCGGCGCCATGTCTCACACCACAAAATGAAAAACGCCCGCAATCTGCGGGCGTTTGAGTGTTTTAAGCTATGTAGTGCAGCTCTTAGGCAAACCACCAGCGTTCTGCGATGCGGCTGCTGTCCATCTGCCACAGGTTACCGATTTGCTCGCCGTGGGCCAGCTTGGTCGATGCGGCATCCACATAGTTTGCGTACATCGGCACAACGGTCCCGCCTTCAACAGACATGATCGCCTGCATCTCGGTGTACATCTCACTACGCTTGGCCGAATCCAGCGTTGCGCGTGCTTCGAGCAGCAGGGACTGGAAGCGGTCGTTGACCCACATTGTGTCATTCCATGGCACACCGCTTTCATAGGCGGTTGAGAACATCCAATCCTCTGTCGCACGGCCCGACCAGTAGCAGGCACACCATGCTTTTTTCAGCCAGACGTTCGACCAGTAGCCATCATCCGCTTCACGCACCACATTGATGTTGATGCCAGCGTCTTTGGCCGAGGACTGGTAGAGCAAGGATGCGTCAACCGCGCCCGGGAAGGCGGCATCGGCTGCCGAGAGGTCAACATTCAATTCGGTCAGGCCAGCTTCCTTAAGGTGGAACTTGGCCTTATCGAGGTCAAAGTCGTTTTGCGGCAGATCAGACGCGAAAAACTGGTTTGCAGGGCCGATTGGGTGATCATTGGCGACCGCGCCGTGACCTTGCAGGATTTTGTCGACAAGCTCTTCGCGGTTGATCGCATGCTTGAGCGCTTTGCGCACATTCATATCATCAAACGGTGCCTGATTGGTGAGCATCGGGAAGGTGAAGTGCTGGTTGCCCGTCACTTCGAAAATCTCAACGTTCGGGTTGCGCTTCAGCAGCGCTTCGGTCTTGAAATCAACCCGGTTCACTGCATCAACCTGACCGGTCATCAGCGCATTCATACGCGCCGATGCGTCATTGATGCCAATCGCTTCGATCTCGTCGAACCAGCAGCAATCATCTTTGTAGTGGTTTTCGTATTTCTTACCGACAAAGCGCACGCCGGGATCGAAGCTGACGACCTGATAGCCGCCGGTGCCGATGCCATTGGCAATCGCATTCTCGATGTTTCCGGCCGGATACATCAGGATGTGATAATCCGACAGGAGGAACGGGAAGTCCGCATTGCCTGCCGAAAGAACAAACTGAACCTCGTGGTCGTTGACTTTGTTCATCTCTGCAATCGCAGCAACGATCGGCTTGGCGGCCGATTTGCTGTCTTCGGCGGTGTGCATTTGCAGGCTGGCGAGCACATCGTCGGCGCCAAAGGGTTTGCCATCGTGGAAGGTCACGCCCTGACGTAGTTTAAATGTCCATGTTTTCGCATCAGCAGAGGCTTCCCAGCTCTCTGCCAATTCGCCTTTGAGCTGACCGTCTGCGGCAACTTCGGTCAAGCAATCGAACACACAGCCGTGGGCCATCATGATCATGAAGCTGTCCGAATGGGTCCGACCGTCCCAGCTGTCGGAGGTATTGCCGCCTGCGAGTCCCAGTCGCAGACGCCCGCCGGACTTGGCTTGCGCGGACGCAGGCACACCGCTTGCGGCTAAAACGCCAGCCGCTGCGCCTGTCTTGAGCAATCCGCGGCGATCAAGTTCAAAACTCATGTCATTCTCCCTGTTTTTGACATTTGTGGGCCCGAATCTTTCGGGCAATTGTCCCAAACTATCCTGTTGATCCGGGAATGCCAAAAAGATGGCAGTCGCTGCTCAACTGGGCAGTTATATCAGGAAAATGATGTGCCAAGGGGCGCTGCGATGCAAGTCACGTTTGAGCTATGCTATCGATTATTGAGACTTTATGCCGCGTTTATTTCATCTTTTTCATCTGCTTTGCAGCATAATCGCGCAGAAATTCTTGCGTATCGCGGCGCATCATCGTTTCCAGCGTGTCTTGCGCCCGCTCGCCGCCGATCCGGGCCAGTGCGTTGGCTGCGAATTTGCGCACCTGCGGTTCTGGATCATCGGCAAACTCCGCAATACGGCCGATTTGCGCACGCGCCCCTGCTCGCCCCAGCGCATCGAGCGCGGCAATCTTGCCACCCTCGCCCAGACGGGGCAGGGCAGCGGCGATGGCATCAGGTCCATCGCGGTGACCAGAGCGGCCTAGCACGAAGACAGCGCGCCGCGCTTCGAGATCCGCCATATCGCCCGGTTTTTCGAGTGCTGCGATCAGATCGGCGGCATCAGAGTCGTTGAACGCGGCAATCGCGTCCTCCATCGCGTGACCGCAATCGCCGGTCAGCGCGTTTTGGATATGTGGTGAAAAATCTGTCATGGGTTTTGCCTATCCTCAGCAGGAGATGACGTCATCGTCGTCTTCGATGCGATCACATTGCGAATTGCTCAAATTCGGTGGCGGGTTGGTGATGTTGAACGTCCCGTTGCCAGTCATGAGGTTATTGTTGTTGTTGACGTGGGAATTATCGCCAACCACATGACCAAGTTCGTGCGCGAACGTCCATTGCGAGGCGGCATCGCCGACCCAGAACCCGCGCCGCCCTGGCGGATGTGCCGCACAACCCAAGAACCCAGCCGTGTCGGAGCGGATGTAATAGCCGACGACATTTGCGCCCAGATTGCGGCCCAGATCAAAGAGTTCGTCCTCTTCATCGCTGACCGAATGACCGGACCCCGCGCAATCATCCTGACTGAGGGTCAGCAGCGAATTATCGGTCACAACGATTGAGGCCGTTGGGTAGACCCACACATCGCACTCGCTTTCGAACACCAGATTTGTGTTGTCCAGATCGCGCTGTATCGTCGGGTTTGCCCCACTGATCGTCACGAGCGCGATCTTTACGAAGTCCGTATTTTCGATCCGATCAAGCTGCGCCTTGGTGGAGCGGGTCTGCGGGTTATCACTCCCATAGACCCCCAGAATGTCCTCACGCAGGGACAGGCGACCGGTTTTATCGAGGCAGTCATCGGCAATATCTCGAATGCTCTGCATCATCAGTTCTCCTTTGTCATTGAAAAGGGCAGGGCGCATGGTCGCGCCCTGTGCGATCACGCGATTATTGAAGCGCCACGAGTACGGTGATCAGCCCGCATCCGCTTTCAAGCGGCTCAAGTGCCTTGCCGATAACCGCGCCAAAAGCGCGCTCGTGATCGCTGGCTTTCATGGCGTGTCCCGGCAGATCTGATGTGGTCAGCAAGTCCCCGACTTTGATCGGTTCATCACGGGCGTCCACCTGGCAGAAAACACGACCCGAAAGCGCAATCGCCGCCGGGTTTTTCGCATCTTCTCGGCGTCCCAGAACGATCCCAGGACGCTCGGTGCCCGCACCTGCGATGATCCCGGCCACGCGGCTATCGTAGGCGCGGGTCGAAAGCGTCAGCTCCATCTGATCGCCGATGACCATGACCGCGCCTTTTTCGGGCGAAAGTTCCATGGCGACCTCGAACTCCTCGGCACAATCGGCGTTGCGCAAGACGATATCGCCCGCGTCGCCATTGAGGTGAATGGTGCTATTGGCCGTCGTGGAATTGTCGCCATCGGCGGCGAACAAAACCAGATCGCCGTCCGCGCCATTGCCGCCCAGCCAGATATTTCCCGCCCCTGCATCCAAGCGGATACGGTTCGATCCGTCATCAGCGCGCAGGGTAATATCGCCATCCGTGCCATGGCCACCGGCAAAATAATTCGCCTGCTCGCCATCTATAACCACGGTCGCATTTGCAGAATCGCTGGGGTCTGAAGCGCTGGAGAACAGCAGCAAATCCCCATCTGCCCCATTCCCGCCCAGCCACGCATTTGCGCCGCCTGCATCCAGGCGTATACGATCCGTTCCATCGGTTGCGCGCAGGGTGATATCGCCGTCGGTGCCATTGCCGCCTGCGAAATAATTTCCTTCCTCACCATTGATGCGCACACTGGCATTTGCCGATGCGCTTGGGTCGGCGTCGCTGGCGAAGATGATCAAATCCCCGTCCTGACCATTGCCGCCAAGCCAAAGGTTTGCGCCGCCTGCATTGAGCCGCACACGGGTTTCGCCACTGGCGCCGAGCAGCGTCAAATTCCCGCTGGTGTCATTGCCGCCTGCGATGATTTCGGCCCCTTGGCCATCAAGATGGATGGTTGCCTCGCGCTTCTCTTCCGGATCGCCAGAGGCTGCGAAGAGATAGACGTCACCGTCTTGCCCGTTGCCGCCAAAACAGGCGTCGCCGCGTCCTGCATCCAAGCGGATACGATCCTGACCGGCGCCAGATTGAAGGTTGAGTTTGTCCGCGACTTTTTTCTTACCAATCGTCGGCAGGTTTTCACGAATATCATCAATTGAAAGAGGCATGCGAAAGGCTCCACAGTCTATGAAAAGATGGGGAGCAGCCTGACTGATTCTACCAATTGATCATGTGCAAATAATCACATCTTGGACACTGCAGCATCGCCGAGGTTCTCGACCCCGCGCTCTTGCAAAAGATTGGTCAGCCAGTCGGGATCCATCTCCGGCACCGAGCTGAGCAGCAGGTCCGTGTAAGGATGATGCGGCGGGCGGAACATCTGAGATTTTGGTCCCGCTTCGACCACGCGCCCATCTTTCATCACCACGACTTCATCCGCGATGGAGCGCACGGTCGCCAGATCATGGGTGATGAACATGTAAGCCAGATCAAGCTCGTCCTGCAGCCGCGCGAGCAGCTTTAGGATGCCTTCGGCCACCAACTGATCCAGCGCGGATGTGACCTCGTCGCAAATGATAAACTCCGGCTCAGCCGCCAGCGCGCGGGCAATCCCGATCCGCTGTTTCTGACCTCCCGACAGCTCGGAGGGCAAACGCTCGCCAAAATCGATGGGCAATTCGATCTGCTCCAGCAATTCATCCACACGCCTGCGCCGCTCCGCGCCTTTGCGCCCTGTATAGAACTCCACAGGACGGCCAATGATATCTTTGATCTTCTGGCGTGGATTGAGCGCCGTGTCGGCCATCTGATAAATCATCTGTGCCGTGCGTAACTGCTCTTTGGAGCGTGCTTTGTAACTGGCGGGCAAATCCTCGCCGTTGAACTGAATGACACCTTTCAACGGGGGCAGCAGACCGGTGATGCAGCGGGCGGCGGTCGATTTTCCCGACCCGCTTTCGCCCACAACCGCGACTGTGCGGCCCTTGTGAATATCGAAACTCACATCATGGAGCACAGGCACCTTACCATAGGCCGCCGTGATATTGCGCACTGACACAACCGGTGTTGCGCCTGCGGGCGCGAGCGGTTTTTCGGGCCGCTGGAAGGATCGCACCGCCCAGAGCGATTTGGTATAATCCTGTGTTGGCGCGCTCAGCATCGTGCGCGTGTCCGCCTCCTCGACCTGATCGCCCTTCAAAAGCACTTTGATCCGGTCCGCCATCTGCGCCACCACCGCCAGATCGTGGGTGATATAGATCGCCGCCGTATTATACTGCTCCACGATATCGCGGATCGACGCGAGAACCTCGATTTGCGTGGTCACATCGAGCGCGGTTGTCGGCTCGTCAAAGATAATCAGATCAGGGTGGCAAGACATCGCCATTGCCGTCATCGCCCGCTGCAACTGACCGCCAGAGACCTGATGCGGATAGCGAAAGCCGATATTGTCCGGATCAGGCAGGCGCAATTTGCGATAGAGCTCTACCCCGTCGCCCTCCGCCGTCCCACGATCATAGACGCCGTGCTGCACCGGACTTTCCACGTGTTGATCCATCAGCTTATGAGCTGGATTGAACGAGGCCGCCGCCGATTGCGCGACATAAGCAATGCGCCGTCCCAAGAGATCGCGCCGCACAGAAACCGGCGCGTTCACCAGATCAATACCGTCGAACTCGATTGAGCCACCAGAGATGCGGCACCCATCGCGGGTGAAGCCCATGGCCGCCAGACCAATCGTGGATTTGCCCGCACCAGACTCGCCGATCAGCCCCAGCACCTCACCTTTGTGCAGATCGAGATCAATCCCGTGAACAATTTCCATCCATGTCTCATCGGCACGGCCTTCAATCCGCAATCCGCGAATTTTAACGAGAGGTTCGCTCATTCTTTCAGCCCCGATGTTTTGTGCAGCATCCAGTCAACCACGAAATTCACGGCAACTGTCAGAAGCGCAATCGCCCCCGCCGCCATCAGCGGTAAGGACGCCGCCAGCATGTCGAACGACGCAAAGTTGATGAATTGCGATAGATCGCGCACCATGGTGCCCCAGTCGGCGGCGGGCGGCTGAATGCCAATGCCCAAAAAGCTCAGCGATGCAATGGTCAGGAACACAAAGCAGAACCGCAATCCGAACTCCGCCAACAGTGGCGCTGTGGCATTGGGCAAGATTTCACGGAAAATGAGATAGCTCAGGCTCTCACCGCGCAGTTTCGCTGCCTCGATATAATCCATCACTACGATATTTTGCCCCACCGCACGGGCCAGTCGATAGACCCGCGTGCTGTCCAGAACCGCGATGATCACCACCATGAACCAGGTCAGTGATATCTCCAGCTCATTGGCCCAGACAATCGCGATTGTCATCAGCAAGAGCGCGAAGATGAGCTGCGGGATCGCCATCAGAACATCGACGGTACGACTGAGGATCTGATCGGTCCAGCCGCCCAAAGTCGCCGCCAGAAACCCAAGGGATGCACCTATAAAGAAGGCCAGACACGTCGTCGCAAAGGCAATCCCAACCGTGTTTCGTGCCCCGTATATCAGACGTGAGAGGATGTCCCGCCCGATCTGATCGGTCCCAAGGAAATGGTTGGGATCACCGCCCAATTCCGGATCACCACCGGGCAGAGCGTTGAACATCTCGAACACCTGCGCCTCGCCATAGGGCGCGATCCACGGTGCGAAAACGGCGAAGATAATGTAAATCAGGATCACGAATATCCCAAAACTCGCGGTCAGCGGCATCTGCCGGAAGAGCTTCGCCCCCCAACGCTCCGGCAGCAGCTTTTGCCCCAAAAAGCGGAACACCTTTGCCAGCGTCGAACACGCCATCACAACCACTGCAATCCAGAAAACCGCCTTCACAAATCCGCCAAGCCAGGCAATATCGGCAAACAATGACGGCACCCAGCCGATGATTGCTTGCACATTACCCCAGCCGGTCGCTTCGGCAGTGCTTGTGACAATAAAGACCAGCAGCAAAAACAGCGTGATCAGGACATCGAAGTGCGCGCGAATACTCACTTGGGATGCCTCAGACGCGGGTTGGACAGGATTGACATAACATCCGCCAGCAGGTTCAGAAGAATATAGGCGCTCGCGAAAATCAGACAGCAGGCCTGCACCACTGGCAGGTCCCTGATCTTCACACTGTCCACGAATAGCTGGCCAATGCCCGGATAAACAAACACAACCTCAACCACGACAACACCGGTGATCAGATAGGCAAGGTTGAGCGCAATCACATTGATAATCGGCGCCAGCGCATTGGGCAGCGCGTGCTTGAGAATGATCCGCGCCGGGCTCATGCCTTTGAGACGCGCCATCTCGATGTAGGGCGATGCCAGAAGGTTAATGATCGCCGCCCGCGTCATCCGCATCATATGCGCTGTAACCACCAGGGTGAGCACCAGCGCGGGCAGGATGGTCGCATTGAGCCGCTCGCCAAAGCTCATTTCCGGGTAGACGTTCGACAGCGACGGGAAGATCGGGTTGAGCACTGCCAGAAACAGGATCAGGATATAGGCGACGAAAAACTCGGGGCTCGAAATCGATGTGAGGGTGCCGACATTGGCCGCCCGATCAAACCAGCTGTTGCGATAGAGTGCCGCCAGAATGCCGATGGTCAGCGACAACGGCACCGCAATCACCGCCGCAACGCCTGCCAGAAACAGCGTATTGGCAAAGCGCGGCGCAACCTGATCTGCCACGGACTTCAGCTGGGTGCCGCCAAGGTTGTTTTGGAAATTGAGCTGGCTGAAAGAGACACCAAAATCACCGGTTATCGCCGCCCCAAGCCAGGAGAAGTAGCGCTGGAAGGCTGGCTGATCCAATCCGATTTGCTCGCGGATCGATTTGACCGCTTCGGGTGTCGCGCCTTGCCCCAAGATCGATTGTGCAAAGTCACCGGGCAACTGGTTGACAGAGACGAAGATCAGGATGGAAACAACGAGTAGAGTGAGCAAGCCAAGCGCAAGGCGTTGCACAATAATTCCGAATACCGATTGCACTAACGCGAGTCTCCCCGTCTGTCCCTCTCGGCGCTACAGTAACGAAAAGAGGTGGGGTGTCAAAGCCGCAATCGCGAAGTCTCAATAGTTGATGTGACGGGGCTCAATGGTGGCCGACGCGCATGGGATCAGGGCCGCAAACCGTCCATATACTTCAGCAAACATGCTGTAATGCCCGGCTCGGACAGGGCATGGCCATCGCCTTCGATCATCTCCAGCTTCGATCTGGGCCACGCAAGATTGAGCTTATGGGCGGTGACCGGCGGGCAGATCATATCAAGACGCCCTTGTACGATGATGCCGGGGATATGCGCGATTTTATCCGCTTCGGCCAAAAGCTGACCATCGTATTTCATGAAGGCTTTGTGTTGGAAGTAATGATTTTCCAACCGCGCAAAGGCACGTGCATAACTGCCCGATGGCAGATTGCGCGCGTGCCCTTTGGCCGAGGCCAGCGCGCTTTCCCATCCGGCCCAGATGCGGGCGTAATAGACCTGCGCCGCCTCATCCTCACCAAAGAGCCGCCGGCCGTAAGCGGCAATCATGTCATCGCGCTCTTCGGGTGGGATCGGCTCGCAAAACCGCGCCCAATCCTGCGGCCAGAAATGCCCCGCACCGCCGCCATAGAACCAATCAAGCTCTGACTGCATCGCCATAAACACACCGCGCAGGATCAGATGATTGACCCGCTCTGGATGGGCCTGCGCGTAAGCCAGCGCCAGCGTCGCCCCCCAGGATCCGCCAAACACTGCGAAATCGGAAATGCCCAGTTTCTTGCGAATGCGCTCGATATCCTCAATCAAGATCCATGTGTCATTGTCATTCACAGAGGCATTCGGGATAGATCGCCCGCAGCCACGCTGATCAAACAGCACCACGCGATAGTGGGATGGATCGAAAAACCGGCGCATTCCCGGCGAGCAACCGCCCCCCGGACCGCCATGCAGCACGATGACAGGCCGCCCGTTGGGATTGCCGCATTCCTCCACATAAACCCGATGACCGCCCGGCATATCCAAAAGATATTGCTCAAACGGCTCAATTGGCGGGTAAAGCCCCGACCCGTTCTTGCGGGCGTTATGTCGCGGATTTTCTGGCATCAAAGACTTTTAACTTCACACAAAAGACCTATCCTGTTTCGCAGGTTGTGAAAGATAATACAATGCACCAGTCAGTCACGGTTGACCCCGCCGAGATCGCAAAATTCGAAGCTATGGCCGCCGAGTGGTGGGACGTGAACGGCAAGTTCAAACCTCTGCATATGCTCAACCCCTGCCGCCTCGATTACATCAATGCCCAGATCGCCGCTGAGTTCGAGCGCGATCTCAAACAGCACAAACCATATGCAGGTTTACGCATCCTTGATATCGGCTGCGGGGGCGGTCTTTTGTCCGAACCCATGGCGCGTCTGGGAGCTGAGGTCGTCGGCGCGGATGCTGCGGAGCGGAATATCCCCGTCGCCCGCGTTCATGCGGCGCAATCGGGTCTTGAGATCGACTATCGTCACACGACGGCCGAGGCACTGGCCGCAGATGGCGAGCAGTTCGATGTGGTGCTCAATATGGAAGTGGTCGAACATGTGGCCGACCCGCAATCCTACACCGACGCCTGCGCTGCTCTCCTCAAACCCGGCGGGCTGATGATCTGCTCTACCATCAACCGCAATCCCAAGAGCTACGCGATGGCGATCATCGGTGCAGAACACGTAATGCGCTGGCTGCCCAAAGGCACCCATGAATGGTCCAAATTCATCACCCCCGACGAGCTTTTCGCATTCATCTCACAAAGCGGGCTGGAGCCAGTGGACCGCACAGGCTTCGTCTTCAACCCGTTCACATGGTCATGGCGCCTTTCGGATCGCGATCTTTCGGTAAACTACGTCACCGCCAGCCTCAAACCAGCAAGCTGAGCGCCACGCCTTCATCTTTCCATAAATACTCAAAACGGTTTGGCGGAACGCCAAACGACATCTCGTGCGGCCCGTGAGGGCCGCTCTGTTACGTTTGATTTACGGATTAGGTTCCAGATGCGACCGCATTTGTCGCAACACCGGCAGAGCGGATTTGATCTTGTCCTCGCCCAATGTGTCGGTCAGTGCGCGGAACACGGGTTTGACCTTTGCCAGCGCCTCATTGCGGGCGGCCATGCCATCATCGGAAAGGCTCACCCTCTTGCGCCGCCCATCGTCGAAATCGGGCCGGATGGTGACATAGCCCGCGCGTTCCAGCCGTGACAGCGTATTGGTCATAGCCCCTTTGGTGACATGGAAAATCCGCGCCAGTTGCGCAGGCGTTTTCTCCCCGCCAAGCCGGGCAAAATGGTTGAGCACGGAGAAATGGGACACTTCCATCCCCACGGGCAACGCGCGTTTCAACTGGGCCTGCGCCAGTTGCTCAACCACCGCAATCTCGCCCAAAAGCGCAATTGCCAATGGATCACCATCGCCCGCGCCGTCTGCTTGATTATCCATGCACGACCACTATCCGGTTTGATTTTTCTATATTTAGGTGCAGCCACAGTTCTCGACTGAGCATTCCGCGTCAAGACCGGACTTCAGCCATTGCGGCAATGAGCGATTATAGACCCAGTAGCGCGTCCAGTTTGCCCGCCCGTTCGAGCGCGTTGACATCATCGAACCCGCCGACAGGGGTGCCACCGATGAAAATCTGCGGCACCGTGCGCCCGCCGTTTGATTTTTGTGTCATCTCCGCCCGCTTTGACGGATCGCGCATGACGTCAATTTCCTCAAACGCAACGCCCTTACTCTTGAAAAGACGTTTGGCTGCGGCGCAGTAACCGCAAATGGGGGTTGTGTACATGACCACAGGTTGCATCAAAGGAGCCTCTTTTCCGATCTTTGATGCCTCATATACGCAATTATGTGTCCCTGACAACGCGTGCGAGCGCGACAACCTTCACAGTTTCGGCACCCATGCCGCGCAACTGCTCTGCGCAGGCCGCCATCGTTGCGCCTGTCGTTATGACATCATCGACCAGGAGCACCCGTCGTCCCTTGATCTGCTCAACCCGGCCAGGATTGGCGCAGATGGCCCGCTGCATGCGGGCATATCGCTCAGCACGTGTGCCGTGCTGCGGTGCAGTGGCCTTGTGGCGCAGGAGCCCGTCAGCGCAATAAGGCACCGTCAAACGCCCTGCGACATGGCGCGCAAGCTCCGCCGCCTGATTGTACTTTCGTTGCAAGAGCCGCAGCCGGTGGAGAGGGACCGGCACCACCACCTCCACATCTTCGGTGATCGGCGCAGCCGCACCTGTGATCCAACGCGCGAGCGGCTTGGCGATATCGGGGCGATCCGAATGCTTGAGCTTCAAAACCACATCGCGCCCCGCACCGTCATACGCGACCGCGCAGCGCCCTGCATCCCAGGCGTGCGGATTATGCGTGCAATCATCACAGACAATGCGCGCCTGCTGCTCATCATAAGCCGATTGCGGGGTGCCGCAAATGTCGCACACGGGACCTGCCAGAAAATGCGTCTCCCGCCAGCAGCTTGCACACAGGCCCATGGGCGTTTCGGTCAGATTGTGGCATGCAAGGCAGGAAGGCGGATAAACGGTTTTCATCAGTTTCTCGCCAGCGCGGGCAAAACTTGACTTTCGCCCCGCCACACCTTGCAGTAATCCAAGCATATAACGTCCTCTATCTCTAAGCCGTTCATCAAATTCATGTCCGCAACGCCGCCACTGCCCCTGTTTGACGAAAACCTGCGGGACAAGCGCCGCGCCCGCGCGCGCGCCTTGGGATTTGCCGATTTTTTGCACGCGGATGCGCTCAGGCAGATTGATGAGAGACGCAAAGAGATTAACCGTAGCTTTACGAGCGGCGCGATTGTCAGCGGATTTCCCGATTTTTTCGCCCAAAGTGCTCCGATTGCGCTTCCGGGCACCGACTGGCACTTTGTTGCGGATGCGCCGATGCTTGATCTGCCGCGCGCCGCCCTTGATGTGGTTGTGCATCTGATGTGCCTCCATTGCGCCAATGATCCGGTCGGGCAGATCGTCCAATCGCGTCTTGCGCTAAAGCCCGACGGGATGTTTATCGCAGCCATGCTTGGCGGGCGCAGTTTGCACGAGTTGCGCCAGTCGCTTGTGCAGGCGGAAACCGAAGTGCGCGGTGGCATGGCGCCGCGCATTGCGCCGATGGGGGATATCCGCGATCTGGGTGCGCTCTTGCAACGGGCGGGTCTTGCGTTGCCGGTGGCCGATAGTGACACGCTGACCGTCACGTATAAATCGGCCCGCCATTTGATGCATGATCTGCGGTGTATGGGCGAGACCAATATCCTGAGCGCACAGGACAAGCGCCCCCTGCCGCGCAGAGTGATCGACCGAACCTGTGAGATTTACGCCGAAGCCTTCGCGGCGGAAGGCGGACGCATCAAGGCGACATTCGAAATTGTCTATCTGACCGGATGGGCGCCAGATGAGAGCCAGCAAAAGCCGCTTCAACCTGGCTCTGCCACATCCCGGCTCGCGGATGCACTGGAGACAACCGAGCGTGATCCGCGCCTCCCGCCTGACTTCGGCAAAGACATGAGTGATTGACGCCAATATCCGCTGCGCTAACTAGGGCAGGAAGTTCAAAGCGGCGCCAGCATCACAAAAAGGAGCGGCGAAAGGTGAAGGATCACATGGATCAGCCAGGTCAGGGTCGTCTGACCCATGCGCAAGCCGACCATCCTGCGGTGCCGCGTGCCAAGACTGGTGTGATCATTGCCAATCTGGGAACGCCCGATGCGACCGACTATTGGTCCATGCGTCGCTATCTTAACCAGTTTTTGTCAGACCGGCGGGTGATCGACTACTCGCCATGGCTCTGGCAGCCGCTCTTGCAGCTTATCATCCTGTCCAAGCGCCCGTTCTCCTCAGGCGAGGCGTATCGCGGCATTTGGAACAACGAGAAGAACGAAAGCCCGCTTCTGACCGTTACCCGCGATCAGTGCCGCAAGCTTGCCGATAAGCTGCATGCCGAGTTTGGTGCGGATGTTGAGGTGGATTTTGCCATGCGTTATGGCAACCCATCGACCAAATCGGTGATTGAGGGGCTCAAGGACAAGGGCTGTGAGCGGATCATCTTCTTCCCGCTCTACCCGCAATATGCGGCACCCACGACCGCCACCGCCAATGACGAAGCGTTTCGCGCAATGATGACGCTCAACTGGCAACCGGCTCTGCGCACTGTGCCTGCGTATTTCGATCTGCCGATCTATATTGAGGCTTTGGCGCGGAGCATCGAAGAGGCCTATGCCGGTTTCGAGACAAAGCCCGATATTCTCGTGACCTCCTATCACGGCGTGCCGCTACGCTATCTGATGGAGGGCGATCCCTATCATTGCCAGTGCCAGAAAACGACGCGCCTGTTGCGGGAGCGTTTGGGATGGGAGGAGACCGAGATTGTCACGACCTTTCAGTCCAAATTCGGACCAGAGGAATGGGTCGGCCCCGCCACCGTCGATCACGTCGCCGAGCTTGCCAAAGCGGGCAAGACAAACATCGCCGTCGTGGCGCCGGCGTTCGCAACCGATTGCGTCGAGACGCTCGAAGAGATCAACGAAGAGATCAAGGAAAGCTTTGAAGAGGCCGGCGGCGAGGTGTTTCAATATATCCCCTGCCTCAATGACCGCGACGATCACATCGACATGATGGCAGAGATCGTTAAGCGCGAAGGGGCAGGGTGGCTCTAGCTGCGCTACCTCTCGATCAGGTGCCTTTGAAACAAAATTCTCGTCTCAAACTGTAAGCGCTCGCTCACAACAAGCGCGTGTCCGGTAACGCCCGACAGCCCCTGACCTCTAAGCCGACAGTGAATTTCTCGCAATTCACGACAGACCTACCCCTAGAGAAAGGTCTTCACCCCCAACCCAAGGGTCGGGGGATGTTCTGATTTCTTACATCGAACGTTCACTGTTGGTGGATCAGAGTTGTTGGACGGCGCTCTAACGCAACGAGTATGAAACCAATCCGAAGGTTAAGGCCTGCCACAATCTAGCTGCGCAAGAAGCGAAAGCCCCTCAAAACCGCTCCGCCCTTAGCACCTGCGCATCCGTCACCGAAACCACACCGATATGTCGCTCGACGACCTCAAAGGCGGCACTCAAAAGCGGGTCCAGACGTTCCGGCTTGATCAGACAGATGACCATCACCATCCCCGACCGCCCCACTTGCCCCTCGCGCGTCCATTGGCCCGAGCGTCCCGAGCCGCCGCGCACTGGCACGACCGTATAGCCGGTCACACCAGCATCGGTCAGCGCCTGCGTCAAACGCCCCTCCAGCGGCTTTTCGATCACGATTTCTACACGTTTTGCGGTATGTGTTTGCATATCAGCCTCCAACCACAGCGCTCGCCATCGCCACATAAAGCGGGATGCCGAGGGTCAGGTTAAACGGGAAGGTAACGCCCAGCGACAGCGTGAGATAAACCGCCGGGTTCGCCTCCGGCAGCGCTACCCGCATGGCAGCAGGTACAGCGATATAAGAGGCCGAGGCGGACAGAACCATCAACAACACAACGCCACCTGTCGAGAGCCCGATCAACATGCCAAACGCCAGCCCCAGGACCGATCCCAGCACCGGCATCACAATCCCAAAAATCACCGCGCCCAGTCCCAAGACGCCCTTCGATTGCCGCAACCCGCGTCCGGCCACCAGCCCCATGTCCAGCAGGAACAGGCACAGCACGCCTTTGAACGGTGAGACGATGAAGGATGAGATTTCGGCCAGCCCTTTCTCGCCCGTTATCATGCCGATCACGAAACTGCCGACCAGCAACACAATGGAGCCGTTGAGCATGATCTCCCGCAGCAGCCCCGGCTCCATGCGTCCCGCCGATCCGCTTCGAGCGACGAGCCATAACGCCGATAAGATCGCTGGCGCTTCCATCGCAGCGGCCACCGCGACCATATAGCCTTCTGCATCAATCCCGCGGCCCTCCAGGATCGACGTTCCGGCAACAAAAGTGACAATACTTATCGACCCGTAGTGTGCCGCCACTGCCGCTGCATCGAGCGCCGTGAGTTTTGTTAGAATTTTGAGTAAGGCGTAGGCGATAAACGGGAGGCCAAAGGACAAAACAATCCCCGCCCCCACCGTCATCAGCAGCGTGCTATCCACCCCATGCGAGGCAACCGACGCGCCGCCCTTAAAGCCGATGGCAAACAGCAGATAAATCGACATCCCCTTGGCCACCGCTTCAGGGATCGACAGATCCGAGCGGGCCAGAGCCGCCATCAGGCCAAGCACGAAGGACAGAACGATCGGGGAGACAAGATTGGTGCCCGCCAGCGCGAGGATTTCGTTCATTTCAATGCCCTTCGGTTGCCCCTTGAACTATACCGTGTCGCGCAGTGAAGCAACCGAAATGGCGGCGTTGCGCGGGGCAGGTTGGCACCGTGCGCACTTCTTTTGAGCGGTAATCCAAGGTATCGTTTCGCGGCTCATTTGACGTGATGAGCGTGGGTTTCGGACCAGCACGTCCGATGCAAACCCGATGAAAGTCCGACAGAAGTCCGAAAACGAGATATCTTAGAAAACGCAGCATTATCAGTAAGATATACGATAAGCGAAAGGGCGCATCGACAAAACGCACACAAACGCGCGCACGCTCCGGCTACCCTTCGTTAAGAAATCAGATCACAGCCAGTCGCGCAGGATCGGGATCAGGGGCACATCAGCGGGCGGCATGGGGTAGTTTTTCAATTCCTGCACCCGCGCCCATTTCAGCGTTTGCCCCTCGCGCGCCATCGGAACGCCCTCCCATTTGCGGCAGGCAAAGAGCGGCATCAGCAGGTGAAATTCCTCGTAACTGTGGCTGGCAAAGGTAAGCGGCGCAAGGCAGCTGTTCCAGGTCTCAATTCCCAATTCTTCGTGCAACTCCCGGATCAGCGCAGCCTCCGGCGTCTCGCCGTCCTCAACTTTGCCGCCCGGAAACTCCCACAGGCCCGCCATCGACTTGCCCTCAGGTCGCTGCGCCAGCAAAATCCGCCCGTCCGCATCGATCAGCGCGACCGCCGACACCAGCAGCGTTTTCATGAGCGGTAATCGGCGTTGATGGTGATATATTGATGGGTCAGATCGCAGGTCCAGACGGTCGATTGCCCTGCGCCAATGCCCATATCTACGGCGATCCGCAAGGTCTCACCCTTCATATACGCGGCACCTGCCGCTTCGGTGTAGCTGTCGGCAACCCAGCCCTTTTCCGCGACCAGAACATCGCCGAAATGGATGGTGATCTTGTCCCGATCCGCAGGCTCACCCGCCTTGCCGATGGCCATGACGATCCGGCCCCAATTGGGGTCTTCGCCAGCGATTGCGGTCTTCACAAGCGGTGAGTTGGCGATGGATTTGGCGACGATCTTGGCCGAGGCATCGCTCTGCGCGCCGCTCACAGCAACCTCGACAAACTTGCTCGCCCCTTCGCCATCGCGCACCACCTGATGGGCCAGATCGAGCATTACGCTATGCAAGGCATCGCGAAACCCGCTCCCCTCAATTGCCCCGTTGCCCGCCTTACCGGTCGCCGCGACAATCAGGCTGTCAGAGGTCGAGGTGTCACTATCGACGGTGATGGCATTGAACGTCACTTCCGTCAGGTCCGAGACCATGGCCTGCAACGCGCTCTGCTCAATCGCGGCATCGGTGAAGATATAGACCAGCATCGTGCCCATATCCGGCTCGATCATGCCGGAACCCTTGGCAAACCCCGCAATCGACACCGTCACGCCACCCACATCGCAAGCGGCACTTGCGCCTTTGGCAAATGTGTCGGTCGTCATGATCGCGTGGGCGGCAGCCTTGGCACCTTTGGCGTCAAGCGCGTGCGCCAGAGAGTCTAACTTTCCGGTGATCTGCTCAGGCGGCAGACGCTCGCCAATCACGCCGGTCGAGGCCGGAAAAATATTCCCTGTCACAGTCCCAAGCACATCTGCGGTTTTCGCCACAGTAGCATTGACGGTATCTGTACCAGCGCCGCCGGTGAACGCATTCGCGTTGCCCGAATTCACCAGAATCCCGACCGGTTTGGCTGCATCCACGTTGCCAATATGCGTCTCGCACCACAAAACGGGTGGAGAGCGTGTGGCAGAGCGTGTGAAAACGCCCGCAACGGACGCACCTGCGCAAACCTCTGCCAGCATCACATCATCACGATCTTGGTATTTGATGCCTGCCGCAATGCTCGCAAAGCGCACGCCGTCAATGATGGGCAGCTCCGCAAAGCCGCCCTTGGGCGCAAGAGGGGATATTGTGCTCCCGCTCATTGCGCGTTCAAAAGCCCGCTTTCACGAATGGCTGAGAACGGCACTTTGGCTTCGGTGCGCTGCACATCTGCACCCGCACGCAATTCATCAAGCTGCGCCTTAATATTGGCATCGCGCACTTGCGCGGTGAGTTGCTCGCGCACATCGTCAAGGCTTGGCGGCAGCTTCTCGCGGGTGTCGTTGAGCTTGATCACATGCCAGCCGAACTGGGTTTGCACCGGCTCAGACACAGCGCCTTTTTCGAGCGCGGCGACGGCGGCCTGAAACTCCGGCACCATCTGGCCATCGGCAAACCAGCCCAGATCACCGCCGCGCGGCCCCGAGGGGCCGGTTGATTTTTCTCGCGCCACATCGGCGAAATCCGCGCCGCCATTGACCATTTCAATCACCGCCTGCGCCTCTTCAGCGGTCGGAAGAAGGATATGTGCCGCAGAATATTCCAGTGTGGGCGCGACATTCGCGAATTGCTCGTCATATGCCGCTTGCAGCGCCGCTTCATCAATCGGCTCGGCTGCAAGGCGCGAGATGATCCGGTTGGCGATGATCGAATTGCGCTCGTTCTTAAGCATCAACTGCGTACGCAGATCGTCTTGCGCGGGGTCCATCTGCTCGGTGCCGGCCAAAATCGCCTGATCGATCAGCTGGTCCAGCATGCCTACATAAAGCTGCTGATCTTCGTAGTTTTGATACTGCTCGGGCAGCCGTTCCATCAGAGCAATCAGATTGCCAAGGGTAATATCTGTCCCGTTGATCGTCGCAAGCACTGTCCCGGCATCATAATTGGCATCCTGAGCAAAAACCGGGCTTGTTCCGGTGAGAAATGCAGCGAGGGCGAGAGGCAGTAAACGCATGTGAACTCCAGTACAGTGGCGCGCCATTCATTGCTGGCGGCATGGGTGACGTTGACAGGACCGCATGCGCCGCTTACATGCCAAATCTGGCCGGAAAATCGGCTTTCGTGGTGCGAGCCCTCGTGAGATTTGGTCCATAAACCGAAAACCCGCGCGGCGGCAAGCACCAGCACAGGAAATTGACCGGATGTGCACCGGTGCGCACAACCCCGCGCCGCCGCCATCACGACAAGAGTTAAGAACGGAGCCGCCATGCTTGGTCTCAATACATTGGGCAAGAAACTTTTCGGAACGCCCAATGATCGCAAGATCAAAGCCACGCAATCGACCATTGATAAGATAAATGCGCTTGAGCCTGAATTCGAGGCGCTCAGCGACGAAGGCCTTCTGGAGAAAACCAAGGAATTCAAAGAGCGCTATGAGGGCGGTGAGAGCCTTGACAGCTTGCTTCCCGAAGCCTTTGCCAACGCGCGCGAGGCGGCCAAACGCGCCTTGGGCCTGCGCCCTTTCGATGTGCAGCTGATGGGCGGCATTTTCCTGCATCAGGGCAATATCTCCGAGATGAAAACCGGTGAGGGTAAGACGCTGATGGCGACGCTTCCGGTCTATCTCAACGCGCTCACAGGGCGCGGCGTGCATGTCGTCACTGTCAACGACTATCTGGCCAAACGCGATGCGGCGTGGATGAGTCAGGTCTACACCGCGCTCGGCATGACCACAGGTGTCGTTTATCCGGGCGTGGATGATCAGGTGAAGCGCGACGCCTATCGCGCCGATGTGACCTATGCGACCAACAACGAGCTCGGCTTTGATTATCTGCGCGACAATATGAAGTCAGAGCTTAATCAAATGGCCCAGCGCGATCACTATTTTGCGATTGTCGATGAGGTGGACAGCATCTTGATCGATGAGGCGCGCACGCCGCTGATTATCTCCGGTCCTTCTGAGGATCGCTCGGACCTTTACTCCAAGATTGACAGCTTCATTCCGGTTCTGTCCGAAGAGCATTACGAGATTGACGAAAAAACCCGCAACGCAACTCTGACAGAAGATGGCAACGAATTTGTCGAGCGGGAATTGCGCTCGGCCGGCTATCTTGAAGAAGAGGCTTCGCTTTACGATCCGGAAAGCGCGTCGCTCGTGCATCACGTCACTCAAGCTCTGCGCGCGCATAAGCTGTTCATCCGCGACAAGGACTACATCGTCCGCAACAACGAAGTGATGCTGATCGATGAATTCACGGGCCGGATGATGGCCGGACGCCGCCTCTCGGACGGGTTGCATCAGGCGATTGAGGCCAAGGAAAACTGCGCCATCCAGCCCGAGAACGTCACGCTCGCGTCAGTGACCTTCCAGAACTATTTCCGCCTCTACGACAAGCTCGGCGGCATGACCGGCACGGCGATGACCGAGGCCGAAGAATTTGGCGAGATTTACGGGCTTGGCGTGGTTGAAGTGCCGACCAACAAGCCGATTGCCCGGAACGACCAGGATGACCGCGTCTACCGGACGATCCGCGAGAAATATGATGCGATTGTTCAGGAAATCGGCAAGGCGCAGGAGAAGGGGCAGCCGGTGCTGGTCGGGACGACGTCGATTGAGAAATCCGAGACGCTTTCGGCCATGCTTACCGCAGCGAAGGTCGAGCATAACGTGCTCAATGCCCGCTATCACGAGCAAGAGGCGAGCATTGTCGCCTCAGCCGGTGAGCCGGGCTCGGTGACGATTGCGACCAACATGGCAGGACGCGGCACCGACATTCAGCTTGGCGGCAATGTCGATGTGCGCCTTGCGGACCGGGTTGAGGCCGAAAAGATTGAGGATGAGGCGCAAATCGAGGCTATCCGCAATGAGATTGTAGCCGAAGTTGCCAAGAACAAGAACGCCGTGAAAGAGGCCGGTGGTCTTTTTGTGCTTGGCACCGAACGCCATGAAAGCCGCCGTGTTGATAACCAGCTTCGCGGCCGCGCGGGCCGTCAGGGGGATCCGGGGCGCTCGGTCTTCTTTTTGTCACTCGAAGACGATCTGATGCGGATTTTCGGCTCGGAGCGGCTCGACAACATGCTGCAAAAGCTCGGCATGAAAGAGGGCGAGGCGATCATTCACCCTTGGGTGAACAAAGCGCTCGAGCGCGCGCAATCCAAAGTGGAGGCGCGCAACTTCGATATTCGTAAGAACCTGCTGAAGTACGACGATGTGATGAACGATCAGCGTAAAGCGATCTTCTCCCAACGCCGCGAGATTATGGAGGCGGATGATCTTTCGGAGGTCACTACGGATATGCGCCATCAGGTGATCGATGATCTGATCGATGCGCATTTGCCACGCAAGGCCTATGCGGACCAGTGGGACAGCGAAGGGCTTTACGGTGAGACCGTGAAATATCTTGGCATTGATGTGCCGGTCATGGCGTGGGCCGAGGAAGAAGGCGTCGATGATGAGCTGATCACCGAGCGGCTCTACGAGGCGGGCGATAAATTCATGGCCAAGAAGGCCGCTGATTTCGGCCCGGAGACCATGCGCCAGATCGAAAAGCAGGTCTTGCTGCAAACTATCGATCAGCACTGGCGCGAGCATATTCTGACGCTGGAGCATTTGCGCTCGGTCATTGGGTTCCGCGGCTATGCGCAGCGCGATCCGCTCAACGAATATAAATCCGAGAGCTTCGGTCTGTTTGAATCCCTGCTCAACCGGTTGCGCGGTCAGGTGACCGCACAGCTTGCGCATATCCAGGTGATGACGCCCGAACAGCAGGCCCAGATGATGGAGCAGATGCGTCAGGTTCAGGCCGCGCGCTCCGGCGATGCCGTGCCCGATGACAATGACAGCCCGCTGATCGACGATGATGGCCGCGTCTCCAACGTTGCGGCCCCTGCGGGCGGCGCTGCTGCCGGTGCTGGTGCTGCTATGGCGAGCACTGACCTTGAGCCAGCACCCGCGCAAGCGGTTGATCCGCTCGACGAAAGCACTTGGGGCCGCGTTGGGCGCAACCAGCCATGTCCGTGCGGTTCTGGCAAAAAATACAAACATTGCCATGGGGCAGCGTAGACGCGCTGCTCCACCTCTCAGACTATCGCGCCGCACTGCGATTGGCGGCGGGATTGCCATCTCGATGATGGCGAAACAGGCTCAAGCCAACTCTGCGCGGACCGCCTTTTATGTCCCGCCCGAAGAGCATCCGCACGAGATGACCTTCATGCAGTGGCCCGCATCGCGAAACGTGCATCGCGACCGGGTATTTCTGGGCATGCTCCAGGACACAATCGCGCGCATCGCTAACACCATTTCCGACTTCGAGCCGGTGGTCCTTCTGGCAGCAGCCGAGCATCACGCGACCATCCGCCCGCAAGTATCGCGGGCGGTGGAGCTTTGGGATATTCCCACCGAAGACCTTTGGTGTCGCGATTCCGGGCCGATTTTCGTGATCGATAATGCGGGCAATCGTGCGATCCGGCACATCCGCTTTAACGGTTGGGGCGAGAAGCAAATCAACACATTCGACAGCCGGATTGCAGGTGAAGTTGCTGAGCGGCTCGCCCTTCCGCTACTGCCGTCGCGCCTGAAAGGCGAGGCGGGCGGGGTTGAGCAGGATGGTCATGGCCTCCTGATCGCGCATGAAAGTTCATGGGTGAACGACAATCGCAATCCGGGCATGTCCCGCGATGAGATCGAGGCTGAGCTTCTGGGGGCTTACGGCGCGGATCGCATGATCTGGACGCAGGGCGTTTGGGATGAGGACATCACCGACTATCACATCGACAGCCTCGCCCGTTTCACCGGCCCATCGCGTCTGCTCATAAATCTGCCAGATGCGCCGGACCTGTCCGATCCCTTCCATACCGCCGCGCAAGAGACCCATGACGCACTCGTCGCAAGTGGGCTAGAGATTGAGGTGATCCCCGAGCCGAACAAACGCCGCGTATACTCCATCGATTTTGTGGCCTCCTATGCAAATTACTACGTCTGCAACGGCGCAGTGATCGCAGCGCAATTCGGTGATCCGCGCACGGATGGAATTGCGGTCGATGCGCTCTCGCGTCACTTCCCGAACCGCGAGATTGTCACGCTCAACGTCGATCCATTGGGCGAAGTGGGCGGCGGCATACATTGCGCGACCCAGCAAATGCCGCGCGCCTAGGTGCTAGGTCTCAGCGGCCCGCTCCCAGCGCAGTTGCACGTCGGGCAAGCCTTCCTCATTATCCCCATCGCTCCCGCCAATCGGGATGAACCCTTCGCGGTCATAGAACGCTCTGGCCGCTGAATTGGCCGCGAACACCCAAAGCGTCAGGGACGTTTGACCGTCCTGCGCGATGTTGAGCAAGCGGCGACCAACCCCGCGCCCTTGTGCGTCAGCGGCGAGATAAAGTGCCGTGACAACCGTCCCATCGCGAACGCAAAACCCCACGATCTCACCCTCTTCGACCGCCACCCAAGCCGGTACGGAGGCAAGCCTATCGCGCCAAAACCCCTCCATCGACGCCGCGCTATGCAGCATGGGCATCCAGGGCATGCTGTCGATCCAATCGCGCAGGATCGCCACACAGGCCTGCGCATCAGCCGCTCGTGCGTTGCGAATTTCCATGATAAACCCTTGTTTTTGCCCTTGCTAACAAATCGCACACACTGTTGCAGTATTGATCGCAGCCGCTTGACCTTACTTCGCGCAAGCGCAATTGTTAACGCGCGGGGGCTCAACTATCGGCGGAGTATGATCGTGCGACGAGACGACCGCATCATGACTGTTATCACCGGCCTTGTGCTGGTGCTTATCGTCGGTCTCATTGCACAAAACAGCAACGCTATTGTGACCTGGTTCAGCCCCAGGGCGCAGGTCGACTTGCGCCCCGATTATTACGTTGTGGATCAGGGAAAGACCCAAACCCTCGATATCCTGCGCAATGACCGGATTGTCGGCGTTAATGCCGCGATCGTCGTGATCGAGCAGCCGCGCTGTGGTGCGCTTGAAGTTGCGGGTGAGGCCATCAATTACACAACCTCAGATGATTGCACCGGCAATATCAAATTCTCTTATTGTATCGCCGGAATTGAAGACTGTACGCCTGCGGTCGCGTCGGTCAATCTGCGTCCCAATGCCGATCTTCGCATGGTCCAATCCGACCAAACTGCGCCGTCGCAGGACATATCCGAAGACGCACAGATCAGCGCGCTTGTCGTCACACTCGGGATGCCGCGTCAACGCCCCAAACCTTCCGCCCCGCTCGATCTTGAACTGCCGCAGACGGATAGGGATGAGGAGGTGGCTGCAACCGTGCAAACACCGGTGGCCATTCCCCAGCCGCGCCGCCAGATTGCACCGCTGCGTCCCTTTGAGCATGCGCAAGCTGTTGCCCGTGCAGATGTGGGCGGTTGCGCGGTTGAGATGCGCGTCGGGCTGGCGCGACACGCATCGGTGAATGTTGCGCTGCGCCATCCCTGCGCGCCTGCCACAATGGTTGAGATTGAGCATCAGGGGTTGGTTTTTGCGGCCACACTTGATGATCAGGGCGCGGCCATCCTGACGATCCCGGCCATGGCGAGTGATGCGATGATCTCAGCGCGATTTGCGGATATAAAGGATGATCTGTCGCTCCCGCTGCGCGTCCCGCATCTCACTGGCACAACGCGCATTGCGGTGGTGCTCGACCCTGCTGACGGGCTGGAATTGCAGGCGCGCGAGTTTGGGGCAGGCCCGCAGCCAGAGGTGATTTCATTTGGTGAAAATCCATTGAGCGGACCGAACGCGGCGCGCGGCCATCTGACCCATTTTGAGGGCGCGCAGGGTCGCAGCATTCAGGTCTATTCTCACGCCCCAGTACCCTATCGCAAGTTCGCTCAGCTTTCCCTTCAAGGGGATGCGTCCGAGGCCTGCGCGAAAACCACACGCGTTGATATGCTTCGCGCCGACCAAAGGGCGCCGAAGCCGCACTCCATTTATTTCGATTTACCCAATTGCGCGCAGTCAGGTCAACGCGTGCAACATCTCAGCGACGTTGTTCTGGCGGCGCGATGATATGATCCAACCGCGCCCCCGCTTCCTCGCACCACTGATCGCGCTGCTCCTGAGCCTTGCGATATCAGCGCTGCCTGCACGTGCTCAGGATGGCGGGTCGCAGGTCATTCTCGAAGATCTGAATGGTGGCGCGCGCATCACTGGCGAGTTGCGCAGCTATGATGGGCAAACGCTGGACGTGATGACCCAATTCGGCCTTGTCGCGCTTGATGCCGCGCGGGTCCGCTGCATTGGGGACGCCTGTCCGCAGGAAACCAGCGCGCAAAACGTCTACCGGATCGCCGCGCCACAGATGGTCGCGGCCAATATGATGGCTGATATTCTGGCTGGATTTGGCGCAACCCACAGTCTTGATGTGGTGCGTGTCGTCAGTTCGGACGGGAAGAGCGGCTATCAGATCGGCCATGTGGGCGATGAGCGGTTGAGCTGGACCCTGCAAACCGGCGATACCCGCGCAATCGTGGACGGTCTTTTGAGCGGCACAGTCGATCTGGCGCTCACATTCGGTCTGACCACGCCCACAGAGCGCGGCCAGTTCAAGGGGCGCGGGCGCGGCGATTTATCCTCAGCGAAAAATGTCATTCCGCTCGCCATCGCGCCGCTTGTCGCGGTGATTTCCCCGCAAAACGGTCTGACCGAAATGAGCGAAGACCGTTTGGCACGTGTATTGACAGGCGATATCACCGATTGGCGCGAGTTTGGTGTCGATGGCGGAGCGATCACGATTTATCTCAGCGCCTCCAACGACATGGCGTCCGAAATTGTGCGCCGCAATCAGCGCAGCCCGGCGCGAGTAGGGAACACTGTTACCTATCTTGATGATGATACTGCCGTTGCGGACGCTGTGGCGGGCGATCCGAGCGGGCTTGGTTTTGTTGCGCTCCCAAGTCTGCGTGCCGCACGGAAATTGTCGCTCACCGATACCTGCGGGAACCTGATGGCGGCGGATGTGTTTTCCGCAAAATCGGGTGCCTATCCTTATGCAAACCGTCTGCGCGCCCTGCGTGCCACGCCGGTCGATACGGCCAGCGCTGCGGCGTTTTGGGACTATCTTGGATCGGACGACATACTGCCCGTGCTCGATTACGCGGGTTTTTCTGATATGCGGGCCGAGCGGCGCAGCACCAGCGATCTGGGCGCGCGGCTCGTCACCGCCATTTCCGCCCCGCAAACCGAAGTCACCCTGCCGCGCCTGCGCAGTATGATGACGATCCTGCAAGGCGCGCAACAATTTAGCACCACCTTCCGCCTGCGACCCGGCCGCACCCGCCTTGATGACGTCACGCGCGAGGATCTGGACGCATTGCTCGCCGAAATCGGCCGGTTGCGCGCACAGGTTGGTCCTGATCTGCGCGAGATCATTATTGCAGGCTTTACCGACAGCATCGGTGTCGCCGAAAGCAACGAAGAAAAGTCGCTGGGCGATGCCAATCTCGTGCGCGACCTGCTGCAAGACCGCGGCGGCACGCTCTTTGACGGACTGACGATCTCGGTGCACGGCTTTGGCGAAATCTCCCCGCTCATTTGCAATGACACTGAGGCAAATCGCGCCATGAACCGGCGGGTTGAAATCTGGGTTCGCTAGCATTGGGGCGCCGAAATATGCAAGATTTGCACAGGAATTCCCCTTTTGCGCGCGCCCCTTCATGCGCTAACCTGCGGAGAAAGAAGGCAGGAGGCTTTTGTATGCCAAATCTCAATCGACGCCGCTTTTTACAAATGACAGGTGCGGCAGGACTTGCCCCTGCTTTGCCAGCAATGCCTGCCGCTGCGGTGGCAAGCGGTCCGGCCACACATGCGCAATTGCTCTGGGCCAGCCTTCATGCGCGCGCTGGCTCCGCCGCCGGTTTTGCCGATGTGACGCGTTTGATGGGCCTGTCGAGCCAAGCTGCACAAGGTGTCTATGCCAATGTCGCCCGCTCAAACGTGGTGACGGCTCATGCGGCCACGCGCCTGAATCGCGTCTCCGCACCGCGTCCCATGGCGCGCAAAACGAGCGCGCCGTCACCAAAGCATCGCGGTCTGGAGCAACGCGTGAGACGTTTTGTGGATGAGGCATCTGATACGCCAGCATCGCAAGCAGATATCGAAGAGCCTATGAATACCAAGGACCAAGACGCCCAATGAGAGTAAAAGCACCCGCCATTTCTGGCGTTCTGGCCGTAGCGTTCGGCACATCCGCTGTTGGCCAATCTCAGATCGAGGACACACTCTGCGAAGCCGCACAATCAGGCGGCGTGGTTGAGCTTGTCTATGACAAAGACGCAAGCAAAGGCTGCGCACCCCGCATCGTCGATGTGCATCAGGTCGCTGTTGGAAACAATGGCCAGCTCTACATGCACGGTTGGCAGAGTCGTGGCTGCACGAAGGGGCGCGACTATGCGTCCAAACGAATTTTCCGATTTGACAAGGTTAAGTCGGTTGAGCCGGTTGATGGGGACTTTGGCGAAAAATCCATGTCGGTGAAGGCCGAAGGTTGGGATGGTTGCATCGGATCGAACTGTTTTATCAAAGAGACTATCTGCGAGTAGTCGTAAGTTCGCAGTCTTGCTGCCACCCATGAACGAAAGAGCGCAGAATGCCAGATAGTTCGAAACCCCCGCTTCGCGTGGCCCTTGTTGCGCATGATCAGATGAAGGAGGGCATGATCGCCTGGGCCAAACAGCATCAGGCGGCGTTGCGCAAAATGGATCTTTACGGCACGGGTACAACCGGCGGGCGGATCGAGGATGAGCTTGGGCTTTCGATCACACGGCTCAAAAGTGGCCCGCTTGGCGGGGATGCGCAGATTGGCGCGATGATTGCCGAAGAAAAGCTCGATGTACTGATTTTCTTCATCGACCCGCTTTCCGCCTTGCCGCATGACGTTGACGTCAAATCTCTGCTGCGGCTTGCGACACTCTACAACACGGTGCTCGCCATCAACGAGGCGACAGCAACGCGTGTGATCGCCAAGGATGCGATTTTCTGAGCGTTTCAACACGCTTGTTTTTAAGTCAGATCAAAAATTTGTCCAACCGGTAAAAAAACCGATTGACCGCCCCAGCAAATTTTCTCACCCTTGCTCCATCAGGATGAGCGTGTGAGGCGGTGCAATGGGACATGGGAAGAACCTTCGAATTGATCCGGACCGTTTGTGGGACAGCCTCATGGAAATGGCGAAGATTGGACCCGGCGTTGCGGGGGGAAACAATCGTCAAACGCTGACCGATGATGATGCCAAAGGGCGGGCCTTGTTCCAAAAATGGTGCGAGGCGGCGGGTATGACCATGGGCGTTGATACCATGGGTAATATGTTCGCAACCCGTGCGGGAACCGATCCGGATGCGCTGCCGGTCTATATGGGCTCGCATCTTGATACCCAGCCGACGGGCGGAAAATATGACGGTGTTCTGGGTGTGCTGGGCGGGCTGGAAGCGATCCGCACGCTCAATGATATGGATGTGAAAACCAAGCATCCGATAGTGCTGACCAACTGGACCAATGAGGAGGGGACGCGCTACGCCCCGCCGATGCTCGCATCTGGCGTCTTTGCAGGCAAGCATACGCAGGATTGGGCCTATGACCGTGTGGATGCCGATGGCAAGCGCTTTGGCGATGAGATCAAGCGCATCGGCTGGATCGGGGATGAAAAGGTCGGTGCGCGCAAGATGCACGCAATGTTCGAATTGCACATTGAACAAGGCCCGATTTTGGAGGCCGAGGGCAAAGACATAGGGGTCGTCACCCATGGTCAGGGCCTGCGCTGGATTGAATGTACGGTGACGGGGAAGGAAAGCCACACCGGCTCGACGCCCATGCATATGCGCAAGAATGCAGGCCGAGGCCTGTCGCAGATCACCGAGCTTGTCCATGAGATCGCGATGGCCAACCAACCCAATGCGGTCGGGGCCATTGGTCATATCGACGTCTATCCCAACAGCCGCAACATCATCCCCGGCAGAGTGGTGTTCACCGTCGATATGCGCACACATCTGCTTGATAAGCTCGACGCGATGCTCGCCGAGTTTATGGAACGCGCGCCAAAGCTCTGCGAAGACATAGAGGTCGAGTTCGCGTGTGAGATCGTCGGCGCGTTCGATCCGCCCGCCTTTGATGAGGGCTGCGTGAGTGCCGTTCGCAATGCAGCGCAAACGATGGGCTATAGCCATATGGATATCGTCTCTGGCGCGGGCCACGATGCGTGCTGGATCAACAATGTTGCACCCACCGCTATGATCATGTGCCCCTGCGTTGACGGTCTGTCTCATAATGAGGCGGAAGAGATAAGCAAGGAATGGGCGCAAGCGGGCACTGATGTGCTGCTTCATGCGGTGCTTGAGACGGCGGAGATTGTGGAGTGAGTTTTCCAGCCTCACCCGTCCCGGACCTGATCCGGGACCTCCCAGCCTCGCCGCCAAGAGGTCCCGGATCAAGTCCGGGACGGGATTCACGCTTTGGTAAGTCTTGTTGGCAATCCTCCGGTCATGGCGCATTTCGTCTACATCATGGCCTCCCGCCCGTATGGTGCACTTTACACAGGACGCTCCGCCAGACCGCGCGAACGTGTGGAACAGCATCGCGCCGGTTTGTCCGCGCACACTGCGAAATACAAAATCAAAACCCTCGTCTGGTTCGAGAAATACGACGATTTCGAAACCTCTTTGCGTCGCGAAAGATCCCTGAAACGTTGGCGGCGCGACTGGAAACTCAAACTGATCACAGACGCCAACCCTCATTGGCGGGACATGACATTTGCGCTTCCCTGATCGCTGCGGCTGAGGCCCCGGCGCAGGGCCGGGGCGGGTGTCGCTTGAATGCAGGAGGCACCCTATGACCAAAGTCATCAAAAACGGAACCATCGTCACCGCTGATCTCACCTACAAGGCGGATGTGGCCATCGACAAGGGCGTGATCACCGAGATCGGCCCGAAGCTCAAAGGCGATGAGGAACTGGACGCGACCGGCTGTTATGTCATGCCCGGCGGTATCGATCCGCATGTGCATCTGGAGATGCCGTTCATGGGCACATACTCTTCGGATGATTTCGAGAGCGGTACGCGCGCGGGTCTGGCGGGTGGCACGACCATGGTTGTCGATTTCTGTTTGCCCAATCAAGGCGAGAGCCTGCTGGATGCGATCAAGCGTTGGGACAACAAATCGACCCGCGCCAATTGCGACTATTCCTTCCACATGGCGGTAACATGGTGGGGGGAGCAAGTATTCAACGATATGCAAACCGTCGTGCAGCAGCGCGGCATCAACACCTTCAAGCATTTTCTCGCCTATAAAGGCGCGCTGATGGTCAATGATGATGAGTTGTTCTCGTCGTTCAAGCGCCTCTCGGAATTGGGCGCGACCGCCATGGTCCATGCTGAAAACGGCGATGTTGTCGCGGAAATGACCGCCAAACTGCTGGCCGAGGGCAATACAGGGCCGGAGGCGCATGCCTATTCGCGCCCCTCACAAGTGGAAGGCGAGGCCACCAACCGGGCAATTATGATTGCGGATATGGCTGGGGTTCCGCTCTATGTCGTGCATGTCTCCTGCGAGGAGGCGCATGAGGCGATCCGCCGTGCGCGTCAGAACGGCAAACGCGTGTGGGGAGAGCCGCTCATTCAGCATCTGACGCTTGATGAAAGCGAGTATTTCAACGCCGATTGGGACCATGCCGCCCGCCGCGTGATGTCCCCGCCGTTCCGCAACAAAAAGCATCAGGACAGCCTTTGGGCAGGGTTGATGTCCGGCAGTCTCAGCGTGGTTGCAACCGATCATTGCGCTTTCACAACCGAACAAAAACGTACCGGCGTCGGGGATTTCTCGAAAATTCCAAACGGCACAGGCGGTCTTGAGGACCGCATGCCGATGCTCTGGACCCATGGCGTTGAGACGGGCCGACTGACCCCGAACGAGTTCGTCGCGGTCACTTCGACCAATATCGCCAAAATCCTCAATTGTTATCCGCGTAAAGGCTCTGTTTTGGTCGGGGCGGACGCCGATCTGGTGGTCTGGGATCCGAGCAAGGAAAAAACCATCGCGGCCAAGACCCAGCAGTCTGCCATCGACTATAACGTGTTCGAAGGCCATGCAGTCAAAGGCCTGCCGCGCTTCACTCTGACGCGGGGCCATGTGGCTGTGCATGATGGCGAGATGCGCACGCAAGAGGGGCACGGCAAGTTCGTGGAGCGTGCGCCCAACGCCACTGTGAACACCGCGTTGTCGCAATGGAAAGCTCTGAGCGCACCGCGTCCGGTGGAGCGGACGGGTATCCCGGCCAGTGGCGTGTGATACGGGCAAAGGGCGGGACATTTGTGAGTCATAAGCAATGACGTCAGACTCTGTGATCGACGCCTCTGGCTTGTCGCTGACGTTTGAGACCAACGACGGTCCGGTCCATGCGCTCCGAGATGTTGATCTGGAGATCAGCAAGGGCGATTTTGTCAGCTTCATTGGGCCCTCGGGCTGCGGGAAGACGACGTTTTTGCGGGTCATGGCTGATCTGGAGGCGCCCACAGGTGGCAGCGTGACGGTCAATGGTGTCTCCCCGCGAGAGGCGCGTTTGGCGCGAGCCTATGGCTATGTGTTTCAAGCCGCCGGTCTTTACCCGTGGCGCACGATTGGTGGGAATATCCGTCTGCCGCTGGAGATTATGGGGTACGACAAGGCGCAGCAGGTTGAGCGTGTGGCACGAACGTTGGAGCTTGTTGATCTGGAGGGGTTCGAGAAGAAGTTTCCGTGGCAACTATCGGGCGGGATGCAGCAACGCGCCTCCATCGCACGGGCGCTGGCGTTCGATGCGGATCTGTTGCTGATGGATGAGCCTTTCGGTGCGCTGGACGAGATTGTGCGCGACCATCTGAACGAGCAGCTTCTGGCGCTTTGGGACCAGACCGGCAAGACCATCTGTTTTGTGACCCATTCGATCCCTGAGGCGGTGTTCCTGTCGACCAAAATCGTGGTGATGTCGCCGCGCCCGGGGCGGGTGACGGATGTGATCGATAGCCCGCTGCCGCGCGAGCGACCGCTTGAAATCCGCGACACGCAGGCGTTTTGGGATATCGCGCACCGTGTCCGCGAGGGTTTGCGTGCGGGGCATGGTGATGCGTGAGCCGCATAGTGCCACTCGTCCCGGACTTGATCCCGGGCCGGGTGGGAAGGGCCCAAAGAGGTGCCCGGTCAAAGGCGGGGCCG
>CAYRKW010000006.1:59895-72208 GCA_964425135.1 uncultured Rhodobacterales bacterium
TTTTTTTTTCCGGTTTCCTTTTGCTACGGGCATAACGCGTCCTCTTATCACGCCCGGGACAGGGCGATCTTGATGCGTAGTTTTGTACCAGTTCTGACAGTTCTGCTGGTTTTGCTCGGCCTGTGGTGGGCGGCGGTTGCGCCGATGAACCTGCGCACAGCGCTCGATGTAGCAGAGCGGGCGGGCGAGACGGTTGAGCCTGAAGGCTCGGTCGCGCGGCGGGAGGCTGGGACGTTGCGTCTGATGCTCGACAACAGCCAGCATGTCGCAACAGGATATTCGCTTGACCGGCCGCGCCTGCCAACACCCGCGCAAGTGGGCGCAGAGCTTTGGAAAACGACGGGAAGTATGATTCAGCGCGGGCGTGCCTTTTCAAAACGCTCGCTGATTTATCACAGCTGGATTACCCTGCAATCGACGCTTTGGGGCTTTTTTCTGGGAACATCGCTGGGGATTATCGGGGCTGTCGCGATCGTCTATAGCCGCGTTGCAGAAATGAGCCTTCTGCCCTGGGCCATCATTTCGCAGACCATCCCGATTGTTGCGCTCGCTCCGATGATCATTGTGCTGTCAAATCAGGTCGGCATCGAGGGGAGGGGAGTGCCCAAAGCGATCATCTCGGCTTATTTGTGCTATTTTCCGGTTTTGGTGAGCATGGTCAAAGGGCTGCGCTCACCACAAACCGCCGAGCTGGATTTGCTCAAGACCTATAATGCGAGCGGTTGGCAGAGTTTTGCCAAATTGCGTCTGCCGGCCAGCGTGCCGTATCTCTTCGTTGCGCTGAAAGTCGGGATCGCGGCTGCCCTGGTGGGCGCCATTGTGGGCGAGTTGCCAACCGGTGCGATCAGCGGGCTGGGTGCGCGTATCCTGATCGGCGATCAGTTTGGCACGCCGCTCGCGATCTGGTCTGCGCTCTTCGCTGCGGCGATCCTTGCCGGGGTATTGGTGACGCTTCTTGATATCCTGCAGCGGCTTGTTCTGGGCCGTATGGGGCTGCGCGCATGATCTGGCTTGGCGCGGCAATCGTCTTCTGGATCGCGGCCTGGTGGCTGAACACGCGGCTGGCAAATGGTCGCTTTGCTGATCATCGCGCCGTGCGTATCGCGATCCCGGTGATTTTTGGGTTTACATTGTTGGTGCTCTGGGAGGGACTGGTGCGTGGCTTCAATGTCTCGCCGGTGATCCTGCCTGCACCCAGCGTGGTGGCACAGACAATTGCGACATCCTTGCCAACGCTCTGGGTCGATTTCAATCAGACCGTCATCAAGGGCGCGCTCCGCGGTTTTGTCATCGGCGGGCTCGCCGCTTTTATCTGCGCGATTGCTATAGACCGCAGCAGTTTTCTCACCCGCGGCTTGCTCCCCATCGGCAATTTCGTCGCTGCCCTGCCGATCGTCGGTACCGCGCCCATTCTCGTGAACTGGTTCGGGTTTGACTGGCACTCCAAAGCCGCTGTTGTGGTTGTCATGGTGTTTTTCCCGATCCTTGTGAACACGGTCCAGGGATTGCGCGAAACCAACACTATGCAGCGCGATCTGATGCGTACCTATGCGGCCGGGTACGTGCAGACATTGCTGAAACTGCGCCTGCCAGCGGCGCTACCGTTCATCTTCAACGGGCTGAAAATCGCGACAACGCTTGCACTCATCGGCGCGATTGTAGCAGAGTATTTTGGATCACCCACGCGGGGTATGGGTTTTCGGATTTCGACAGGTGTGGGGAGCCTGTCTATCGACATGGTTTGGGCACAGATCGCGGTGGCAGCTCTTGCAGGCTCGGGTTTTTACGGTCTCGTGACGCTATTGGAGAAATGGGTGACGTTCTGGCACCCCTCGCAACGGCGCTGATGTATGGCGCAATTTGGATCGACAACATGGAGGATACGATTTTGACACCGAGGAAAGCACTGTTTGGCACGGCCATACTTTCACTACTGGGAAGCGCGGCGCTCGCAGCTGATGACGTAACGCTGCAACTCAAATGGGTCACGCAGGCCCAGTTTGCCGGATATTATGTGGCGCTGGAAAATGGCTATTACACGGATCAGGATTTGAACGTGACTATCAATCCGGGCGGTCCGGATATCGCCCCGACCCAAGTTCTGGCAGGCGGCGGCGCTGATGTGACGGTTGAGTGGATGCCAGCGGCGCTTGCGGCGCGCGAGAAGGGCCTTCCAATGGTCAATATCGCGCAGCCCTTCAAGTCTTCGGGCATGATGCTGACCTGCCGCAAGGATGCGGGCGTTGCCACAACGGATGATTTTGCCGGAAAGACACTGGGTGTCTGGTTCTTCGGCAATGAATTCCCGTTCCTCAGCTGGATGAGCCAGCTCGGTCTTGGCACCGACGGCGGCGCTGAGGGTGTTGAAGTGCTCAAGCAAGGTTTCAATGTCGATCCGATTATCAACGGACAAGCGGCCTGCGTTTCGACCATGACCTACAATGAGTATTGGCAGATCATTGACGCTGGCCTGACGCCAGAAGAATTGATCACCTTCAAATACGAAGAGCAAGGCGTGGCGACGCTCGAAGACGGGCTCTATGTGCTGGAAGAAAATCTCGCCGATCCTGAGTTCGCCGATAAAATGGTCCGCTTTGTCGAAGCGTCCATGCAGGGGTGGAAATGGGCAGAGGAGAATCCCGAAGATGCGGCGATGATCGTGCTCGACTATGATGAGACCGGCGCGCAGACAGAGGCGCATCAGGTGCGGATGATGGGCGAGATTGCCAAACTCACCGCCGGCTCCAACGGGGCGCTTGATCCGGCGGATTATGAGCGGACTGTTGCTTCGCTGCTCGCAGGTGGGTCCGATCCGGTGATCACCAAGGCTCCTGAGGGTGCCTGGACTCATGCGATTACCGATAAGGCGCTACAATAGCTCCAGATTTGGGTCTACGTCTCGGCGGAACCCTCCCGCCGGGACCGTTAATCGAAGGATAACCGCCATGAATTTTGTTCCTAACGACATTTCAAGTGTCGTCGAAGCTGACCGCGCCCATGTCTGGCACCATCTGATGCAGCATAAGCCATTTGAGACGCATGATCCGCGCGTGATCATCGAAGGCAAGGGCACGCGCGTTTGGGATGCGACCGGCAAAGAGCATCTTGACGGTGTGTCGGGCGGTGTCTGGACCGTGAATGTCGGCTATGGCCGCGAGCGGATCGCCAAGGCGGTCTATGAGCAACTGGTAAAACTGCCGTTTTTCGGTGGTGTCGTCGGCACTATCCCGGGCGCGAAATTCGCCGAGAAACTGATGACTAAAATGCCGGGCATGACCCGCGTTTACTACACAAACTCCGGTTCTGAGGCTAATGAGAAAGCCTTCAAGATGGTCCGCCAGATTGCCGAGAAGAAATACGGCGGCAAGAAGCACAAAATCCTCTATCGTGATCGCGATTACCATGGCACGACGATTGCTTGTCTTTCCGCAGGCGGACAGAAAGAGCGTAACGCGCATTACGGCCCCTACACGCCGGGTTTTGTTGAGGTGCCGCATTGTCTTGAGTACCGCGCGCAGGTTGAGACCGAGAATTACGGCCTCTGGGCAGCTGACGAGATCGAAAAAGTGATCCTGCGCGAAGGCGCGGACACTGTTGGCGCGCTCTGCCTTGAGCCTGTGACCGCTGGCGGCGGCGTTATTCCCGCGCCCGAAGGTTACTGGGCGCGCGTTCAGGAGATATGCAAGAAGTACAACGTCCTGTTGCATATCGACGAAGTGGTTTGCGGTGTTGGCCGGACCGGGACGTGGTTCGGCTATCAGCACTATGACATCAAGCCTGACTTCGTGACGATGGCGAAAGGCGTTGCCTCCGGCTACGCGGCGATTGCCTGCATGGTCACCACTGAGGAAGTCTTTGAGATGTTCAAGGACGACAGCGCGGACCCGCTGAACTACTTCCGCGATATCTCCACTTTCGGCGGATGTACTGCTGGACCGGCGGCGGCGATTGAGAACATGGCGATCATCGAAGAAGAGGACCTTCTGTCCAACACGCTCGCCATGGGGGATCGCCTGATCGCAAACCTCGAAGCGCTTCAGGAAAAGCACCGCGTCATCGGCGATGTGCGCGGCAAGGGACTGTTCTGCGGTGCGGAGCTCGTGTCGGATCGCAGCAGCAAAGATCCGGTGCCAGAGGCGCAGGTTCAGGCTGTGATTGCCAACTGCATGGCGCAGGGCGTTGTGATTGGTGCAACGAACCGGTCAATCCCGGGGTACAACAACACTCTGTGCTTCAGCCCACCACTGATCGTGACGGCGGACGAGGTGGATGAGTTGACAGGTGCCGTCGATAAGGCATTGACCGAGGTGTTTGCTTAGGTTTCATCAAACGCCTGCGAGACTACATGCGGCGCCGATATTGAGAAAATCCGGATAGCCCGCGACCCTGGGTGGGGGTAAAGCCCCCTCCCGTGGGGAGGCCTTTCGTGAATTGCGAGCAATTCACTGTCGGCTTACAGGTCAAGGGCTGTCCGGCGGTGCCGGACTGTGCGCAATTTGAATTTGTGCGCCCTCAACTCATCCTGTCCTCTCCTCAGACCCCTTCAACAAACTTGTAATCCCGATCCGATACAGGCAGCGCGTGGGCGAGAGCTTCTTGGTATTCCGGTCCGTTATAGAACGCTTTGGCGGTATCCATATCGGCAAAGCGAATGACGACGCAGCGCGCGCGTGATGTGCCTTCCATAATCTCGACCTTGCCGCCACGGGCGAGAAACTCGCCGCCGTATTTCTCTACCGCAGGACCTGCAAGCTTGGCATATTTGCCGTATTCTTCGTCGTTTTTGACATCGACCTGAACGATTGCATAAGTTGCCATTGAGTTCGTCTCCTTCATGTCTCAGGGGGTGAGCGCTTTTGTGTAGACTGTCACCAGAAATTCCTCTGCGCTATCAATAATGTCACTGTCGCCCGTGGCAAGTATCTGAATTTGCGCGTCAAAATCGGCGTAATGCTGGGTCGTGGCCCAAATGGAGAAAATCAGATGGTTCGGGTCGAGGCGGGCGAGACGCCCTTCGTCCATCCAGCGCCCGATTACCTTGTTGCTGTGATCAAAGAGCTGCCGCAGATCATCGCCCAGTGTTTCTCTCATGCGCGGCGCACCTTGCACGATTTCATTGGCAAAGAGGCGACTTTCGCGCGGCATCTCGCGGCTCATGCGCACCTTTGCGCGGATGTATTTGAGAATTTCATCGAGCGGCTCGCCGTCTGGATCCATCTCGCGCAGGGGCGCAAGCCAGCGGTCCATGTGACGGTTTAGCAGCGAGACGAAGATCGCCTCCTTGGTGGGGAAATAGTAAATCAGATTGGGCTTTGACATCGAGGTTGCTGTCGCGATCTGATCGAGCGTCGCGCCGCGAAACCCATGCTGCGAGAACACATCGAGCGCAGCTCCCATTATGTTCGCGCGATTGCGCCGTTGCACGCGGCTCAGCCCATCGGTGTCATCCATACCGCGCACGCCGCTTTGCCAGACACGGAATGCTATTCACCTGCCACAACGCTCGGGTTGTTGGGGTGGCTGGTCCAATTGGCATAGGGCTCTACTTTTTGCCCCGTCCGCTCGTCCGTCGCGCCAAGCGGCAGTTCCTTCATGGTGATGCAGCCGTCCACCGGACAGACATTCACGCAGAGATTGCAGGCAACGCATTCATCATCCTTAACGGTGAACACACGATCATCCGACATGGCAATTGCCTGATGCGATGTGTCCTCGCAGGACGCATAGCAGCGCCCACATTTGATGCATTTCTCCTGATCGATCACCGCCTTTGTGACGTAGTTCAGGTTGAGGTCCTGCCAATCCTTCGCCTTGGGCACCGCGCGTCCGACGATATCAGCGGTTGAGGCGATGCCCTTCTCGTCCATGTACTGACTGAGGCCGGAGATCATTTCCTGCACTACCTTGAAGCCATAAGTCATGGCCGCTGTACAAACCTGAACATTGCCCGCCCCAAGCGCCATGAACTCAACCGCATCGCGCCATGTGGTGATGCCGCCAATACCGCTGATAGGCAGATTTGCGGTTTCGGCATTCCGCGCAATTTCTGCGACCATATTGAGCGCAATCGGTTTGACCGCAGGACCGCAATACCCCCCATGCGCGCCCCAGCCGTCAATCGTTGGCTCAGGTGCGAAGGTGTCGAGATTAACGGAGGTGATCGAGTTGATGGTGTTGATCAGCGAAACAGCGTCCGCGCCACCGTCCATTGCGGCTTTGGCCGGATAGAGGATGTTGGTGATATTGGGGGTCAGCTTGACGATGCAGGGGAAATCCGAGTGCTTTTTGACCCATTCGGTGACCATCTGGATATATTCGGGGACCTGACCCACAGCAGAGCCCATGCCCCGCTCTGCCATCCCGTGCGGGCAACCGAAGTTCAGCTCAACACCATCCGCGCCTGTGTCCTCAAGACGTTTGAGAATGTCGCGCCATGGCCCTTCCTCGCAGGGGACCATGAGGCTGACGACCATCGCGTGATCGGGATAGTCTTTCTTGACCCGCGTGATCTCCTCAAGGTTGGTTTGCAGCGGTCGGTCAGTAATCAACTCTATATTGTTGAGCCCGATAAGACGCCGATCCGCGCTGTAGACCGCGCCGTAGCGGGGGCCGTTGACGTTGACAATGGGTGGGCCGTCCTCACCGAGCGTCTTCCACACAACGCCGCCCCACCCGGCCTCAAAGGCGCGGCGGACGTTATATTCCTTGTCTGTAGGCGGCGCCGAGGCGAGCCAGAACGGATTGGGAGATTTGATCCCTACAAAATCGCTTGTCAGATCCGCCATGGCCTATGCCTCGCTTGTAAGGTGGTTGTGGATATCTTCGGCTGCATCGCGCCCTTCCGCAACGGCGGTGACGGTAAGATCATCGCCGCCGCTCGCGCAATCGCCGCCAGCCCAGACGCCAGAAATCGACGTGCGCCCGTGTGCATCGACGTCGATGCGTCCGGCTGAGGTTTTCGGTCCTTGGGGCGATCCGTCCAACGTCTGACCTATCGCGCGCATGACCTGATCGGCGGGCAGGGTGATCTCTTCGCCATTGCCGTTTTGCACAAGCGTTAGCGTGCCTTTCCCGCTGGATTTGGGCGTGACGTCGAAAAGAAGGCGCACACCTTTTGAGGTCGCGAGGTCTTGTTCAAACTGGGACGCAGACATGTGCTCTTGGCCTTTGCGATAGGCGATTGTGACGGTGTTTGCACCTAGCAGTTTGGACTGCACGGCAGCGTCCACAGCCGTCATCCCGCCACCGATCACGACGATATCGCGCCCAACAGGTATATCGGTTTTGTCTTTTGATTGGCGCATCTTCGCGATCCATTCGACCGCATCCATCGCGTTGTCATTATCGCCGTCAAGCGCAAGCTGGTTTACGCCGGATAGGCCGATCCCCAGAAAAACCGCGTCATGGTCGGTCTGAAGCTGCGCAAGCGAAAGACCGCCGCCCAGCGCGCTGCCAGATTTTACCGTGATCCCGCCGATTGACAGCAGCCATTCCAACTCGTCCTGTGCAAAATCGTCTGGTGTTTTATAGGCGGCAATTCCGAACTCGTTCAGACCGCCAGCCTTTTCGCGCGCTTCATAGAGCGTGACCGAGTGGCCGTGCATCGCGAGCCGGTGGGCGCAGGCCAAACCGGCAGGGCCAGCGCCGACGACAGCGACGGTTTTGCCGGTATCCGGCGCACAGGCGTAAGGATGCGCGCCCGCTGCCATGAGCGTGTCGGTTGCAAATCTCTGAAGTGCTCCGATTTTGACGGGCTTGCCTTCGGCAGCTTCGCGCACGCAAGCCTCTTCGCACAAAGTCTCGGTCGGGCAAACGCGGGCGCACATGCCGCCCAGAATATTCTGGTCAAAGATCGTTTTGGCCGCTGCCTCCGGCGTGCCGGTCGAGATTTGCCGGATGAACAGCGGAATGTCGATGGTCGTCGGGCAAGCAGTCACACATGGCGCGTCATAGCAAAAGTAGCATCGATCCGCTGCCACAATCGCCTCGTGCGTGTTCAGAGGCGGGTGGAGATCGGCGAAATTATCTTGGATTTGCTGACCGGAAAGTCGTCCTTCGATCACTCCGGCTGCAAGACTGGATGGCGGCATGATGTGGCTGTCTCTTCGTTGCTTCGAGTGGAGATTTTAGAGGTGAAAATTTTTTTATCAACTGGTAAAATTATGTGAGGGAACGTCGTTGCTCTTCAAAACGACTGCGCGAAACTACTGTCGTCTATCCGCCCTATCGGTGCCCGGCACTCCGTCCGGCTGTTCGCAGACGGGTTGACGCGATGGGCGGCGCTCTGAGACCACTATGCAAGCCAAGACCGATCATCAGCGGCGCAACGCGCAGGCTGAACATAGCTTCATGCTGCAAAGACCCTTAGTCGAGATTGGCGGCAGTGTATGTGGGTGTTCGAAGGAAAGCGGCCTCGCCGCCGCAGAGCGTGACTGTTATCTCCTCGTGTTTGCGCTGTCTTCCTGCGCCTCTGGCGGATGCCCACGGCCATCCTGTAGGTGTCACCATTGTCAGGAACGGGCGTTGTAGGCGGGCCAAGGTCATCGGGGGCTCAGGTAGAAGACGAAGACGACACCAGAGTTTTCGAAACAGCCGGTGGCAAACCTGAAGGTCAAGGCGACTTCCAAGCGGTAATACCCGAAGGTTGAGACAAGGCCTTGGCGTTCGTCATGGCGCGGACTGTCGCCGCCCCCACTGATATCGCTTCGAACGGTCGTGCTTGGTCGAAATGCGTTGCCAGCGCGGTCACAGATGCGATGCGCGCAGCTTCTGCTTCCGTCTGTGGAATGACGTTCAGATGAGGTTCATCGAGCGGGCCCACCATCGCAGCAGACCCCACCGATGAGACCCAAAGAGCAAGACTACTCTGCTTCGTCGATCCTTAAGGCATTGAGATGAGCATAATTCTCAGGCCCAACACGTTCATGCAAATCAAGCTGTGTTTCGAGGAAATCGATGTGACCTTCTTCATCGGTCAGCAGGTCATGAAAAAGTTGCTTTGATACATGATCGCCGATCTCATGGCAGTATTCCCGCGCTTCCTTATACAAGGCCCGCGCTTCGTGCTCAGCGGCCAAGTCGCATTCCAGTGTTTCTTTTGGGGTTTGCCCAATGCGAAGCGGGTCAAGTTTTTGAAGATTTGGATGCCCCTCCAGAAAGATGATCCGCTCCATGATCTTATCCGCATGGTTCATCTCTTCGATGCTTTCTTCGCGGCTCTTCTTGGCCATGTGACCAAGGCCCCAATCTTCCTGAAGCTTGTAGTGCAGCCAATATTGGCTGATGGCGGTCAACTCGCTTCGGAGCGCCCTGTTGAGGTAGTCGATGACTTTGCTGTCGCCTTGCATAATTTTGTTTCCTGTGTGGCTCCGCGAAGGTTGCAGAGGTGCATGGGTTTAAGAATTGGAACTTCCAGGTTCGGGTTTTGACGCATGGTTCTAAGGAACAACGGGACGCAGCCGCCACAGGCGGCGGCTTTGCCCAGGGCACGGTACACCTTACCCGCTGTGATAAGTGTTTCGGGGTCCGCCGCACGCATCCAGTCGATAGCTGAATTAATATCGTGATCGGAGATGTTCTGGCAATGACAGACGATCATGATTTGTAAACCTCTGGTTTGGTCATGGCAGCGGACATTGGGTGATTATTAGAACACAGCGTCGGGATTATTGAGGCTGTCTGACAATGGACAGTGGAGTACGTTTGGCAGGCCCGATTCAATCGAGGCATGAAGCGTTTCACGCCAGTCTGTCCCGACTTTCTCAACTTGTGCGTAGGCGAATATCATAAGCCCACTCCCTTTGGCGTTCTGGGTGTCCGGCCAGCCCCAGATTCGGTGGCTTGCTGTTGACACCAAAGCTGAGTGATTTACTCGGATATGTCAATTCGACAAATTTTATCAAGAAAACACAGTTAGGAAACTGCTTGCTTTCTCATTCCTTCTGCCGTTGCGCACGGCTGCGCCAACTCAGATCAATGGAGCTGCAAAGAGGAATTCGGTTGAAAGATACCGGAAAGAACAGTGACAGGCAGTCGATCATCTCGCGTCAGTGATCTCCAAGGGTGTCGTGAGAGCCACGCGATCGACGCAGTTACTAGACGAATGCAACTGGCAATGTTACGTTAGCTCACCGCTTGGAGAAAACTCGCATATGAAGCGCAATAGCCGCCTCTCCTTGGCCCTTCACACGCTCAGCCACATGGCCGGGGATCCGGGACGTATGAGAACATCAGCGGACATCGCTGATCATGCCGGAACCAACCCAGTGGTGGTGCGTCGCGTTCTGGGAAAACTCAGGGAAGCGGGTTTGCTCACTTCGGAGAAGGGCCATTCAGGGGGGTGGAAACTCGCAAAGCCTGCCAATGGCATTTCATTGGCGGATGTCTACCTTGCCCTCGACGAACGGCTTGTATCGGGGACCAGTGAAGACGAAGAACCGTCTGACTGTAGCGTCGAAACCGGCCTCCAAGCCCGAGTGGCAGAAGTGCTCGACCAAATCGAGGAAACCCTTGTCGAACGCCTGAGGGAAACCTCAATCACAGACGTTCACTCGACGTCGTGCAGCTATTGCAACGGCTGATCCAGGGTCTGTTGAGATTCATTTGCTGATCGCGGATGACAAACCTGCTCGTGTCCATTCCCCGTTCCTTTTGTAAGCGCTGGGCCGATATTTAATTCGAAAATCTTGCGATTTGTATCGAGATCCGGTGGATTTAGGCGAAAGGTTCGCACATCTGTTCCAACACAACCAAGGATGTAGGAAGAGTGGTGGGCGACCCTGGAATCGAACCAGGCATGGGTCTCCCCGGCGGAGTTACAGTCCGCTGCCGCACCTTGCAGCACGTCGCCCGAACGTCGCGACATAGTCTGTGCGGCGTATCGAGGCGCTAGGTAGCAACGTCCGCGAGATGCGTCAACCATACAATCGCGCCAAATGCACTGGCATGGTCCGTATTGGTGGGGTGTGGGGGACTTGGGATATAGCGTTTCCAGTTTACATTGAATCCAAGGTTCACTGCCTTTTGCTTTGCTCGAACGCGAAAAGCGATACGCGTGCTGCTATGAAAACCGGAAACGCTTTAGGGGGATGGTGTTCAGGATCAGTGCTCGACGACCGCTTGCGCAGGCTCGGTTGCGAGGTCCAGAAATTTGGTGAAATACACCCGTGAAAAGCTGTCATCGACGGCGCGAGAGGTTTCATGAAACCCATGCGCTGGATAAAAGCTGAGATTTTCCGTCATTTCGACGTTGGTATAGAGCTCGATCTGCGCCAATCCCAGCGACCGCGCGTAGCTTTCGGCATATTCGATCAGCTCTTTTCCGTAGCCTTTCATGTGAAGCAGCGGGTCAACCGCGAGATTTTCCACATGGAGCGCATCCTTTAGCGGATACATCACTACATAACCGTTAATGCCCCGCTCGGCCTGTACCCAGACGCATTTGTCCGCGATCTGTTTCTTGAAATCGGCAATCATTGGAGCGGGCCGCCGCCCAATACGCGAGACATAGCCCAGATAGGCTTGATATGCGATTTCGCGGATGCGCGGGGCATCGGTGGGGTGTGCTGGCCGGATCAAGGGGGTTATTCCTTCAGGAGCAAGCTATAACTTTGATGCAAGCACCAAAGTGTTAATCAATCAAGGATTAACGCCAACACGGTGCCTATTTCCGCGCGTGACGCAGCTAATATTACACAAAAAGCTCTAAATACTGCGTGTTTTACTGGTGGTGCGTGATGTATGGCGCGCTGATTCGCAACAGAATTGGAGCTGCTGCCGTATGCAGAGGCCTTGCGCAGACCGCATGAAGCTGGCACGAGCAGCACTTTCAACGCCAAGAGTGACCTGACCTGTCGATGCCCAAAAAATTCTTCCCCGAAAAAGCAAAGCGCCGCAGCGGTGATCCGTCCAAGCCCAAATGGGTGCAGGACAAAGAGCGCCGCGCCGAAGGTCCGCAAACGGTCTGGCTGTTCGGAATTCATGCGGTGCGAGAGGCACTGGAGAACCCGATGCGGGTGCGCCATCGTCTGATTGTCACCAAAAACGCGGCCGACCGGTTGGGGGATGCGATTGCTGCATCCAAGATGACGCCGGAGATCAGCGATGCACGCAAGTTTGCAGCGCCGATTGATGCGCAATCGGTGCATCAGGGTGCGGCTTTGGAGGTGGATGCGCTTGACTGGGGCAGCGTGTCCGAGCGATGCGCGCCGGGCGGGGAAAATCCGATTGTTCTGTTGATGGACCGGGTGACCGATCCTCATAACGTCGGGGCGATTTTACGCTCTGCTGAGGTGTTCGGTGCGCGCGCGGTCAT
>CAYRKW010000006.1:72308-78929 GCA_964425135.1 uncultured Rhodobacterales bacterium
GCGGCGGTTGCGCTTTATGCGAGCAAGATGGCGCGGAAGGCGTAGCTTACTTCAACTCAACTTCGATAAACGACATGGGCGCATCGCCGTTGTTGATGACGTTATGCTCAATGCCTGCGTCTCGGCGATAGGCATTGCCTGCGGCAACGCGCGCTTCGCTGGTCGTGCCCTCTGGATTTTCCAGAAGAAAATTGCAATCGGTGACAGCGGTGATGACATAGTCCATCGCGTGGGTGTGCCATCCGGTTTCTGCACCCGGCGCAAAATCGAAGCGGGTGACGCAAACCCGGTCATCGTCGATCAGTTTTGTGGCGCTGGCTTGTTGGCGTTTGGGTGACATCGGTCGCTCCCTTCGTGTCTTTGGATAAGGCGTTGCGATGTGTGTCGCGCAGCACGTTTTTTTGTACCTTGCCCATGGTGTTTCGGGGCAGCGCATCGACGATAATCACCGATTTGGGCCGTTTGAACTTGGCGAGCGTGCCTGCGAGGCCGTCCGTCACGGCCTCTGCGGTTAACTTCGCGCCTTCTTGCGGGACGACGACGGCCACCACGCCTTCGCCGAAATCTGCGTGTGGTGCGCCGATCACTGCGCTTTCAAGAACGCCGTCGAGCGCATCAATCGCTGTTTCAACCTCCTTTGGGTAGACGTTGAAGCCGCCTGTAATGATCAAATCTTTGCCGCGTCCGACGATCTGGATATAGCCGTCGTCGTCGATGCACCCCAGATCGCCGGTGATGAAAAACCCGTCCTCGCGCAATTCCTCGCGGGTCTTTTCGGGCATCTGCCAATAGCCGTCGAACAGGTTGGGGCCGCGCACTTCCAGAACGCCTATCTCGCCTTGGGGCAGGGTGGCTCCGGTCTTAGGGTCACAGATTTTCAATTCGACGCCGGGCAGCGGAAAGCCGACGGTACCAGCGCGCCTGTCGCCGTCGTAGGGGTTGGAGGTGTTCATATTGGTTTCAGTCATGCCGTAGCGCTCGAGGATGGCATGGCCGGTTGTCTGCTGCCATTGGATATGGGTTTCGGCTAGCAGCGGGGCGGAGCCGGAGATGAAGAGTCGCATGGATTTGGACGCAGCGCCAAGTTCGGGCATGGCGAGGAGGCGGGTGTAGAAGGTCGGCACGCCCATAAGCGTGGTTGCCTGCGGCATGGCGCTGATGATGGCGCCGGCGTCGAAGCCGCGCATGAAAATCGCGCGGCTGCCTGCCATCAGGGTGATGTTGGTGGCAACGAACAGCCCGTGGGTGTGGAAAATCGGCAGGGCGTGGATCAGGACATCTTCGCGGGTAAAACGCCAGGCGTCGCGCAGCACTTGCGCGTTTGAGCAGAGCGCGCCGTGGCTGAGCATTGCGCCTTTGGAGCGTCCGGTGGTGCCGGATGTGTAGAGGATTGCTGCCAGATCATCTGTCTCGCGCTTTACGGGCGCTGTGATGGGGCTGGCAGTATCGCGTGCGGTCTGGAGGCTGCCTGTATCATTATCGCCGATGGTCAATATGGCTCCGACACCCGCTTGGGTGCAGGCCTCTCGGCTCAGGTCTGCCGTGTCTTGTGCGCAGACAAAAACGCGCGGTGTGGCGTCGGTCAGGAAGTATTCGATCTCCGGCGGGGTATAGGAGGGATTGAGCGGCAGGAATACGGCGCCCGCCAGGATTGTGCCGATATAAAGCTCTAGCATCGCAACGGACTTGGGGGCTTGCACGGCCACGCGATCGCCAGGTTGAACACCATGGGCGATGAGCGCTGCGGCGATGCGGTGGGCGTTGTCGAAAAACGCGCCAAAGCTGATGTCCTTGCCGGTCTCGAAGTCGGTCAGAAAGATCGCCGCTTCGCGACCGATGCTGGCGGCGCGCAGGGCGTCGTAAAGATGATTTCCGGTCGAACTGAGTGCCATGCGGAGCGCCTATTACGGATTGGTGACCGGATCAATCGGCCCCATCGGTCCTCCGACCGCAATCTCAACGGCGCGGGCGGCAGCAAGGACGATGGCCTCGCCGCGTGGTGGGCCGATGAGTTGCAGGCCTATGGGCATCCCATCGGGAGATAGGCCCACGGGGACTGAGATCGCTGGCAGGCCGCAGGTTGTGGCGAGGAAGGCGAATTTCAGCCAGCTCATGTAGTCGTCAAATCGCTCGCCTTCGATCTCGTCGATCCACTCGATACGGTGATCGCGCGGCATGCAGCCGACGACCGGGCAGGCCAGGACATCAAAATTGGTGAGGAAGGATTGCATGCGCAAGAATAGCGTTGTGCGCTCGATATTGGCCTCTGAGATGTCTGCGAGGGTCAGGGATTTTCCGCTTTCCCAGTTCTCGCGCAAGGTGGGTTTGAAATGGCGGGTGATCGTTTTGGACATGCGCGAGAGGGACGTAGCTTGGCCGAAGCCGCGCAAGCGCCTGTAGGTCACTTCCAGATTGGTCAGATCGGGGCAGTCTTCGACGACCGTGGCCCCGCCCGCCTCAGTGGCGCTCATAGCTGCGGCGAGCGCATCACGGATCACAGGCTCCACCGGGCAGTAACCGTTCAGATCGGGCGCGAATGCGATGCGGGGTTTACCGTTCGCGTGTATCACCGCCTCTTCAAATGGCGTCTCGGGCGCGGGGAAAGACAGCGGCACCTCTGGCGTAAATCCGGCCATGGCATCAAGCATCAGCGCGCAGTCACGCACGGAGCGTGCCATGGGGCCAAGCACGCCTTCTGTGATATGACCTGCGCTCGCGCCTGCGACCATCGTGCCGGGGACGCGGCCCGGGGTCGGGCGCAAGCCAACGACGCCACAATAGGCCGCTGGCGTGCGCAAAGAGCCGCCATGGTCCGAGCCTTGTGAGAGCCATGTCTGGCCTGTGGCGAGCGCTGCCGCCGCGCCGCCTGACGAGCCTGCGGGATTGAGGTTCGTATTCCAAGGATTGCGCGTGTGGCCGAAGACCTCGTTGAAGGTGTTCCCGCCTGCGCCCATTTCGGGCGTGTTGGTCTTACCGACCACAATCCCGCCGCGCGATTCCAGCCGTGTGACGACATGGTCGGAAAACTCAGGCACGTGGTCAGCGAGCGCTTTGGTCCCATACGTTGTGCGCACGCCTTTGACGCGGTCCAGATCCTTAATGCCGAGCGGCAATCCGGCGAGCCAGCCGGTTTGGCTGGCGTTAAGGTGAGGAATGGACTTTGCCGCCTCATAGGCGCGCTCTTGGCAAAGGGTCGGGGTGGCGTTGATCTGCGCCTCCGTCGCATCGATCCGTGCGAAACTGGCATTGAGCAGTTCTGCGGGTGAAATGTCCTTCGCTTTGAGAAGGGCGACGACCTCATGGGCTTGCAAAGCGCAGATATCTGGGCCGGAGTAGGATGGTTGTGATGGCATGGTGCATTCCCCGATATGGAGCCCCTGTGAGGGGTGACGGTTTCAAGTTTTCCCACGCTTTGCAACACGGGCGCTGCGGTATCGTCGAAAAATTCGCAATGCCTTGCTTGGCAAGCCCTGCGCCGTGATCTATTCGGGAAGCCATGCGAGATGCGATTGCCTCTGTCGATGTGCGACATTTCCAGATTCCACTGGCTGAAGTGCTGGTCGATGCCAAGCACGGGGACCATCATTTCTTCGAGTTGATCACCGCGACGGTGACGCTGGAGGATGGTCGCAGCGGCACAGGCTACACCTACACAGGCGGCAAAGGCGGGCATGCGGTCGCGGCGATGATCGCGCATGATCTGGTGCCGTTTCTGATCGGCAAAGATGCGCGAGAGGTTGAGGCGCTTTACGAGGCGATGCAGTGGCATGTGCATTACGTTGCGCGGGGCGGGATTGCGTCGTTCGCGATCTCGGCAGTTGATATTGCGCTGTGGGATCTGCGCGGGAAAGCGCAGGGCCTGCCGCTATGGAAAATGGCAGGTGGTGCGGGGACGTCCTGCAAGGCCTATTGCGGCGGGATTGATCTGAATTTTCCACTGCCCAAGCTTCTGGACAGCATTCGCGGGTATCTGGAGCGCGGCTTTAACGGCGTGAAAATCAAGATCGGGCAGCCGACATTGGCCGAAGATATTGAGCGGATTGCTGCGGTGCGCGAGCTGATCGGGCCGGATGTGACCTTCATGGTCGATGCGAATTATTCGATGTCGGTCGATCAAGCGATTGAGGCCTGCCGCGCCTTTGCGGATTTCGATCTGCTGTGGTTCGAAGAGCCGACCATACCGGATGATTACTTTGGCTTTGCCCGCATTGCGCGTGAGACGGGCATGCCGCTGGCGATGGGGGAGAACCTGCATATCATCCATGAGTTTGATCTGGCGCTTGATCACGCGGGGCTGAGCTTCATCCAGCCGGATGCGTCCAATTGCGGTGGGATCACCGGCTTTTTGCAGGTCGCGGAACTGGCGCGCGGACACGCGGTTCCGGTCTGCTCTCACGGGATGCAGGAATTGCATGTGAGCCTTTTGTCGGGTCTTCCTGATAGCGGTTGGCTTGAGGTGCATTCCTTCCCCATCGAGCACTACACCAAGCGGCCCCTGGTGGTCGAAAACGCGCGTGCGATCGCACCGGATACGCCGGGCATCGGGGTTGAATTTGATTGGGCCAAACTAGAGGCTGAGACCATTCTGAAATGAGAGAGACACAATGAGCAAAGCAGCGATATATCGGGGCGATAAGCGTTTCAGCGTCGAGCAAAAGGACGTCCCGCCACCGGGCGCAGGCGACGTGCAAATCAAAGTCGCCTATTGCGGGATCTGCGGGACGGATTTGCATATCTATCAAGGGCATATGGATGCGCGTGTTGGGTTCGAGCGCACGATCGGGCATGAGATGTCGGGCGTGATTTCAGCGGTCGGCGCGGGTGTCGACGGGCTCAAGGACGGGCAACATGTGGTTGTGCGCCCGCTCGATCACTGCGGCGATTGTCCGGCGTGCGATGCGGGGCATGAGCATATTTGCCATAACCTCAAGTTCATTGGGATCGACACGGAAGGGGCGTTTCAGGAAGCATGGAATGTGCCTGCGCATACGATTCATGTTTTGCCAGATACGCTTGATCTGTCCCATGCTGCGCTGATTGAGCCGCTTGCGGTGGCCTGCCACGATGTCAAACGCGCGAACCTGCAACAGGGCGAGGATGTGCTGGTCATTGGGGGTGGTCCGATTGGTATGTTGGTGGCGCTTGTGGCGCGCGATGCGGGTGGGTCGGTGACGATCTCGGAGGTGAACGAGAACCGGTTGGCCTACGCCAAGAGCCTTGGGTTTGAGGTGATCAATCCGCTGAAGGAAGATGCCGCCGCGCTGGTGCATGAGCGGACAGGGGGTAAGGGCGCGGATGTGGTTTTTGAAGTCTCCGGCTCGCAACCTGGTGTAGACCTGATGACCGAAGCGGCGGCTTCGCGCGGGCGGATCGTCATGGTGGCGATCCATGCGACCAAACCGCAGGTAGATCTCTTCAAGTTCTTCTGGCGCGAATTGGATATGCTTGGCGCGCGTGTCTACCACAAGGACGACTATGAGTCGGCGATGCAGTTGCTGGCCAACGGGGTTGTGGACTGCTCCAGTTTCATCACCGACATCCAACCGCTTGACCAGATCGAGGGGGCGTTCAAGGCGTTGACCGAGAACCCCAATGCCATGAAATCCATGATCCGCGTATCAGAGGAGTTTGCATAATGAAGATGTTTGATTTGAGCGGTAAGGTTGCGCTTGTCACAGGCTCCAAACGGGGCATTGGACGGGGCATTGCCGAAGGACTGGCAAGCGCGGGTGCTGACATCATCGGTGTGAGTGCCAGCATGAGCGAAGATGGCGGCGCGGTCGGCGATGCTGTGCGGGCGATGGGGCGCGATTTTGACGGCCATGCCTGCGATTTTTCGGATCGTAAGGCGGTGCATGGGTTTGCAGCAGAAATGCTCAAGGCCCATCCGAAGATTGATATTCTGGTGAATAACGCCGGGACGATCAAACGAAAGCCAGCGGCGGAGCATGATGACGAGTTGTGGGATGAGGTGATCGAGGTCAATCTGTCGGCGCAATTTGTGCTGACCCGCGAGATTGGCGCGCGGATGATCGCGCAAGGGTCGGGCAAGGTGATTTTCACGGCCTCGCTGCTGACGTTTCAGGGCGGGATCACCGTGCCGGGCTATGCGGCGTCCAAAGGCGGGATCGGGCAATTGACCAAGGCGTTTGCGAACGAATGGGCAGGCAAGGGCGTGAACGTGAATGCGATTGCGCCGGGGTATATCGACACCGACAACACCGAGGCGTTGCGCAATGATCCGGATCGCTACAAGGCTATTCTGGAGCGCATTCCAGCGGGTCGTTGGGGCACACCTGAGGATTTTGCGGGGCCAGCGGTGTTTCTGGCATCGGACGCCGGAGCCTATGTGCATGGCGAGATCCTGACCGTTGATGGCGGCTGGATGGGGCGGTAAGGACAGACCGAGCGTATCGCCCTGCCGGGGTGCGGCGATCTGGTATAAGTTCAGTGTACTTAATCTGAGCGACGCCGCCGTTACTTCGAGTATCGTACATGCGGGTAGATTATCGCCGTGCCATGGGACGGCCCGGCGATACGCGGGCGGCTTCGCCTTGTTCCCGCGCCTTAGAGCCTCCGACCCAAAACCTGAGGCATTCAGCCAATCAGAATTTTCTCAAG
>CAYRKW010000007.1:0-60123 GCA_964425135.1 uncultured Rhodobacterales bacterium
TAGAGCAGAAGATGGAGGAGCTTAGCCGGATGGAGGTCATCGTTGGCCCTTCCGGCAAGCGACGTTGACCAGATGAGTTCAAGGGCTGGGTTGTGGCGGAGACGAAGGGATTCGAACCCTCGATACCGTTCCCGGTATACTCCCTTAGCAGGGGAGCGCCTTCGACCACTCGGCCACGTCTCCGCGAATGGGTCTATCAGCAACGATTGCTTGGAAACAAGGGGTTATTTTGCGGGGGCGGGGAAAGTTTTGGGGGGTTAATGGACCGCCGTAGGGGCTTTCGGACTTTTTTCGGGTTTTTATCGGACTTCCATCGGGGTTGCGGGCCGCTAACGAATTATTGCGCACCGATGAGCGATCGGTAAAATCGCGCCCATTAGAAGCAGTAACTTTCATTGGTGGCCTGACAGATTAGGCGGATACGGGTGAATTTGTGAAAATCGAAAAGACGCTTCATGCGGGGAATATCGCTGCGGCTTTTGGCGTGGTGGCAACCACGGCGGATGTGACCCTGACAGGTGGCGCGGCGACAGCGATTGGTGCAGCGCTATCTGGGGTCTCTCTCTACAAGGACGCAAGTCGGAGTGAGAAGACCGAGATGAAGCTGTTGGCAAAACACATGCAGACGGCGCTGGATACATCACATCTCACGAGAGATCGCAAAATCATTGCTGCGCAACTGCTGGCCAAATTTCCAACCGATGAAAGCGATTTTTTGAGTGGGAACATGATTGCCGTTCAGGTCTGTGAATCGATGAGGGCGCAGGTAAAGGCTGGCGCGGCTGATCCCGAACACAGGACGACCATAGCGCAGGAAGATTATGCGCTGATCCTGGAAAAAACGCTCGAGCCGATCCTCGCGCCTGTGGATCGGACAGAGGCGATGATGATGGAGCTTCTGGCGCGAACCGATACGTCTAAATACAAGGCGGAACTGGCGGAAAAGGACGAGTTTTTAATAGGTCTGGCGCGGCGGATTGCGAATAATGTGGAGGATGTGGACGCTGCGGTGCGGGAACTGAACCGTACTATCGAGATTGTATTGAACATGGATCAGCGCGCCGAGTTGCCGTCCAATGCTTCTGATCAAGTGGATGCGGTGCTCAAACGGGTGAATGCGTTGAACGAGGCCGGTGGTCTGGACGGCGGCGCGGAGACGATTGAAGAGGCGCTGGCGCAGGCGGATGCGCAGAAGGCGCGGCTTTTGGAGGTCGCGCTCGATCAGGACATATTGAGACGCGATGCGCAGGCGGCGGCGGGACGGCTTTGGGATCGGTTGCGGATGGATGTTGTGGAAGGGGCGCAGTTTGATGAACTTCAAAAGTTGTGGGGTGAGTGGTTCGAGCGTGGTCAAAACAAAGGGTTGCGGTTTGACGTTGAAGTGTCCGAACACATTGCGAGGATCGGCCAAAAAATTGCAAAGGACGGCATTTCTGTTGGAATCGCGCTAAACGATTTGGGTGTTTCTTTGCTCGAATTATCGGATAGCGAACAGCAAACGACCCGATTGGAGGAAGCTAAATCGGCGTTCCTAAACGCGTTGGATCACCGAAGACGCGATACCGATCCACTCAATTGGGCGATGACAACGGCAAATTTGTCAAACGCTCGAGCGAGGTTGGCTCTGCGTGCTGGTGATGCGAATTTTTTGCGCGAAGCTATGGAAGGATATCGCGTTGCGCTTCCTGTTTGGGAGTCTCTCGAAATGGATATCGATTGGGCGAGCGCAAATGGTAACTTTGGTGTCCAACTGCTTGAACTTGGCGGTCTGGAGAACGACTACTCGATTTTAATTGAAAGTGAGATGACCATAAGGCGTTCGTTGGAGATTCTGACCAAGGAAAATGCGACTGCGAGTTGGGCAATGGCCAAGATGAATTTGGCGAATGCACTTTCTGGCCTTGATGAGCGTAGCGCAAGTGCCAAGCGGCAAACAGAAGCCTTGGAGTGCTATCAAGAGGTGCTTGAAGTTTACACACGTGATAAATATCCGATGCGATGGGGGATGGCACAACACAACCGTGCCAATTCTCTGCGAATGATTGGTATCGACGAAGGCAATGTGCCGACGATGCGAAAGTCTGTCGATGTGTATCGGCTTGCGCTAGAAGAGCGGACACGGGATCGGGTCCCTATGGAATGGGCCAGGACGCATAATAATCTGGGCGATACTTTGATGGCGCTTGCGGAAATGGAAGGGAACCCAAGCCTTTATGGCGAAGCGGAACAGGCGTTTAGACTTGCGTTAGAAGTCAGAACGTTTGAGGCGCTGCCAATGAATTGGGCTGTTACAATGCACAATCTGGGGGTGGTTCTGACGATGGTTGGGCAACATACAAGCGATACAAAACAATTGATCGAGGCGATTGAGATTTTCAAGTCCGCGCTAAAGGTCCGCACGGTTAACGCGTTGCCGTGGGACTATGCGCTAACGATGTCAGGATTGGCTGGTGCAGAAGTATTATTATTTAAGCGTACGGGTGATCGTTCGATGTTGGATGCTGCAAGGTCTCATGCTTTAGCAGCGCGCAGTGTTTATCTAGACAGCCCAGCGCTTGATAAATTGCAAATGGCGGATGGTCTTTTAGCGCAGATCGAAGCTTTGCGGGGAGGAACTTCGGCATGAGTACTAAGGGCTGCGCCTGACCCTGAGTGGGTACGAAGCGCCCTCCCGTCGTAAGGGTCGTGTTTTAACGAACAGGGGTGTTTGCCTTACGCACCGTGCAGGAAGTGCACCACGTCGCCGTCGTTCATCACGTAGCTTTTACCTTCGGCGCGGAGTTTTCCGGCGTCGCGGGCGGCGGCCTCTCCGCCTAAAGCCACGTAGTCCTCATAGGCGATCGTCTCGGCGCGGATGAAGGCTTTTTCGAAATCGCCGTGGATGACGCCCGCGGCTTGCGGCGCGGTGGCGCCTTGCGAGACGGTCCAGGCGCGGGTTTCTTTGGGGCCTGCGGTGAAGAAGGTCAGCAACTCCAGCAGGGCGTAGCCTGCGCCGATGAGGCGGTCGAGGCCGGGGCTCTCAAGGCCCATCTCGTAGAGGAACATCTCTGCCTCCTCGGGGTCCAGCTGGGCCAGTTCCTCTTCGATGGCGGCTGAGATGACGACCGATGCCGCACCGTCTTCTTGTGCGAAGGCAGCGACTTTGGCGGAATGTTCATTGCCATTTGCAGCGGCGCTTTCCTCGACATTGCAAACATAGAGGACCGGCTTGGCGGTAAGGAGTTGCAGCATGTCCCATGCTTTGCGCTCTTCATCGGAGACTTCGACTTTGCGGGCGGGACGGCCCTCTTCAAGAGCGGCTTTGGCACGCAGAAGGAGCTCGTTGGCGAGGACGGCGTCTTTGTCACCGCCTTTGAGTTTGCGCTGCAAGCCGGTAAGGCGCTTTTCGACGCTTTCGAGATCGGCGAGCATCAGCTCGGTCTCGATGGTTTGCGCGTCGGCGACAGGATCGACATGACCGTCCACATGGGTGATGTCGTCGTTTTCGAAGCAGCGCAGGACATGGGCGATGGCGTCGGTTTCGCGGATATTGGCGAGGAACTGGTTGCCAAGGCCCTCGCCTTTGGAGGCTCCCTTTACGAGGCCCGCGATATCGACAAAGGTCATGCGGGTGGGGATGACTTGCTTGGAGGCGGCAATCCCGGCGATTTTGGCAAGGCGTTCATCTGGGACAGAGACCTCGCCGACATTGGGCTCGATCGTGCAAAACGGGAAATTGGCGGCGTCTGCGGCGGCCGAGCGGGTCAGCGCGTTAAAGAGCGTTGATTTGCCCACGTTTGGCAGGCCGACGATACCGGTTTTGAAGCCCATGATGGATGTCCTTGCTGGCGTTGGTCCGGCCTTCTACGAGGGCAGCAGGGCGGGCGTCAAGTCTGCGTGATTTGCGCTTGTGATCGGGGCTGCGAGGTCGCATTCTCGCAGGAACGCTTGGCGCCAGGATCAACGAGGAGACATCGGTATGGGCTGTGAGATTGGACTGATCGGATTGGGGACCATGGGTTCGGCGTTGTCGCTCAATATCGCTGAAAAAGGTTTTGATATTGCGGTGTTTAACCGAACGGTGGAGAAGGCGACGGCGTTCAAGGAGAGCGCGGGCGATCTGGCAGCGAAGATCACGCCGTGCTTGTCGGTTGAGGCGTTTGTGGCAGCGTTGGATACACCGCGGAATATCTTGCTGATGGTGCCCGCCGGGGGACCGGTGGATGCAACGATTGAAATGCTGCGCCCGCATCTGGATAAGGACGATCTCATCGTTGATGCAGGGAATGCGAACTTCCACGATACGGTTCAGCGCGCGAAGGCTGCGCGGGCGGCTGGCGAGCCGTTTTTGGGAATTGGTGTGTCCGGCGGGGATGAGGGCGCGCGGCATGGGCCTTCGATTATGGGCGGTGGGGATGAGAATGCGTGGAACCGGATTGCCCATATCTTAACAGCGATTTCTGCCAAACATGAGGGCGCGGCTTGCGCGACCTATATGGGCACGGACGGGGCGGGGCATTTCGTCAAGACGGTGCACAACGGGATCGAATATGCCGACATGCAGATGATCGCCGAAGTCTATGGGATCATGCGCGATGGGATGGGGATGAGCGCGGGCGATATCGGTACTGTCTTCGCGCGATGGAACAAGGGGCCGCTTGCGTCGTATCTGATTGAGATTTCGGGGGAGGTTGCCAAGGCGGATGATCCCAAAACCGGCAAACCGATGCTCGATATGATCCTTGATCGTGCGGGCCAAAAAGGGACTGGGCGATGGACGGCGATTGAGGCCCTGCATTTGGCTGCACCTGCGACAGTGATAGAGGCAGCGGTGGCCGCGCGCAATTTGTCCTCACGTCTGGATGAGCGGAGAGAAGGTGAAGCGATTTTCGGGTCCGCGCCGGTAAAGATTGACGATGATGGCCTGATCGATTTGATGGAAAATGCGCTGCTTGCAGGAAAAATAGCATGTTATGCGCAAGGATTTGGGCTGCTGCAAGCGGCGTCGGATGAACGCGGGTGGGGATTGCCGCAGGCGGAGATCGCAAAAGTCTGGCGAGCCGGATGTATCATTCGCTCCAGCATGCTTGACGATATGGCAACCGCTTTGAGCGCAAACGCAGATCAAAACCTGATGTTCGATACGCAGTTTGCACAGCGCCTGAAAGAAACCCACGGCGCATTGCGCAACGTGATATCGCGCGCGGTTCTTTCAGGCCAACCATTACCGGCGCTCTCGGCGGGACTGGCGTATTTCGACTACATGCGCACTTCACGCTCGACAGCGAATATGATCCAGGGACAGCGTGATTTCTTTGGAGCGCATTCGTTTGAGCGAATCGATGAAGATGGCGCGCACCACGGGCCCTGGAACGGATAGGGGCTCCCCGCGCATAAACGACCTCCAACCAAACGGAGCGCGCGTTCCGCGCGCGCGACTTAAAGGTGATGCGCTCCCGCGCAGGGGAGTATTTGGAAAATGCGAAATTTGGGTTTGCGAGTGCTTTCGCCCTTTTTGCAAGCGATGTTGGTCCTCTTGGCCCGAGAGTTTCGCATTTCAAAAGTACTCCCGCCGGAGGCAAATCAACCTTTATCGCGTAACGCGCCTTGGCGCGTTGCTGTTTGGTTGTTGTTTGTTCGGCGCGAATATTCTTGCGAGTTGCGTGTCGTGAGGGGCGGCAGTTAGCAAATCGGTTGCGAGAGCAGCCAGGGCGGGGCGCATTGGATATCGAAGCCTGCCTGACCCGCGAGCCAGAAGAAGCTGTATGGTGACTTCACGATGTGTGCCTTCAGAAAACCGAGCCAAACCCGCGGTTATGACAACACCGTCGGCATAGGCACCATGCGGGTGGGTTGGATCGTCGTCGGCTGAAGAGACCGAAAGGCGGCCTGCTTCGGCCTTGCAATTCCAGCGCATGGGGGATGTGACGACGAAGGTGAAATTCCGTTCGCTTTTGTCGCAGGGTTGGAGGCGGCAGAACAGCGAAGCTACGGCGCATCATAAGGTTGCGTGGCCATAGCTGGAGACCAACACGGCGGCGGAGCGGGCGCTGGCGTGGGTGCGTGTTTGCGCTTCTGTCTCAAAGAGCGTGACCCTGCCGTGTTGGGCGCGTTATTCCGCGAGGGTCAGCCCCGCGCTTCGCCGCCCATGATGGCAAAATCGGCGGTTTTCAGGGGGTTGGGCTGCGCCAAAACGCTGAAATCGCAATGAAACCGTTTAGTTTGCTTCGCAAGCTAATGCGCGGTTTTGCTGAAGGCCGCGGCTTGAGCAGTTGGACAAGCTCCAATCCTCAAAGCTCGCTGCCGGGTCAACTTCATTCCATTTGGGGTGACCTGTTTCGCGTAACTCGGGCAATTTTTGCGCGATCAGATTGGAGACGCTAGAGACCGCGCGGCAGTTGATTGTGTTATAGTTGTTACGCCCTTGTCGGTAGTCGAAGGCGAGCATCACCGCGCGCACAGCGACGGTTGGGGTGTCTTTCACAACAAAGGGATAGGTGCCCGCTTCGATCATCGCTGGCTCGTAGACGGCAGAGAGAACGGGATCATCGATGGAGACGATATGCAGATTGCTGGCGTCAAAATCATTGCCTGCGAAAACCGGGGACGGCACGCCGTCGACGAAGAACAGCGCATCGATATCGCCTGCGATCAGGGCAGGCAGCGCGGTGTCTGGGTTTTGTGGCAGGCGGGTGAGGTTTTCGAATCCAGACAGATCGAGGATCACGGTGGCGGTCAGGAAGGTGCCGCTTTCTGGATCGCCGATGGCGACGAGTTTGCCTTCAAGATCCGCAAAGCTGGTGATGTCTTTGCGCGCCAGGATCTGGACTTCCTGTTGGTAGAGCGGGAAGGCAACTTTGATGCCGCGCATTGCATCGGCGATATCTGGGACATCGGGCTCGTAGGTTTTGAGATACTCCAGCACATCGCTTTGGATAATCCCCATTTGCGTGAAACGGCGGGATTTGACCGCAAGCAGATTGTCGAGCGCGCCAGACGACTGGTGGATTGTCATATCAATCCCGCAACTGGCCCCCATATCCCGCACGTCCTGCGCAAGCGAGAGCGAGGTGCTCTGCGGCGGTCCGGCCATGATATTTATCTCTGCGGTTTGAGCCTGCGGCAGATTAGGAATGATAATCATCGCGAGGGCGACCAGCACAACAAACAGGCGTGCGGTGGGTAGTCTCATAGGGGCTTATCCGTTTGTACAAAGTTTCATGGTTTTTAGCAGGACCGCGAGTGTGTGGCGGTTGATTTGGCCGGTCACATCTTGCAAGGCGTCGGTCAGACATACTCCGCGCACCATTTGGTTTTCGAGCGAGGCGCGCTGAGAGCTGGACAGTTCCGACAAACCGGGCGCGCGTTCGAGTGCTTTGGCAACAACCACCCGATCGCGACCAATCAGATTAGCGGCCGGGCGGGTGCGCGCTATTTCTGCGCTATCAATTGCCGATGTTGCCACATCTTCAAGTGCGGCTTGGATGTTCGGATCATTTGTTGCGGTGGTTGCGCGCGCTGGCGGCGGAGAGATGGCGGCGTTTTCGGGCGCATTAGCGAGCGCGATTTCGATTTGCTGTTCGATCCCATCAAGACGCTCCGCAGATGCGCCAAGCTGCTCTTGCGTTGTTGACAAGAGGGACCGGGCGGTTTGGGCGCGGGCGAGCAATTCGTCGATTTCGGCCCGAAGCGCTGCCGCTTCAATCGCGCCATCGGCCAGTTCCTGAGACTTGCCTGAAAGCTCTGCATCAAGATCAGTCAAGCGTGTGGACGCGGTTACAAAAGCGGGCGCAAATGTCTGGATCTGGGTTTCCAAATCGGTTGCGCGGGACTCAAGAGCCGCAATCTCAGCGGTGCGGTCGGCTTTGGCTTGCTCAAGCGCTTCCAGTTCTGAGATGATCGCATCGCGCTGGGCGGCGCGCTGAGGTAGTTCTGAATCGAGCGCTGTCGCTGTTTGGGTGCGATCCTCGATGCGCGATTGCAGGGCGGCCAGATCGCTTTCAAGCTGCGTAGTATCACCGCGCAGGGTTTCGCGTTGTTCTTGCAATCCCGCGATTTGTGTCTCCAGCGCGCGGCGCTCTTTGACGAGCGTTTCGGTCGCTTCTGCAGCGGCGGCTTGTTGCGCTGTAGTCGTTTCCAATGCGTTTTGAACCCGCGCGAAATTGGCTTGGGCTGTGGTGACAAGCTGGGTTGCAAGTGTCAGTTCTTCTGTGGTGTTGGCCAGATTGGCTTGCGATTGCGCAAATTCAGACTCCGCGATCGTGCGCTGGGCAATGAGCGTGTCGAGCCGTGCTGATTGTTCGGCGAGCGATTGGGTTTTTGTTTCGATCTCTGCGCTCAAGCCCGCTGCTTGTTCGCGTGCTGTTTCGACATCCGACGATAGTGTATCGAGCAGCAGGCGGGTTTGCTCCAACGCGCCCTCACGCTCAACGATGGCGGTGTTCAACACGCCCAAACGCTCCGACGCTTCGGCAACTGACAAAGATTGGGTATCCACGAAGTTTTGCGTCGACAGTTTGGTTTGCTCTAGCTCGGACTTCGCGGTCGCAACGCGATTTTCCGTTTCAAGCAAATCAGCCTGCGCCGCTTGCAGTCGTTGGGTTGCGGCATCAAATGCGGCTTGCGCATCGCTGGTCTGAGTTCGCAACGCATCACGCGCAGCGTTCAGTTCTGCGATTTGTGTGCGCAGGTCCTGAAGGTCTGTTTGCGCTTGCGCGGTTGCGAGCTTTGCAGCTTCACCTTCGTTGAGAACTTGCTCCAGCGAGCCAATTTGCAGATCCGTTTCAACCGCCGCGATCAGAGGCGCGTTTTCCACCGATTGGGGTTGGGTTGCCACTGGAAACTCGGGTTGGCGCAGTGCGAGCGATGTGTCCTGAACCGGTTGCAAACGAAAGGTGGTGTTCGCGTCAATGTTGGTGGCGCTGCTGCCAAATCCATCGGCGAGATTAACGATCGGATCATATGGTTCGGTAATTGGGTCAGCGGTCAATTCGGTTGATCCGCCGGGCGGGTTTTGGCTGATCCAGTAATATCCGCCAGCCGCGACGAGCGCGGCAAGTGCGACACCGGTCAGGGCGCCTTTCAAAAAGCCGTTGCCTTCTTTGGCTTGAACAACGTGCGCGGGCACATATGTCTCCGGCTCTTCGGACGGGGTGTCTGCGACGTCTTCTTGCGCCGCGCCCACATAGCCGCGTTCGGGAACAACAGTGCTGTCATCGGCGAAGACAAATTGTTCAGAACTCGACAGGCGCTGGGTATGCGCGGTTTGTGGCGCAGCAGGTTGCGGCGCAGGCTGTTGCGGCGGTTCAGATTGCGGTGCGCTGGCGGGAACACTGCTACCAAATGGCAGTGTTATATTACCTTTCTTACCGCCCGGCGGTTTGCCCTTCACCTCTACTTCGATTTTCTTGGCGGGTTGTTGGATTTGCGGCTTGGCGGCGGCTGGCGCCTGTGCTGGTTTGGCAGCCTTATCCTCAGCGGTAACCCCCATCGCCCATCGGAGCAGTTGTTTGGGATCATCGACTTCGCGAATGGATTTGGGCAGTTGATCGGGCGTGCCGACATCGCCCTCATCAAGTTTCTTGGACGTCTTCGCGTGCGCTGATCCAGCGCCGGGTCTGATGCGGCTTTCGACGATCTTTGGTTTGCTGCTTTGCCCGTCTTCCACCATCAACTCGCGCACATTGCGCAAATCGACCGTTGAGATTTTGCGTGTCTGCGCAGCTTGATAAATCCGGGTGATCAGCTCTTTGGTTATAGCAGGCGCGCCGTTGGTTTCGCGGTATACTGTGGCGCAGGCTTTTTCATCGATAGAGCAGGTTTCGCCGGAGATCAGCGCCATCTGCGATTGCATCAACTCAAAGGATGCCGCGCGCGTCAGTGCAGGTACGGATATCGCCTCGACCAGCGTGCCGTCCTTGTCGGCGCTCAGCGCATCAAGACGGTCGTGGAGCAGCGATGTGCCAGACAGAATAAATCGTGCCAGAAACCGGTTCTTGCGTGCGATCCCCGCAATCGAGATGATCAGATCAAGCGCGTCATCGGCAAAAGCATTGGCATCGTCGATCAAAAAGAGACTGGTTTTGCCTGCGCTGTCCACATCGAAAAGCTGCTTTCGTATCGCTGCGAGAAATGACTTTCGCGACGCGTCCGGCACCGAGAGGCTGAGCTTTTGGATGAACTGTTGTTCAAGCTCGGATGCGATACGCGTGTTGCTCGACATTCTGGTGATTTGCGTGGGGATGCCCAGGTGTTCTGAGACCGATGCCAGAAAGGTGGATTTGCCTGATCCTGCGTCCCCTGTCAGTGCAATTACCGGCACATCGCCCGCAACCGCCTTGGCGAGTGCCATCAGGGCGGTTTTGCTGCGATCTTTCCAAATCAAAAGATCCGATGCTGCGTTATTTTTGACGGCAACAGTTTTGGTATTCTTGGAGTGAGCATTCATGGTTTTACTAACTGCACTTTAAATTTGTGATTCGCAGGCCCGTCGTTGCTTTCCAATATATTGTTTCCATGCACAAAACCCAAACAGATAGCAAAGAGCCTGAAACAGGCAAAGAATGTGGTGTTTTCAACGATTCATTGTGTTGTCGATAATAGGGTGCGGTGATATACGCAGGGCTGTCTTAAACGGTTGAGTATCGTGCATCGTTCCATTTGGATCACATTATCGGCAGCTTTGGTGGCGTTGCGTCTGGCAGGCGGGGCGCAGGCTGCGCTGACCGTGACGCAACTTGATATCATCGAGGAATTGGTGGAAACGGGCAATTGGGCTGATTTGCGGGCGTTTTTGCAGGCCAATCCTTCGCTCTTGAGCGGTGATGATGCGCTGGCAGAAGCGTTTCGGAATTTTCTGGAAAATACCTCTTCGCTCTACACGGCGCTGACGTTTGATGATGCGATGTTCCCTGATATTGCGAATGTTGATCCGTCGCTGATCATCACACCTCCACCTCCACCGCCGCCACCACCTCCGCCTGCGCCGACGCGCGCGGAACAGGACACTGGTGGCACGATCTACTGATCAGATGCGGGAGATGCCGTTATCGGAATTACAGTCCTTTTAGACCCGCACTCGCCCGGTGGTACTGCGGCAGCGGCGGCGTTGGAGTTGAAAGAGCTTGGAAAGCTGGCCCCTTTGCGTGTCGTCGGTTTGCCAACGCGTATGTTCAAAGGCAGGGCGGTCCATAAAGGTCTGGCGTCAGCTGTGGATGCGCTGGGACTTGAGATCGAAGAGACCGAGGGTCCGATCATTGATGATGTGATCGTTTTCCACAATCCGGCGTTCTTGAAATACGAAACAGATCCCTTGCCGCGATTGTCTTGCGATCTTGCGATCATCGTTTGCCATGAGAATTTTGTTACGCCGCAGGGCGCTGATGTGTTCGATGCTGAGCATTGTCTGACACTGCTCGCAGATGCGCTATTGTGCAGGCAGGCGGTTTTGGCGCCAGTGTCGCAGTACAATCTGCAGAGTATTGAACGCTGGGGGCAGTCCCATAATTTGAAATTCGATATTGCGCCGGAGTTGTGGCCGAATATTTGCGATTTTCCCCTGCAAGCACCGAACGCGGCACCGCGAGACCGGCGCGGTCGTCACTCTCGCCCCGGCCCAGAGAAATTCCCGACACGCGATATAATGCGGCAAATATTTCCAGCCCATGCGGAACGTGTGGTTATCCTGGGAGCGGATGATGCGCTAAAGGATCAGGCGTCTCGAAACTGGAGGGTTCATGGGTTTGGCGAAATGGATGTGGGCGCGATGCTGGGAGAAATAGACTTTTTCGTCTATTTCACTCATCCCAATTGTCAGGAGAGTTTCGGGCGTGTGATTGCGGAGGCGATTGCGGCTGGAAAATTTGTGATCACAAATGATTTGACGGCTGGGAATTTTAGCAATGCAGTTACTGCGGCTACGCCCGAAGAGGTGGATGGGATCATCAAATCGATGGTCAAAAATCCGAAAGCCTATGGCGCTGCGGTTAAAAAAGCACAAAAAGCACTTGCGCATTATGCACCAGAGCGGTTTTTGAAGAACGCCACCCGAATAATGAAGGACGCGGGAGTTCGCCTATGATATTGATCGAGCCTGCCTCCAACACGCCGCGCAATCTTGAAGATGCTGTGATTTTCGCCAGCCAGATGCGGGCTGTGGGATATGATGTGCATATCGGGAAGCATGTCATTGAGGAAGATACGGCGGTTTCGCTTAAATACGCGACGTTGCCGTTTTTGGTCGATGCGCAGCGCGAGACGATTGAGACGCTGTTTGTAATCGGGGCGCATGCGGTGAACGATGCGCAGTTGCTGCATTTGAGGAAGCTCAAGTTTGATGAAGGCGCGAAGGTCTATCTCTTCGGCGCCTTTGAAAGCCAGCAAGAGCAAATCGCGGCAAAATCGAAATATTCTTATGTGACAGTGAGCGCACCGGTGGCGGTTGATCTATTCGACAAGCCGATGGTGTCAGCGAGCGGTAGCGGTGCGCCTTGTCACGGTGTGGCATTGCCTGTGATGCCAGAGGCAGAGCGCGTTGGCGTTGCGATTGTCGCGCCTATCTTGGCGGATGACCAAGAGACGATTTTGTCCGATTACATGGGGCTTGCCGCCGCGCGCGACTATAAGGCGATCCTGGCGACATCGGGCAAGCAAAAGACCTTGTGGCTCAATCAGGTGCCTGCGCGCGCGGCGGTGTATCAGTATTCGGACCTGTCGCCGGCGAGCTTGACGCGCATGTCGCAGATTACAGTGCTGACCCATGACGGCGATGATAACACCTGGGCGAGCACGGTGATGAATAATGCGCTGGCGAGCGGGCAGGTGGTGATTGATGCAACGCCGTCGCAGGTGTTCTCGCTCGGCTCTTCGCAAATCCTGTCGGGTCCGGGGCATATATCGCATCTGCACAGCTATCTGCGCGAAATCATTCTGCCGAATCTCGATGGATTGCTGGATGAGCGGCGTGATGCCGGGGCAGATGTTGGACGGACGTTGAGCGGTTTTCTTGCTACGGAAGATATTGCGCCGAGCGAGCCTGCACCTGTGCCTTTGAGAGAGCGAGGCGCGGGGCGTGTTTGGTTCATGCCGACGAACGGTGTGGGGCTTGGGCATGCACAAAGGTGTACGCTGGTCGCCAAGCATCTGTCCAAAGCGGCGAAACCTGCGTTTGCGGCGTTCCCATCTTGCGTACCGCTCGTTACTTCGGCCGGGTATGATGCGATGCCGCTGGTGTCGCGGTCTTCTCTGCATCGAGACGGGTTCGCGCATGATCTGGTGAATTACCGTCGTTTGTGCGCGTCCATTGGCCAGAGCGATACATTCGTTTTCGATGGTGGGTATATTTTTGATAGCGTTTTCCGGCATTTGACGGAGAACGATCTAACGGCGATCTGGCTACGCCGTGGGTTGTGGCCTGCGGGGCAGGACAATCGCATTCCACTTGATCGGGAGAAGATTTTCAAGCGGGTGATTGTGCCAAGCGAAGCGTTTGAGGAGTTGAACAACCCGCTATCAGGCGGCGCGCATGTGCGCAACGTGGGGCCGATTGTGCAGCGATTTGAGGATGACGCGCTCAAGGCAAAGACACGGGCCGCCTTGCAAGAGGAGTTTGGGCGTTCGTTCGAGACGCTCAGCATCACCATGTTAGGTGGCGGCGTGGCCGCCGATTTGTCTGCCCATATTCAGGCCGCTTGCGCTGAGTTTGAACGGCGGGCGGGGCATCTCAATCTCATTGTTGTCTGGCCGAGTGCGGTGGTGAACCCGGTGTTCCATGGCTGGTCGAACAGTCAGGTTGTTTCCTCCAAACAGGCCGGATTGCTGGCCTATGCGAGTGATTTCATCATTTCGGCAACGGGCTACAACAGCTTCCATGAAGTGCTCTACAACAAGATCCCGGCTATCCTGATCCCGCAAGCGGCGAGCTACATGGACGATCAGGCGGCGCGCTGCGATGCGGCAGCGGAGCGCGGTGTTGCAGCCTTTGTCAAAGCCAATGCGCCGTCCTCACTCGTGCGCGAGATCGGCCGTTTCTTGGATCGCGGGCGCGCTGAGGAATTGCGGGCTGCGCTCACTGCGCTTGAACTGCCAGACGCTGGAAATGCCGAAGCTGCCAGACTGATCGAAGAGGTGCGGGGATGAGCCTGATGGACGTTGCTGATATTCTGGGCCGCATCAGCCCGCAATCGCCAAGAGATCTGGATGCGCGACTGGATGCTGTGAACAGGCGGAGCGCGAAAGCCGGGGCGGTGCTGGTCCATGATACGAAAGGTGCGATGGTGACGCCGCTGGATGCAAGCGATGCGGTGTGTTTTGCGTTGCGCATCACCGAAAAGACCGAAGATCCGGTGACGCTGGCGATGCATGTTGCGCAATTGGCGGCAGAAAAATCAGCGATCCCGATTGTGTTTTCGCATGTGGATGCTTGCGGGCTGGAAAAATTCGGATTTCGGGTTGAGCGGATTGCTGGGCGCTCGCAAGCTGAACGGGATGCGATGGAGGCCGAGCTGAAGGCTTTTTGGAACGTCGCGATGGTGATTTAGGGCGCACGCGATGCCACCAAGCTCGACCCTTGTCACCGGATTTGTTGTCGCAATCGTCGGTTTTTTCAGCTCGTTCCCGATCGTCCTGCAAGGCCTGTCGCAAATGGGCGCAAGTCCCGCACAGGCAGCGTCCGGGTTGATGATTGCCGCGGTCGCGATGGGGCTGACAGGGATTGCACTGAGCCTATGGCGGCGTATGCCGATCAGCGTGGCCTGGTCGACGCCGGGGGTGGCGCTGCTGGCAATCACACCAAGGTTGGAGAGTGGATTTGAAGGCGCGGTTGGTGGGTTCCTGGTGGCAGGCTTTTTGACGGTTCTGGCGGGTCTTTGGCGGCCTTTGGGGCGGCTCGCTACGATGATCCCGAGCGCTCTGGCACAGGCGATGCTGGCAGGGGTGCTGGTTGGCTTATGTATCGTACCGTTTCAGGCGATGGCGCAGACGCCAGCGACCGCCGTGCCGATTGTGCTGACATGGTTCATCGTCGGGCGGTTTTTCAGGCTGATGGCGGTGCCCGCGGCGGTCGTTGTTTCTGCGGTTATCATTGCGATTTCTGTGGATTGGGGCGCTGTGCCTGCCTTGCCGGTTCTGACTGCGCCGGTGTTCATTGCGCCTGCTTTTGGCTGGGAGGTCGTGATGAGCGTCGGCCTGCCGCTCTTTATCGTGACGATGGCCACGCAGAACATTCCGGGCATCGCGGTGCTGCGCAGTTTCGGTTACGAGCCTGCGCCCGGTCCGCTGTTCACGGGGGTGGGTGGGGCGAGTGTGATGAGCGGTTGGTTCGGTGCGCCGGCCACCTGTCTTGCGGCAATCACGGCTGCGATGTGCGCCAATGAGGACAGTCATCCTGATCCGGGCAAACGGTATCTTTCTGCGGTGATTGCTGGGGTGTTCTATTGCGTTTTGGGCGTGTTTGCCGCGCTCATGACAATGATCGCCTCGCTTGCGCCGCCGATGGTGATGGCGACGCTGGCTGGGGTGGCGCTTTTGGGCATTTTTTCCGGTTCGGCTTCGGCAGCGCTGCGTGCGCCCGAGCACAGGGAGGCTGCGGCGATTACGTTTCTGACCACGGCGTCGGGGATGGGGCTCTTTGGATTGAGCGCGGCGGTTTGGGGGTTGATATTCGGAGTGCTGGCGATTGGCGCGACGGATGTGTTGAAAGGGCGTTAGGGTGTGTTTGCAGTCGAGCGATGTTAGTCAGGCAAGTAACGCTAAAGGTGTAAATATTACAGTCTGTTACGTTACTAAATTCACTCAAAACTTCGTCGGTGTGCTCGCCAAGATGCGGTATCGGCTTCGCTGGAAAATAGTCGTCGCGACCGGCTGGGCGTCGCAGAGTTGTCTACCTGCGATCAGGCAGTGTCACAGGGCTGCGATTTGATCCTATTTTCTCATCGCTCAGTCGGTGGATCACAATGGTTGGCATCTGGAGAATTCCGTTGATGCGCAGCGGTCATATCGCGCATATGATCAGCGGTGACGTCGCAACATATGATGGGAATTGATATGGCGCAGATTGATCTCAATTCGGATCTCGGGGAAGGCTTCGGGCCGTGGTCGATGGGCGATGATGCGCAGATTCTGTCAATTGTTACATCTGCGAATGTTGCCTGCGGTGGTCATGCGAGCGACCCTGAAACAATGTTCAAAACGCTTGAGTTGGCGCGCGACAAGGGCGTGAGCGTTGGGGCACATCCGGGCTATGCGGATCGGATAGGTTTTGGGCGTCGGGTGATCCCGATGTCACCTGAGGAGATAGGGCGGATGTGTGCGGCGCAAATCGGCGCGCTGATGGGCGTGGCACGGCAGGTGGATGTGCCGGTTGTCTACGTCAAACCGCATGGCGCGCTGGCGAACTTGGCAGCGCGGGAGCGGGCGGTTGCTGATGCGATTGTTGCGGCCGTGCAAAAGATTGATCCACAGCTTGCGATGCTGGCAATCTCGGGCACGCAAGGCGAGGTTGCGGCGCGGGAGGCCGGTGCGCCGGTCTACTCCGAGATTTTCGCCGATCGCGGATATCTGTCATCGGGACAACTTGTGCCGCGCGGTCAGGACGGTGCGATGATCCATGATGCGGGGCAGGCGGCAGAGCGGTTGATTACCTTTCTTGACAGTGGGCTGATGCCGGTGATTGACGGAGATCCTATCAAGCTCGATGCGCATTCGATTTGCGTACATGGCGATGGGCCAAGCGCGGTGGCGATGGCACGTGAAATCAAGAAACGGCTTACTGCGCATGGCGTGACGATTACACGATTTGTCGGGGGATAGATTTGCCGTGACGCCGAGTTTCAAAGCGGTTGCCGACAGTGCGCTTTTGGTAAATTTCGCCGATGAGATCAGCGATACGGCGCATGAGTCCGTGCTGGCACTGGATGCAGCACTTGCTCAAGACATCCCGGAAGGCGCGCTTGAGGTGGTGCCTGCACTGGTCAATCTGATGGTGATTTTTGATCCGGTTGTGACAAATCACGTCGCGGTTGAGGTCGCGGTAAAGACCTTGCTTGCGGGGTTGAAGCCGCAGCCAAGTAGCGGCGTATTGCGGCATGTGCAGGTGTGCTACGATGGTCCGCACGGGCGTGATCTGGAGGCGGTGGCCAAACAAACGGGGCTGAGCACGGATGCGGTGATCGCGGCGCATTTGGCGGGTGATTATAAGGTGCTGATGTATGGCTTCACGCCCGGATGCGCGTATCTCTCGGGCATTCCAGAAGCGGCGCGTATTCCGCGAAAGCCCGCTGCCGTGCGCGACATTCCGGCGGGGAGTGTGATTATTGCAGGTCAGCAGTGCATTGTGACCACGCTCACTATGCCCACGGGCTGGTCGATCATCGGGCGCTCACCGACACCCATATTAACGGGTGATGATGCGCGGCCCTTCCTGTTTGATGTGGGCGATACGGTGGCGTTCGAACGGATTGATCTGGCGGCTTACGAAGTGGCGGCGCGCAAGGTGGGCCATGTCTGAAGCCGTTCTCGCCATCACATTTGCAGGGCCATTGGTGACGGTTCAGGACAGCGGGCGGCGCGGCAATCTGCGCTTTGGTGTCTCTGCCTCCGGTCCCATGGATCGTCTGTCGTTTGATGCGGCAAACGCGGCGCTCGGCAATCCGGCGGGTCATCCGGCGATTGAGGTGTCGGCAGGCGGGCTGATGCTGCACTGCAAGCGGGGCGTGGTGAGTTTGGGGATCGCGGGCGGCGTTTTTGTGGTCGAGTATGCAGGGCGGCGGGTGGCTGATTGGACGGTACTGACGTTGCACGAAGGCGAGAGACTTGCGGTGCGTGCGGGGGCGAGCGGCAGTTGGGCTTATATCGCGATTGCCGGGGATGTCGTGGCGAGCGACTGGCTCGGTTCGCTGGCGACCCATTCGACGTCCGGGTTTGGCGGCAAGATATTGCGCACCGGGCAGGAGATTTCCGTGCAGGGCGCGATGGTGCGCGACAATCGGGCGGGGGACATTGCGCGGCCCGATTTTCAGAATAATGACCCGTTCCGGGTGGTTCTGGGGCCGCAGGAGCATCAGTTTGCAGACGGCTCAGCAGAAACGTTGCTGGGGGGTGGGTATCGCGTTTCGGAGGCCTATGATCGCATGGGAATGCGCCTAAGCGGTCCGGTTATGGCGCTTGATGGCGCGCTTTCAATCCCGTCAGAGCCAGTGTTGCGCGGTGCGATTCAGGTGTCTGGTGAGGGTGTGCCAACGGTGCTGCTTGCAGATCATCAGACGACGGGCGGCTATCCGAAAATCGCGACAGTTATTTCCTGCGATCTGGATCGGCTGGTGCAATGCCGCGCGGGCGAGGAGGTGGCGTTTGCGGCTGTCTCTGCGGAAGAGGCGGTGGCGATTGTGCGAGATCATGCGACAGCGCGTGCGGCGTATCTGGAGGAGGTGGGCGAAGTTTCAGGAACGCTGGAAGAGCGGTTGATGCGCGAAAATCTGATCCACGGGTGCATCAATCTGGATTAGAGGAAGGATGGCATGGCGCCGAAATTGAACATCGTCGGTGATCCAACGCCGCTGGTTCGGGCGAATCGTTTGTCTGCGTTTTTAGGTGTTGAACTATTCATCAAACGCGACGATCTAGCCGGGCCGACTTTCGGGGGGAACAAGTCGCGGCAGCTTGAATATTATTTCGGCGAAGCGATCGCCCAAAGTGCCGACACGATCCTGATCACGGGCGCTGTTCAGTCGAATTTCGCGCGTTTGGCAGCGGCAGTTGCGCGTTCGCAAGGTATGCATCCGATACTTCAGCTTGAAGACCGTGTTTCGGGTAAGCCGGATGGGTATCACGCTTCGGGTAACGTGCTGCTGGCGCGTCAATTACACGCGGAGATTGTCCGGTATGCAGATGGTGAGGATGAAGCGGGAGCTGACGCAGCGCTTCACGCGAGGGCGGAAGAGCTGTCAGCGCAGGGACGACGGCCTTACATAATACATTTGTCCGAAGGGCATCCGCCGTTAGGGGCGCTGGGCTATATGGACGCGGCGGCGGAAATACTGGATCAGTCGGAGGATTTCGACACCTATGTTGTCGCGTCCGGCAGTGGCTCGACCCATGTCGGATTGCTCGCAGGTTTGCGTCACAACGGATCGACGGCGCAGGTGATCGGTAGTTGCGTCCGACGCGCGGCGGAACTGCAAGGGCCGCGGATAGAGCGGGTGATGCGCAGGCTGGAGGCATTACATCCGGGCGCTGCGACTGTCACTTCGGAGGATATCCGGATCTGGGACGGGGCGCTGGCGCCGGGATACGGCAAGATCGGGCCTTTGAGCGCGCAGGCGATGGATCTTATGGCGCGCGAGGAGGGGCTGATGCTCGATCCGGTTTATACGGCGAAGAGTTTTGCTGCTGTGATTGCGCTGGTGGAAAATGGGGAAATCCCGCAAGGCAGCCGCGTTTGTTTTATCCATACAGGCGGGCTTGCGGCGCTTTTTGCCTATGAACAGGATCTGTTGGAGCTTTCGTAGTCGGCGGTGGACGGTCGCAAAGCCGGCTGGGTCCAAAACTCCAGTAAATTTGCGTTTATTTTCTGAGACGCTACCCTGTTGAAACGACTCTATTTTTCGAGATCCAATCACAGGGAGTTCGTCATGAACATAATTACAAAACTTCTAGGACTGGCCACGGCTGCAACGCTCAGCGCTGGAACAGCTTTTGCACAAGATCCCACCTTTTTCCGCATCGGAACCGGAAGCGCCGGGGGCACGTATTTCCCCATTGGTGGCACGATTGCAAACGGCATTTCAGCGCCTCCGGGAGCACGTGCTTGTGACCAAGGCGGTCAATGCGGCGTGCCGGGTCTGATCGCGATTGCGCAATCCACGACTGCGTCGGTTTTCAACAACACGGCTGTTCAAAACGGTGAGTTGGAAGCCGGTATGGCTGCCGCTGATGTCACACGCTCTATGTATCTGGGTGAAGGCAAATTTGACGGCAAGCCGCACGAAAAACTGCGAATTGTTGCCAATCTTTATCCCGAAGATTTGCACCTCGTTCTGCCCAAAGGTGCGAGCGTTGCTGATCTATCGGCACTTGAAGGCAAGCGCGTTGGGATTGCGCAGGCCGGATCAGGCACGCAAGTGGCTGTTGAGATGATGCTCGCAGAATGGGGTGTGACCCGCGACAACATGGATGAAGCGGAGCTGAACAACTCGCAATCGGCAGAGCGGCTCGCTGATGGTCAGCTTGACGCGTACTTCTATGCTGCTGGCTGGCCTGTCTCTGCAATGGTGCAATTGGCGACAACCAAGGGCATGGAGTTGCACAGCTTTTCCGATGAGGACCTTGCGAAGATCAATGAGATCATCCCTGCCTATATTCCGTCGGCCATTCCGGCTGGTGTTTATGAGGGGATCGATTACGACGTGAAAACGCCTGCGGTGTCGGCGCTTCTCGTTGTGTCGTCGGATCTGTCTGACGATTTGGTCTACGGGATCACAGCGGCGCTATGGAATGACAATACCCGCAAGCTGCTGGACAACGGTCATGCCAAAGGTAAGCAGATCACGCCAGAAACTGCGCTTGATGGCATTGCGGCGCTTGGCGTGCCGCTTCATGCAGGGGCTGAGAAGTTCTACAAAGAAGCAGGACTTTTGGAGTAACCCCAAACTTTCAGGCGAGCAGCCATGGGTTGCTCGCCTTTGATTTTCCAAACAATCCCATGAGCGAGGGAGGGCGCGCGCGATGAGCGATCCGCGATCTGACGAGCTGCGCGAGTTGACCGACGAAGAGCTTGCGGCCATCGAAGAGAAATACGATGAAGGTGCTGCGACCCGATCTGTCACACCTGCCTTCGGGTCGTTCCTGCGCTATGTCGCCCTGACCTTTGCGGTGTATCACTATCTGACTGCCGGATTTGCTCTCCCGCCTGACTATTGGCACATGGGATGGCATCTATCTGGGCTCTTTATCCTCACTTATTCTTTTTATCCGATGATCAAAACCAAGACCGCGTTTGATCTGAAGACAGGGCCGATGCGGCTTGGCGGCGTGCCGTATATTGATATTCTTTTGATGATTTTGGGCGTGATGTCAGCGCTCTATCTGGGTTTTGCATGGCGCGGAATAAGCTGGCTTGGCGTTGAGGAAATGACCTTCCGTATGGGCAATCCGAATGGTTGGGATTTGCTGTTTGGCTGCATTCTCATCGTGCTGGTGTTGGATATTGCGCGGCGTACCTTGGGGTGGATTTTGCCGCTGATCATCAGCATCTTCATCTGCTACGCGCTGTTCGGCCCGGCCTTTCCGGGCTTGCTTCAGCATCCGGGGGTAAAGTTCAATACCTTCGTGTCGTCGATGTATTTCCCTCAGGAGGGTATTTTCGGTGTCACGCTTTGGGTGGTCTCGACGATTGTGTTTCACTTCGTACTGTTTGGCGTGATCGCACAGCGCACGGGGTTGGGGCAGCTTTTCATTGATAATGCGACAATCCTTGCAGGCCGCTACACCGGCGGGCCCGCGAAGGTTTCGGTGGTCTCCTCTGCGTTTTTCGGCACGATCTCAGGCTCTTCCGTGGCTAATACGGTCTCGACCGGCGCATTGACGATCCCGAACATGAAGCGCTTGGGATATCCGGGTCATTTTGCAGGCGGCGTTGAGGCCGCGGCATCGGCGGGTGGGCAAATCACGCCGCCAATTATGGGTGCTGCGGCCTTTATTATGGCGGAGTTTCTGGAGCTGCCCTACACAACTATCGTGATCGCTGCGATTTTCCCTGCATTGCTGCACTACGTGGGCGTCTTTGCCGTGGTGCATTTGATGGCGCGACGTCTGGGCCTGCAAGGCCTGTCGCGAGATGCTTTGCCGCAACTGGGCGCGGTCTGGCGGGATGGCTGGGCGAACATCGTGCCGCTGGTGGGGCTGCTGGTGGTGCTGTTCTCCGGCTACACCCCGTATATGTCGGCATTTTGCGGAATTTCGCTCGCCATAATCGCGGGGATGAGCCGGGCGAGGCAACCTCTGACGCTGGCCTATGCGCTGGCGTTCATGGCGTTTGTATTTTGGAAGTATTCAGGGGGCGGATTTGATCTGACCATGTCGGTCATTCTGATTGCAGGGGCGGCGATTGCGACGCTGAACCCGCAGCGGCGTATCTTGCTCAAGGAAATGGCTGATACCTTTGAGACGGGCGTAAAATATGCGCTGGCGGTGGGCGCGGCTTCTGCTGCGGTAGGGATTGTGATCGGTGTGATCAACACAACCGGCGTTGGATTTCGCATAGGTTTCATGGTCACGCAGGCGGCCTCAAACCTTGGCAATGACTTTATCTGGCTGTTCCAGTTCGGCTCTTTCGAGCTGTTCACGGTCGAGGATTTGACGCTCTTTATCAGCCTTGTGTTCATCGCGCTGGCCTGCATTTTGATGGGGGCGGGGGTGCCGACAACTGCGCTTTACATCATGCTCGTCTCTGTCGCGCAGCCCGCGTTGGCGCAACTGGGTGTTCCGCCCATCGCGAGCCATATGTTCGTGCTTTACTACGGTGTCGTCGCAGAGATTACCCCGCCGGTCTGCACGTCCGCTTATGCAGCAGCGGCTATTGCCAACTCCAACCCGTTTCGCACCGGGATTTCGGCGTTTTCGCTGGGGCTTGGTAAGGTCGTCGCACCCATGGCGTTCGTCTACGCGCCGGTGCTTTTGTTCGTGTCGTCAACAGGTTTTGATCTGTGGGAATTCACCTACACGGCCACAAGCTGTATCGCGGGCGTGATTGCATTGTCAGCTGCTGTGGTCGGCTATTGGCTCGCGCCCATGGGGACGATCTTTCGAGTGCTCATGGCAATCGCAGGGTTGGTGTTCATCGCCCCATCGTTGCAAGCTGATCTGGTCGCGCTGATCATCGCATCCCCCGCTGTGCTCAGCCAATTGCTGCTAAAGCGGAGGAGCGGCGCTGCGGTTTGATGGGCGTTCAGGCTGCGTGTTGTCGGATATCAGGGTTTTGTTGAGGGCGGAGTGTCTTGCCTAGATGGTACTGCTGTCAAAGCTGGCAATTGCCATCCCGGCTTTCGATATAGCGTTTTAATCCCCTTAGGGCCTGACTGAAGACGGGTTGCGTCGTGCTGTTTTCAACATGTTGAACTTCTCTGCTGCGCTTTCACTTTACTTTTTCATCGAACAGGTTACGTGGGGGGTGTATTGTGTGGTTTTTAGCATGTGGGTTGCGATGCGTGAGAAAATAGGTCTTTTCCTGATGGCGGGGGTCGGGATAGCTTTCGTCGGGGTGATAGCGTTAACGTCTGGCAAGGTTAGCGGACGGGTTTCGTCCACCGCAGCGTTTTCTGTTCCCGATTCACCGCGCATGACGATCGACGTCGCACATGAGTTGTTCTACCAGCTCACACCCGCCTTGCTGTTGGTCGTCTATCAAGCTTTCGGCGAAACAGATGAAGACGCGATCTACGACACTTTGGCAGACGTCACCCATGGCGAGGCGCTGGAATATCTCTATCTGGAGCGGGTCGGCGCGATGAAGGGCGGCGGTCTGGAAGAGGCGGATCAGACGATCCATGAGATTAAACTTCTCGACACCACGGTTGCGCGCGACAACAGTTCGCTAATCATCGACGCCTCATGGCAAGTCATCGGCACCGTGGGACACTCAGAGCATCTGCACGTTCGCGGCAATACATATCGTGCAGATTTGACGGTTTCGCCCGTTGATGACGCCTGGCGGATTACTGATTTTGAACTGCTCGACGTCAATCGCGATACCGCTGGGGAATTTGTGCCCGCATCCGAGACAGACTAATGGTTATCGTTGAAAATCTCACCTTCGGCTACGGTGCCGGCGGGTTTCGGTTGCGCGTTCCCGAGTTTGCCCTCGATGTTGGCGAGCGGGTCGCTGTGGTCGGACCGAGCGGGAGCGGGAAAACGACGCTCCTCAATCTGATTGCGGGCATTCTAACGCCTGAGGGCGGGCGTATTGAAGTTGCGGGTATGGAGGTTTCCGGCCTGTCAGACGCGCAGCGCCGCCAGTTTCGTGCAAGCCGCATCGGATTTGTTTTTCAGGATTTCGCTTTGCTTGACTACCTCTCTGCACGGCAGAATATCTTCTATCCCTACCGGATTACCCCTGCTTTGACGCTTGATTCCGAAGCTAAGGATCGGGCTGAACGGCTCGCGGTTGCTTGCGGCATTGGAGATAAACTGGATCGCCACCCATCGGCGCTGAGCCAAGGTGAGCAGCAACGTGTTGCCATCTGCCGGGCCTTGATCACACAGCCCAAGCTGATCTTATCGGATGAGGCGACAGGCAATCTCGACCCAGACAGCAAGGCGCGAATTCTCGATCTGTTGTTTGAGCAAGCGAGTGAGGCTGGTGCGGCGGTTCTTGCGGTTACGCATGATCACGAGCTGCTGCCGCGTTTTACGCGCGTTATCGACTTTGCGCAATTTCGAGAGGGGGCCGACGCATGAACGCCCTCTATCTGGCCTTCTCGTACCTTCGTTATCACTGGGCGCGCAGCCTTGTGCTTGTGCTGGTTGCCGCGCTTATCATGTTTGTGCCGGTTGCGACGCAAACGCTTCTGTCGACCAGCGAGCGCGCGTTGATTGCGCGCGGCGAAGCAACCCCGTTGTTGCTGGGCAGTCGCGGCTCGCAGCTTGATCTGACGATGGCGGCACTCTACTTCTCGGACGAGCGTCCCGCGCCGATTGCGATGGGCGAGGTTGAGGCAGTTTGGGACAGCGGTCTCGGCACTCCGATCCCCGTGCATTCGGCCTTTTCGTCAGGTGGCTTTCGGATCGTTGGAACGACGCTCGACTATTTCGATTTTCGCGGTCTGACGCTTGAGGATGGGCGCGGCTTGTCGATTTTGGGAGACGCGGTCATCGGCTCTGATGTGGCGGAGGCCTTGGGTAAGGGGGTGGGCGACGCTCTGGTGTCTGCCCCCGAAAATCTCTTCGATCTCGACGGTGTCTATCCGCTGGAGATGCCGATCGTCGGTGTCCTTGCGCCGACAAATTCGCCGGACGATCAAGCGATATTTGTCGATATCAAGACAGCTTGGGTTATTCAGGGCATTGGCCACGGGCATGAGGATGTTGTCACTGCGGCAGATGTCGCAGAAGGGACTGCTGCGCTCGCGAATGCTTCTGTGGTCCAATATCAGCGCATCAGTGAAGACAACATCGACAGCTTTCACTTTCACGGCAGTCAGGATGATTTTCCGGCGTCTGCGGTTATCGTTGTTCCGAACGACACCCGGTCGAGCACTATCCTGAAAGGGCGGTATCTCGACAATGAATTACCGACGCAAATGATTGAACCGGCAGGTGTGATCCAGGGGCTGGTCGACCGGATTTTCCGTATCAAGTCGCTGCTCGATGTTGTGACGGCGATTATTGCGGTTGCCGCCGTTGCCGCTGTTGGGTTGGCTGTCTTTTTGAGCTACCGACTTCGTGCCCGTGAGATGTCCACTGCAGTCAAACTGGGCGCGCAGAAGGGCATGGTCTTGCGGCTCTTGTCGGCTGAAATTCTCGCACTACTTTTATTCGCTGGCAGCATCGCTGCGATCTGCGTTGGCATTGTCTCGCGTAATGCCGAGGCCTGGGTGGGCTGGTTACTTGCCCTGGGCGCTTAACAAACTGGAGAAACAACCATGAAACACCATTTCGTCACCGCATCCCTCGTCAGTCTGCTCGCCGCAGCGCCGGCTCTGGCGCATTATGGCATGATCATCCCGAATGATCCGATGATCAGTCAGGAAGACGGACGCAGCGTCGCGTTGACCATGTCATTCTCGCATCCATTCGAAATGGACGGGATGATGCTGGATACTCCGGTCGCGTTTGCGGTCACCCATGAAGGCACGACGACTGACCTTCTGGGCAGCTTGCAGAGCGCCACCGTGATGGACGAGCAGGGCTACACGCTCGATTATCCATTGGAGCGTCCGGGCACTTACGTTTTTTCGATGGTGCCACAGCCCTATTGGGAACCTGCTGAAGACGCTTTCATCATTCACTACACGAAAACCTATGTCACTGCCTATGGCGATGATGAGGGTTGGGACGCGGAATTGGGTCTAAAGACCGAAATTGTGCCGCTGACCAAGCCCTTCGGTCTGTGGGAGCACAATGTATTCCAAGGTATCGTCAAGATGGACGGCGCGCCTGTCCCCTATGCTGAGGTTGAGGTCGAGTTTTTCAACGATGGTGTCGGCGCAACTGTGCCAGATGAGCTGATGATCACCCAGACCGTCAAAGCGGATGCGGACGGCGTGTTTACCTATGCCGCACCTTCAGACGGCTGGTGGGGCTTTGCAGCGCTTAACACTGCTGACTACACGCTGACCGAAGAAGGTTCGGGCGAGGACAAAGCGGTTGAGCTTGGCGCCGTGATCTGGGTTCATTTTGAAGAATGGACTGGCCAGTGATCAAGGCGCTCGCCCTTGCAAGCATTGTGATCGCTGCCCCTATCGGGGCGGCGGCCCATCAGCTGGTTGTATTCGCGTCGGTTGAGTGTGAGGTCGTCACGGTAGAGGCGAAATTTTCCAACGGGCGCGTCACCCAGAAGGGCGATGTGCGCGTTCTTGACGGCGAGAACAACCTGCTGACGACGCTGCAACTTGAAAAGGATGGCACAGCGCTTGTGCCGCTCGACAGTGTAGATCATTCCAGCGGTTTGCTGATCGAGGTCGATACGGGCGGTCACGACAATTACTGGATCGTGACGCCCGAGGACATTGCGAAAAAGTGCGGGAGCTAGGTTCGATGCGTGTTGTGAAGAGTTTTCTTGCTGCCGGAGCGGCTGCGCTTTGTGTAAATGCCGCGCTCGCGCAGGAGCAGCCGCGCATGTTTGCGGTCAATCAAGCGCTCCATGACTTTGCGGAGCGGCTTGTGGACGGGTCGGCTGATGTCGGCTTCCTTGTGCCCGAAGGTGTTGATCCGTCCTTCTGGCGGCCTTCGATTGCCGATATCAGCGCGATACAATCCGCCGATCTCGTCCTTTTGAACGGTGCGGGCTTTGCGACATGGATCGACCGGGTGTCGCTTTCAAGATCGCGCATCGTAAATACATCTGCGTCGATTGAAGACCAGTTTATTATCACAAAAAGCATCACCCACAGTCATGGGGACGGGGGCGAGCATTCGCATGAAGGGCTGGCGTCCTACACTTGGCTCGATCCAACGCTTGCGATTGCGCAGGCAGAAGCCATTGCGTCCGTCATCGTTGCCCGGGATATGGCTGCGAGCGAGGATGTGGAGGCCAGATTAGCCGATCTGACGTCAGATCTCATGGAATTGGACGCCACCACTGAAGCGGCATTGAGCGGTTTGCAAGGTGTCGAAATCATAGCGACGCATCCCAGATATCAGTATTTTGCGCGAAGATATGGACTGTCGATCACGTCTCTCGAATGGGAAGCGGGTGCCGCGCCTACGGACGAAGAGCTCGCGGATCTGGAACGTCTTTCGAGCGAGCTGGATGCGCGTATTCTGATCTGGGAAGCGCAACCGCCTGGTGAAGCTATGGACGCTGCGGCGGCTCTTGGATTGCAAAACGTGGTTTTCGAGCCATGGGCCAACCAAGGCGCGTCAGATACATTCTTTGATGCCTATGCTGATGCCGTATCCGGTTTGTCTGAAGCTGCGGTCCAAAGCGCAAAATAGCTGCGGAACCTCAACGGGTTGTTCCGATCCAGCGCTGGGTTGCTGATTAGAGGTTTTGATTTCGGCGCTGAGTGCGGCCTGTGCCAATTCTGGAGGTGTGTCCAGATGGGCAAGTCTGCTGCGCAGTGATCTGAGGTGTCATAGGCGCGGGCGTAGGCTCATTCACGTAGCGCCTTTTGGATGAACCTCTCGGCTTTTCTATTGGTCTGGGGTATGTCGGATTTGGTGCGGATGTGGCGCAACGCAGATATAAACGCATTCTTGGCCAAAGTGGTGCTGCCGGAGAGAATTGAACTCTCGACCTCTCCCTTACCAAGGGAGTGCTCTACCTCTGAGCTACGGCAGCGCGCCTTTCGGGCCTGCGTTTTAGCGCAATTCAAGTGATTTACAAGCCCTAACTGGACGTGCTCGTGCGTCGTGATATACATGCGCTTGCAATGACCAAAGCCGGGAAAAAAGAGCGGCAAACGCCACCCAAAAAGCGGGCAGATCGCGCGCAGGCGATGAAACAAGCGCTGCGCGAGAATCTGCACCGTCGCAAGGCTCAGGCCCGATTGCGCAACGAGGCAAAGGACGAGGGAGACGCCTAGGGCGCCCTTGATTTGAGAAGGCAGGACAATGGATTCGATTATCGTCAAGGGTAACGGCCAGTTGAACGGACAAATTCCGATCGCGGGCGCAAAAAACGCGTGTTTGAAGCATATGGTCATCTCGCTGTTGTCGGATGAGCCGCTGACGTTGACCAATGTGCCGCGCCTGTCGGATATTGCGACGCTCACCAGTCTTCTGAAATCGCTGGGTTGCGAGGTGGCGAGCCTTCAGGATGGGAAGGTGCTTGTTCTGGGCGCGGAGACCATCACCAATCACACGGCGCATTACGATATCGTGCGCAAGATGCGGGCGTCGTTCAACGTGCTGGGGCCGATCTTGGCGCGGGAGCATCATGCGATTGTCTCGCTGCCGGGGGGATGTGCGATTGGGGCGCGGCCAGTCGATTTGCATCTGATGGCATTGGAGGCGATGGGGGCTGACTTGGATTTGCGCGATGGATATGTGCATGCGAAGGCCAAGGGCGGGCTGAAAGGCGGGCAGATCGAGTTTCCATTTGTCTCTGTCGGGGCGACGGAAAATGCGCTGACGGCGGCGACGCTGGCCAAAGGCACGACGGTGATCAAGAACGCGGCGCGCGAGCCGGAAATTGTGGATATGTGCGCCTGTCTGACGGCTATGGGCGCCCGGATTGACGGTGCGGGGACTTCGACCTTGACCATTGAAGGTGTGGACCGGTTACACGGGGCGACCCATCGGGTTGTGGCTGACAGGATCGAGCTTGGCACCTTCATGCTGGCCCCTGCGATTGCGGGAGGCGAGGTTGAGCTTGTTGGCGGGAGACGTGATCTGCTGGGTGCCTTTTGTGATAAGCTGGAAGACGCGGGCGTCGATATTAAAGAAACAAATCAGAGCCTTATCGTATCGCAAAAGAAAGGCCGTGTGAAAGCGACCGATGTGACAACGCAACCTTTCCCCGGATTTCCGACAGATTTGCAAGCGCAGATGATGGCGCTTTTATGCACGGCGGATGGAGTGTCTCAGCTTGAGGAAACGATCTTTGAGAACCGCTTTATGCATGCGCCGGAATTGATGCGGATGGGGGCGTCGATTGAGGTCTCGGGCGGGTCGGCGACGGTCACCGGAGTTGAAAAGCTAAAGGGCGCGCCGGTGATGGCGACGGATTTGCGGGCCTCTGTGTCTTTGATCCTTGCGGGTCTGGCGGCGGAGGGCGAGACCCGGGTTGGGCGGGTCTATCACCTTGATCGCGGCTACGAGAAAATCGAGGAGAAGCTGGGCGCTGTGGGCGCGATAATCGAACGGGTGACAGACTAGATGGCCGAAGATGCACGGTTTGAGGATGGCGACGAGCGCCCCCTGCGGTTGATTGCACAAGGGTCGGATGATGTCGAGGTTTTGGCAACGCTCTGCCAGGATGCTGTCGCGCAAACCTCTGAAATTCTTTATGAAAGACGCAAGCGGCGGTTCACCATGTTGCTCAATCGCTTTCGTTGGGAGGATCGGGATAACGCGCATTCCGGTGGGCGGCCCTTTGAGCGGGTACAGTCGCTATTGATTATTGACGATGTTCTCAAAGTACTGACGCAAGACATTGATCCCAACGATCCCGATTTGGTTCTATCGCTCATCGGAATTTCGTTTGAGCCAAGTGATGATCCGGCGGGGCGGATTGTTTTGACGTTCTCGGGCGATGGGGCTTTGGCGCTGGATGTAGATTGTGTGGAGATGCAATTGAAGGACGTCTCGCGCCCCTATGTCGCTCGGGCCAAGGCCGCGCCGCGCCATCCTGAATGACCTGAAATCGCCATACACAACCCATGCACAATCGATGCACAAACCATGCACAGTCTGATGCACGCTTGACCAATTTAGCGGTGCCGCGCTGGCGCGCGGCGCGATTATAGTTGCGCTTGCGCAGCGCGGTGCGGTCGCTGCCGCGACGGGCGAGTACTTTTGGAAATGCGAAAATTATCTGCGCGCGCGTTTTGGAGTTTTGTAATTGCATGTTGGAGTGGCGTTGGTTTTTGGGTAGGGAGGACGCGGCTTTTCACTGAATATTAATGGGTTTGCCAATGCCGCTGCATCTTGACACTGGATCCGATGATTTTGAGGCGCAGTTTGCTGCGCTTTTGGGGGCGAAGCGTGAGGCGGATGTTACTGTCGATGATGCGGTGCGCGAGATCGTTTCGGATGTGGCGGCGCGCGGGGATGTGGCGCTGGTTGAGTATACCAAGCAGTTTGATCGGCTTGATCTTGAGGACATTGGTTTTGCTTTTTCGGAAGATGAGATTGAGGCGCAGATTAGGTTGACGGATGGGGCCGCGCGCGAGGCGCTTGATCTGGCGGCGGCACGCATTCGGGCCTATCATGAGAGGCAAAAGCCGCAAGACGCACTTTGGACCGATGAGATCGGGGCGCAGCTTGGCTGGCGTTGGTCTGCGGTGGGCGCCGCTGGGCTTTATGTGCCGGGCGGGATTGCGACCTATCCCAGTTCGGTGTTGATGAATGCCATTCCGGCGCAGGTTGCAGGTGTCGAGCGGTTGGTGATGGTCACGCCCACGCCCGATGGGGCGATCAATCCATTGGTTCTCTATGCTGCCAAGCTGTCGGGAATTTCGGAGATTTATCGGATTGGCGGGGCACAGGCGGTGGCGGCGCTGGCCTATGGGACGCAGACGATTGCGCCGGTTGATAAGATCACCGGGCCGGGCAATGCCTATGTTGCAACTGCCAAGCGGCAGGTCTTCGGGCGCGTTGGCATTGATATGATTGCCGGACCGTCGGAGGTGTTGGTTATTGCCGATGCTGAAAATAGTCCCGATTGGATCGCGGTGGATCTCTTAAGTCAGGCCGAGCATGATGAGAGTGCGCAATCTATACTCATTACTGATGATGCCGGTTTTGCGCGCAAAGTTGCAGCTGCGGTTGAGGCGCGGCTGGAGACGCTGGAGCGGCGGGCGATTGCGGGGGCATCCTGGCGCGATTATGGCGCGACGATTGTGGTGCGTGATATCGATGAGGCGGTGGCGCTGTCGGATCGGATCGCGCCGGAGCATTTGGAAATTTGCACAGCGGATGCGGATCGGGTGGCCGGTCGCATCAGGCATGCGGGCGCGATTTTCATCGGGGCGTGGACGCCAGAAGCCATTGGCGATTATATTGGCGGGCCCAATCACGTGCTGCCGACCGCGCGCTCGGCGCGGTTCTCATCAGGGCTTTCGGTGCTTGATTTCATGAAACGGACAACGCTTTCGAAAATGACGCCAGAGGCGCTGGGCGCGATTGGTGCGCAGGCGGAGACACTGGCCAAATCGGAAAGTTTGGAGGCGCATGGGTTGTCGGTGCGGCTTCGGCTTGATCAGCTCAATCGTGGAGGCGGGGATGTCTGATCCCAACCGACTGGTCCAAATTGAGCTCGACGATAGCGGGTTGCCTGCGCCGACGCCTGAGATTGAGCAAGAGCGCAAGGTCGCAATTTTCGATCTTCTGGAGGCCAATCACTTTGCCATTAATGATGAGCGCGCGCCACACGGTCCGTATTCGCTTCATCTATCGATTGCCGAGCGGCGGCTGGTGTTTGATCTGAAAACCAAAGGTGGCGAGGTAGCGGGGGCGTTTCATCTGTCGCTTACCCCGTTTCGCGACGTGGTGCGCGACTATTTCCAGATATGTAAAAGCTATTTTGATGCCGTCAAATCGCTGCCGGCCGCGCAAATCGAGGCGATTGATATGGGGCGACGCGGCATTCACAATCAGGGCGCGGAGCTGCTGCGTGAGCGGCTGGACGGCAAGGTTACAATCGATGATGGTACAGCGCGGCGGCTTTTCACGCTGATCTGCGTGTTGCATTTCAAGGGCTGATTTGAGTTGGCCGCACAGAACCCGACATCTGTTCTGTTTTGCTGCGATTTTAACTCTGTGCGCTCGCCCATGGGGGAGGGAGTGCTGAAAAAGCTGCATGGAGCCTCGATTTATGTGCAATCGGCAGGGGTGCGCACAGATCGCGATATCGATGGGTTTGCAATATCGGTGTGTGAGGAAATAGGCGTGCCTCTCTCGCGCCACCGGACCCGTTCGTTTGACGATATGGAAGAATGGGGGGATCAGATTTCGGGCTATGAGTTGATTATCGCTATGACACCGGCGGCGCAGCGCAAGGCATTGGAATATACGCGTTATTTTGCGTTGGATGTGGAGTATTGGCCGGTGATGGACCCGACAGGATTTGGCGATGATCGGGAGGCGCGGTTGACGCTCTTTCGATCCGTGCGCGATGAGATTGTGGGACGGATCACGGAGCGTTTTGGGGTGGGGAGGCCTTTCGATTAACCACCGGCCATTCTTGCGCCGGCGGATTTACCAAATGATAACAATCGGGCGTTAGGGATTTTAGGGTTATCGCCTGAGGTGTGTTCCGCGTGGAATTAATTGAGCTTGTTCCTGTTTTTCTGCTGGTGGCAGGTGGCGCCTTTTGGGCAGGTCTTTGGGCCGCAAAACTATCCCATAAAGTTGAACATCCAGCCGATGTCGCCATTTCCGAAGACAATGAAACGTTGCGCATGCAGCTTCAGGATGCGCTTGAGAATATTGAGGACGGATTTGTCCTTTACGATGCGCAAGACCGTTTGGTGATGTGCAACAATGCGTATCGCGCGCAACTGGGTGCTCATGCGCATTTGCTGCGTGTGGGGTCAAGTTATTTCGAGCATACTTTGGAGTTTGCCAAGACCGGCACCATTCCCGGCATTGAAGGCAAAGAAGAAGAATTTGTCAATAATATCATAGCGCAACGCTATAGTTCAGCGGGAATTGAAAAGACGTTTCAGCGCCATGATGGGCATTGGATACGGCAGCGCGACAAGCGGACAGTGGCTGGCAATATCGTCGGCATTCGCACGGATATCACCGAGTTGAAAAAGCGCGAGCAAGATCTGGAACAGGCCAATCAGGAGGTGATCTATCACGCTTCTCATGATGCGCTGACCGGTGTTGCCAACCGCAGCTATTTCTCGCAGCGGGTAAAGGCGGCGCTTGAAAAGGCGCGCAGCACGCATGGTAATGTTGGGTTGCTGCACATCGATTTGGATAAATTCAAAGCGGTTAATGATACGTTTGGACATGCTGCGGGCGATGCAGTGCTCAGCCATGCGGCGCAAATATTGCAAGGCGAGACGCGGCGCGAAGATTTGGTGAGCCGCGTTGGTGGTGATGAGTTTGTCATTTTGTGTCCTGAGATCAATGACTTCGAGATACTCACGCGGCTTGGAGAGCGGATTATTGAGCGTTTGAGTCAGCCATTCATGTGGCAAGATTGTGCATTGGAGGTGAGCGCGAGCGTGGGCTGCGCGCTCTCAGCGCGCGGGCAGTTGGATGTGCAGGGGCTTATGCACAACGCGGATATCGCGCTTTATGACGTCAAAAACTCTGGCCGTAACGGCGTTCAGATGTTTGATGAAAAGCTTGCGGCGATCCATTTGGACACGCAAAAACTGGAGCGTGAACTGATGTCCGCGCTCGACCACGATCAGATTATTCCGTTCCTGCAACCGATTGTTAATCTCGATACCAATGAATGTATCGGGGCCGAAATTCTTACGCGTTGGCACCATCCCGAACGGGGTGTTCTGCTGCCCGGCGTGTTTTTTGAAGCTGCGGAAAAGCTGGGTGTTATGGCAAAGATCGACGAGATCAGCTTGCACTCTGCCTTTGATACGCTTGAGCGGCTGAAAGCCCTTGGGGTCGATTTGCCAAAAATAGCAATCAATGTTTGCGCGTCGACCCTAACGGCACATAAGTTCATTGATCGGCTGAAATGGGAGCTTGAGGGACGCTCGATTGATCCAAATCGGCTGGTCGTAGAAATTCTCGAAACTACGTTTTTTGCCGATGGCGGGAGCGAAGCAGCGGAGCAAATTTCGCGGCTTTCCGAGCTTGGCGTCCATGTTGTGCTGGACGATTTCGGGGTCGGCTATGCCGGGCTGTCGCATCTTGCGCAACTGCAAATTGACGGGGTGAAACTGGATCGATCCTTGCTGCGCAAATTGCCCGATGATGCAGCCAGCAAATCCATCGTGGTCGCGGTCGCGGAGCTTTGTCGAGAGCTTGGTCTTTTTGTCAGCTCTGAAGGGATCGAATCTAACGAGCAAATCGAGTTTCTGCGCTCAATCTCTTGTCCTGTGGCACAAGGATTTGGCATTGCGCGCCCGATGCCAATCGCCGATTTTGCGCAATGGATGCAAAGCGGCGAGACCATGCAATTCCACGACAGCCTGCTTCAGCAATCGCATGGCTAAATCGGTGTCGATTGTCAGCGCGTCTCGATAACTGATCACATAGACGACTTCCGCTGCATGAATATGCGGCGCGATCTCTCGGACACCAGCTGTTTTCTGACGGTCTGGTTCTAATCTCGTGCGATAATTCGCGAACTGATCTCTCAGGTTAAACATGGTGTAAAGTTCTGTGTGACCGTTCGGGACTTATCAAGACAAATCTGTACAACAATTTTCCGCATCCCGTCTTGTGGGCGCAGTCGCTTTCGAGCTATGCGAACGAATTGCCACTTTCACACCATGGGAGGTCTGATGTCGAAGTCGCCGCGCAAACCTGCCCTTTGGTTCGCCGTGTTCGTCGTTTTTATTGACGCTCTGGGCATGTCGATTATCATCCCGATCATGCCTGACCTGCTTGAAGAGCTGTCGGGTCGGCCGGTGAGCGAAACAGCCGTTATCGGCGGATTTCTCACCGCGATCTATGCGATCAACCAGTTCCTTTTCGGCCCGATCATCGGTGCGTTATCCGACAGGTTTGGGCGTAAGCCGTTGATCCTGATTGCGCTGGCAGCGCTGACGGTGGATTACATCCTCATGGCGATGTCATGGGCGGTTTGGGTGCTATTTGTCGGGCGGTTTATCGCTGGCCTTGCAGGCGCATCCTATACAGTTGCCGCCGCCTATATTGTTGATATTTCGGATAAATCCAAACGCTCGGCCAATCTGGGCCTTATCGGCGCGGCCTTCGGTCTCGGGTTTGTCATCGGTCCTGCGATTGGCGGAATTACCGCAGAGCTTGGTACGCGCGCGCCGCTTTGGTTCGCGGCTGGTTTGTGTTTCATAGGCGTAACGTTCGGACTGTTTGCCATGCCTGAATCCCTGTCGGACGAGAACAAACGCAGCTTTTCGCTCAAGGGCGCGAACCCGTTTTCCTCACTCAGACGCGCGTTTTCAATGCGGGGGCTGCAAGCGTTTCTGGCCACGCTCTTCCTGATCTCGCTCGCCGATTGGACCTATCCGGCAATCTGGGCCTATTGGGGCAAGGAGACGTTCGGCTGGGGGTCGCGCGAGATTGCCTTCACACTGACGACCTACGGTGTGCTCACCGCCTTGGTACAGGGCGGGTTAATCCGTGTGGTCATCAGATACTTAGGCGAGCCACGCACCATTTGGTTCGGTCTGTTCGCAGCCATCGTGGCGTTCATCGGATTTGCATGGGCGCACGAGGGTTGGATGGTGTTTGCGCTGATACCGATTTCCGCCCTGTCCCATGTTGCCGGTGCAGCATTGAGCGGGCAGATGACGCAGACTGTGTCCGACAGCGAGCAGGGCGAATTGCAGGGCGTGATTGGATCGGTTCAGGCGGTGACGTCGATCATCTCATCACTTGGCATGACGTGGATTTTCTTTGTACTCGCTAGCCCGGATGCGAGTATTTACTTCCCCGGTGGGCCGTTTTTGCTGGCAGCAGTACTGACAATTGTCGCGCTCATCCCGCTCAACATGGGATTAAAGGCGATGCGGGATGCGCCGTCTCAGGCGTCGGGGTAAAAACCTTCGTAGAGCGGGCGTAGAGTTGCATCGTCAAAGAGTGATGAGACAGAGCGGCCGTTGGCGATGTTCAAGGTCGCTTGCGCCAGAAGCGGGGCGGTCGGTACGAAGCGGATTTTCTTACAGGATTGGACCGCTTTGGTGGCCTCGATGCTATCGGTGACCACCAGTGATTTCATCACCGATTTGGTGATCCGCTCGCACGCCGGATCGGACAGAACCCCGTGGGAGATATAGGCGTGCACTTCTTTCGCGCCTTGCTCGATCAGTGTCTCAGCGGCTTTGCATAGCGTGCCTGCTGTGTCGCAAATATCGTCAATGATGATGCAGGTGCGGCCTGTCACATCACCGATGACCGTCATGTCATCGACAACGCCTGGTGCGCCGCGCCGTTTGTCGACAATCGAGAGCGGCGCCTGAATGCGGGTTGCCAGCTCGCGCGCACGCGCCACGCCGCCGACGTCTGGTGAGACGACCATCAGGTCTTTCATCTGCTTTTTGAAGTGGTGTTTCACATCGAGCGCGAAGATCGGGGAGGCATAGAGGTTATCGACGGGAATGTCGAAAAAGCCCTGAATTTGCGCGGCGTGGAGGTCCATCGTCAGGATACGCTCGATCCCGGCTTGGGTCAGCAGGTTTGCGACGAGTTTGGCGGAGATTGGGGTGCGGGCTTTGGTGCGGCGGTCCTGGCGCGCGTAGCCGAAGTAGGGGATGACTGCGGTGATGCGATTGGCGGACGAGCGGTGGAGCGCATCGGCCATGATCAGGAGTTCCATCAGGTTGTCATTGGCGGGATTGGAGGTCGGCTGGAAGATAAACATGTCTTCGCCACGGACGTTCTGGAACACTTCGACGAAAATCTCGCCGTCGTTAAAGCGCTCGACCCGTGCGTCGATCAATTTGACCTCTTGGCCTGCGTGAAAGCTGATGCGCTTGGCGATGCGCTCGGCCAAGGGTCGGTTGGCATTGCCTGAGATGAGTTTCGGCTCGATCGTGGCTTTCATCAAAACGCTCCCAACGCATATCCCTGATGATCGCTCGCATAGCAAACGCGTGGCGGCTTGCAAAGGCCTGCAAAGAGGGTAATTGTGCGCGCTCATTTATCAGGAGCGTGCGCCATGGCCGATATCGACTATTTCCTCTTCACTCTGTCCCCCTTCACCTATCTTGCCGGTGACGGGCTTGAGAAAATCGCGGCCAAGCACGGGCTGAGCATCGACTACAAGCCATTCGGATTGCTCAAGGTTTTTGAAGCGACAGGGACGTTGCCACCAGCCAAGCGTCACCAGTCGCGTCAGGTCCATCGGTTGCAGGAGTTGGAGCGGATCGGCAAGATGAACGACATGCCGATTAACCTCAAACCGGCGCATTGGCCGACCAATCCTATTCCGTCTATGTCCGCGATCATCGCGGCACAAGCTGCGGGTGGCGGAGATTTGGGGGGATTGGTGCAATCGATTCTCAAAGCGTGTTGGGCGGAAGATAAAGATATCGCGCAGGATGATGTTATCAAAGAAGCGCTGGGTGCGAACGGGTTTGATGCAGGTCTTGCTGATAGCGGCATGTTGAGCGGATCAGAAACCATCGAGCGCAACACCAACGAAGCGCTGGAGCGCGGAGTGTTTGGTGCGCCGACTTATCTGGTGGATGATCAGGTGTTTTGGGGGCAAGACCGGCTGTCGCATCTCGACGCCTATCTGAGCGCGCGTGGTTGACGCATCGCTGCGCAGCGCAGGCGGGCTGGACGCGAATGTTCTGGAACGGGCGGGCGGTGGTCCAGCGCTTTTGGTGTTACATTGTTCCCTGGCGAGTGCGGCGAATGTCGCGCCGCTGATCCCGTATCTTGAACCGAACGTGTATGTGGTTGCGCCTGATCTGCCGGGTCACGGACAGACGATGCGTGATCCGTCGCGTGATTTGATGGCGCAGTCTGTGGCGATGGCGGCAGATTTGCTGCGCGACCTGGATGGCCCGGCGCATGTTTTTGGGCACAGCTATGGCGCAGTGATCGGGCTGGAGTTGGCACGCAGGCATCCTGATCTGGTGGCATCACTGACGTTGTTTGAGCCGGTTCTGTTCGGTCTGTTGGAGGATGCGGATCATCCGGCTTTGACTGCTGAACGAGTGCAACAGGAAGCGCTTCGGGACGCGTTTGATACCAGTGCTGAGGCGGCGTCGATCCATTTTATCGACCGATGGGGCATTCGGGGCGGTTGGCAGGCTTTGCCGGAGATGGCGCGCGAAGGCGTGGTTGCAAATATCGATATCATAAAACATTCGCGTCCGTCGCTACAGGGCGGGCCGGAGGAGCGATTGACGCTCGATACGCTGGCCGAGATTAAAGCGCCGGTTGCGCTGCTGTGTGGGGATGAAACACAGGCGGTGGTGCATGCAATTTTGGACGTGCTGAATGATGCGCTGGACGTGCGGCAAAGGTCGATGATTGTGGGGGCAGGGCATATGGGGCCGCTGACGCATCCGGGGCGGATTGCCGAGGTTTTGGCGGATATGATGCGTGGTTAGGCAGCGGGTTGTTGGGGCGTGAGTTAGTCACGCGAGCCCCGCACGACAATCAACCTTTGAGTGTTTGGTCGGGCTCTTCGCGTAATTCGATGAGTTTTTAGGTAACGTTCGAGATCAACAGAGCGGTTATGGGTGCCGTTCCTGCTGCGGTTGCACGTGGGGAAGAGGTACGGGAGTATCAAGAGCCACTTGTAACGAGGGCTCTTGATCAGTGTTGTTCGCGGATTGGCTGCGTTGTTTAGCCTGTGGAGATTTGCTTTGCTTTTTCCACAAGCACTTCGGCCTGCCGGATGGAGGCGTAGTCGATCAGGCGTCCATCGAGGCTGACAGCGCCTTTGCCGGCGGCTTCGGCTTCTTCCATTGCGGCCAGAATGCGCTGGGCTTTGTCGATTTCGGCGTCAGAGGGGCTCATCACTTCGTTGGCAAGAGCGATTTGACTGGGGTGGATGGCCCACTTGCCTTCGCACCCCAAAACAGCAGCGCGGTAGGCGGCGGCGCGATAGCCGTCGGGATCGGAAAAATCGCCAAAGGGGCCATCAATGGGACGCAGGCCATTGGCGCGTGCTGCGACGACCATATTGGCAATCGCGGAGTGCCACATATCGCCCCAATGCACTTGCCGTGATCCATCCTCTGCCGGGTCGGTGAGCACGGCGTAATTTTCATTCACGCCGCCAATGACTGTCGTGCGCGCGCGCGTCGAGGCGGCGTAGTCGGCGACGCCAAAATGAAGGCTTTCGTTACGCTTGGATGCAGCGGCGATTTCATGGACGTTTTGCATGCCCAAAGCGGTCTCGATGATATGCTCAAATCCGATGCGTTTTTTGTAGCCCATCGCATCTTCGATTTGGGTCACCATCATGTCAACCGCATAGACGTCCGCAGCGGTTCCAACTTTCGGGATCATGATGAGATCGAGACGTTCGCCCGCTTGCTCCACCACGTCCACAACATCGCGATACATGTAGTGCGTGTCCAAGCCGTTGATCCGAACCGACATCGATTTGTTGCCCCAATCGATGGTGTTCAGCCCTTCGATAATGTTCTTGCGGGCCTGGACTTTTTCATCGGGCGCAACCGCGTCTTCGAGATCCAGAAAGATCACGTCGACATCAGATTGTGCCGCCTTTTCAAACATTTGAGGCTGACTGCCGGGGACGGCAAGCTCGGAGCGATTGAGGCGGCCCGGTGCTTGGGTGACGGAGTAAAATGACATGGTAGAACCTTCCTTCGAGACCTAATATTGCGCGACAGAAGTCACTCGCGAAACATTATGTCAAGAAATTTCTCGGTCTATCTGGGTATACCGTCGCGCTCGTTTTGCTCCAGTGCAAGGCGGGATGAATAGTAGAACGCGATGGCCTGCGCGCGGTTTTTCACGCTGAGTTTTTCGTAGAGATTTGAGAGGTGAAATTTGACCGTGTTGACGGTGATTTCGAGCTCTTTGGAGAGCTCCCGATTTGTCAGGCCTTTGGAGAGCGCTTCGAGCATGGCGCGTTCCTTGCGCGACAGCATCTCGATCGGATCGTTTTTCAACTCGCGCACATCTATGAAGGGGAAGACCATTTTGCCCGCTGCCACCTCGGCGCAAATCTCCAGCAGCGCTTCGGGATCGCTGGAACGTGGGGCAAAGGCGGCTGCGCCTGCGGTCATGGCAAGGCGGGGGATATCGCCGGTGTCTTCGGCGAAAACGACGATGCGCGGGGCGTTTTGCTGATCACGCAAGATCTCGATGAGTTTGGCGCCGCCCAATGTCGGAATATTCCAGTCAATGATCGCGACTTTTACCGGAACGCGCATGAATGTGCCAAGCACGCCCTCTGCGGTGGCGGCGGTGGCCACGAGTGAAAATCGCGTATCGCGGTCGATCAATTCCGACAAAGCGGACAAAACCAGCGAATTGCTGTCGGCAAGGATGATGTCGATCGGCTTGGCTATTTCGGTAACGGATTGATTCAACTTGGTTAATCTCCATTAACTACCCATATAGGTAGGCGTCTATTTGGTATACTATCGTATATTTATACCCTTGGGTAGGCTAAATACTATACTTTTAGATTACCATAAGTAGGACTTCGGGGTGTTTCCTTTTGCCGGCGCGCATCTATCTTCTCCATCCAAGCACACATTCGAAACAAAACAACAGCGCGAGAGAGACCATGGAACAAGATACGACATTTGCTCAACTGGATATTCCTAACACAATCGCAGCAGGTCCGGGGCCGGGCAATACCGACGCTCGTGTTCTGTCGCGTTTTGCTGGGGCCGGTCTCGCCGATCACATGCACCCTGACGTTTTGCGCGGGATGGTTGAGAGCAAGTTTATGCTGCGCGAGGTGATGGGCACGTCGAACGTACACACATTCGGGGTTGCTGGCACTGGGTGGAGTGGTTTGGACATGATGTTCTCGGCGGTTATGCCGGGTGACAAGGTTGTAATGTTTGTCAACGGGACGTTCTCGGGCATCGACGGGCTGACTGTTCGGATGAAAGCGGCAAGTGCTGAGGAGCTGGCGGCCAACTCGCTCGATCCGCAGACCGAGAATGTGGTGATCGTAGATGTCCCGCATGGGCAGAGCGTCACAGGCGAGATTGTTGAGGCGGCTTTGGCTGAGCACAAGCCGAAATGGGCGGCGATGGCACATTGGGAGACCGGGTCGGGCCGGATCAATGATATCCAAGGGTTTAGCGATGCGTGTGAGAAGCACGGCGCGATGGGCCTTGTTGATGCGGTGTCGAGCCTTGGCGTTGAGGATTTCCGGATTGATGATTATCCGGGTGTGCATGGCTGGGCGTCTTGTCCGCAGAAGGGCATTTGCTGTCTGCCGCTGACCTATGCGCCGGTGTCATTTACAGACCAGTATATCGAGACATTGAAGGCCACGGGTACGCGCACCTTTTGTCACCACCCGATCCTGGAGGCGCGTCATTGGGGCGTGGTTGAGGGGAAGGATGTCGAGAAAGGCACCTATCACCGCACACATTCCGCTTATGCGGTTTCCGCGTTCCATGAGGCGCTGCGTATTTGCTTGCAGCAGACGATTGCGCAGCGGGCGAGCGATTACTCTTTCCATGAGGCAGCGCTCCGTCGTGCGGTCGAGGCGATGGGCTGCGAGGTGACATCGAATATGACTTCGCTGGTCGTGCTCAACCTTCCGGGTGATTTGGCGGGACGCGAGATGGAGGTGGTGCAATACTGCCGGGCGCAGAATTTCGGCATCTGGCCGACACTCTCCGAGCCGGTGCAGGTGCGCATTGGCATCCTGAACCTGCTGAATGAAGCGGCGATCACAGATATTGTGAACCGCTTCGCCGCGGCGCTACGTGAACACGGCGCGACGATTGATCAATCAAAAATCGATGACGTCCTGCACAGTCACTACAACACAGCAATTGCAGCTGAGTAGAGGAGATCGGCGATGGATATCCACGAATATCAGGCCAAAGAGGTTTTGTCGGGGTTCGGCGTTGCGGTCCCCAGCGGGGGGCTTGCTTATAGCCCCGAACAAGCAGCTTATCGCGCCCGCGAATTGGGCGGTGATCGCTGGGTGGTGAAGGCGCAGGTGCATGCGGGTGGTCGCGGCAAGGCGGGGGGTGTCAAGGTTTGCTCCAGCGATGTCGAGATCAACGATGTTTGCGAAGAGATGTTCGGTGCGAAACTGGTGACGCATCAAACCGGGCCTGAAGGCAAGGGTGTTTATCGCGTCTATGTTGAGGCTGCTGTGTCGATTGCACGTGAGATTTATCTCGGGTTCGTTCTGGACCGCACCACTCAGCGCGTGATGATCGTTGCCTCTGCCGAGGGCGGTATGGAGATCGAGGATATCTCCGCTGAAAAACCGGACAGCATTGTCCGCGCGGTGGTCGAGCCTGCGGTTGGCTTGCGGGAGTTTCAGTGCCGCCAGATTGCGTTCAAGCTGGGGATTGAGCCGGCGTTGATCCAGCAGATGGTGCGTACGCTGCAAGGGGCGTATCGCGCCTTTACCGAACTTGACGCGACCATGGTGGAGATCAATCCGCTTGTGATTACTGAGGACAGTCGGATCATCGCGCTCGATGCGAAAATGACTTTTGATGATAATGCGCTCTTCCGGCATCCGCAGATCGCTGAGTTGCGCGACAAGAGCCAGGAAGATCCGCGCGAAAGCCGTGCGGCGGATCGCGGGCTGAGCTATGTCGGGCTGGACGGCAATATCGGCTGCATTGTCAATGGCGCTGGTCTTGCGATGGCGACGATGGACACCATTAAACTCGCGGGCGGCGAGCCTGCAAATTTCCTCGATATCGGGGGCGGTGCGACGCCGGATCGGGTTGCAAAAGCGTTTCGTCTCGTATTGTCGGACAAGAATGTTCAGGCCATTCTGGTGAATATTTTTGCCGGGATTAACCGCTGCGACTGGGTTGCCGAGGGCGTTGTGCAGGCGCTTCGGGAGGTTGAAGTTGATGTGCCGGTGATTGTGCGTCTTGCCGGAACGAATGTGGAAGAGGGGCAGAAAATACTGGCCAAATCCGGTCTGCCGATCATCCGCGCACGAACATTGAACGAAGCTGCCGAGAGAGCTGTAGGGGCGTGGAGAAACGACCTCTCTCAAGGCGTAACCATGAGGGCCGTATCATGAGTATTCTTCTCGAAAAGGACACCCCCGTTCTGGTGCAGGGTATCACGGGCAAGATGGCGCGGTTTCACACCAAGGACATGCTTGAATATGGCACGAACATCGTTGGCGGTGTGGTGCCGGGCAAGGGCGGCGAGACGGTCGAAGGGTTGCCGGTTTTTGACACTGTTGAGGATGCGATTGCACAAACGGGCGCAGAAGCCTCTCTGGTGTTCGTACCGCCACCTTCTGCGGCAGACAGCATAATGGAAGCGGCGGATGCGGGCATCAAATACTGCGTTTGCATCACTGACGGCATTCCAGCGCAGGATATGATCCGCGTCAAACGCTACATGTATCGCTATCCCAAAGAGCGCCGGATGGTGCTGACGGGGCCCAATTGCGCAGGCACGATCAGTCCGGGCAAAGCGCTGCTGGGGATTATGCCAGGGCATATTTATCTCAAGGGGCACGTGGGCATTGTTGGCCGTTCAGGCACGCTTGGCTATGAGGCGGCGAGCCAGTTGAAAGAGCGCGGCATTGGTGTTTCGACCTCCGTGGGTATCGGCGGTGATCCGATCAACGGCTCGTCTTTCAAGGATATACTGGAGCGGTTTGAGAACGATGATGACACCCATGTTATTGCGCTCATTGGGGAGATTGGCGGACCGCAGGAAGCGGAAGCTGCTGAATACATCCGCGATCATGTGTCCAAGCCTGTGGTTGCTTATGTTGCCGGGCTGACAGCGCCAAAAGGGCGCACGATGGGTCATGCGGGCGCGATTATTTCCGCGTTTGGCGAGAGTGCCTCCGAGAAGGTTGAAATCCTGTCCGCGGCCGGGGTCACAGTCGCTGAAAACCCGGCGGTGATCGGTGAGACAATCGCAAAAGTCATGGAGGCCGCATGATGACGCGTCCCAGTGTTCTGGTCACCCGGCGGTGGCCCAAAGCGGTTGAGCAGCAGTTGGCGCAATCTTATGATGTTGAGTTGAACCGCACGGATCGTCCGTTGACATCCGATGAGTTTCGCGAGGCGATCCAGCGCTACGATGCTGTGCTGCCGACGGTCACAGATAAGATCGGGCCAGAGGCGCTGGATGTGGCAAAGCCGCAAACGAAAATCCTTGCGAACTATGGCGTCGGCTATACGCATATTGACGTGGAGCGTGCAAAGACCCGTGGCATTGCCATCACCAACACACCCGATGTTTTGTCCGAATGTACGGCGGATTTGGCGATGACGCTGATGCTGATGGTCGCGCGGCGCGCTGGGGACGGGGAGCGCGAGTTGCGCGCGGGGAACTGGTCCGGCTGGCGTCCGACGCATCTGGTGGGCACGAAGGTGTCGGGCAAGACGCTTGGGATTGTCGGTTTTGGACGGATCGGGCAGGAAATGGCCAAACGGGCGCATTTCGGCTTTGGCATGAAGATCATCGTGCAAAGCCGCTCTCCCGTGCAGCAGGAAATTTTGGATCGTTACAACGCAGTGCAGGTGCCTACGATTGACGATCTGCTGCCGCAGGCCGATTTCGTCTCGCTGCACTGTCCTGGTGGTGCGCAAAACACGAAGATGATCAATGCGCACAGGCTTAACCTGATGAAAGAAGGTGCATTCTTGATCAATACGGCACGCGGCGAGGTGGTGGATGAACACGCCCTTGCGCAAGCGCTGATGTTTGACACGATTGGCGGGGCGGCGCTCGATGTTTTTGAGCGCGAGCCAGTGGTTAATCCGTTGCTGGAGCAATGTGACAATCTGGTGATGTTGCCGCATCTGGGTAGCGCGACACGCGAGGCGCGTCAGGCCATGGGCTTTCGTGTTTTAGACAACCTCAATGATTTTTTCGAAGGCAAAGCGCCGCGTGATCGGGTCGCTTGAAGGGAGTATAACGTTATGAATGCACCGCACCGTGACACTGGGTTTTTCACGTCGGATCTGGAAACCTCTGATCCTGCGATTGCCGCTGCGATTTCGCAAGAGTTAGGTCGGCAACGCGATGAAATCGAATTGATCGCCTCCGAAAACATCGTCTCTAAAGCTGTGCTGCAGGCGCAGGGTTCTGTGATGACCAACAAATATGCCGAAGGCTATCCGGGTCGGCGGTATTATGGTGGTTGCGCTTTCGTGGATCAGGCGGAAGAGCTTGCGATTTCGCGCGCTTGTGAGCTGTTTGATTGCACCTATGCAAATGTGCAGCCCAATTCAGGCAGTCAGGCGAACCAAGGCGTGTTTCAGGCACTGCTTGAGCCGGGTGATACGATCCTTGGGATGTCGCTCGATGCGGGCGGGCATCTGACCCATGGGGCTGCGCCCAACCAATCAGGAAAGTGGTTCAATGCGGTTCATTATGGTGTTCGCAAGGACACGCTGAACGTTGATTATGAACAGGTTGAGGCGCTTGCGTTGGAGCATAAGCCCAAGATGATCATTGCCGGCGGCTCTGCCATTCCGCGTCAGCTCGATTTTACCCGGTTTCGGGAGATTGCCGATAAGGTCGGTGCGTATGTTCTGGCCGATGTGGCACATTTTGCCGGATTGATCGGAGCGGGGCTTTATCCCTCGCCCTTCCCGCATGTGCATGCTGCCACGACGACAACCCATAAAACCCTGCGCGGGCCGCGTGGTGGGATGATCCTGACCAATGACGCGGCGCTGGCGAAGAAGTTCAATTCGGCGATCTTTCCTGGAATTCAAGGTGGGCCCTTGATGCATGTGATCGCAGCAAAGGCGGTGGCGTTCGGCGAAGCGCTCCAGCCGTCATTTGCGCAGTACCAGCAACAGGTGATCAAGAACGCGCAAGCGCTCTCGGATGCGTTGCAGTCCGGCGGACTTGATGTCGTGACGGGAGGGACAGACACGCATGTGATGCTGGTTGATCTGCGCCCCAAAGGCGTGAAGGGCAACACGGCTGAGGCTGCTTTGGGCCGTGCGCATATCACCTGCAACAAGAACGGTATTCCGTTTGATACGGAAAAGCCGATGGTCACGTCGGGCTTGCGGCTGGGATCGCCTGCGGGCACCACGCGCGGTTTTGCGGAACCTGAGTTCAAGCGCATCGGCGCGTGGATCGTGGATGTTGTGGAGGGTGTCGCAGCGACGGATGGCGCGCCTAACGCGGATGTTGAAGCGCGGGTGAAAGAGCAGGTCGTCAATCTTTGCGCCAAGTTCCCGATTTACTGAACGATGAGCGTGGCGACTAGCGTTGCTCTTGTCTGCAAATTGTGGGTCGTGTGTGATGGCTTGAGTGTCACACACGACCACTTTTTTTTCTGGATTAGCCCCCTGAAGGTGGTCCATCAAACCGGATGGAGTGTCCCGCAAATTGGAGAGCGATGGTTGGGAAACGAGAAAAGCCAGAAGAGCTTCTATCGAAGCTTCGACGGCTTGAAGTTCTGCAAGGACAAGGTGCTACGATTGCCAAAGCGGTGCATCAGATCGGCGTGACACGGCAGACGTTCAGCTCGTCCGAACCTTGTTTTGCTCCATGATGCTCCAGATCTCCCGAAATATCGTTACTATTCAAAGCGTTCTGGTGTACTCCAGAGCGGCGGCTCTGTTTTGGTGCCGCTGATAGGACTCGAACCTACGACCCCATCATTACGAATGACGTGCTCTACCAGCTGAGCTACAGCGGCGCCGAGGGTGATTTAGGGGGTTGTGGCGACGGGTGCAAGAGGGCTGATCACCTTGATTGTGTCGTTGGGTTTTGAGTGTTTGGTGGTGACGTGGAGCGACTAAAAACTTGAGCAAAGCCCATCAAGATGTTGAGATTAAACCCAAAAAAATCTTGAGTTGGGTCGTCCAGTTTTTCTCAACCACTGTCGGCGCGAGTTGTGCTTCGCAGGCTTCACCGGGTTTGCAGGCGCTTTGAATGCAAGTTGGTTTGAAGTTGAACGCGAAGCTGGAGCCGCGCGAGATGGAGCCGTCGGGGTTGGCGTGGGCTTGCGGGTCGCGGCGTGTCAGCACGGTGTCGACGATGCAAACCTTGTCCCCTGCCGTGAGCGCGCGTGCGACGGCTTTGGCGCAGTTGGGGCTGATTTTGGGTTTGCTGTCTTCAGGGATCGACAGCTCATCAAATTTCCACTCGACCTGATAAAAATTGCGCTCGAACACCGACAAATCGGAATCTGACCCGCTTTTGACCCGCGCGATATCGGCGAGGAAATTGGTGACCGGCGGAAATATTTGCCCGGCGACATTCACAAAGGTGGCCTCATCCGGGACCGCAACCGTGTGGTCAAAGCCGTTGAACGAGCATAGTGGACTGCGCTGGAATTTTCCGTTGGTGAAGCGATACATGTTGCCGGGGCTGGGCGCGGCGATGACGTAGGACGGCTGCATCTCGCGAGCGAGGATTGTGTCGTTTAGCGAAAGCGATAGCAACTGGGCCAGCGCGATGGTGCATAGCGCAGCGGTTGCGATGAAGGCGAGGACCAGTTTGATATATCTCATGGGTGCAGACCTATTCGGGGCAGCATAGGTTTTCGGCGCACAAGTATTGTCCGGCCGGGCAGACCAGAGGTTCGATCGGGTTGCCATCCGCATCAAGTTCGACCGCATCGTCCTGTTCATCTGTCTGAGCGATTGCGGCTGGTGCGAGTGCCAGAGCACTCCAAATCAAGAAAACTGTTATCGGTTTCATGTTAACCCCCATGTCGATCAGCGTGTGCGCCTGATTGTGCATAATTTTACAGTGAAACGAAGTGCGTATTGCCACTATTTTGCATGAGAATCGCCGCCCAAACGGGTGAAAACTTCGAAACAAACAGCGTTGGGGGCGCTCACTTCATCGCGATCCGACATAATTTGCTTGAATTGCGCGGTCCTGGCGGCACATGATTTCGCATGATCAAAGGCCTTACACTCGCGTTGCTGCTCGCGGCAACGACTGCGCAGGCGCAAAGCTGCCCGCCGCTACCAGATCGCTCTGCTGAGCGGCGTGATCTGCTCAAAGCGCTGCGGTTTTCGCCTGATCCTGCCGCTGGTGTTGAAGCTGCAAATGCGGTTTGGGCGTTTTGGACCACAGCGCCGGATGAGACAGCGCAGGATATGCTGGATCGCGGGATGGCAGCGATGCGTGATCAAAGGCCGGATATTGCAGAAAGTATATTGGAAGATCTGGTCGCCTATTGTCCCGATTTTGCAGAAGGCTGGAATCAAAGGGCGTTCGCGCGGTTTTTGAATTCGAAGCTCGATGCCTCGTTGGAAGATATCGCAGCGGCTCTGAAACTGGAGCCGGATCATTTCGGAGCGCTCTCTGGGCGGGCAATGATTTTGGTGCGGCAGGGACGATCCCGACTGGCCCAAATCGCGCTACGCCGTGCCGTTTTGGTACATCCCTGGCTGTCTGAGCGACAATTTTTGGAAGAAATTCCTGGACAGGAATTGTGATAAAAATGCGGATAAGCGACTTTAAGCCGGTTTAAGTAATTGATTTTAAAAGAAAAAAATTAGACCTCCAGCCCGTGGTAAAGAAAGTGTAAAAAAATGCAATTTTGCTAATTATTTGCCTTTTTTTTGTCTCAATTGAAGGTAATAAGATGTGTGTCGGCAGGATAGTCGGCGATTGTAAACCGAAATAATGGGATTGAAAGTTCAGACAATGTTCGCGGTTCGTGACATCATTACACGCTTTTGGAAGGATCAGGGCGGCGGTGTGCCGGTCGAGGTGATCGCCTTGACAGGGTCGCTTGTTCTTCTGGGCGTAACTGTAATGGAAACCCAACAAACCGGTGTACCAGCAGAAGGCGTCGAGTCGACTGAGGAAGTGTTTGTTCGCAAGTGCGGACAGCGTGTTGCCACCTCAACGGAAACAAGCATTGCTCTCCCGCAAGTGGGATCGAGCAACGCGTGTAACTGAGTCTCGCTTACGCAAATAGCCTTCTTGACGGCAACGAATGAACAGGCCACCCTCAGCGAACTTAAAGCTAGGGGTGGCCTGTTTTGTTTCCCATCAGAGATCATAATCCTTCGGGGCGTATTCCATATGTGACATATGCGCTGATCGCGGCCAATATCGGCATCTTCCTGATGTATTTTGCGATCATTGGGCAGGATGCGAAATTTGCGTCATTCCTGGATAACTGGGCGATGATCCCGGCTGAGGTCATGGTGGGCGAGGATCGGCATACGCTGCTGACCTCGATGTTTTTGCATGGCGGGTGGATGCATCTGGCGGGCAATATGCTGTTTCTATGGATATTTGGCGATAACCTGGAAGATGCCTTCGGGCATCTCGGTTTTCTGGTTTTCTATCTTCTGTGTGGTTTTGCGGCTGATGCGGCACATCTTTTGTCGGACCCAAACTCGCAGGTGCCGGTTGTCGGCGCATCCGGTGCGATCGCGGGTGTGATGGGCGGGTATCTTTTGCTTTATCCCAAAGCGAAGGTCGATATTCTGTTGATATTCATTGTGTTTTTCCGCGTCTTCACCATCCCGGCGTGGATCGTTTTGGCGATCTGGTTTGGCATTCAGGTGTTCAGCGGCGCGGCGAGCACGGCCGAAGGCGGCGGAGTAGCTTATTGGGCGCATGCGGGTGGATTTGTAGCTGGCCTCATCTTCGCCCTGCCGTACTGGCTGCGCAACGGAGGGGTGCGTTTTTGGAGCGCCAATGACTATCACCCACCGCATCCTGACGGAAAAATTCCCGAGCGTATCAGCAATATTCCGGTGGTGCAGCGTCGCGGCGGATCGCGCCGATGAGCGAGCATGTCTGTGCGTCCTGCCATTGTGGTGCGGTTGTTTTGTCGTTTAAATTGCATAATGGACTAGAGGAGGCGCGGCGTTGTGATTGTTCGTTTTGCATGCGCCGGGGTGCGGTGGCAGCGACGGTGAAGTTGGGCGATCTGGAGGTTGTGAAGGGCGAAGAAAACCTGTCGCTTTATTCGTTCAACACCCACACGGCGAAACATTATTTTTGCAAAACCTGCGGGATTTATACCCACCATCAGCGGCGCTCTAACCCGGATGAGTTTGGGGTGAATATCGGGAATATTCAGGGGGTTAATGTCCGGTCTTTGGGCGAGATCGGGTGGGTTGACGGGATCAATCATCCATCGGACGCATAAGTGCGATTTGGTGACAATCCGCACATCTTTTCTTTTGAAAGTCGGGAATAAAAAGGGTGTCTTCCCTGACAGTGTTCCTTAAAAAAGGGCGCTCGCATCACGCGGCGCTCTTCTTTTTTGTCATCGATTGGTGGGTAAAACAGTGGATGCACAGGCTATGCACAATCGATGCACAAAGCATACACGGTTTTGCGGCAATTCCCTCAAACGGAGCGGCCCTTGCGGGCCGCACGACATGTCATTTCACACGCGTTGCGTGTGAAATCAGTGTGAGTATTTGCTGGAAAGATGAAGCGTGATGGCGTTCGGGTTAGCGCGTCGGTGCCGCGTGTTGATCGCGAATATCGCTGAGCACCTGGGTCCAGAGGGCGGGTTCCTGGGCGCCGTTCACGACATATTTGTTGTCGATGATAAAACAGGGCACGCCGGTCACTCCGATTTTGCGATAGTGTTCGTCTTCGGCAATGACATCTTCGCGGTCGGCATCGGTGGCCAGAAGGCGTGCGACCATGACGCGGTCCATGCCTGATGCAGCTGCAACATCGCATAGCACGGTGTGATCGGAGATATCCTGGCCTTCTTCGAAATAGGCTTTGAACAAACCGTCGACGACGCCGTTTTGGCGCGCTTCGGAGCGGGACCATTTGATCAGCCGGTGGGCATCGATGGTGTTCGGCGTGCGGGTGATTTTGTCGAAATGGACATCGAGGCCGGAGGCATAGGCCGCTTCTTCGATTTGTTTATAGAAGCTCATGGCACGCTCTTTGCCGAATTTGGCTTCGAGATATTCCTGACGTCCAACGCCTTCGGGGGGCATGTGTGGATTGAGCTGAAACGTGCGCCAGTGAACGTCAAACGGCGTGTCGCCTGCAGTTTCGAGCGCTTTGTTGAAGCGGGTTTTGCCGATGTAGCACCATGGGCAGATTGGATCGGATACCAGATCAAGTGGGATCAATTGGGTGGATTCCATGCGCGCAGGGCCTTTCGGTTGAGTTTTCCGTTCGCCATTTTGGGCAGTTCGGGAAGATGGATATAGGCGCGCGGCTGTTTGTGGCGTGCGAGCCGGTCCTCGATATAGGTGTGGAGCGCGGTTTGTTCAATCGGCAGATGCGCTTCGTAAAATGCTGCGATGATGGTCGCCCCTTGAGATGTTGTGAGGCTTGTGACCGCGCAGTTGGTGATGTCGGGATGGGCGTTGAGCGTGGCCTCGATTTCTTGCGGGGCAATGCGATAGCCGCCTGCGGTCATCAGATCATCTGCACGGCCTTTGTGGCTGATACGGTTTTGCACGTCCATTTGCGCCAGATCACCAGTGACGAACCAGTCGTTCTTCAGGGGCAGATGCGGCGCGGCGTCTTTGCGGTGATATCCGAGCATGAGCCCGGGGTCTGAGTTATGGATCGCAAGATCGCCGGTTTTGCCTAGCTCCGTCGGGCTTGCGTTCTCATCAAGGATAGCGATGGTGCGTCCCCGTTGGGGTTTGGGGGCGGGGCAGGACGGGTTTGAGGAGATATAGGTGGAGCATTCGCTCATCCCCAGGGCGCTGTAGATGGGTGTGCCGGTTTTGGCCTGCCATCTGCGCGCGATATCGGCAGGAAGATGTTCGCCTGCGCTTAAGGAGTGGCGCAGGCTGGGGAGAGGGCGGGCGGTATCGAGCGATTGGCGAAAGATGCCGGGGGCGGCGGCGAAGATGCTGGCGTTATGGGTCTCGATCAGGGCAGGCCAAATGCCGCGCTCGGGTGGTCCTGTGTAGATGAGCGCGGTTGCGTTCATCGCCCATGGGTCAAGCAACCCTGTGCCAAGCGTGTAGGTCCAGTTGAATGCGCCTGCATGGAGCAGCCGGTCGTTTTCGCGCAGATCGTACCAGTCGCGCCACATCATCCGCCGCGCCCAGACCGCGCGATGGGCGTGGACGACCCCTTTGGGGGTGCCGGAGCTGCCGGAGGTGTAAACGATATAGGCCGGGTCGTCTTTGTGGGTATCGCTGGGCGTTGCGGCTGGCTCGTGGCGCATCTCAATCAGGATGTTTTGATCGATGATGGGGGGGGACGGGTTTGGTGCGTCCAATTCGGCCCCCAGAACAATCGCGCGCACGTCTCCGAGATCGGCGAGGATGCGCGCAAATTCGCCTGGTGTTAGAGCGGCAGAGGTCGGGACGGGCAGCGCACCGATGGTGATGGCTGCGAGGAAGGCTATGGGGAATTCTGGTGTGTTGCCAAGACGCAGGGCTATGATATCGCCTTTTTTAATCCCGTGTTTGAGAAGACCTGTCGCGGTGGAGAGGATGGCGGATTGGAGCTGGGTGCTGGTCCATGACTGCGCGATATGGCCCGCAGATGCGATGCACTCCAGGATCACTTTGTCGGGGGAGGGAGCTGCGCGCGCGAAGATGTAGGACGCCAGATTGAAGCGCTCCGGGCAGGGCGTTGATTGGCTGGACAGATAATGCGCGCGTTGTGACATTGGGGATGTTTTGGCCATAGCGCTGCCCGCGTGCAAGGTTGCAAGCGGAGACGGGGTAAAATATGTGGATTTGCGCGGCGCGTTGGTCTCACAAGATGGCTTGACGGCTGGAAGGTAGATGCGTAAAGGGTCGGCTCGAAATTCAGGCACCCGCGCGATTATGCGCGCCCGCCAAAAGCCGTAAGGACAGATGGTCATGTCGAGAGTATGTGAATTGACGGGCAAGGGCCCGATGGTTGGTAACAATGTCAGCCACGCCAACAACAAAACGCGCCGCCGTTTTCTGCCGAACCTCAATCAAGTGACATTGCAGAGCGAGACGTTGGGACGGGGCTTTAGCTTTCGGGCCGCCGCATCTGCGATCCGTACGGTTGATCACCGTGGCGGTTTGGATGCGTTCTTGCTCAAAGCCAAGGACAGCGAGTTGTCGGCGAGTGCCTTGAAGGTCAAGCGCGATATTCAAAAGGCGCAAGCCGCAGGGTAAACCCCGTCGCGCTGATCAGGATTTGCAGCCTCGCAGGAATGCGGGGCTGTTTCATTTTGTCGCTTTGAAATGATGCGCGCAGCTCCATAAATACGGCGATATGAAAAAACTTTTGGGCATATGTGGTCTGTGGCTGCTGATGAGTTCCAGCGCATGGGCAGACGGGATCGTTATCGAGGACGCTTACGCGAGGTCCAACGGGCCGATGGCGAAGGCGGGCGCAGCCTTTTTGGTTATTCGCAATGATGGCGCGGTCGATGATACGCTGGTCGGTGTGTCGTCGGATGTGGCGCGGATGGTCGAGTTGCACACGCATGTGTTCGAGAATGACGTGGCGCGGATGGTGGCGCTTGAGGATGGGATTACGATTGCAGCGGGCGAGGCGCATCGTCTTGAACGTGGCGGCGATCATGTGATGTTCATGGGGCTTGAAGCGCCGTTCAAACAGGGTGAGAGCGTGCCGGTTGTGTTTGTCTTTGAAAAGGCGGGCGAGATTGCGGTTGAGATCGAGGTTGATCTGGAGCGCAAGCCGGATGGGGATCATTCGAACCATTAGGTATTCGGCTTTTTGGCGTTATGTGATCAAGCGGTGAGCCGCTGGCGCGGCTCTCGTCATTTGTTTTGCGCTTGCGCGCGCAGCGGGATATTTTTGAACCAAAGATGTGTGGTCGTGCATTTGGGATCAGGCATTGCAGAGCTCTTTGACCCATGCGGGGACGAGTTTTGTTGCTGGGCCGTGGCGCGTTTCGTCGAACTGAGGTGATATCTTGCTGGGCTCAAGGTTTAGCTCAAGGCAGTAGGCGCCGTTTGCTTTTGCTTGGGCTGCAAAGGAAGCTGCGGGATAGACGTTTCCGGATGTGCCGATTGAGACGAAGGTTGCGCAAGCGGTGAGGGCATCGTTGATGCGGTCCATGTGGTAGGGCATTTCGCCGAACCAGACCACATCGGGGCGCACGGTGTTTGCTTTACAAGACGGACAAGCATCGGCGGCGGTCATTTTAGCGGCGGCGGGCCAGCGGTGCTGGCAGCTGGCGCAAAGGGCGGTGACATGGCTGCCGTGCATGTGGATAACGCGGTTGGCGCCGCCTTGTTCGTGCAGGTTATCGACATTTTGGGTGATGATGAGACTATTGCGGGCTGCCTCCAGTTTCGCGAGAGCGATATGGGCGGCGTTGGGGGTCACTTTTGCCAGATTGGCGCGTCTCATATTATAAAACTCATAGACAAGTTCGGGATTTCGGGCGAACCCTTGGGGTGTGGCGACGTCCTCAATGTCATATTGCGACCAGATGCCGCCAGCCGAGCGAAACGTGTCTATGCCGCTTTCCGCCGATATACCGGCGCCTGTAAGGATCACGATGGGATCTTGCATACGCTCGGTAAGGTAGCACAAAGTTTGGATTTGCACAGTATTGCCGGTTTTCACGCCAGAGACCAATGTATTGGAACCCATGAATAGACCGCTTCACCTTTGGATTGTTGGTATCGCGTCGATCCTCTGGAATTCAGGTCGCGCGATTGAGCACTTTCTTTTGCAGACCAACAATGATGCGTTAATGGCCGGAATGCCGCAATTGCAGTTGGAGTATGTGTCCAATTTCCCCAAGATTGCCGTGGTGGTTTGGACAGTGTCGATTGTTGCGTGTTTTCTGGGATCGATATGCCTTTTCGCGCAAAAGCGCGTTGCGATCTGGGCTTTTGCAGTTGGTTTTTTGTCTATGATCGCATGTTTCGTGTTCGTATCTATATTTCACGAACCATCACCATTTGATATTTTTGGCCGTTTGATGTGGGTTACTTTACTGGTCTATACGGCCATCGCCGCATTTCTGGTGTGGTACGCCTTAAGATTGAGCGAAGATGGTACGTTGAAATGAAGCTTCTGTTTATCTGCCTTGGCAATATTTGCCGCTCGCCCACGGCGCAGGCGGTATTTGAACACATGGCGAAGGATGCGGGTGTTTGGGTCGAATGCGATAGCGCGGGCACCGGCAATTGGCACAGCGGGTCTGCACCTTATGCACCGATGCAAAAAGCGGCAGGCCTGCGCGGGATTGCGATGGCGCATTTGCGCGCGCGGCAAGTTGAGACGCGCGATTTTGAGAAATTCGATCTGATCATCGGGATGGACCGGGAAAATTACGATGATCTGAGGCGCATCTGTCCTGAAGAGCATTGGGGCAAATTGCATATGTTGCTTGACTACGCAGATGGCGCGGCGCGAGAGGTGCCTGATCCGTATTACACGCGCGATTTTGAAACCGCGCTAGATTTGATCGAAGCCGGCTGCGCGGGCTTGTTGGCGCAGGTCTCTGGTTAGGTTGCGATTGGTCTTAACGCACCGGCGTGCCGCCGCTGTGGTTAACGGGAGACAATTTGGGCGCACAATGCACAGGCTGTCCCGTGAGCGCCACAATTGTCCCTCATGCTCATGCGCGTAAAAAGAGTTGTGTGTTTAAGTGTGAGGGTGAAGTAATGGGTGTATCGCGTCGAGACTTTATCGCGTTGGGGGCCGGAATGGCAGCGTTTCCGGGTGTTGCGGGGGCGGTCCAAACTCCGGGCGGGTTCGAGATTGAGCCCAGGTTTCTGCCGCAGATGGTGCGGGTTAAGTCGGATTTTTCGCAAGGCAGCATTATTATCCGGCCAGCGGCGCATTATCTTTACTTCATCTCAGAACCAAAGCGGGCGATCCGATACGGAATCGGTGTTGGGAAGGCCGGACTGGGTTTTTACGGATCAGCGACCATAGCGCGTAAGGCCGAGTGGCCTAGCTGGCGGCCAACGCAATCGATGATCGCGCGTGATCCCAAATATGCGCGCTGGGCGGATGGCATGCCGGGTGGGCCGAACAATCCGCTGGGCGCGCGGGCCTTGTATCTCTACCAGAACGGGCGAGATACCTATTATCGCATCCATGGCACGACCCAGCCGCAATCCATCGGGCGCTCGCAATCAAACGGGTGTTTCCGGATGATCAACAGCCATGTTGCGCATCTTTATGACGTCGCACCGGTGGGTACGCAGGTCTATGTGTTGAAGGGGTGAGTGCGGTCGGTTGGGCTGCTGATTTTTTTGGATTTGGCAGTCCTCCTGCCATGACAACTTGAAAGATCTCACGTGTCGCAATCAGAACATCATTTTGCGGGTGATGCATTATCCTTGGCATGATTTGAAACGGTCAGGGATCTTGTATGAGTTTGTGCAAGGCGCGGATTGAATGGCGCACGCTTCTTCTGATCTTGGTGACCTATGGGTTTTGGGGCGCTGCGGGTGGGATTATTTGGCCAGTATATCCGGTCTTTGCGCTCAGTGTTCTATGCGTACTCACGGCCTTTCATGGCTCGCTCGTGCATGAGGTCTGTCACGGACATCCAACGCGCCATACGGGTGTAAACGAGCTCTTGGTCTCTGTGCCGCTTGGGATGATTTGGCCCTATCGACGGTTCAAGGCGCTGCATCTTCAGCATCATGCTAATGAGCGGCTAACCGATCCGTTTGAAGATCCTGAGAGCTATTATCTTGCGCTTTATCGAGCCGAAGGGATGCCGCGATGGCTGCGCTTTGTGCTGGAGGCAAACAACACGATGGTGGGCCGTGCGATTGTCGGGCCGGTGCTGGGTACGATTGCGTTGTTACGCATGGATTTTGAGGCGATCTGTCGTGGGAATGCGAAGGTGCGCAGGGCCTGGGCGCTGCATGTGGTCGGGCTTATTCCGGTGATTGGTGCTCTTGTGGGGTTTGGAATTCCGATCTGGCTCTATTTTCTGGTCGTGGTCTGGGGCTCGCTTGCGCTGCTTTCGGTGCGGACGTTTGCGGAGCATCGCTGGCATGAGAACGCGGACGGGCGGTCGATTGTAGTTGAGAGATCGCCGCTTTCACTGTTGTTTTTGAATAATAATCTTCATGTCGTGCATCACGATCATCCACATGCGCCATGGTATGAATTACCGCGGCTTTATCGTGCGGCGCGTTCTGAGTGGTACACGCGCAATGGCGGTTATGTTTATCGCAATTACTGGCAATTGTTTCGCGCTTATGCGTTTCGCACCAAGGAGCCGTTGGCGCATCCCGCCTGGTATCGCAACCAGCGTTAGGCATCGCGGTTTTCGGATGTACAAGCGGCGATTGGAGCGTTTACTGTAAGGCAAAACGCCCGAGGTTTCGCCTTATGTTTCAACCACAGATGACGTTTGGTCTGAGCGACGAGATCGAAGCGCTGCGCGAGACCGTGCATCGCTGGGCGCAGGCGCGTGTGAAGCCGATGGCCGCGCAGATCGATTCGAATAACGCGTTTCCTGCGGAGTTGTGGCGCGAGATGGGCGATTTGGGTCTGTTGGGAATCACGGTTGGTGAGGCCTATGGCGGGGCCGATATGGGGTATCTGGCGCATACCATTGCGGTGGAGGAGATTGCGCGGGCCTCGGCGTCGGTGTCGCTGAGCTACGGGGCGCATTCCAATCTTTGCGTCAATCAGATCATGCTCAATGGCAGCGAGGCACAGCGGGAGACGTATCTGCCAAAGCTTGTGTCGGGTGCGCATGTCGGGGCGCTGGCGATGTCGGAGGCGGGGGCCGGGTCGGATGTTGTGTCGATGGCACTGCGGGCGGAGAAGAAGAACGGGTATTACACGCTGAACGGTAGCAAATACTGGATTACCAACGGGCCGGACGCGGATACGCTGGTGGTTTATGCCAAGACGGATGTCGAGGCGGGCAGTAAAGGGATCACCGCGTTTTTGATCGAGCGGGAGATGGCGGGTTTTTCGACGTCACCGCATTTTGACAAGTTGGGGATGCGCGGGTCCAATACGGCGGAGCTGATCTTCGAGGATTGCGATGTGCCGTTCGAGAATGTGCTGGGAGAGGAGGGACGCGGGGTTGCGGTGCTGATGTCCGGTCTCGATTATGAACGGGTGGTGTTGTCGGGGATTGGAACGGGGATCATGGCGGCCTGTCTCGATGAAGTGATGCCGTATATTTCCGAGCGAAAACAATTTGGCAGGCCGATTGGGTCGTTCCAGCTAATGCAGGGGAAAATCGCAGACATATATACCAAGCTCGGCTCGGCACGTGCGTATGTATACGCTGTCGCTGCGGCGTGTGATCGGGGTGAGGTGACGCGGGCGGATGCGGCGGCTTGTGTGCTCTATGCCTCCGAAGAGGCGATGACGGTGGCGCATCAGGCGGTGCAGGCGATGGGTGGCGCTGGTTTTATGAATGACAGCACGGTCAGCCGGATTTTTCGCGATGCCAAGCTGATGGAGATCGGGGCGGGCACGTCGGAAATCCGCCGCATGCTGATCGGGCGGGAAATGATGGGGGCGATGGGGTGATGTGCGCATGAGCAAGACCCCGATGACAACCAATCAGACAGCTGTTGAGCGCGTGCTGGAGGATCAGCGCGCCTATGAAAAACGCCGCTCGACACGCTTTGGACGCGGGGCGGAGCGGGTGACGGCGCCGCTGAGCAATCTGATCGCGAGGATTGTACCGCCCGAGATGGTGCAGGCGGCGCTTCGGCTGGCGGACAAAGCGTCGGGGCTGACGGTTCCAAGCGAGGTAACATCGCACGATATCAACGATCTGGACGCCTGCGAGGCGGCGGCGCGGCGGGTGCAGGCCTGGTCGCAAGGCACAAATGCTGCAACCGGCGGGGCGGCAGGATGGTTTGGCGCGGCGGGGCTGACGGCGGATATCTCGGCTACGATTGGTCTGGCAGCGCGCAATGTGCGGGCGACCGGTGCCGCGTATGGGTTCACTGCATCTTCGCAGGTGGAAGAGACGTTCCGGCTCGCAATCCTCGAAGTGGCGACCTCGATTGCAACGGACAGGCGTGAGCAATCGTTGGAGGGGATCAACGATCTTGCGCGCAAGCTGAACGATCCCAAAACCAAGTTCATTCTCGATAAAGGTGGCGAGTGGGTCACTGAAAAGCTGATGGAGCGGATCGCTCGCAAGCTGGGTGTCTCGCTCGCCGGGCGTAAGGCGGGGCAGGTGGTGCCGATCATCGGCGGCGCGGTCGGCGCGACGGTCAACGCGTCGTTTCAAGTCGATGTGTCCCGCGCAGCGCGCTATGCCTATCGGCAAAGATGGTTGATGGAGCGCAAAATGATTTCAGCGCCTTTAGACGCGGCGGAATGAGGGTGCAGCAAGTCTTTGTTCTGGAACGTAGAATTGCGGATTGGGGTGCGTAATGACAGCTAAAGCAAAAGCTGCGTCGTCGCAGGTTGAGGGCCATCTGGAGGCGCTGGCGCAGGTGCAGGCCGCAGCGGATGCGGCGCTAGCAGGCGGGTCGAAGGCATCGCGGGAGCGGCATGTGGCGCGGGGCAAACTGCTGCCGCGTGCGCGCGTGTCACAGCTGCTTGACCCGGGATCACCGTTTCTGGAAGTGGGCATGTTCGCAGGTCACGGCATGTACGACGACGTGCCGACAGGGGCTGGGGCGATTGCCGGAATTGGAACCGTTTCGGGGCGGCTTTGCATGATCGTGTGCAATGATGCGACGGTGAAGGGCGGGACGTATTACCCGATGACTGTCAAAAAGCACCTGCGCGCGCAAGAGATCGCGCAGGCCAACCGACTGCCGTGCATCTATCTGGTCGATAGCGGCGGGGCGAACCTGCCCAATCAGGACGAGGTGTTTCCCGACCGCGATCATTTCGGGCGGATATTTTATAATCAGGCGCAGATGTCGGCGCAGGGGATTGCGCAGATCGCCGTAGTGATGGGGTCATGCACGGCAGGCGGGGCCTATGTGCCGGCGATGTCGGATGTGTCGATTATCGTGAAAAATCAGGGGACTATCTTTCTGGCTGGCCCGCCTTTGGTGAAAGCGGCGACGGGGGAGGTTGTCTCGGCGGAGGAGCTGGGTGGTGGAGATGTACACACGCGGCTTTCGGGTGTGGCCGATTATCTGGCCGATGATGATGCGCATGCGCTGGCGTTGGCGCGGCAGGCGGTTGGCTCGCTTGGGG
>CAYRKW010000007.1:60223-75510 GCA_964425135.1 uncultured Rhodobacterales bacterium
AGCTATGAAGCAGGCGGGATTGCCAAGGATGGGGCCAAACTGGTGACGGCGGTTGCCACATCCAACGTGCCCAAGATCACGGTAATCGTCGGTGGCTCGTTTGGGGCAGGGAATTACGGGATGTGCGGTCGTGCCTATGCGCCGCGCTTCCTTTGGACATGGCCAAACAGCCGGATTTCGGTGATGGGCGGGGCGCAGGCGGCGGGTGTTCTGGCGACGGTCAAGCGCGATCAGATTGAGCGGGCAGGTGAGAATTGGAGCGAAGAAGAAGAGGCCGCATTCAAGGCGCCGACGCTGGAGATGTTCGAGGAACAATCGCATCCGCTCTATGCGTCGGCGCGGCTTTGGGATGACGGGATCATCGACCCGCGCAAGACCCGCGATGTGCTGGGGCTGAGCCTAAAAGCCTGCCTGAACGCGCCGATTGAGGAGAGCCGGTTTGGTGTGTTTCGGATGTGAAATGATGCGAATTTGGCGATGCACACCCTATGCACAGTCGATGCACAAAGCATGCACAGTGCGATGCACAGTTGGCGGAGGCTTGCTCTGGCTTTACCGCGCAAAGGACCATTGCGCAGGGCGCTGGATCGGCCTTCCTGCATCGCGCATAGGAGGCCGCTTTGCTTTTTTTCGCGTCAAATTCCAGCATGACGCAAAATGTTTTATGCGGGGCGTCGTATGAGCATGTTCCGCAAAATCCTGATCGCCAATCGGGGCGAGATTGCGTGCCGGGTTATGGCAAGTGCGCGGCGGATGGGGATAGGTTGCGTCGCGGTTTATTCTGATGCGGATGCGGGGGCCTTGCATGTCGCCCAAGCGGATGAGGCGGTGCGGATTGGGCCTGCGCCCGCCGCCGAAAGCTATCTCGACGGTGATGCGATTATTGCGGCGGCGCTGGGGCGCGGGGCGGAGGCGATCCATCCGGGCTATGGGTTTTTGTCGGAGAACCCGGAGTTTGTCCGCGCGGTGGAGGCGGCGGGGTTGGTGTTTATCGGGCCGTCGGCGGATGCGATTGAGGCGATGGGGCTCAAAGATGCGGCCAAGGCGGCGATGGAGGCGGCTGGCGTGCGCGTTGTCCCTGGGTATCACGGGGCGGATCAGGATGCGGGCGTGCTGGCGGATGCGGCGGCGCAGATTGGCTATCCGGTTCTGATAAAGGCGCGGGCTGGTGGCGGCGGCAAGGGGATGCGGCTGGTGGAGCGCGCCAGCGACTTTGCGGCGGCGCTGGAGGGCGCGCAGCGGGAAGGCGCGGCGAGTTTTGGTGATCGGGCGGTGCTGGTGGAGAAATACATCGCGCAGCCGCGCCACATCGAAGTGCAGGTTTTCGGCGATGCTCATGGGAACGTTGTGCATCTGTTTGAGCGGGATTGCTCGTTGCAGCGGCGCCATCAGAAGGTGATCGAAGAAGCGCCTGCGCCCGGCATGACCGATGAGATGCGCGATGCGATGGGCAAAGCGGCGGTCGATGCGGCAAAGGCAATCGGATATGTCGGGGCGGGGACGGTCGAGTTTATCGTGGATGGGCGCGACGGGCTGCATCCGGACCGGTTTTGGTTCATGGAGATGAACACGCGCTTGCAGGTCGAGCATCCCGTGACTGAGGCGATCACAGGGCTTGATCTGGTGGAATTGCAGCTGCAAGTCGCGGCCGGAGAGGCTCTCCCGTTTGCGCAGCGTGATTTGGCGGTTGACGGGCATGCGTTTGAGGCGCGGATCTATGCGGAAGATGCGGGGCGGGACTTCTTGCCGAGCATCGGCGCGCTGTCCCATCTGGAGTTCCCGCAAGGCGCGACGTTTGAGCGGAGTGTGGTGCGGGTGGATAGCGGTGTTGCAGCGAAAGATGTGGTCTCGCCGTATTATGATCCAATGATTGCCAAGCTGATTGTGCATGGGCGCGACCGGGCGGCGGCACTGGCGCAGTTGCGGGCAGCTTTGGCGCAGGTGCATGTCGCCGGATGCACGACCAATGTGGGGTTTCTGGCGGCATTGGCCACGCATGAGGGGTTTGCGGCGGGCGATGTTGATACGGGGCTGATCGCGCGGGATATGGGGAGGTTGCTGGGTGATGGTGTGGTGCCTGATGACGTGGGCGCGGTGGCGGCTGTGGTTGCGCTTGGGTTGTTGGAGACGCGCGGCGATGATCCCTGGGTGCGTCTGACGGGATGGCGGCATTGGAGTTTTGCGCGGCTGGCAGTCGACTTGGCTTTTGAGGGAGATGCGCGTTCGTTTGGTGTCTCGGTGCTTGGGGAGGGGCGGTTCGACGTGGATGGCACAGTGTTTGAGATCACGCGCGATGGGGATCGCATATGGGCCGGAACGGGCGCACATCGCAGAACAATGGCAGCGCATGCGGATGATGCGGCGGTGACGGTGTTTGCGGATGCTCGGACCTATCGGTTTGAGCGGCCAATGCGTGCGGCGGCGAACGAAGATGCGGGGGGCGACGCGGTGTTTGCACCGATGCCGGGGCTGGTGAAAGCGGTGGATGTGGCGGTGGGCGATGCGGTTGCTGCGGGGGATGCGCTGATGGTTCTTGAAGCGATGAAGATGGAACACACGCTTGTTGCGCCGCGGAACGGCGTTGTTGCGCGTTTGGCGGCAGCGGTCGGGGATCAGGTTACGGATGGGGCGCTGATGATTGCACTGGAGCCGGGCGATGGCTGATCGGGTAACGATCTTTGAGGTAGGGCCGCGTGATGGGCTGCAAAACGAGGCCAAGCAGATTGCTACGGTGGATAAAATCGCGCTGGTAGATCGGCTAAGCGCATGTGGTTTTGCCAAGATTGAGGCGGCGAGTTTTGTGTCTCCGAAATGGGTGCCGCAGATGGGTGATGCAACGGAGGTGATGGCGGGGATAAACCGCGCGGATGGCGTGCGCTACGCTGCCCTGACCCCGAACATGCGCGGTCTTGAAGCAGCAAGGGCGGCGGGCGTTGATGAGGTGGCGATATTCGGGTCGGCCACGGAGGGGTTTTCGCAAGCAAATATCAACTGCTCCAAGGCCGAAGCGTTGGCGCGGTTTGCGCCCGTGGCTGAGGCGGCGGATGTGCCTGTGCGCGGCTATGTGTCCTGCGTGATTGCGTGTCCGTATGATGGGCCGGTTGCGCCTGAGGATGTGGCGGATATGGCGGAAAAGTTGCTGGCGCTTGGGTGCTATGAGGTTTCGCTGGGCGACACGATAGGGGCCGGGACGCCGAAGCGTGTCGATGCGATGCTTGATGCTGTGCTGGAGCGGGTTCCGGCGGAGGCGTTGGCCGGGCATTTCCATGATACCGGCGGGCGGGCGGTGGAGAATGTGGAGGCATCTTATACTCGCGGCCTGAGGGTGTTTGATGCAGCCGTTGGCGGTTTGGGCGGGTGTCCCTATGCGCCTGGAGCCGCTGGGAATGTGGCGAGCGAGGCTTTGGTTGCACGATTTGCACAGTTGGGCGTTGAAACGGGCATTGATGCGGCGCGTTTGGCGGAGGCTGGTGCCTTTGCGCGCGGTTTGAGGGGGTAGTCATGGAGTATACGACGCTTGATATACGGATTGACGACCGTCGCGTTGCTTATGTCGCGCTCAACCGGCCCGAGAAGCGCAATGCGCTTTCGGCGGAGATGATTGCGGAGCTGACGCATCTGGCGCGCCATCTGGAGGCGCGGGTGATGGTGCTGTCGGGCGCTGGCGTTGTGTTTTGCGCGGGCGGCGATCTGGCGTGGATGCGGGCGCAGATTGAGGCGGATCGACAGACGCGGATGGCGGAGGCGCGCAAGCTGGCTCAGATGCTGCGAGCGCTCAATGAGATGCCGATGCCGGTGATCGGTCGCCTGCACGGCGCAGCGATGGGCGGCGGTGTCGGGCTGGCGTGTATCTGTGATGTGGCGCTCGCCTCGGACGAGACGACATTCGGGCTGACGGAGACGCGTTTGGGCCTCATCCCTGCAACGATCAGCCCCTATGTGATCGCGCGCATGGGGGAAGGGCGGGCGCGGCAGGTTTTTATGTCGGGCGCTGTTTTTGATGCGACAAAGGCGGAGAGGCTGGGGATTGTATCTGCCGTACTTGCACCTGCCGATCTGGACGCGGCAGTGGAGGCGGAAATTGCGCCCTATTTGCGTGCCGGGCCGAAAGCGGTTGCGGCGTCAAAGGCTTTGGCGCAACGTTTGGGGCCGCAGATTGATGAGGCGACGATATCGTATACTATCGAGCAACTTGCGAATGCTTGGGAAGGTGATGAAGCACGGGACGGGATTGAGGCATTCTTCAGTAAATCCCCTGCGCCTTGGGCTGAATAGATGGCGGATTTCACTCGTGTGTTCCAGATAGTCTAAAATTTGACTTAATTTTTTACCATTTACGCTTCGTTAACCAATTCTAAAGGTGGCGATGCGAGATGCCTACGTCTTACTCAGATCAGTTTTTTACCATCGATCCGTTTAATGGAGAGACGGTCGGAACGCTCATAACAATCGACGTCTACACATTGATTGATAACGACGATGATGGAGACTTAGGGGCGGCTGGCGGGGACACGGTTAATGGGATTGATATCACCAATTCCTGGCCGGGCGACACAGTGACGCTCAATGTGGGTGGCACGAATATCACCTACACCGGCACGACGTTTTATCTCGATGGCGCTTCTGCAGTATTTACGCCGACAGATGGGCAAGTTTTGCAGGAGGGAACCTTTGTGTCGTCAACGGGCGTGACCACGCCTGGGCCGTTGTTGGCGGGCGATTTGGGGCCGCCGTGTTTTCTGGCGGGCAGCAGGATCGAAACACCGGCAGGGCCACGAGCGGCTGAAGCGCTGCGTGCGGGGGATTTTGTCGTAACCGCCGATCGCGGCTTGCAGCCTTTGGTAGCGGTCGCCCAGCGAGAGTTGACTGCGGCGCATTTGGCGGCGCATCAGAACCACCTGCCCATTCGCATTCGGGCAGGTGCGTTGGGTGATAACACGCCGTCGAGCGATCTGATTGTCTCGCCGCAGCACCGGATCTTGTTGCGCTCGGATGTGGCGGAATCGCAGTTTGGCTGTGCTGAAATATTGGTTCCGGCGGTCCAGCTGTTGCGTTATCGCGGGGTTGAGCGGATCACGGATGTCACAAGTGTTTGTTATGTGCATTTGCTCTTTGACCATCATGCGATCGTGTCTGCACATGGGGCTTGGAGCGAGTCGCTTTACTTTGCGGCATGTGCCAAATCGCAGCTTGGGCGGGCGCAATGGATTGATTTTAGTGAGCGATTTCAGGATTTTAAAGATATGCGCCCGGCGCGGCCATTTGTGCGTGGCCGAGCGTTACGCGATTTGTTGGAGCATCACCAAAGGTGTGATTTGCCGCTGGTGGAAAATGTTTCAAATTCTGCGGCGGCGGCAATTGTTGCGTAACAACACGCCAGCTTGATTTGCCCTTATCCTTCTCATTTGCGTCAAACTTAAGCCAGATTTCGTGAGCTAAATCACAGTATCGCTCGAACGGGTGATGTGTGGTTAGTCAAGACAAGTTAGGTGGATCTCATGTACGCAGATTTTTCAAAAGACCGGATTGATGCTTTCCTGAAGGATATTGCCGGACAGGACGAAACCAGCGCCTTTGAACAGGTGTCTGAGGACTTGCTTGATGACATCATGCTCGCGCAGATGGAGATGAGCCGATATCGGGCTGCCAAGGCGCAGAACCTGGATTTTGTTCCACGGGCGCGTAAGTTTGTGGAGCCTGCCCGCGTGCACCCTGCGGATATGTGCTGATACCTCAAGCGATCTGAGAATTGACGAGCGCCTCCTTGTGGGGCGCTTTTGTTTTTCAGGAGGCGACTGTCCGGCGGTGCCGGACAAGCGCAGAATTGATGAGCAAACCAGCTCAGTATCGCGATGACGGGTTGGAGGCTCTAACCCTTGCTCCACTCCCAAGGGCGGGTGAATTTGCCCAAGACATCGGTGATTGCCGCGTCGTCACTGCCATCGAAGGGGGTGAGTTGTGCGACCAAGCCGCGATGTTTGTCGTCTATCACGCTGGCGACGTTGGTGTTGATGCCAGCCTCGGAGAGCGCTGTGTCATAGGTTCGGGTGATGGCCATTTTGCGCAGGTCGGGTTTGAAGATTTTGCCGACGGCGGTTTTGGGAAGTTCGTCCAGAATCTCGACGTACTTTGGCACAGCAGCGCGTTCTTCGACGTGCGACTGCGCGTGTTCCATAAGCGCATCCACTGATGTTTGTGCTCCATCGACCAATTCAACATAGACGCATGGGATTTCACCGGAATAGGCGTCTGGCTGACCGATTGCGCCTGCCATGGCGACGTCTGGATGGGCGGCGAGTGCTTCTTCGATGATGGCCGGATCAATGTTGTGGCCACCACGGATGATCAGGTCTTTGGCGCGGCCTGTGATCCACAGATATCCGTTCTCATCCAAGCGCCCCAGATCGCCGGTGCGCATATATTTCTCGTCGACAAACAGACCGATGTTTTTGGCTTGCTCGACATAAGTCTCGCCGATGTTGACGCCGGGATTGTACACGCAAATCTCGCCGATCTCGTTGACTTCGCAGTCTTTGAGGACCGAGCCGTCGTCGTTGCACATGCAGATGCGCACATCCGTGTAAGGGAAGGGCATGCCGACTGAGCCGATTTTACGCTCGCCAATGGGTGGATTGCCGGAGATCAGGCAGGTGGCCTCAGACATGCCGTAGCCTTCGAGGATTTTAACGCCGGTTGCGTTCTGATAGCGGTTGAAAAGCTCGACGGGGAGAGGTGCGGAGCCGGAAAATGTGTACTCCAGCGATGAGACATCGGCATTGACCGGGCGCTGCATCATCGCGGCGATGGCGGTTGGCACGCCGACAAGGAAGGTAACACGCCAGCGTTCAATGAGTTTCCAGATATTGTCGAACACCCCGTCGCCGCGATAGCCCGCAGGTGTCGGCATGACCATATGCGCGCCGGAGCTGACACAAGCCATCAGGCAGGGCAGGGCAGCAAAAACATGGAACATAGGCAGCGGACAGAGGATAACCGCATCGCGCCCGACGCAGAACTCTTCAGCGGTCATGCCGTTAAAGAGCGTGCCTGATTGTTTGTGCCGAACGATTTTGGGAATGCCAGTGGTGCCGCCAGTGTGGAAGTAGGCGCAATCACGATCTTCTTCGCTTTCTTCAAAGCTAAGGGTTGTCGGCTCTTTTGCCAATTCCTCGTTGAAATCGAGAACCTGCGCGCCGTGGCTGGTGGTGGTTTTGGGACGCAGAAGCGGGATGAGCCATGCAAGGGGTGGTTTGAGATAGCGTTTGAGATCAACTTCGAGGATTGTCTCAACACCTGGTGCCAGCGCAACCGCTTCGGCAGTGGTCTGCGCGACATCCGCTTTGGGAAAGGGTTTGAGCGTGATGACGACCTTTGCGCCGGTCTCGCGCAGGATGCCTGCGATATGCTCGGGGCTGAGCGTTGGGTTGATCGGGCAGACGATGCCGGCGGTTAGTGCGCCCAGGTAGCTGATGACGGTTTCATTGGCGTTGGGCATCAGGTACGCGACCACATCGCCTTCGTGAATGCCAAGGCGGCGGAACAGATTGGCGGCCTGCGCGGTTTTGCCCCGAAGATCGGACCATGTGAGCGTCTCGGCCGGGTCGGTGGGACCGGACTTAAGCTGGAACGACAGAGCCGGTTTGTCGCCGCACTCCATCGCGTTTTTGACGACGCGCTGGAACACGGTCTTTTCCGGGCAACGGTCCGTCCATGGCATTTCTGCCGTAAACTCTTTGATCTTCTGAGGCGTGGAGAGGTCAGCCATGATATTCCCTATTGATTTCGCCGCTTTATAAACGTGAGGGCGTTTTGCCGCAAAATCATGCCGCAGGACAGGGGCTTAGGTCAACAATGCCTGTGCGGCACCTTGCATATCCGGTTTTGTGAATTGAAAAACTGCAACCCCTGTGCCACGCTTTTGGATGTTGTGGGAGGCAGTTTGATGATGCGCATTGTCGTCGCGATTGGTCTGGTTTTGATGAGTTTTGGCGCAGCCCATGGCTGGCCAGAAGGGCATCAGGAGGCCGGGGCCAAGCGGCATCCGGGGATTTTGGCAAATCTGGGCGGTGAGATCGAGAACATTGCTCTGACAGACTATGTGCGCAGGGTGGGGCAGAAGATCATCGCACGCACGCCTTACGCGCAGGAGCACTGGCAGATCACGGTGGTGGACAGTCCCATCGTCAATGCCTTCGCCACGCAAGGGGGGTATGTCTATATTACGCGCGGGTTGCTGGCGCTGGCGAACAGCGAAGCGGAACTCGCCGCGGTGCTGGCCCATGAGATGGCGCATATTACCCAAAACCATGTGGCAAAGCGCGAAAAGCGCGGCAATAAGGCGGGCTTGGGTGTGTTGGTGGGGGCAGTTCTGGGCGGTTTGGCCGATGGCAAGGACGGGGTCAAGAAGGGCATTCAGGTCGGTAGCAAGCTGGCGAGCGGATATGTCGCGCAATTCAGCCAGGGGCAGGAGTTTGACGCAGATCAGGTCGGGCAGCGCTTTATGATCGCGGCTGGATATGATCCGATGGCGCAGGCGGATTTTCTCGCCTCCATGGCAGCCAAGCGCGATTTGGAGGCGGAGATTGCCGGGCGCGCGTATAATCCTAATCAGGTAGATTTTTTCGCAACCCATCCAGCGACGGGGGATCGGGTGCGCAAAGCGCGAGATTTTGCGCAATCGATCGAGATGCGCGCGCTTTTGAAGACGGGCGAAGCGGAGTATATGCGGGCGATTGACGGGATGATCTATGGCGATAGTCCGGCGCAAGGGTTCGTGCGCGGGCGGCAGTTCATTCATCCGGACATCCGGTTCCGCTTTGAGGTGCCGCCGGATTTTGTGATTACCAATTCGGCCAAAGCCGTGCGCTCGCGCGGGCCGAATGGAGCGACGTTTACGCTGGCGAGCGGCGGAAAAGCGACGGGAGCTATGCGTCGGTTTATTGCACAGGAGTGGGTTCCGGCGATCGCCAAGCAGGTGAAAGTGTCAGGCAAATTGCAAAACTATGAGGAGTACCGTGCCAACGGGCTGAGGGCGGCGACAGGATATTTGCCGGTGACGCGCAAAAACGGGCGCTGGGCGATGCAATTGACGGTGGTGGAGTATAACGGGCGGTTTTATCGACTGACCGGATTTGCGCGGGCGGATCAGCGGCGTGTTTTGAGCGGGCTTGCGGATGCGGCGCGTTCGTTTGCCCCGATGTCCGAGCGGGATGCACGGCGACAACGGCCCTACACCATTCGCACACACGAGGTGCGGCGCGGCGATACGGTGGCCGGACTTGCGCGGCAGATGCCGAATATGGAGCGACGCGAGGCGCGTTTTGTGCTTATGAACGCGCTGCCGTCATTGCGTGTGTTGGAACGGGGTGATTTGGTGAAGCTGGTGCAATAGGGGCGGCTTTTGCGATGTGTTGTAGCCGGGCGGTGAGCCGCGATGCGGCTCGTTTCATTTGTATTGCGCTACGCGCGCAGCGGGATATTTTTGAACCAAAGATGCGGTTTGGATCGGGTTTCGTTGGCGGGTGCGTTCGCACAATCGGTGGGCTGGTTACAGTTATTGCGTATTGATCGGTTGACATGGCGCGGGGGCATGGCAAAACCACGGACACATCACCAAGGGAGATTTGCACGTGGAATTGCCTCAAGGACCGGCGCTGTTTGATTTGAGTGGAAAGCGCGCGCTGATTACCGGCTCCAGTCAAGGGATTGGCTATGCTCTGGCGCAAGGGGTGGGGCTTGCGGGCGCATCGGTTGTGGTGAACGGGCGCGATGCGGAGAAGCTCTCGGATAGCGCAGATTATCTGCGTGCGCAGGGCATTGATGTGGATGAGATGGCGTTTGATGTGACCGATCATGCTGCGGCAGCCAAAGAGGTTGACGCTTATGAAAAAGACGCAGGGCCGATTGATATTCTGATCAACAATGCCGGCATGCAGCATCGCGGGCCTTTGGAAGAGTTTGAGGCGGATGCGTTTGAGCGGCTGTTGCGCACCAATATCAGCTCGGTTTTTAATGTGGGGCAGGCGGTTGCCAAGCATATGATTGCGCGCGGTGCTGGTAAGATCATCAATATCGCGTCTGTACAAAGCGCGCTGGCCCGTCCAGGCATTGCACCTTACACGGCAACCAAGGGTGCAGTCAGCAATTTGACCAAGGGCATGGCGACCGATTGGGCGAAGCACGGGTTGCAATGCAATGCGATTGCGCCGGGGTATTTCGATACGCCGTTGAATGCAGCTCTGGTGGCTGATCCGGAGTTTTCGGAGTGGCTGGGCAAACGGACACCTGCGGGGCGTTGGGGTAAATTGCCAGAGCTTGTGGGGGCAGCGGTGTTCCTGGCGGCGCCTGCATCGAGTTTTGTGAACGGGCATACGCTTTACGTCGATGGGGGCATCACTGCCAGTCTCTGAGCCGATTACTGCCATTGTCGTGATGGGGGTTGCCGGGTGCGGCAAGTCCACCATCGCCGACGGTTTGGCGCAGGCGCTTGGCGGGACATATGTGGACGGGGATGCGCTGCATCCACCCGAAAATATCGCGAAAATGTCGGCAGGAACGCCGCTTGCGGATGCGGATCGCTGGCCATGGCTTGCAGCGGTCGGGCAGCGATTGGGCGCGTTTGACGGGATTGGGGTGATTGCGTGCTCAGCGCTCAAGCGCAGCTATCGGAATTTGATTTCACGGCAGGCAGGGCGGCCTGTGTGTTTTGTTTATCTTGACGGATCGCGCGCGTTGATCGCCGCGCGAATGGGGGCGCGGACGGGGCATTTCATGCCGACGGCGCTTTTGGACAGTCAATTTGCGGATCTGGAAGTGCCGGGGGCGGATGAATTGGCTGTGCATGTGTCGATTGACGCGGAGCCCGATGCCGTTGTTGCGGCGGCAGTTTCGGCACTTGCGGCGCTTGAAAAATCGGGGTGATGCTCCCATCTGATAGCCTGTAAGATGTAACGCTAGACAGGAGATATTGATGGTTCTGGATTTGGGTGAACGCGGCGCGCCGGAGGGGATGCAATGCCCGCATTGTCATGTGACGCTGAAGATGAGTTCGCGCGAAGGGATCGAGATTGATTATTGCCCGAAATGCCGTGGTGTTTGGCTGGACCGGGGGGAGTTGGACAAGATTATCGAGCGGTCTGTGCCGGAGGCTCCGGTCGCTGCACCATCGCACAAGCGCGAGAGCCGCCGCGACAAGTATGATCGCTACGACCGCGATGATGATGATCGTCGTGGGCGGCGGGATCATAAGCGCAAGAAACGCAGTTCCTGGCTCTCGGATATTTTTGAGGAATTGACCTAAAGGGGGATCAAACCCCTGACATCGCCCAGAACTCCATTGCGCCGTCGAGGATGAACTGGACGGCCAATGCGCTGAGCAGGACGCCAAAAAGGCGTGTGAGGACCATGATGCCGGTGGGGCGCAGGATGCGCTCGATCAGCTCGGTCGAAAGAAACGTCACATAGCAGATCGCGAGAACGGTGAAGAGGGCAGCGAAGACCGGCGTTTGTGCTGTGAGCGTGGCGTTTTGTGAGGTCAACAGGATCATCGCGGCCATGGCGCCGGGGCCTGCGATCAGAGGCGTTGCGAGAGGGAAGATGGAAGGATCGTTTTGATCCTGGCCGTCGGCAGTTTTCTCGCGCCGCTCGCTGCGCTTTTGAAAGAGCATTTCCACAGAGAGCAGGAAGAGCATGATGCCGCCTGCGATGCGGAATGCGGGCAGCGAGACGCCGATGGTGTGCAAAAGCCAATCACCGACAACGCCAAAAAGCACCAGCAGGATTGCAGCCACCAATACGGAGCGGGCGGCGATGCTTGAGCGCTCTGCGAGGGGGCGATTTGCCGTGAGTGCTGCGAACATCGGGGTGAGGCCGATGGGGTCGACCATAACGAAGAGGGTGGCGAAGGATGTGGCGAAAATTTCCAGCATGGGTGTGCTGTTATCCCAGATCATGCGGAGCGTCGAGCCAAAGGCTCGCCGCACTATTTAAAGGTTATTTGGATATTTTTGAACCAAAGAAGGGTGGGGGCGTTTTTGCTTCTTGACGGGGATCATGGGGGGCGTTTGCTCGGGGGTGATGCTCGTGACGGCTGGGGCGTGGGGGAGGATTGGCCATTGTTCGTCGTGCGTCGCGTCTCAGTTGGTCAGTAGAGCGCACGGACCGCAAAGAGGGTGAGCGCGGGGAAGGCGACGAGGATGATCACGCGGATCATATCGGAGGCAACGAAGGGAAAGACGCCTTTGTAGGTCTCGATCATTGGGGTTTCTTTGGACATGGCGTTGATGACGAAGAGGTTCATGCCCACGGGCGGTGTTATCAGCCCGACCTCGACGACGATTAGGACTAGGATGCCGAACCAGAGGGCAAATTCATCGGCTGACATGCCAAAATCAAGTGTGGTCATGATCGGAAAGATGATCGGGACGGTCAGGAGGATCATCGACAGGCTGTCCATCACGCAGCCGAAGAGAAGGTAAAGCACCAGGACAATCACAAGGATGAGCATCGGGTCTAAGCCGGAGCTGGCGACCCATGCGGCGGTCGATTGCGGGAGTTGGGTGAGGGCGAGAAAGCCGTTGTAGACCGCTGCGCCGAAGACGATGAAGAAGATCATTGCGGTGTTTTGGCCTGTAGACAGGATCGCGTCTTTGAGGCGGGCCGATGTGAGGCCGCGATTGACGAGCGCGACGAGGCCGGTGCCGAATGCGCCGACGGCGGCGGCTTCTGTGGGGGTGAAGATACCGGTATAGATGCCGCCGATCACGGCGATGAAGATCAGCATGACGGGCCAGACGGCGGCGAGGGCGCGCAGGCGGTCCGTATAGGGCATGCGGGGCAGGACGGTGCCTGCGTCCTTGACCACGCGCACATAGATCGAGACGGCGATCATATAGCCGATGGTGGCGAGGATTCCGGGGATGAAGGCAGCGACGAAGAGTTTGGCGATGTTTTGCTCGGTCAGGATGGCGTAGATCACGAGGATCACAGACGGCGGGATAAGGATACCTAATGTGCCGCCTGCGGCGAGGGTGCCGGTGGAGAGCGCGCCGGAATAGCCGTAGCGGCGCAGCTCCGGCAGGGCGGTTTGGCCCATGGTGGCGGCAGTGGCAAGCGAGGAGCCGCAGATAGCGCCAAAGCCGGCGCATGCGCCGATGGCGGCCATGGCAACGCCGCCGCGCCTGTGTCCCAGAAAAGCTTCGGCGGCTTTGAAGAGTGCTGTGGACATGCCGCCCAGCGTGGCAAACTGGCCCATGAGCAGAAAGAGCGGAATGATTGAGAGCGAATAGGTCGAGAAGGTCGAATAGGTCAGGTTTTTGAGCTGGCCCGACATCATATTCATCGAGCCGATCACAAGGTAGTTGCCGATGATGCCTACGAGCAGCATGGCGAGGCCGATGGGGATGCGCAGGAATATCAGGATCAGGAGGACCGGGAAGGACGCAAGCCCCAGTTCAAGATTGCTCAAGGGTGAAATCCTTCGAGCCGCGGTGCGCGGTGCTGCATCAGGTTGCGCGCGGAGCGGGCGAGGCAGAAGGTTGCGGTGATCAGGATTACAGCGCTCGCGCAGATGCATGCAGCGTAGGCCCACCAGATGGGGAATTGCAGGATGAAGGTGGTTTCTCCGTTGGACATCTTGTCGAGCGTTCCGGCCCATAGGCGCCAGATCAGGTAAGACCACAGGATCAGCATGGCAAGTTCGGATATTAAGTCTATGATATTGTTCAGAAATATACCGTAGCGCTTTGCGAGAATTTCGACGCGGGCGTGGCCGCGATTGTATTGGCACCAAGGCAGGAAGGCAAACACGGCCAAGGCTGTGCCTGCTTCGATGAGTTCGAAATCGCCTGGTATGGGGCCAAGACCGATAGCGATGAGGGATCGCCCGGTGACAGAGACGACGGTGATTATGACCAGTGCGATGAGGACAGAGCCGCCGAGCATCGCGCTTGCTTTGGCGAGCCAGCCGACCGGTGTTTCAAGTCTGTCGATCATGTGCTGGGCTGTCCCTGCGCCGCGTGCGTTCTTTGGGTCGTGCTTGCCGCATGATGGTCCATGCGGCAAGCGGGTTTTGCTAGTTTGTGTGTTTGGCGATCAGCGCGCGGGCCTGTTCGACCAATGCCGCACCGTCGATGTCTTTTTCGTTCATTTCGGCGATCCAGTCAGTGACCACTTTGTCTCCAACGGCCTTGAACCTGTCGAGCTCTTCGCCATCGACCTGATGGATGGTGTTGCCCGCGGCGACGGAGACTTCGCGCGCGGCAGCATCGAGGCCTTCCATCACGCGGCCTGCGTTGCCGGAGGCGTCGATGCCGGAGTTGGCGTCGATCACGGCCTTCAGATCATCGGGGAGCTTGTTGTAGGAGGCTTTGTTCATCGCCATCACGAAAGCGGCTGTATAAAAGGCTGTGTCGCCGCCAAACTCGGTGTGGCTGTCGGCAAGCTCTGGGATTTTCAGCGCTGTCGTGACTTCCCATGGGATTACCGCCCCGTCGATGACGCCTTTGGAGAGCGCCTCTGGAATGGCGGGGACGGGCATGCCGACAGGGGTTGAGCCAAGCTCGCCCAGAAGGGCGTTGATCACGCGGGTCGGACCGCGCAGTTTCTTGCCTTGCATATCCTCAAGCTTGGAGACGCCTTCGCCTTTGGTGTGGAGGCGGCCCGGACCGTGGACCCAGACGTAGAGAATTTTGTAATCGGCAAACTCTGTTGCGGCCATTTCAGCCTCGTAGAGTTCCCAATAGGCGCGGGAGGCGGCTTCGGCGTTTGTCATGGTGAACGGGAGTTCAAATACTTCAACGCGCGGGAAGCGACCGGGGGTGTAGCCGGGCAAGGTCCAGACAATATCGACTACACCATCGCGCACCTGATCGATCAACTCTGGGGGCTTGCCGCCAAGGGCCATGGCGGAAAAGACTTCGATTTTGAGACGGCCATCGCTTTCGGCTTCCACCTTTTCTGCCCATGGGATGAGAATATTTGCGGGCACGCCGGCTTGTGGCGGCAGGAACTGATGCATGCGCAAAGTCACATCCTGCGCGACGGCAGGCAGTGTGCTGAATGCGAGGCCAAGTGAAGCGATTGCAGCGGTCAGTTTGGATCGAAACATGTGAGTAGGTCTCCCAAAGTGGTCGGATATGTCGTTGGGCTAAAGGCTCGCAGCAAATTGAGAGACTGACAAGGGAATTCAGGTGGTGTATGGGCAGGGCCAGAGGCCCCGTAGCTCAACTGGATAGAGCACCTGACTTCTAATCAGGGGGTTGCAGGTTCGAGTCCTGCCGGGGTCGCCA
>CAYRKW010000008.1:0-52014 GCA_964425135.1 uncultured Rhodobacterales bacterium
AGGTTCACCCCTCATCCCGCCACCGGTTCACAATCGGATATCGCCGGTCGAGCCAGAATGCTTTGTGACTCAGGCGCGGACCCGGCGCGGACTGGAAGCGTTTGTATTCCGAGATATAGACCAAATGCTCCACCCGTTTGACCGTCTCGCGCGCATAGCCTGCGGCCACGCACTCCGCGACCGACGCCTCGCCCTCGATCAGCATCTCCAGAATGCCATCAAGCACGTCATAGGGCGGCAGGCTGTCCTCGTCCTTCTGATCAGGGCGCAGTTCAGCGGATGGCGGCTTGGTGATGATCGTCTCTGGGATTACGACCCCGGCAGGCGCCAGCATCCAGTCGCGGTGGTTCTTATTCCGCCAGCGGCAGGTCTCAAACACCCGCATTTTGTAAAGATCCTTGATCGGATTATAGCCGCCTGCCATATCCCCATAGATCGTCGCATATCCTACCGCGACTTCGGACTTGTTGCCCGTGGTCAGAAGCATCTCGCCAAATTTGTTCGACAGGGCCATAAGGTACAGCCCGCGCAGGCGGGATTGGATATTCTCCTCCGCAACCCCTGGCTCGGTGCCATCGAAAAACGGCTCGAGCGTCTGGGTAATCGCACCGCGCGCCGCTGCAATCGGTATTGTGTCGAGCTGACATCCCAAAGCGCTCGCCACAGCCGCCGCATCATCGAGCGAGGATTGCGAGGTGTATTCCGAAGGCAGCATTACGCAGCGCACATTCTCCGGCCCCAGCGCATCGGCCGCAATCGTTGCTACAATCGCGCTATCAATTCCGCCTGAAAGTCCCAAGAGCACATTCTTGAATCCGATTTTGCCCATGTAATCGCGCAGGCCCTGCACCATCACGCGGTAATCCTGCTCCCACGCATCGGGCATCTGCGCAATCTCGCCCGCATCCGCCGACCAGCCATCCGCGCCACGCCGGAAATCCACATGCGAGATCGCCTCATCAAAGAGCGGCAGCTTGTGCACCATCGTCCCGCCCGCATTCAGAACAAACGAGCCGCCATCAAATATCTGGTCGTCCTGACCGCCCACCATATTCAAGTAAGCCATCGGCAATCCGGTCTCGATGACCCGCGCCACCATTGTGTTCATCCGCCGGTCAAACTTGTTCCGATAGTAGGGTGAGCCATTGGGCACGAACAAAATCTCCGCCCCGCTCTCCATCAGCGTCTCTGGCACATCCGGGTGCCAGGCATCCTCGCAAATGGGCGTACCAATGCGCACGCCTGCAACCGAATACGGCCCCTGCTCATCGGCAGAGGCAAAATAGCGGTGCTCGTCAAACACATGCGTATTCGGCAGATCATGCTTGAGAATACGCGCTTTGACCGCGCCTCCCTCCAGCACATAATACGCGTTAAAGTACTGCCCCTCGACCAACGCTGGCCCGCCCACACCCAAGGCCGGACCATCGGAGGCTTGCGCTGCAAGTGCCTCCACTTGGTCTGCGATCTGCGCCACAAACGCAGGCCGGATCACCAGATCTTGCGCCTGATACCCGGCCAGAAACATCTCCGGCAGCGCAACCATATGCGCGCCCTCGCGCTTGCCAAGTTCCCAGGCCTCCAACGCGCGCGCAGCGTTTCCGGCAATATCCCCGACAACCGGGTTATATTGTGCAAGGGTCAGGCGGAAATGATCACTCATACTAATTTTAATCTCTTGATTGGTGCCTCATGGTGTCAGGCGAGCGTTAGTTGAGATGTAAATCGGTCTCAAGCGCGAACAATAGCGGTCTTTAAAAAAGCTTGGACCCTAAAATTTCCATTGAGCCTCGCCCTGCGCTTCAGTACATTCAGTGCCAACAACGACGCGACTTATATGGGGACCGCAAAAGGCACGTCCGATTGCGGGGAATGGTTTACGTGACACGCATTGAGAAATGTTTCGCATTGGCGCTGGCCTCAGGTTTTGTTGTGCTCGGCCAAGCGCCTGTTTTTGCACAAGAAACAACGGTACAGACGAAGCAGTACGACACTGGCGGAGTCTATGAGGGCGAGTTTCTTGACGGCAAGCAACACGGCACAGGCACATACACCTTGCCCAGCGGCTATGAATATACCGGCAACTGGATTGAAGGCCGCATCGAGGGCCAGGGCCGCGCAACCTTTCCCAATGGCTCTGTCTATGAAGGAAATTTCGTCAATGGTCGCCCGCAGGGGCAAGGGAAAATAACGTTCGCTGATGGCGGGACCTACGAAGGTGATTGGGCTGACGGTAAAATCACCGGAAACGGCATTGCGCTTTACGCGAATAAATCGACCTATGAAGGCGAGTTCGTAAACGCCGTTCACAATGGCAACGGCATCATGACCGCGCCTTCGGGCTACCGCTATGAGGGTGATTGGGTAAATGGCGCCAAAGAAGGCAAAGCCAGTATCACCTATCCTGATGGCGCAACTTATGAGGGCGAGGTCAAAGACGGTTTGCGCGATGGCATCGGCAAATTGGTTCTCTCGGACGGTCTGATCTACGAGGGCGAATGGAAGGCCGGACAGATTGACGGGTCCGGCGTTTTGATCCAGCCCAATGAAGACCGCTACGAAGGACAGCTTGTTGAAGGCAAGCGCAATGGCCAAGGCAAAGCGATATACGCCAATGGTGATGTCTATGAAGGCCAGTTCGTCGCCGACCGCCGCGAAGGCCAAGGCACCTTCACGGGCTCAGACGGCTATGTCTATACGGGCAACTGGGTTGCGGGTCGCATCGAAGGCGAAGGCAAAGTCACCTACCCCGATGGCTCGATCTACACCGGGCAATTTGTAAATGACCAACCCCACGGCAAAGGTACCATCGTCTACGCCGATGGCTCCACCTATGAAGGTGGTTGGGTCGAAGGCGTGATCGAAGGCGAGGGCATTGCCCGCTATGATAATGGTCTGGTCTATGAGGGCGAATTCAAAAACGCCAAAAATCATGGCCAAGGCACCATGACTTATAATGACGGCTACCGCTATGTCGGTGGCTGGCAAAGCGGATTGCGCCATGGCGACGGTGTAGCGACCTATGCCGATGGCACGATCTACGAAGGTGAATTTTTGAATGGTCAACGCGAAGGCGCAGGCAAAATCACCATGGCAGATGGCTTCGTCTATGAGGGAAGCTGGAAAGCCGGCGAAATCGACGGCGACGGCGTGGCCACCTATCCCAATGGCGACGTCTACAGGGGCAGTTTTGCTCGCGGCCAGCGTCAAGGCAAAGGCCTGATGACCTATGCCTCCGGCGAGGAATATGATGGTTTCTGGGCGAACGGCCGGCAGGCAACCGCCGAAGAAGCTGCCGCAGCAGCCGTTGCTGAAAACGCGCAGCCGGAAGATGCTGGCGAAGACGTAAACTCAGAGAACGGCGACGCCACTTCAACTCAAAACTGACGTAACGCACAACGCCGCCAAATGCACTCCACGCCCCGGACCTGATCCGGGGCCTCTTGGTTCGGCACAAACACCGCTCAATCTCACCCAAACCAAACCTACGCCCAGCCGTCACCCGTCACCGACGCGCCCAGCAGGACACATCCCGCCCCGGACCTGATCCGGGGCCTCTTGACGGCGCTCTAGCTTTCCCAAAAGGCTGTGAGCCACGCGCACCGGTCTCCACTCATCAGAACAATTCCGCCGTAGACCTCAAAGATGCATTCCGATCTCGCAACAAACCCGCCCCGCCTAAATCCGCTCCCGTGCATCCAGCCGTCTCAGCAATTCTGCCGCGCGCTCCAACGTTGCCTCTTTCGCGCCTTCATCCATCCGCGCCCAGTTCCGATAGATCTGCCCAAGCCGCGGATTGTTGCCCAGTTTCTCTGCATTCCGGACATGAAAATCCCAGTATAACGCATTGAACGGACAAGCATTATCGCTCTCGCGCTCTTTGACATTATATGCACAGCCCGCGCAGTAATCCGACATCCGATTGATATAGGCCCCCGACGACGAATAAGGCTTGGACCCCATCAACCCACCATCCGCAAACTGACTCATCCCGATAGTGTTGGGCGCTTCCACCCACTCAAACGCATCCGCATAAACCGCCAGATACCATTCATGCACCTGTGCCGGATCAACCCCTGCGATTAGCGCGAAATTTCCGGTCACCATGAGACGCTGGATGTGGTGCGCATAGGCCGTCTGCCGTGTGCCTTCAACCGCATCACGCAGGCACGCCATATCCGTTTGAGCGTCCCAATAAAACGACGGCAAATCCCGGCTGGCTCCAAGATAATTGCCGCTCACATACTCCGGCCCTTTCCAGAAATAGAGCCCGCGCACAAACTCGCGCCAGCCGATAATCTGGCGAATGAACCCTTCGACTGAATTGAGCGGCGCTTTGCCCGAACGATTGGCCGCCTCCGCGCGGCGGCACAGCTCCAGCGGATCCAGCAGCCCGATATTCAGGTAGGGCGAGAGCACCGAATGATAGAGCGTACGCTCGCCTTTGAGCATCGCATCCTGATAGGCCCCAAAATCCGGCAGCAGATGCTCCAGAAAGTAATCCGCCGCCCGCTCCGCATCCGCGCGCTTTGTCGCAAAGGAAAACGGCTCAAGATCACCGAAATTATCCGCGAATTCAGCCCTGACCAGATCAAGAACCTCGCGCGTGATCGCATCAGGCGCAACCGTGAACGGCTCTGGCATAAACAGATCACGCTTCGCCGGTTTGCGATTGTCGTGGTCATAATTCCACTTGCCCCCCGTCGGCTGCCCGTCCGGCTCCATCAATAGCCCGGTCTTACGCCGCATCTCCCGATAGAAATACTCCAGCCGCAATTGCTTGCGCCCATCGGCCCAATCGTCGAACTCGGATTGCGTGGCAACGAACCGATCATCAGGCAAGATCGTAAGCCAATCAACGTCCGCATACGCTTCCCGCAACCGCCACTCGCCCGCCTCTGTCATAACCGCGCCCGAGGCTCCATGCGCCTCAAAAGCCCGATGGAATTCCGATAAAAGTCCGATAGATGTCCGATCGTCATATTTGACGTAATCCACCGTCCAGCCATCGGCGCGCAATTCTTCCGCAAAATGCCGCATCGCCGCGAAAATCAGTGCGATTTTCTTGGGGTGGTGCGGCACGTAAGTTGCTTCGTCCCGCACTTCCGCCATCAAAACCACCGACGACGCTTTGTCCGATGCGCGCAACGACGAAAGATTTGGTGACAGCTGATCGCCAAGAACCGGAATGAGAACCGTCACCAGACGATATCCTTGCCCTGCCAGTCATAAAATCCACCCGTATCTTCAGGCGTCAACTCACTGATAACACGCAACAAATTATTCGCGGCCTCTTGGGGTGGGACAGACGGATGATTGCCCACATATTTTGCCGTCAAAGGCGTCTGAACTGTTCCGGGATGCAACGCTACGCAGATCGATTGTTTATGGGTCCGGCTGAGCTCAATCGCTGCACAGCGCACGATTTGATTGAGCGCCGCCTTCGCCGACCGATAACTGACCCAGCCGCCAAGTCGATTATCCCCAATCGAGCCCACCCGCGCCGAAAGGCTCGCGATAACCGCCGGTCTGTCGCGGACCAAAAGCGGCATGAAGTGCTTGAAAATCAATGCCGGACCAATCGCATTCACCGCCATCTGCCGCGCCATTAACTCAGGATCAATCGCCGCAAAACTCTTCTCCGGCCCTGCCCCATCGATCTCCAAAGTACCCGTCGCATCAATGATCAAATCGTAATCGCGACCCGCCGCCCGTGCATGGCGCTCAACCGACGCCTCGTCTGTGATATCAAACCCATCGCCCCTGCGCGAAAGCGCCGTAACGCCTTGCCTGCCAAGCGCTTCAACCAGCGCCGCGCCAATCCCGCCGCTCGCACCGATTACCAGGGATTTTTCAAATGTTACTTGCATGATTTCGTTAAATGCGCCCGATTTTCCGACCGTCCAGTGGTAATTCACACTTTCCTTATTCTAATCCGCTGTTATAACGCGAATTATGAGACAAGCCTTTGCATCACTGGATCTCCTCCTCCTTAGCAGCCTCTGAGCGTGCCGGGACCCTCGGCGCGTGCGCTCAGGGGAAATGACAAAGCGCCGGACGAACCAATGTCTCACTAAGGAATTTCACAAATGACACATGCAAGCGAACAGGATCATATCCTGATTTTCGACACCACATTGCGCGACGGCGAACAAAGCCCCGGCGCAACCATGACCCTGAGCGAAAAGATCGAGATTGCCCGTCTTCTGGACGAGATGGGCGTCGATATCATCGAGGCGGGCTTCCCGATCGCCTCCGAAGGTGATTTTGAAGCGGTCAGCAAAATTGCAGCAAATGCCAAAAACGCGGTGATCTGCGGGCTGTCGCGCGCCAAAACGATGGACATTGACCGCTGTTGGGAGGCCGTGAAACACGCCAAGCGCCCGCGCATTCACACGTTTATCGGCACCTCGCCGCTGCACCGCGCGATCCCAAATCTCGATCAGGATCAGATGGTTGAAGTGATTTTCGACACCGTCAGCCACGCCCGCAATCTGTGCGATAATGTGCAATGGTCGCCGATGGATGCGACACGAACAGAGCATGATTATCTGCGCCGCGTTGTCGAGACCGCGATCAAGGCTGGGGCGAGCACGATCAACATCCCCGACACGGTGGGCTACACCGCGCCCCGCGAAAGTGCTGATCTGATCAAGATGCTGATTGATGATATACCGGGCGCCGATGAGATTACCTTCGCCACCCATTGTCACAACGATCTGGGCATGGCGACCGCCAATAGCCTCGCTGCTGTCGAGGCTGGCGCGCGGCAGATCGAATGTACGATCAATGGTCTGGGGGAGCGCGCCGGCAACACCGCGCTTGAAGAGGTCGTCATGGCGATCAAAGTGCGCAATGACATCATGCCGTATAAATCGGGCATCGACACCACCAAGATCATGCAACTGAGCCGCATGGTCTCCAATGTCTCCGGTTTTGTCGTTCAGCCCAACAAGGCAATCGTCGGCAAGAACGCCTTTGCTCATGAAAGCGGCATCCATCAGGACGGGATGCTCAAGAACGCTGAAACCTTCGAGATCATGCGTCCCGAGGATATCGGTCTGAGCGAGACATCGCTGGTGATGGGCAAGCACTCGGGTCGCGCCGCTCTGCGCTCCAAGCTCAACGAGCTGGGCTTTGATCTGGCCGATAATCAACTCAAGGACGTGTTCGTACGGTTCAAGGAACTGGCCGACCGCAAGAAAGAGGTGTTCGACGAAGACCTCGTTGCTCTGATGACCGGTGTGGGCGCGGATGAGGACAAGATCACGGTCAAATCCCTGCGCGTGGTCTGCGGCACCGACGGTCCGCAAACCGCTGATTTGACCCTGACGATTGCTGGCGAAGATCACCAATATCAGGCGACCGGCGATGGCCCTGTGGATGCGACCTTCAATGCCATCAAATATCTGGTCGAGCATAACGCCACGCTGCAACTCTATCAGGTGCAAGCCGTGACCGAAGGCACCGATGCGCAAGCCACTGTGAGTGTGCGCATGGAAGAAAACGGCAAACTGGTCACCGGACAATCCGCTGATACCGATACGGTGGTGGCCTCTGCCAAAGCCTACGTTCAGGCGCTCAACAAGTTGATGGTCAAACGCACCCGGACAGCCCCGCCTGACGCGGCAATGCCTGCCTGAGCTGCTCGGTCATGCCCATAGAAAGGCCGCCACCTGCGGCCTTTCGCCCTTCTTCACAGGGCCCTGTAAATCCAGGCCTTATTCACACCAAAACCACGTATTTCGCATAAAATTACAAGTTTCGCCATATTTTGCCACAATTCGACCCTCGAAAATGTCGCAATTGTGCAATTATCCACTTTCCGCCAAAATCAATATCTACAGGCTTGAGTTGTGATAAGCTGCGGTTCTATAAGAAGGCCTGAATTCAAGACAGGCGCCGCCCCCACGCGCGCCGACCACAAGGGACACCAATATCAATGCTAGGAATACTCACCAGCTTATTCACTGCTGACATGGCGATGGATTTGGGCACGGCAAATACGCTCGTCTATGTGAAAGGCAAGGGCATTGTGCTCAATGAACCTTCGGTCGTCGCCTACCAGTATCAGGAGGGCAAAAAGAAAGTCCTTGCTGTCGGTGAAGATGCCAAAATGATGCTTGGCCGTACGCCCGGCTCGATTGAGGCAATCCGCCCGATGCGTGATGGTGTGATTGCCGATTTCGGCGTCGCGGAAGAAATGATCAAACACTTCATCCGCAAGGTCCACAAACGCGGGAACTTCGCCAAACCCAAAGTTATCGTCTGCGTCCCACACGGAGCCACGCCGGTCGAAAAACGTGCCATTCGAGAAAGCGTCTTGCACGCAGGCGCGCGCAAGGCCGGACTGATCGCCGAACCTATTGCTGCTGCCATTGGCGCTGGCATGCCGATCACGGACCCGACAGGCTCCATGGTCGTGGATATCGGTGGCGGCACCACCGAAGTTGCGGTCCTGTCGCTTGGTGATATCGTCTACGCCCGCTCTGTCCGCGTTGGCGGGGACCGCATGGACGAAGCCATCGTCAGCTACCTGCGCCGCCAGCACAATCTTCTGGTTGGCGAAAGCACCGCAGAGCGCGTCAAAACCTCCATCGGCACAGCCCGCATGCCCGATGACGGGCGCGGCACATCCATGGAAATTCGTGGCCGCGATCTGCTCAACGGCGTGCCAAAAGTCACCGAGATCACCCAAGCGCAGGTGGCCGAAGCGCTGGCTGAGCCGGTTCAGCAGATTTGCGAGGCGGTGATGACAGCGCTCGAAGCCACGCCGCCCGATCTGGCCGCTGATATCGTTGATCGCGGTGTCATGCTCACAGGCGGCGGCTCGCTCCTGGGCGATCTCGATCTGGCCCTGCGCGAGCAGACAGGATTGGCAATTTCTGTCGCAGACGAGCCGCTCAATTGCGTGGCGCTTGGCACGGGCAAGTCGCTCGAATACGAAAAACAACTCATGCATGTTATAGATTTCGCAGGCTAGTTCGGGCAAACTGGCTTAGATTGAGGATCGTTCGAGGGCGCGCATGTCAGGAACGGGACGAGCACAACCAAACCTGTGGAGCAGCACACGCCGTGTGTTGATCTTGATCGTTTGCGTTCTGTGCATCGCACTGTTCGCCCTCTGGCGCATCGACAATCCCCGGATCGAGCGCGTGCGCATGACCATCATCGACCGTTTTGCGCCTTCGATGGATTGGGCAACATGGCCTGTCACAACCGTCGCCCGCATGGCCCGCGACTTTGAAAGCTACACCCGCGTTTACGAGCGTAATCAGGAATTGCGCGAAGAATTGCAGCGCATGAAGGGCTGGCAGGAAGCGGCCATTCAGCTGGAGCAACAAAACGCCCGTCTGCGCGAGTTGAACAACGTGCGCCTCAGCCCGCGCCTCACCTATATCACCGGCGAAATCCTCGCCGACAGCGGGTCTCCCTTCCGCCAATCGGGCCTTGTCAACATCGGCACCGGCGATGGCGTTATCGAAGGCGCGGCCGCAATGGACGGGCTGGGCCTTGTGGGCCGCGTTGCAGGTCTGGCCAACTCCACCTCCCGCATTCTCTTTCTCACCGACGCCTCCTCGCGCATCTCGGTCACCATCCGCCCCTCAGGCCAGCGCGCCATCGTGACAGGCGACAACACCATCGCCCCGGCTCTCGAATTTCTCGACAAAGCCGAAGGGATTGAGCCAGGAGACCGCGTCGTGACCTCCGGCATCGGCGGCGTCTTCCCGCCCGACCTGCTCGTTGGCCAAGTCGTGAAGGGCCGCGATGGCGTGATCCGCGTCAAACTGTCCGCCGACTACCGCCGCCTGCGCTATATCCGCATCCTGCGCCCGCAAACCGAAGAAACAATTGAGCAATCGGATGAACTCCTCGGCCCGCGCCTGCCCCCCTTCGTTCAAAATCTGGAAACGAATTGATGGCAGAGCGTCAGGTTCGCACAATCTGGTTCGGGCGCGTCCTGTTCGCCTCGCTCGCCCTCGTTTGCATCGTCTTCCCGAAAATTCCGCTCGGCCTGCCCGCCGACGCCCCGATCTTCCCAGACCTGCTCTTCGCTCTCTGCCTGGCCTGGGTTGTTCGCAGCCCGGCGACCGCCACCTTGCCCATCGTCCTCGCAATGGCGCTCCTTGCAGATTTCGTCCTGATGCGTCCCGTGGGCCTGGGCGCGATCATGCTTGTGCTGGCAAGCGAATATTTCCGCTCCAACCGCGTCGATATCCGCGAGCGCATGTTTGTGCTGGAATGGCTCACCTTCAGTATCCTATACGCAGGCATCACCGGCGCGCAAATCGCTGTTCTCAAAGTGATTTTTGCCGAATCCCCGCCAGTAGGCCTCGCCATGCACTATGTTGTCATCACCTGTCTCAGCTATCCGTTCGTTGTCGGCTGCATGCACTACATCTTCTTCGTGCGCGCGCCCCGTCTTGAAAAAGACTACCGCTTCGGGATGACCCTGCGATGAGCCGCGAGCGCAAAGCCGCTGAGGTCAAGCTGCAAACCACGCGGCGCGGTCTTTTGGTCATGGGCGGACAATTGGCCGTTGTCGGCGTGCTCGGCTGGCGCATGCGCGAGTTGCAGATCAAACAGGCGGATGATTTTCTGCTCCTGGCCGAAGAAAACCGCGTCAACATTCGCCTGATCGAACCAGCGCGCGGCCTCATCTTCGATCGTCAGGGTAAACCCGTTGCACTCAACCGCCAGAATTACCGGATCGTCATGGTGCGCGAGCAGGCGCGCGAGCCTGAGAAAATTCTCAACCGTCTCGCGCAAATCATCCCCCTCTCCGCTGCTCAAATCGAACGCGTCCTCTCAGACATGCGCCAGCGCCCCGCTTTTGTGCCAGTCACCGTCGTTGAGCATTTGACGTGGAAACAGTTCAGTCAGGTCGCCCTCAACGCCCCGATCCTTCCCGGCGTCATCACTGAGGAGGGCATGACCCGCCACTACCCGCAACGCGAGGATTTGGCCCATGTGATCGGCTATGTCGGTCCGGTCAGTGACTATGATCTGGCCAATACCGATGACACCGACCCGCTCTTGCAAATCCCCAAGTTCCAGATCGGCAAATCTGGCATCGAAAAAGCCATCGAAGGCAGCCTTCGCGGCTCCGCGGGTACACGCCGCATCGAGGTCAACTCGCTGGGCCGCGTCATGCGCGAATTGTCCCGCATCGAGGGCGTTGAAGGTACGGACATCCAGCTCACCCTCAATCTGGACCTGCAAAACTACGCGCAGCGCCGCCTTGATGGCGAAAGCGCATCTGCGGTCGTGATGGACGTCAACAACGGCGATATCGTTGCCATGGCCTCCGCCCCCAGCTTCGATCCCAACAGCTTTGTCCTGGGCATAGGGCGCGAGGAATACAGCGCGCTCAACAGCAACAAATACCGACCGCTCTACAATAAAGCCGTCTCGGGCGCCTATCCCCCCGGCTCAACCTTCAAGATCATCGTCGCGCTTGCAGCTCTTGAAGCCGGCGAGATAGACACTTCCGAAGACGTCTGGTGCCCCGGCTTCATGCGTCTTGGCAATCGCCGTTTCCACTGTTGGAAACGTGGCGGGCACGGGCACGTTAACCTCAAGGAAGCATTGAAGTTTTCCTGCGATGTTTACTTCTACGAAACCGCCAAACGGGTCGGTATCGAACGCATCACCGACATGGCTCAACGTCTTGGATTGGGCATCCGCCCCGATCTGCCCATGCCCGCGATCTCCGAAGGTCTGACCCCGACAAAGACTTGGAAGCGCGCCGTGCATGACGAAAGCTGGCTCGTGGGCGATACGCTCAACGCAGGCATTGGTCAGGGGTTCGTGCTCGCCTCGCCTCTGCAGCTTGCGATCATGACAGCCCGTCTCGCCTCCGGTAAAGCCATTAATCCGCGCCTGATCCGTGCCGTTGGCGGCGCACCCGTCCCCACGCCTGATGCACCCGATCTGGGCATCCCGCGCTACGCGATCAAACAGGTGCAGGACGCGCTCTTTGCCGTCTCGAACGAGCGTCGCGGCACTGCATTTCGCTCGCGCATCGTCGCGGAAGGCATGGAGATGTCGGGCAAGACCGGCACCTCTCAGGTCCGCCAGATTACTGCCGCCGAGCGGGCCGCGGGCGTGTTCAAAAACGAGGATCTGCCGTGGGAGCGTCGCGACCACGCCCTCTTTGTCGCCTTCGCCCCACATGACAATCCGCGCTATGCGATTTCGGTGATTGTCGAACATGGCGGCGGCGGCTCCAAAGCGGCCGCGCCCATTGCCCGCGATATCATGCTGCAAGCGCTCTACAATGGCACGCCGCCGCTGGACGCTTACCCTTCTGCACAGCACGATGAAATCAAGCAGCGCCGCGAAGAGATGCCCAAACCGACCGACTCGGTTGCAGCCAACGCCCCGCGAGACCGCGCATGACATGGGCCACCGACGCCTATCGCGGCACGCCGACCGGCCTTGCCAAAATCCTGCACCTCAACTGGGCGCTCGCGATCATCATCACTATCATCGCCGCCAGCGGTTTTTTGATGCTCTATTCGGTCGCCGATGGCCGCGTTGATCTGTGGGCACGCCCGCAAATGCTGCGCTTTGGCGTCGGAATGCTGGGCATGTTCATCATCGCCTTCATCCATATCCACTTTTGGCGCGGCACAGCACCCTTCGCCTATGGATTAGCACTTATCTTGTTGATTGCAGTAGAGTTTTTCGGTGTCGACGGCGGCGGCGCGCAGCGCTGGATCGACCTTAAGTTCATCCGCCTGCAACCTTCCGAAGTGATGAAAGTCGCACTCGTCATGGTTCTGGCGCTCTACTATGACTGGCTGGAACCAAACCAAACCTCGCGCCCTCTATGGCTGATCCCGCCGATCATCCTTACCGCAATTCCTGTCCTTCTGGTCCTGCGTCAACCCGACCTAGGCACCGCGCTTCTGCTGATCGGCGGCGCAGGCGTGGTGATGTTCCTGGCAGGCGTCTCGATCTGGTATTTCCTCGCTGCGGGGCTTGCCGCAGGTGGGGCAGTCTTCACCGTCTTCACCAGTCGCGGCACCGATTGGCAAATCCTCAAGGAATACCAATACCGTCGGATCGAGACATTTCTGGACCCCTCCATCGATCCGCTCGGCGCTGGCTACCACATCACCCAATCCAAAATCGCCCTTGGTTCCGGCGGGCTGAACGGGCGCGGCTTTATGGAAGGCACGCAATCGCGCCTCAACTTCCTGCCTGAAAAGCACACCGACTTCATCTTCACAACGCTGGCCGAAGAGTTCGGCTTCATCGGCTCGCTCGGATTGCTCTGCGCCTATGCGCTCGTGATCGTCTTTTGCATGATCTCCATGCTCTCAAACCGCAACCGCTTCGGCGCGCTTCTCACCGGCGGGCTGACAGCGACATTCTTCTTCTTCTTCGCCGTGAACATGTCGATGGTCATGGGCCTCGCGCCCGTGGTCGGCGTCCCCCTGCCGCTCGTCTCTTACGGCGGATCGGCCATGCTCGTCCTGCTCGCGGCCTTCGGTCTGATCCAGAGCGCACATATTCACCGCCCCCGATAAGCCACACCCTCTTGCGCTCGCGTCCCTCTCTGAGGCAAGAGCGTCCCCATGACACTCAACATCCTCTTTTCCGACGACGACGCCCGCTGGGGCATGTGGGAAGCCCCGCTGCGCGCTGCCTTCACTGCCCGCGATCTCAGTGCGAACCTGCACCGCACGCAAGATAATCCGGCAGATGTGCATTATGTGATCTATGCGCCATCGAGCGGCCTTCTCGACTTCTCGCCCTTCACCGCCCTGCGCGCCGTGTTGTCCACATGGGCAGGCGTCGATCAGATTGTGGGCAATGAAACTATCACATGTCCGATCACCCGCATGTCCGACGACGGGCTGAAATCGGGCATGGTGGAATATGTCACCGGGCATGTGATGCGCTATCATCTGGGCCTCGATCAGCATATCAACAACCCCGAGCATCTCTGGCGTCCCGAAACCAGCCCGAAGCTCGCCAAAGACTGCACCGTTGGCATCTTGGGGCTCGGCGCTTTGGGTCTTGCCTGCGCGCAGACCCTCCACCACATCGGCTTTGACGTGCATGGCTGGTCGCGCAGTGCCAAGCAGGTGGACAACATCACCACCCACAAAGGCACAGAGGGTCTCACCGCCATTCTGAGCACATCCGACCTCATCGTCCTCCTCCTGCCCGACACCCCGCAAACGCGCCATGTCATCAATGCCGAAACCCTTGCGCATATGAAGACAAGCGCTTGCCTGATCAACGCAGGACGCGGCGCGCTCGTGGATGAGCCAGCGCTAATTATTGCGTTGAATAACAACGCGATAACCCACGCAACGCTCGATGTGTTCGAGACAGAACCCCTGCCCAAAGACAGCCCCTTTTGGAGCATGCCAAACGTCACCGTCACCCCGCATATCGCCGCCGAAACGAGACCCGAGACGGCGGCGGCGCTAATTGCAGAGAACATCTGGCGCAATGAATCCGGCCAGGAAATGCGCTACGTAGTGGATCGCAAAACCGGCTACTAAGGCGCCAATATCCTCACCAAAGCTGCGTTGGCGGCGTCCAGTCTTTCTTCAGATCAGGCTGCCACACATACTTCTTTTGCGCCCGCATCCTGGCGCGCTTTCGCTCCTCGTTTTCCCCCAAAGGCGTCGCGCTGCTCCGCGTCGCGGTCATCATCGCATCGGCAAATATAGTCAACATCTGAGTGCTCCTTTCACTGTGTGTCCGTCGCGATGACATTAGGCGCAGGGCTTGAGATTTCCTAATCAGTATGATTTCATATATGTTAGCTTGACTTACAGATATGGCCTAATGGATTGGCGAAACCTCCCCTCCCTGTCCGCCTTGCGCGCGTTTGAAGCGACCGCGCGACTTGGCAGCTATTCCTCCGCTGGCCGGGAGTTGAACGTCACGCACGCCGCAATCTCCCAACATTGCCGCGCGCTCGAAAGCCATTTTGATATGAGCCTCCTGCACCGTCAGGGCCGCAAAATGGTTCCGACACCGGAGGGCGAATTACTGGCCCGCAGCCTTGGCGACGGCTTTGCGACCATTGAGCAAGGCGTCATGGATCTTACTGCAAAACGCACCAACACACCCCTATCCGTTGCCACAACCCCGATCTTCGCGGAAAGCTGGCTCATGCCGCGCCTCGGCTCGTTCTGGAACGCCCATCCCGATATCCAGATATCCCTCCAACCCAGCTCAAAACTCGTCGATTTGCGCCGCGATCACGTAGATGTCGCCATCCGCTACGGTCGCGGCACATGGCCCGATTGCGATTCAAAGCGTCTGCTCGGCGGCAGCATCATCGTCATCGGCCAAAAGAAATTCGTGCCAGAAACACCGTTCAAGAGCCTCTCGGACATGATACATCTGCCATGGGTAATGACCCAGACCGGCGACGAATATCTCACCCATTTCATCAACGAGGACGTGCCGCTCGATCAGATAAAAGCCACCTATTTCCCGACGACCATCCTGACCATCGGCGCGGCCCGCGAAGGATATGGGGTGACGTTCACCAGCGTCGCCAATGCCGAACGCCTGCTGAGCGAAGGTGCAATGCACGCGCTTTTGGAGATTAAGGACGAGAATCTGGGCTACTACATCGTCACACTCAAAGGCCGGCGGGATGAGCGGGTACGAAAGTTTTCCAACTGGCTTGAGGAAAACCGTGATTTGCCCGGCGAAAACCCGGCTGGACAAGATAATCCCACGACCTAAACTCAACCGCACACGAACAACACGCGGGATTGACGAAACATTGGAAGATATTGCGAGCCAAGGGGCCGGCCTTCTGACCGAATTGAAGAATTTTGGCCTTGGACTTCTGCGCCCGTGGAGCCTCTATCAGATCGGCATTCTGATTGCTCTGTTCTGCGCAGCCCATGTCATTTCCAGAAATTTTCTCGCACCGCGCATCAACGCGTGGCTCGACAAAATGGCAGAAACCCGCCCCGAACGGGCGCATGTTTTGCATGTTGTCCTCGACCGAAACCGGGAGATCGTCTTTGTCCTGATGGCATGGATCACCGCCGCCGTCATGCGCTCGCTCACCTGGCCCTCGCGGTCCAACATCATCAATCTCGTCGCCAATTTGGCAAACGCCTGGGTGATCGTTTTCATCATCACGCGGCTTGTCAAAAACCGGCTCTTGCGCAATTTCCTGAACTGGTCCGCATGGATCTACTTCGCCTTGCGCATTTTCGGCTTCGACAAACGCGCCTTTGCGATGCTCGAATCGATAAAGCTTCCCATAGGCTCAGTGAACATCACGCTTTTGGGCGTGCTGACGTCCGCGTTCATCCTGGTATCTCTCCTGATTCTCGCCGGTTGGGTCAGCAAGTTCAGCCATAACCGGCTTGAGAAAGTCGATGACCTGTCCCCATCCATGCGGGTTCTGGCCGAAAAAGTCGTCACCCTTCTGGCCTATGGGTTCGCAGTGATTTTCGCCGTCCGCTCGCTGGGGTTTGATCTATCGAACCTTGCGATCCTGTCAGGTGCCATCGGTGTGGGCCTCGGCTTTGGCCTCCAGAAAATCGTCTCCAACCTTGTCTCCGGTTTCATCCTGCTGATCGACAAATCCATCAAACCGGGCGATGTGATATCGCTCGAAGGCACCTTTGGCTGGATTCAAAACCTCTCCGCGCGATATGTCTCTGTGCTCACGCGAGACGGGCGCGAGTTCCTCATTCCGAACGAGGATTTGATCACCAATCAAGTTGTCAACTGGTCCCATTCCAACAGTATGGTGCGCCTCGATATCAATTTTGGCGTCAGCTACGACAGCGACCCGCATGTTGTGCGCAAACTGGCGCGCGAAGCGGCTGCATCGGTGGAGCGCGTTGTTACGCGCAATGCGCCCGTCTGCCACATCACCGGCTTTGGCGACAGCTCGATCGATTTCGTGTTACGCTTCTGGATCGATGATCCATCCTCCGGCCTGACCAACATTCGCGGCAACGTGTTTTTGGCGCTATGGGATACGCTCAAGGAAAACGAGATCGAAATCCCCTTCCCACGCCGCGACATCCAGATGATCGAGACAAAGCCGGAAACTGCGAAAAAACCCACCAAAAGCAAAGCGTCATAGTCCACCCGACGTCTTTCCGGTGCACGCCCCCCACGCCAACCCATACACCAGTTGCAATCCGCACCCGCTTTGGTATCCCCCTACCAGACCATACACGTTGAAAGGAACGAGCGATGCGTAGGAAGGTTGCTGCTGGTAACTGGAAGATGAACGGAACACGCGCAGCGCTCGATCAGGCCAAAGCTCTGATTGCGCAGACGCAAGGCGCAGGATGCGATATGATCCTGTGTCCACCTGCAACGCTTCTGTCGGAAATGTCACAGCTTGCCAAAGACACACATCTTTCAGTCGGCGCGCAAGACTGCCACGCGAGCGAAAGTGGCGCGCACACCGGCGATATCTCCGCGCAGATGATCGCTGATCTTGGCGCCTCCTATATCATTGTCGGCCATTCCGAGCGCCGCGCCGATCATAGCGAAAGCGATGCGGATATTGCCGCCAAAACGACCGCCGTCTGGCAGGCAGGTCTGACGGCGATTGTGTGTGTGGGTGAGACATTGGACGAACGCGACGCAGGCAAGGCCTTATCGGTCGTGGCCAGCCAGATCGACGGCTCTCTACCAACCGGCGCAACCGCGCAAAATACCATCATCGCCTATGAGCCTGTCTGGGCCATCGGCACAGGCCGTGTGCCCAGCAACGACGACATCGCGCAAGTCCATGACGCCATCCGCGCGCAACTGTCCGAACGCCTTGGCCCGGACATCGCCAATGCCGTGCGCGTCCTCTACGGCGGCTCGGTCAAGGGCAGCAACGCGAATGAGATTTTTGCCATTTCCAACGTCGATGGCGGTCTCGTCGGCGGCGCCTCCCTCAAAGCAGATGATTTTGCGCCCATCGTGCAAGCGGCCTCATAATGCGCATCCTGATCACCAATGACGACGGCATCCACGCACCCGGTCTCGTGTCCGCCGAGAAAATCGCCCAAGACCTCGCCGGTCCCGATGGCGAGATCTGGGTGGTTGCCCCAATGGCGGAAATGTCAGGCGTGGCCCATTGCATTTCCTACACCAAGCCCGTGCGTTCCGAAAAGCTGGGCGAGCGCCGTTTCTCGGTCGATGGCACGCCCGCAGATTGTGTGCTGGTCGCGCTTGGCGCGCTGATGAAAGACACGCCCCCCGATCTAGTGCTCTCCGGCGTGAACAAAGGCAATAATTCGGGCGAGAACACGCTCTATTCCGGCACCGTTGGCGCGGTGATCGAAGCCGCGCTGCAAGGCGTGCGCGCCGTGGCACTCTCGCAGTACTTCGGGCCGGAAAACACATCACTCGACAATCAGTTCGAAGCCTCCGAAGCGCATTCCGCCAAGGTCATCGAAACACTGCTCAGCGACGGCGCATGGGGCGGCGCGCCCTATTCGCTCTTTTACAATATCAACATCCCCCCCACACCAGCGAAAGGCGTCAAAGGCACGCAAGTCACAACCCAAGGCCGCAGGCCCGACACGAATTTCAGCGCAACACCCTATGACGCGCCGAACCGGCGTAGGTATTATTGGATCCACGGGCAGAACCAGCACACTCCATCGGCCCAAGGCACGGATGTTGCGGCAAATCTGGACGGCTATATCTCGGTGACCCCCTGCACTGCCGACATGACAGCACATCACACCCACGCTAAACTGGCCAATCTCTTTTGACACGCGCGCCCGTGCGCCGCATAACCTGAACCACCATGCAAGAAGTTGACACAAAATGACCCCCGCAGAACGCCAGATGCGGTTTGTGTTCACGCTGCGTGCGGCAGGGGTGAAGGATCAAGACACGCTCAAAGCGCTTGAGGCGGTCCCGCGCGATGTGTTTTTGGGCGCGACCTTCAAGCATAAAGCCTATGAAGACACCGCGCTGCCCATCGAGTGTGGCCAGACGATTTCCTCACCTTCCGTAGTCGGTCTGATGACCCAGGCGCTCGATTTGACCCCGCGCGCCAAGGTGCTGGAGATCGGCACAGGTTCAGGCTATCAGGCGGCGATCCTGTCGTGTCTGTCGCGCCGCGTCTACACGCTAGAGCGGCATAAGGAACTGGCCAATCTCGCCAAAGAGCGGCTTGCCCATCTGAACATGTCCAACGTGATGGTGATCTGCGATGACGGCACCAAAGGGCTGGCCCAGCAAGCGCCCTTCGACCGGATTATCGTGACCGCCGCTGCCGAGGACGTGCCCGCCCCGCTCATCGGTCAGCTGCGCGAGGGCGGCGTGTTGGTGATGCCCGTGGGGCCGAAAGACCAGACCCAAACCCTCATAAAAGTGATTAAGTCTGATACGGGGTTGGAGTATATAGAACTCAATAAAGTGCGCTTTGTCCCTTTGGTCTCGACCTGATTTCATGGTATAAAGCGTCAAAACGCGAGACAATCGCAGCAGATAATCGGGCAAACCCGAACATGAGACGAGCAAGGTAGAGGGCATTATGGCAGGCGCAAACCATCCAAAACGCAAGGTAACGCTGGCCTTGGCAGTCGCAACCATAGGGCTTGCGGGCTGCGATCCAGCTGGATTTCTGGCCAACAACCGCGTGCCCGAAACAGTGGCGCAAGTGGAACCGGCCGCTGATGCGAGTGGCGTGATCACTTACGAAAATTTCCGCGTGATCGTCGCGCGCGATGGCGATACGATCCAGTCGCTCGCCTCCCGTGTCTCGCTCGATGATGTGGTGCTGGCCCGCTATAACGGATTGCCAACCAACTACCTCTTGCGCCCCGGCGAACGGCTTGCGCTGCCCGATAGCGCTCAGGTCGCTGCTGTAAACGATGGCTGGACGCCGGAGGTTGTGACAGGCGTGCTCGACGATCTGCCCGATGATGCGCAAGCCTCCGCATCGCTTGGCGATGCGCCTGGAACGCAGCTGACACGCCATAAGGTTGAACGCGGGGAGACTGCCTTTTCGATTGCGCGGCTTTATGGAGTGTCCGTGACCGCGCTATCATCCTGGAACGGGCTCAATGGCGATCTGGAAGTGACGCCTGGGCGCAGCCTGATCATCCCGCCAAATGAGGCGCGCACACGTGTGATAACGGATGAGACCGAAACGTCAGCGCTAAACGATCCGGGCGAGACGACAGCCGTGCCGCCGCCACCAAGTTCCGAGCAGCCATTGCCCGAAGATGTTGCAGCTCCAACCCCGATCCCCGATGGCCCTGATTTGGGCGAACCGGAAACAGACACGCGCATCGTCTCTACCGGTAAATTCCACCCGCCTGTCAGCGGAACAGTGGTCAAGCCCTATTCCAAAGAGCCGGGTCGAAACAAAAACGAGGGCCTGGATTACGAGACCGCCGCTAATGCGTCGGTGAAATCCGCCGCCGCCGGCGAAGTCGCCCTCGTCTCCCGCTCGCTGGGAGGTCTTGGCACCATCGTCCTTGTGCGCCACCGTGACGACATCATGACGGTCTATGGCCGCGTGAAGGATGTGACGGTGCAAAAGGGCGATAAAGTCAGCAAGGGCCAAACCATCGGCAAAGTCGCCGACGCCTCGCCGCCGATTTTCCATTTTGAAGTACGGCGCGGCACGCAAAGTATTGATCCGGCGCCGTTTTTGTAAGCTCAGCTAATCGGAGCGGCCCTTGCGGGCCGCACGAGATATCGTTTGGCGCTGGCGCCAAACCGTTTTGAGTATTTACAGGAAAGATGAAGGCGTTCGGGTCGTGCTATCGCAAAGCGATCCCGCGTCGTCCAGCCAGATCGGTGACATATTGCCACGCCACGCGACCTGAACGCGCGCCGCGGGTTTGTTGCCACTCGATCGCTTCGGCACGCAGATCGTCGTCCGAGATCTCTAACCCGAACCGATCGCAATAGCCGCGTATCATCGCCAGATATTGGTCCTGATCGCAAGGATGAAAGCCCAGCCAGAGGCCGAACCGATCCGAGAGCGAGACTTTTTCCTCAACCGCTTCGCCGCCATGAATGGCTGTGGAGCGCTCGTTCTCGATCATATCGCGCGGCATCAGGTGACGGCGGTTTGAGGTGGCGTAGAGGACGACGTTTTCGGGCCGACCGGCCACCCCGCCATCAAGCACCGCTTTGAGCGATTTGTAATGCGCATCCTCTTGCTCAAACGACAGATCATCGCAAAACAGCAAAAACCGCCCCGTCGCGCCGCGCAAGAGCGTCATTAGCGACCCCAGAGAGGCCAGATCCTCGCGCAATATCTCGATCAGCGTGACGCCTTTAACCGCTGCATGCGCCGCTTTGACCAGCGAAGATTTCCCCATGCCCCGCGCGCCCCACAAAAGCGCGTTGTTGGCCGGCAGCCCTTTGGCGAACTGCTGCGTGTTCTCCAAAAGGATATCACGCGCGCGATTTATGCCGACCAGAAGTTCGATATCGACGCGATTGACGTGCGCTACCGGATCAAGCCTGTCAGGCCCCGTTTGCCAAATGAACGCATCGGCTGATGTCAGATCCGGCAGCGTCGCGCGCGGCGGGGCGAGGCGCTCCAGTGCATCGGCAATCCGCTCCAGCGGATCGCTCACGCCTGATCGCCTTCCTCATCCAAAAGGCCCATTTCGCGCAAGTCCTCATTCCGCCTTTTCTCGACCGCGCGCACCAGGTGGATTGATATTTCATAAAGGCCGTAGACGACGACAAAGAGGATCACTTGGGTGATTACATCGGGGGGCGTGACGACTGCGGCGAGCACCAGAATGCCGACGACGGCATATTTGCGCACATCCTTAAGTCCTTCCGATGAGACCAGCCCCGCCTTGCCCATAAGCGTCAGCAACACCGGCAATTGGAAACACAAACCAAAAGCGATGATAAATTTCATTGTCAGCGACAGATACTCCGCCGCTGATCCCTGAAACGCAATCGCCGCCATATCCGCATCCACCGCACCCTCTTCGGGGATTGCGCCTTGCTGGAAGCCGAGGAAGAAGTCGAATGCGAGCGGTGTCACGACGTAAAACGCAAAGGCCGCGCCGATGAAAAACAGCACCGGAGAGGCAACCAGAAACGGCAGAAACGCGTTCTTTTCCGTCTTATAAAGCCCCGGCGCGACAAAGCGCCAAAGCTGGTGGCCGATGATGGGAAAGGCCAGCATGAACCCGCCAAGTAGCGAGATGCGGATCGCGACCATGAAGCCTTCTTGCAGCTTCAAAAAGATCAATTCGCAATCCTGCCCGCCTTCTGCCAGCGCCGAGCAGAGCGGTTGGGTCAGGAAATTGTAGATCGGGTTCCAGACCGTAAAGCAGATGATCATCGCGATGATAAACGCGATGGCACAGCGGATCAGACGCGTGCGCAATTCGGTCAGATGTTCAATGAGCGGCGCGGAGCTGTCTTCGATATCGTCTGTATGGGTGCTGGTCATGACACTCGCCTAGCGCGCGCTTTTTGGCGCAGCTTTTGTCTTGGATGCTGCCTTGGGTTTGGCCTTGGTGGCAGGTTTGGCCTGCGTTTTAGCAGCCGCCTTCGCCTTCGCCACTTTCGGCTTAACCGCACTGGCAGCCTTTGACTTTGAGGTTGTCTTCGTCGCGGTCTTCGCCTTCGTCGCTGTCTTTTTCGCCACCTTCGCCGGAGGTTCCGCCACCTTGGTCACATTGTCCTGAACACCGCGCGCCGTCGCTTTGGCTGCATCACTGGCGATGCTCTCGCTCTCTTTGGCCCAGTTTTTCGCGTAATTCTTGGTCGATGTCTGAATATCGTTCAGACCGATTTTGCTGTTCATGTCATTGAGCGAGGAGGCCGCGTCTTTCAAACCGCTTTCATCCGCCGCCTCTTCCATGGAGCGTTGAAACTCCCGCGCCATACCGCGTGCCTTGCCAACAAATTGGCCAACCGTGCGAAACATACCAGGCAAATCCTTGGGACCAACGACGATTAACGCCACAATCCCAATGACCATCAGCTCCAGCCAGCCAATGTCAAACATAACTCAAACGCTCCCGCGACCGATACCGCCGATGATCAGGCGGTTTTGTCTTTATCGGGTGTGACGTCGATCGCTTCTTCGTTGGTGGCGTTTTCCAGCTCTTCCTTGCCTTCCTGAACGCCGCGCTTGAAACTGGTGATGCCTTTGCCAACTTCACCCATCAGCGATGAGATCTTGCCACGACCAAACAGAACCAAGACAACAACCGCAATAAGCAGAATGCCCGGAAGTCCGATATTATTAAGCATTTGATGCTCTCCCAATCAGCCGATCTGCGAATGGTGCAAAGCGGCGTTGTTTCGATTTTCAAATATTCATGTATTGCCTGCGCGGCTCAACATCAAACCCCAAAGCGATATTAATGATGATTTTGTTGTGATTTTCAGGAAAAAAACCGCGAGTCGCGAACGACCCGCGGCTGTTGAGCCGATTGCTGGACGTCGAAACCGTAGGGCGGCCCCGACATTCTCATCACGTTACACTGGCCCCGGCAACGTGATTTAGGGCACCAAACAAAACCGGCCCAAACCCCTCGCACGCAAAATAAGCACCCCCCGTTACAGCCAGAAACTCAGCCCATTCCAAGCGCGGAAATACCGATACCAAAACCCCCTCTTGGATCGGTGATCTGCTCTTATTGGCCAAATTCCTGAGGCCCGTGCTGTCTTAACCATGGTGTAATCCCCGTGTAACTCATGTGTGTGAACGTTTTTCATGAACGCTGTTCGTGTTGAGATACCTACGGCACCGAAACAGATTCGACATACCCAAGATTGGCTAAATTTACCCATCAATCAGGTGAAAATGATCACTGTTCAGAAGATTTGGCGCCGATTGAGCACGTCTGATACACCAAACAGCGTTCTAGAATTTCGAATTGTCGTTCTTGCGGTCAGATGGCTCAAGCACAGGCGCACCAACCACCCAACGCTCGCAGATCAACTCATCCTTCATCCGAAAGATCTCGAACATCGCAAATTCCTGCTCGTTGACGATGCCCGAGGACATGAAGAAAATCATATTCCCCTCACCGATGATCATATACGCTTTGCGCTTCCCGTTCCATATCTTCGCCTCAATCGACGAACGCCGAAACTTGATCATTTCTTCGATGCCATCGTTTTTGAGCGGTGAATGCTGAACAAAGTCCTTATCAAAAAACGCAAGCTGATCGTCGGATATCTCATCCTCCAGAACCACGTCCAAATATCGTGCAAACTGGCGCAGATTCGATTGTGTGAGCGCATGATCTTCAATCTCTGTCGGCCCGCACACCATCGAGCCACCAGACATCGCGTTTTGAATCGTCTCCGAATTATCCCAATGCTCGACAATCTTCCCACCCGCAAAGCGGAACACATCCATGACGGCCTGCGCCTTGCCGTCCATATGAACCACATTATGCACCACCACATATTCATGGTCTTCGATACTGCGGATAATTTCGATGCGCACATCCGAATACATCGCCGCATCAACCATTGCGATCAGTGCATCGCGCCCCGATGCGATCCCCAAATTGTGTTGTATTAACTCTGGATGGACATGCTGCTCAATTGCATCCAGTTTCCCCGTCTCGATAGCTTTTAGCACCGAAATCGCGGCCACGCGCTTGGATACGCCTGACGAGATAATCGGCAATTCCATCAAACCGAGCCGCGATAACGCGCTCCGTTTCTTCGTCATTTTTGTCTGTCGTTCCCCGTAGTTCTTAACGAACCGAGCCCACCGTCACTTGATACCAAATCACATTGAATGAAAAGAGAATAAGTTAACGGTTGGCGGAAAAACGCTGACTTATCAATGCATTTCGCTAACCACAAAACCAATATGTACTATTTTGAAACAGCTATGCAGCCTCAAAAACATAACAGCGATCACGGCGCATACTCAGCCATAAGGGCGTTCCGACTTGCGGCAGAAAGACCGCCGGAACCGTCGCCGTCAGCTGCGTGCCGTCAATGTCCATCGCCACATCAACAAGGCTCTGGTTCCCGACAAACCGCGCCCGCGCAACCGTCCCGCGCGCTGGCACACCGTCCTTTTCCGTTGGCAAAGGCCCTTTGCCCTGTCGGTCGAAATCTAGCTTTAAATGCTGAGGTCGGATCACTATCTCGATCCGCGTCCCATCCGCAAAACCGGGCGCCAGAAATGCTCCAAACGGCGTGTCAACCTGTGCGCCCTTTACGCGCCCCGAAATCACGTTGATGTCCGAGAAAAATGACGCCGCCTCGCGATCCACAGGTGTGTTGTAGATGTTGTAAGGCGCGCCCGATTGCACAATCTTCCCTCGCCGCATCAGTGCAATACTGTCGCCAACCCGCATCGCCTCTTCAGGATCATGGGTCACCAGCAGAACGCTCGTCCCCTCTTCCTTCAACAGCGAAATCGTCTCTTCGCGGATACCGTCCCGCAACCGGTTATCCAGCCCCGAGAACGGCTCATCCATCAAGATCGTCCGCGGCTTTGGCGCCAGCGCGCGCGCCAGCGCCACCCGCTGCGCCTCCCCGCCCGACAACTCATGCGGAAACTTGCGCGCATCCCCCGCAAGCCCTATCCGCTCCAAAAGTGCGCCGACTTGCGCCTTGTTCTTGCGAAACCCACCTGCAAGCCCGAACGCAACATTCTGTCCGACGTTCAAATGCGGAAAAAGGGCGAAATCCTGAAACATCAGTCCAATCGCACGCGCCTCAGGCGGCAGATGCCGGTGCTCGTCCGAGATCACCTCACCGTCTTGAATAACCCGCCCTCGGTTCTGCTGCTCAACTCCAGCGGCAATTCGCAAAGTTGTGGATTTCCCGCAGCCCGAATGACCCAGCAGGCACACAATCTGACCCGCCCCAACCTCCAGCGACACGTCATCCACCACGCACCGCCCGTCGAAGGATTTGACAAGATTTTGAAGCGCCAGACGCGGCGATTGCTCGGACACGAGGTCTTTACCCGATTAAATTCATCAAGTTTTCAGTTACCACCCGCAAAGCGCACTCGCAAGCGCCTCACATCGTCGCGTTCATCGACCCGCCATCCAGAAGAATATTCTGCCCGATCATATAACCCGCAAACTGACTGCACATAAACGCACAGGTCGCGCCGAACTCTTCAGCCGTCCCATAGCGCTGCGCCGGAATCGTTGCCGCCCGGTTGGCCTTCGCCTCTTCAATCGAAATGCCTTGTTGCTTGGAAACACCTGTATCGAGCGATACGGCACGGTCCGTGGCATGAATACCCGGCAGCAAGTTGTTGATCACCACACCTGACGGCGCAACCTGACGCGCCGTGCCCGCAACATATCCCGTCAAACCCGCGCGCGCTGCATTCGACAGCCCCAAAACCGCAATCGGCGATTTGACCGATTGCGAGGTGATGTTGACCACACGGCCCCAGCCACGCTCCATCATCCCCGGCAGACAACGCTTCATCATATCAATCGGTGTCAGCATATTGGCATCGAGCGCCGCGATAAAATCATCCCGCTCCCAATCGGACCACATACCAGGCGGCGGACCACCTGCATTGTTCACCAGAATATCCGGCGATGCACAGGCCGCCAAAACCGCGTCGCGCCCCGCATCTGTTGTGATATCACAGGCCACCGCTGTGACCTCCACCCCATGCGCCGCGCGGATCTCTTCAGCGGTTTGCTCAAGCGTTTCAGCCGTGCGCGCATTGATCACCAGATCCACACCCGCCTGCGCCAAAGCCTCCGCACAACCGCGCCCCAGCCCTTTGGACGCTGCGCACACAATTGCCGTCTTCCCTTTGATCCCCAGATCCATAACCGCCTCCAGCTTGAACAAGTTTCGAACCATTTGCCGCCTGCAATCACAGGAGTCCAGCGCTCAGCCCTTCTCTTTGTACCCCTCGGGCGGGAAAATACTCAGCGGCGCCTGCTCGTAATACCGCCGCTCCACCGCGCCCGACATGATCCCATACATATAGATCGCCAGCACCTGATTGATCCGCTTTTGATACCCCGGCCCCATCCGGCGATACCACTTGGCCACCGCCTCATCGAGATTGAGCGTCACACGCGCAGACCGCGGCGCAACCGGATCATAATCATCCATCCCGTGCCAATCCTCTGGAATAGAAAGCGTGAACCAATGCTGATGCATCGCGTCCTGCAACTCTTTCATCTGCGCGACCATCTCAAGGTAATACTTGGTTTCCGTGGTCGTCGGCTTGCGCCCGTCCGGTTTCTCGAAACTCATAAGTGATCCAAAATGTCTGAAGAAAGAGAGCCATTTTCGGTAACACAGATGAATATACCTTTAAGCCCACAGTGCGCCGAGCGCATATGCTTTGTGCATAGATTGTGCATGGGTTGTGCATGCCCATTTGCCCCCGTATATCGCCCCCCATGTTGGACAGAGATCACAATTCCCCGCAGCTTCCCGCGCAAATTGCGCGCCGTCGCACCTTTGCGATCATCTCGCACCCGGATGCGGGCAAAACCACTCTGACAGAAAAGTTTTTGCTCTATGGTGGCGCGATCCAGTTGGCTGGCCAAGTGCGCGCCAAGGGCGAAGCACGGCGCACGCGGTCGGACTTTATGCAGATGGAAAAAGATCGCGGCATTTCAGTCTCTGCCTCTGCAATGTCGTTTGAATTCAATGAGTTCTGGTTCAATCTTGTCGACACGCCGGGCCACTCGGACTTCTCCGAAGACACGTATCGGACGCTCACGGCTGTGGACGCAGCGGTCATGGTCATTGACGGCGCCAAGGGTGTAGAGAGCCAGACCCGCAAGCTCTTTGAGGTTTGCCGTTTGCGCGACATGCCGGTCCTGACCTTTTGTAACAAAATGGACCGTGAAAGCCGCGATACCTTTGAAATTATTGACGAAATTCAGGAAAACCTCGCAATTGACGTAACGCCTGCCAGTTGGCCCATCGGCGTCGGACGCGAGTTTCTGGGCTGCTACGACATGATCAACGACCGGTTAGAGCTGATGGACCGCTCCGACCGCAATGTCCGCGCTGAGAGCATCGAAATTAACGGTTTGGACGACCCCAAACTCGCCGATCACATCCCCGAAACCTTGCTCGCGCAACTGCGCGAAGAGGTTGAGATGGCCCGCGAACTACTGCCGACGTTCGAGCGCCAAGCCTTCCTTGATGGCACACTCACCCCGATCTGGTTCGGTTCGGCCATCAACTCCTTTGGTGTGCAGGAACTGATGAGCGGGATTGGTGATTTCGGCCCTGAGCCGCAGGTGCAACCGGCAGAGCCGCGCCAGATTTCTCCAGATGAAACAAAGGTTTCCGGCTTTGTCTTCAAAGTTCAGGCCAATATGGATCCAAAGCACCGCGACCGCGTTGCTTTCGTGCGTCTGTGCTCCGGTCACTTCAAACGCGGCATGAAACTGACCCATGTACGTTCGAACAAACCCATGGCAATCTCCAACCCGATGATGTTTCTGGCCTCCGACCGCGAGTTGGCCGAAGAGGCATGGGCCGGCGATATCATCGGAATCCCCAACCACGGCCAGTTGCGCATCGGCGACGCACTGACTGAAGGGGAAAAATTAAGGTTTACGGGTATACCCTCCTTCGCACCCGAACTCCTGCAATCGGTGCGCGCCGCCGACCCGCTCAAGGCCAAGCATCTGGACAAAGCACTGATGCAATTTGCTGAAGAAGGTGCCGCCAAGATCTTCAAACCCGTCATCGGCTCGGGCGCAATCGTCGGTGTGGTGGGATCGCTGCAATTTGAGGTTCTGGCTAGCCGGATCGAGCTCGAATACGGGCTTCCGGTCCGATTTGAGGCCACACAGTTCACCAGCGCACGCTGGCTAAGCGGACCACGCAACACTGTGGAAGATTTTGTTAACAAAAACAAAGGCCATATGGCCGTGGACCATGATGGTGACCATGTCTACATGACCCGTCTGGCATGGGATATTGAGCGTGTCGAGCGCGATTTTCCCGACCTGAAATTAACCGCTACCAAAGAAATGCAGGTCGAATAAACGCTACTTCGTCTCCCACCCCACAACCTCACCATTCTCCAGATAAACCCTTGTGCCAAAACGGTTTTTACCCGTCTGATCGAACTTCATCTCGCGCTTGGTCTTGGTCTTCATCACCCGCTCGTCCATATCCGCAGGCTCGCCCCAGGCCGCAATCACCATCTCAGCGCTCATACCTTGGGCAATCCGCCCTTCCATGATCACCTGTACCATTTCCGTATCACCAAACCGCCGCATCAACGCGGCCCGCTTGAGTTTGCGCCAGCCAACGCGCGCCAGTAAAAAGATAATGAATCCAACGACAAAAAGCCCAATTGCCGCCCAGAGATAATCGCGCATCAATCCACAAACGCCTTCTCGATCACAAAGGCGCCCGGCGCCGAATTGGCACCCTCATCCATGCCCGCTGCTTCACACATCGCCTTATGATCCTCCAGCATCCCCATCGATCCGCAAATCATCACGCGGTCCGTCTCAGGATCAAGCGCAGCCCCGGTCGCGTCCGCAAACCGACCATCGCGCAGCCAGTCCGTCATCCGCCCCATCGCCCCGCTCGTCTCCCGCGTGGTCGTCGCAAGATGTTTCAACCGCCCGCCGACCACTTCGCTGAGCAGTTCATCCTCGTTGCATTGGCGCACGATCTCGTACCCGTAGTCCAGCTCCGCCACATCTCGGCACGTATGCGTTACAATCACCTCTTCGAATTTATCATAGGTCTCGGGATCACGGATCACGCTGGCAAAGGGCGCAAATCCGGTGCCAGTTGCAAATAAAATCAATCGCTTACCGGGCAAAAGCGCATCATGAACCAACGTGCCCACAGGCTTTGGACGCATGACGATCTGATCCCCCACAGCAAGTTTTTGCAGCTGCGATGTCAACGGCCCGTCCTCAACCTTGATCGAGTAAAATTCTAGCGTGTCGTCCCAGTTTGGCGAAGCAATGGAATAGGCACGCACCAGCGGCTTGCCGTCCACCATCAGCCCGATCATCACAAACTCACCGGACCGGAACCGAAAGCTCTCAGGACGCGAACAGGTGAAGGAAAATGTCCGATCCGTCCAATGTCGCACCGTCAACACATTAAGCGCCGCAAAACCCTTTGGTAATGTCTCAATTTTCCCAAGCATCGCAGCACCTGTCATCGTCTTAAGCCTCGCGCCCTACCCTATAGCCAAGGAAGGCTCGGGATGGCAGCAAAAAACCCACATGTGGCGAAATGACGTTGCATTTGGGTGAATTTCGCTAAGCGATTGACCATATGCGCTTTTTCTGGTTAGGACATCATTATTGAAAGTCTTCAATACGGGAGACCACGCCGCGCGAGAATGCGGCGACCTGTAACGCCGCATTAAGAGCAAAGAATGACAAAATTCACTGACCTGGACCTTGATCCAGACGTACTTCGCGCAGTCGAAGATGCGGGCTATGAAAGCCCCACACCTATCCAAGCCCAAGCCATCCCCTTTGCCCTTCAGGGCCGCGACGTCTTGGGAATCGCACAGACGGGGACCGGCAAAACCGCCTCTTTCACCCTGCCGCTGATTTCAATCCTCGCCAAGGGCCGCGCCCGCGCGCGCATGCCGCGCTCTCTGGTGCTTTGCCCGACACGCGAATTGGCCGCGCAAGTTGCTGAAAACTTTGAGGTTTATTCAAAATACAAGAAACGCATGTCGATGGCACTTCTCATCGGCGGTGTCAGCTTCAAGGATCAGGACAAACTCATCGACCGCGGTGTCGATGTCCTTATCGCAACACCGGGCCGCTTGCTCGACCATTTTGAGCGGGGCAAACTCATGCTCTCGGCCATCGAGATTATGGTGGTGGACGAGGCCGACCGCATGCTCGACATGGGGTTCATTCCCGACATTGAACGCATCTTCAAACTCACCCCGTTCACCCGTCAAACCCTGTTTTTCTCCGCCACCATGGCGCCAGAGATCACACGGATCACGACCGAGTTCTTGCAAAACCCCGAACGGGTCGAAGTGGCGCGTCAAGCCACGACCTCCGAGACGATCACGCAGAAAATCTGCATGCACACCCCATCCCGCCGCGACCGTGCCGACAAAGAAAAACGCGCGGTCCTGCGCGCGATTATCGAAAGCGAAGGCGCGGAGTGCCGCAACGGCATTATCTTCTGCAACCGCAAACGCGATGTGGATATCCTTGCCAAGTCATTGAAAAAGCACGGTCTTGACGCGGCACCCATTCACGGCGATCTCGATCAGAGCCTGCGAATGCGGGTTCTGAACGGCTTTCGTGAAGGTGAGATCAAGTTTCTTGTTGCCTCCGACGTGGCGGCGCGCGGGCTCGATATTCCGGATGTGAGCCATGTGTTCAATTACAATGTGCCAATCCATTCCGAAGACTACGTACACCGTATTGGCCGGACCGGGCGCGCAGGTCGTGACGGTCGTGCCTTCACCATTTGCTTGCCCGCGGACCAAAAATATCTCGATAAGATCGAAGAGCTGGTGAAAACCGAAATTCCACGTATTCCCTCCCCGCTGAAAGACGAGGAGATGGAGGAAAAGCCAAAGGCGGCGAAGAAGAAATCGGATCGCCCCGAGAAGCGCACCGAGAAGCACGCGGAGAAGAGCAAAGATGCATCCGCAGCGCCCCAAAAGCCGCAAGACAAACCCGAGAAGAAGCGCGATCCGAAAGGCAAAAACAATCGGCGGGATCGCAGCAACGACCGCAATAACGTCGTCGGCATGGGCGATCATATGCCCGCGTTTTTGACCCGCGATTTCAGAGCATCTCAGAAATCCGAAGCAGATACTGAAAATTCGACAGACATAGCGTCTTGATTTCCGAATTTTGAGAGCCAAGCTGCCTTGAACTTTGCCCAACTTGACCCATTTGGTCAGAAATAAACCCACATAACAGGAGCCCTTTGATGCTATTGCGATCTTTCGACAAATTTTTCACAAAAGATGCCGCCGGTGGTCTTTTGCTGATGCTGTCCGCGATAGCTGCCATTTTGGTGGTGAACTCGGGCTTTGGCGCGCAGTATAATTCCATCCTGAACTCCGAATTTTCCATCACGATCAATGGTGAAGGTCTGACCAAGCCTTTGATTTTGTGGATCAATGACGGTCTAATGGCGATCTTTTTCTTTCTGATCGGCTTGGAACTCAAGCATGAGATCATGGAAGGGAAACTCAAGAACCCGCGCGACATCATCCTGCCCGGCCTTGCGGCCGTTGGTGGTATGGCGATCCCTGCGGCGGTTTATGCCCTTATTAACATGAATGACCCGACCACGTTGCGCGGTTGGGCAATCCCGGCGGCAACCGATATTGCCTTTGCGCTCGGCGTGCTGGCACTTCTGGGCAACCGCTGTCATCCATCGCTCAAAGTGTTTCTCCTCACACTCGCCATTCTCGACGACATGGGGGCGATCATCGTCATTGCGCTTTTCTACACAGAGCAGCTTAAGACAAACTATCTCCTCTACGCTCTCATCCCGCTGGCAGCCCTTTTTGTGCTCAATATTCGCGGCACGCACCGGCTTGCTCCTGCGCTCCTGTTGACCGTCATCCTCTGGGTTTTGGTTCTGAAATCCGGTGTCCATGCGACGCTCGCAGGCGTGGTCGCGGCCTTCCTGATCCCCATCAAAGACAGATGGGGCAAGTCGCCGCTGCACAGTCTGGAAAACGGCCTGGCACCTTATGTGCTCTTCCTGATCGTTCCGATCTTCGCCTTTGCCAACGCAGGCGTCTCCTTTGAGGGAATGAGCCTTGCCAGCCTGACCGCGCCCATCCCGTTGGGCATTGCGCTGGGACTAATCATCGGCAAGCAAATCGGCATTTTCGGCGCCACATGGCTCACCGTCAAAAGTGGTTTGGCACGCCTGCCACATGGTATGGGCTGGGCACAGGTCTACGGAATTTCCTGCCTTGCAGGGATCGGCTTTACCATGTCGCTCTTTATCGGTGGGCTAAGTTTTGACAGCCCTCTCATGCTTGATGGTGTGCGTCTGGGCGTTCTTGTTGGCTCTGCCGTATCCGCTGTGATCGGGTTCACGGTCCTCTTCCTTTTCGCTAAAAATGCGGAAGACGCACAAGACGCCGAGCCTGTTCCGGCGCAGTAAGCCCGGATCAGGCCAGACGGTTCACCAGAACGCTTGTGACCGGTTTTTTGCCGATGGCTGACTTGCAGACGCGACTGACAGTGCGACTGACAAGCTCCTCTACACTATCGTCATCGGCAAAAACCGACCGTTTGGCGGCGGTGATCTCGCGCTCGATGGCTGTCTCCAGCAGCTCTTCAATATCGCTGTCCTCGGGGTCCGGCAGACCGTTTGCAATCACCCAAACACCGTCAAGCGGTTGGCCATCCTCCTCAATCACCAACGAGACCGCCACATGCCCGCGCTGGGACATGTGTATACGCGCGCGCACAATTCCGTCCTGTGCCCCAATCACAGCAGTTCCATCGAGATAAAACCGCCCCGTCTCAACCTCATCGACCTCAGCACCCTGCGCATCGCCCGATAACACGACCATCCGCCCGTTCGGCGCGATAACTGCACGCCGCCCCGCAGCCTCCGCCAGTTCCGCATGTTCGCGCAGATGCCGGTATTCACCATGCATCGGCACGACAATCTGTGGATCAAACAACTCATGCACGCGCTGTAAATCCGGCCGGTTGGCATGGCCCGAGACGTGATACCGCGCATCTTCCGAAACGACAGTCACACCCATTTCCGCAAAATTATTGATGATCCGCGCAATCGAAACCTCATTGCCCGGAATGGTCTTGGAGGAAAACAGAAACGTATCCCCCGGCTGCATTTCAAACCCGTGATACCTGCCCCGCGACAATTGTGCAGAGGCTGCGCGATATTCGCCCTGACTGCCCGTCGAAAGCAGGAAAAGATGCTCGCGCGGTACAGCTTTCGCCTCCTCAATCGAGAGCGTATCTGGAAAGTCCTCCAGCACATCCGCCGCCCGCGCAAAGCCAAGCATCCGGTTCATGGCTCGACCCAAAAGGACAACCGCGCGCCCCGAAGCTGACGCCGCTTTGGCAAGTGTGCGAACCCGCGCCACATTGGACGCAAAGGTCGTAGCAACCACCATGCCAGATGCATCCTTAACAAGTGCCGTAATCTCATCAACGATATCCGCCTCCGACCGGCCCGGTTCCGCTGAGAACACATTCGTGCTGTCGCACACCAGCGCCAAAATCCCGTCCTTGGCCAGCGCCTTCATCGCATCGGGATCGAAAGCCTCGCCCAATTGCGGATTGGGATCGAGTTTCAGATCGCCCGTGTGAATGACCCTGCCCGCAGGCGTGTCGATCACGAGACCAGACGCCTCCGGGATCGAATGCGAGACCGGCATGAAACCGACCTTGAAGGGACCAAGTTCCACCTGTTCCGGCATGGCCAGCATGGTGTTGATGTTATCCTCGCCCAGACCAACCCGATCCAGTTTGTCGCGCACAACTTGCGACGTGAACTCCCGCGCATAAATCGGCGCTTCCAGCTCGTGCCAGATAAACCCGACCGCGCCCACATGATCCTCATGCGCGTGCGTGATGAATATCCCCTCAAGCGCATCGCGCCGCTCGCGAATGAAGGACGGGTCAGCGCAAATCAGGTCAACACCGGGCGAGCTTTCAGGGTTCGGAAATGTCACTCCGACATCCGCCAAAATCCACCGCTCCCGCCCCGGCGCACCATACCCATAGGCATACATGTTCATGCCAATCTCGCCCGCGCCGCCCAAAGCCACGTAGACCAAACGATCATTCGAACTCATGCGTTGACCTTCATATTATATTCGTAAATCAGCACGAGCCCGTGCAAGGTAATATCCGCCTCAAGCGCGTCGAACACGTCTGAGCCTTGGTCAAACAGCGACGAAAGGCCCCCCGTTCCGATCACTTTCATCGGCTTACCGTATTGCTCGCGAATGGCGCGGGCATTGCCTTCAATAAGACCGACATAGCCCCAGAATATACCTGATTGCATGCAATCAATCGTGTTGGTGCCAATGGCCGTTTGCGGCTTGGTTACATCGACATATGGCAGCGCGGCGGCCGCCTGATGAAGCGCGCGCAAGCTCAGATTAACACCGGGACAAATCGTACCGCCGACATAGGCACCGTCATGAGCGACCACATCAAACGTCGTCGCTGTGCCAAAATCCACCACAATCAGATCGCCGCCATGCCGGTCATAGGCACCGACCGCATTAACCAATCGGTCCGCCCCCACGGTCGTCCCCTGATCCACACGCGGTGGCACGGGAAGCGCACAATCGGGCTTTCCGACCACGAAGGGGCGACAGTCGTAGTAACGATTGCACAGCAGCCGGATATTGAACACGACCTGCGGCACCACCGATGAGACGATCACCGCATCAATCGGAAACGCCTCACCCTCAAGCTTCATCAGCGTGTTGAGCCAGACATAATACTCGTCCGCCGTGCGTTGATGCTCGGTCGCACAGCGCCACTCGCCGACAAATTTCTTGCCGTCATGCACGGCAAATAACGTGTTGGTATTGCCAACATCTATCGCCAGCAACATACGCGAAACTCCATTCTATTTAGGGCCAAAGTAGATGTCTGCCGCACTAAGCGCCAGAACTCCTTTACTGGTTCGCAATAAAAGCGCACCTGTCGGGTCCAAATCCTCGAAAATCCCACGCTCTTCCCGGTCTGGCAGTCGCGCAATGATCGGCGCGCCGACACCTTTTGCATGTGCAAGCCACTGCGTGCGCAGCGGCGCGAACCCTTCCTGTTCCAGAGTTCTGACCCAGCTTAGAAAGCACGGCTCGAGCGCATCGAGAAAATCGATGGGTGTCGGGACGTTCTCCTGAACCGATGCCAGCGCAATCGGCGACGTTGCGCCCTGCTCAATCTCAGTCTCATTCGGCGCTGTCGCCAGATTGACCCCAATGCCGATGATGATCCCGGTTTGGCTGCCGTAGCGCACGGATTGCAACAGGATGCCAGATAGCTTGCGCCCCTTGAGCAGTACATCATTTGGCCATTTCAGCGAAATATTTTCAGATGGTACACCGCAGGCAATCAACGCCTCGCGCAACCCAAGCGCCGCTGCGAAAGAGACATTGGGCATATCCTTTATCTCCAGAGCCGGGAACACAAGGCAGGATGCGGTGAAGTTCCCCGTATCGCTCACCCACGCACGCCCGCGCCGTCCAACGCCAGCGGTCTGCTGATGCGCGAGACACCAACGCTCGGTCAAATCGCCACTTGCAAGCTGACGCTCAAGATAAAGGTTAGTGGTATCAACGCGATCAAGAATGATGCGTTTGAGGCGTTGCGTCACTGTCGGGCTAATTCAACAGCGACTCAGCCGCCTTGGCCGCAAGGCTATCGACACCGAAAAGATTGATAACTCCGACAACCATCACGAACGCGGACCCAATCAGAGTGGCCAGATGCGTGGTCGGGATCGCGCCATCGAGTGCGTCGGTCTCTTCGCCAAAATACATCAGATAAACGATCCGCAAATAGTAGAATGCACCGATAACCGACCCGATAACGCCTGCCACTGCGAGCCAAACCAGATCAGCCTCAACCGCGGCGACAAGCACATAGAACTTGCCGAAAAAGCCAACCAATGGCGGCACACCAGCCAGCGAGAAGAGCAAAACGCCAAGGCAAAGCGCCCGCGTCGGCTCTGCGAGCGAATACTGGCCAAGCGCATAGATGTCGGTCACCGGCGTGCCATCACGCTCCATATTCAGGATAAAGGCAAAAACACCCACGTTCATCGCGACATAAATGACCGAATAGATCAGCATCGCCTCAACCCCTTGCGCGCTGCCAGCGGCAAGTCCCATCAGCGCAAACCCCATATGCGAGATCGAGGAATAGGCCATCAGACGCTTGATATTTGTCTGCCCAATCGCCGCAATCGCGCCAACGAAAATCGACGCCACCGACAGGAAGGCCAGGATTTGTTGCCAGTCATCGACCGCTGCACCAAAGCCGTCGTAGACGACGCGCGCAAACAGACCCAAGGCCGCAACCTTCGGTGCGGTTGCAAAAAAACCGGTGACAGGTGTCGGCGAACCTTCGTAAACATCCGGCGTCCACATGTGAAACGGCGCTGCGGAGACTTTGAAGGCAAGCCCTGCGCACATGAAGACGATACCAAACAAAAGGCCCAGCGAGACGCCTTCGGTGCGGATCACTTCAGCGATACCTGTGAAGAGCGTGGTGCCGGTGTAGCCGTATACCAGGGACGCACCATAGAGTAGCAAGCCCGACGACAGCGCGCCAAGGACAAAATATTTCAGCCCCGCTTCGGTCGAGCGGGAGCTGTTCCGACGGAAGGCGGCGACCACGTAGAGCGACAGGGATTGTAGCTCCAGCCCCATATAGAGCGCCATCAGGTCGCCCGCACTAACCATCATCATCATGCCCAATACGGCGAGCGCGATGAGGATGGGGAACTCGAACTTCATGAGGTTGTTCTTTGTCAGATAATCCTCGCTGAGCATCAGCATGAAGGCAGAGCCGAAGAGGATCACGACCTTTGCAAACCGTCCAAATCCGTCATTGGTGAACATCCCGCCGAAGGCACTCGCCGGTCCCTGATGCTGGTATCCAATCCAGAACCCAAGCGCGACAAAAACCGCAATGGTCGCCCAAAGGATCGTGCGGGCCAGCGCGTCTTTACCAAAGTAAACGCCCCACATCAGCGCGATCATAGCGTAAACCGCCAGCATTACCTCAGGCCAAACAGCAGAAAGATCGGAGGAAGTCATCGTTTGGGTATCCTATTTCTGTGCGGTCTGGATGAGCGGATCGGCTACGTTGAGCGCGGTTTCATAGCCGTCGATCAAGGCGGAAACGCTTGGGCCGAAGATATCAGTTGCAAGGCTGGGATAGACGCCCAGCAGTAGCGTCATCACGATAAGCGGCGCGAACAACAGCTTCTCGCGACGTGTCAGATCTTTCATCGCCTTGAGGCTCTCCTTGATGAGATCGCCGAACACCACCCGGCGATAGAGCCAAAGTGCGTAGGCTGCCGACAGGATCACACCTGTTGTGGCCAGAAACGCCACCCATGTGTTGACCTGAAACACTCCCGCAAGCGTCAAAAACTCGCCGATAAACCCGGAGGTCCCCGGCAGGCCCACATTGCCCATCGTAAACAGCATGAAAATCAGCGCATAGGCCGGCATAGTCACCACCAGCCCGCCATAAGCATCAATATCGCGCGTGTGCATGCGGTCATAGACAACACCAACGCAAAGGAAAAGCGCGCCGGAAATGAACCCATGGCTCAGCATCTGGAATATCGCGCCATCAAGGCCCTGCTGGTTCACTGCGAAAATGCCGAGTGTCACGTAACCCATGTGCGCCACGGATGAATAGGCAATCAGCTTCTTCATGTCCTCCTGCATCATCGCCACCAGCGAGGTGTAAATGATCGCGATCACCGACAGGGTAAAGACGAAGGTTTGCAAATATTCGGTCGCAATCGGGAACATTGGCAGGCTGAAGCGCAGGAACCCATAGCCGCCCATTTTCAGCAGGATCGCCGCCAGCACGACAGAGCCTGCCGTCGGCGCTTGAACGTGCGCATCGGGCAGCCATGTGTGCACCGGCCACATCGGCATCTTGACCGCGAAAGAGGCAAAAAACGCCAGGAACATCAGTGTTTGCATCCCGCCAACCACCTGCCAGCCAAAGAGGCTCAGCGTCTCGGAGCTGAACTGATGATTGAGCAAAGTCGGAATGTCCGTCGTGCCCGCATCCATATACATCGCAACCATCGCAACCAGCATCAGCACCGAGCCGAGGAAGGTATAAAGGAAGAACTTGAATGCCGCGTATATTCGCTCTTTCCCGCCCCAAATGCCGACGATCAGGAACATCGGGATGAGGCCCGCTTCGAAGAACAGATAGAACAGGATCAGATCGAGCGCGCAAAAGACGCCAATCATCAGCGTCTCCAGCACCAGAAACGCAATCATGTATTCCTTGACGCGGTGCTCCACATGCCAGCTTGCGCCGATCACAATCGGCATCATGAAGGTGGTGAGCATCACAAAGAGGATCGAAATTCCATCGACCCCCATCTTATAGGTCAGCCCGCCGATCCACTCATGTGCTTCGACAAACTGGAAATCGGTGTTCGTGGGATCAAACCCGAAGAGCAGAATGAGCGACAGCACAAAGGTGAAGCTCGTGGTGAACAGCGCCACCATCTTGGCGTTGCGCGCTGCAACCTCGTCGTCGCCGCGCAAGAAAACCAGCATGACAAAGGCACCGATGAGCGGCAGAAAGGTGATAAAGGAGAGAAGATTGCCCATCAGCTTGCTCCTCCCAGCACGAACCATGTGATCATCGCGCCCAATCCGATCAGCATCGCGAAGGCGTAATGGAACAGATACCCTGACTGCAATTGCCCAAGGCGGCGGGTGAAGAATGGCACTACGCCCATACTCAACCCGTTGATCGCGCCATCAATGGTCGCCCCATCGCCTTTCTTCCACAGGAACCGCCCCAACCATTTTGCAGGGCGTACCAGCGCAAAATCGTAGAGCTCATCAAAATACCATTTGTTGAGCAGGAAGTTGTAAAGCACGCGCTGCTGCGCGGCCAGTTTGCCCGGTATCTCCGGTCGCCAGATATACATCATCCAGCTCACGGCAAAGCCGATCAGCATCGCGATGAACGGCGAAACCTTGACCCATTTGTCCACATGATGCGCGTCATCGAGCACATGGTTATCAGGGTGATGGAAGATCGCCGAACCAAACCACTCCTCGACATATGTGTGCGAGCCGAAGAAGCTCTTGAACCAGATCATACCCGCGAAAATCGCGCCCAAGGCCAGCACACCAAGCGGGATCAGCATCGTCATCGGGCTTTCATGCGCATGTTCATGGGTGTGCTTATCGCCGCGCTGCTTGCCGAAGAACGTGAGGAAGATCAGCCGCCATGAATAGAAACTCGTCATGCACGCCGCGATCACCAGCATCCAGAACGCATAAGCGCCGACACCGCTATGCGCTGCATAGGCGCTCTCGATAATTGCGTCTTTCGACAAGAAGCCGGCAAAGCCTATGTGGGTGAGCGGAATGCCAACGCCGGTGATCGCAAGCGTGCCGTTCATCATCGCCCAGAACGTCATCGGGATCTTTTTACGCAGCCCGCCATAGTTCCGCATATCCTGCTCATGGTGCATCGCATGGATCACCGAACCAGCGCCAAGGAACAGCATCGCCTTGAAAAATGCGTGGGTGAACAGATGGAACATCGCCGCCGAATATACGCCAACGCCTGCGGCCACGAACATATAGCCAAGCTGTGAGCAGGTCGAATAGGCAATCACGCGTTTGATGTCGTTTTGCACCAAACCGATGGTCGCCGCGAAAAACGCAGTGGTTGCCCCAAGGAAGGTGATGAAGGTGAGCGTACCAGGCGCGAACACCATCAGCGGCGACATGCGGCAGACGAGGAAAACACCCGCCGTCACCATGGTCGCCGCGTGGATCAGCGCTGACACTGGCGTCGGGCCTTCCATCGCGTCCGGCAGCCATGTGTGCAGCACCAGTTGCGCCGATTTCCCCATCGCACCAATAAACAGCAGCATCGCAAGACACTCCGCCGCATTCACCTCCCAGCTGAGGAAATTCATGGTGGTGCTCGCAAGCTCAGGCGCTTTGTCGAAAATCACGCTCAACTCGATGGAATCTGTCAGCCAGAACAAGCCGAAAATTCCGAGCGCAAAACCAAAGTCGCCCACGCGGTTGACGATAAACGCCTTCATCGCCGCCGCACCTGCGCTGGCCTTGCGGTAATAGAACCCAATCAGAAGGTAGGAGGCAACGCCAACACCTTCCCAGCCAAAGAACATCTGCAAGAGGTTGTCAGACGTCACGAGCATCAGCATCGCGAAGGTGAAGAACGACAGATATGCAAAGAAGCGCGGCTTATAGCTCTCGCCTTCCTTGAAATTCTCGTCATGCGCCATGTAGCCCATCGAATAAAGATGGACGAGCGCCGAGACCGTCGTGACAACAATCAGCATGATCTGGGTCAGCCGGTCGAGCCGTATGCCCCATGTCACCGAGAGCGAGCCACTATCGACCCAGCGGAACAGCTGGATTTGCTCAGCATGGTGATACTCACCAAAGAAAACGACCCAGCTCAGAGCGCAGGCGAGAAACAGCAGCCCCGTGGAGACAATCATCGCCCCTTGCTCGGAGATGATGCGCCAGCCAAAGCCCGCGATGATCGCGCCCAGAAGGGGGGCGAAAAGGATGATGGTGGGGGTCATAACCCGTTACCCTTTCATCATATTCACATCTTCCACCGCAATCGTGCCGCGATTTCGGAAGAAGCAAACCAGAATAGCCAGACCAATCGCTGCCTCGGCGGCCGCAACGGTCAGAACGAAAAGCGTGAACACCTGCCCGACCAGATCGCCCAGATGGGCGGAGAAGGCGACAAGGTTGATATTGACCGCAAGCAGCATCAGCTCGATCGACATCAGGATAACGATGACGTTTTTGCGGTTCAGGAAAATGCCGAAAATGCCAGTGACAAACAAGATCGCCGCGACCGTGAGGTAATGTTCAAGTCCGATCATTGAAACAACTCCATAAGGTCTTTCTGGCTCAGAATATCTGCGCTGCACACGCAGGACTGCCCGTTGGTTTTGAAGGTCTTGGTCTCGAAACCGGCAGATGACATCGCGCGCCCCAGCGCCTTAAACGACGTCGTGACATCTTGGAGCATGATGGTCTCGATCACACGCAGCGGCCTGGGCCAATCCGCTTCGGGCTGCCCATAGTCAACAATGGCAACCAGACGCGTGTTGCTGGTGCAATCTACATGCGCCACATAGGCCTGATTGGCCGGAACAACACCCTCGGTCATCACGGTTGAGATACGCCCGTCGCTCCACCGCATCGAGTTGATATAATCCGTACCATCCCCCTCTTTGCAATCGCTCGGAAGAATATCCAAAGCGCTCGCAGAAGCACCCAGCGCCACCATCAGCCCAATCATCAAAGGCAATCGCATCTTCACAGCCCCTGCCCCGGTTTGACGTCTTTCATCTCCATCGTCTTGGCCGGATCACGATAGATCTGATCAAGGATGTTCTGACGTTTGATGTCCGGGCGATGGCGCAGCGTCAGCACGATGGCACCGACCATAGCGACCAGCAAGATCATCCCCGCGGCTTGAAAGAGATAGACATATTTGGTGTAGATCAGCATTCCCAGCGCAGTGGTGTTCTGCACATCCTCAACCATCGGCGCAACCGCCTGCCGCGCATCAGGGGCAGCGTCCGCAATGATCCAATTGCCAAAGACAAGTGCCAGTTCCATGATCAGAACGACACCGATCAACAGGCCAATGGGCATATATTGTGCCAATCCCTCTTTGAGCTCAGCAAAATCGACATCGAGCATCATCACAACGAAAAGGAACAACACCGCAACCGCGCCAACATAGACGATCACCAGAAGCATGGCGACAAATTCAGCGCCGAGCAGAACGAACAATCCAGCCGAAGAGAAAAACGCGAGGATCAGCCACAGCACCGAATGCACCGGATTGCGCGCCAGAACGACGAAAAGCCCCGCCGCTACAGCGGTGCAGGCGAAGAGATAAAAGGCAAAGACCTCAACACTCATGTGCCAAACTCCTCTTCACTTTTCTCCAAATACTCATAGCGCGACCTCTCATCACGATCCTGCCTTAGCGGTAAGGCGCATCCAGTTCGATATTTCGGGCAATCTCGGCCTCCCAGCGCTCGCCATTGGCCAGCAGCTTCTCCTTGTCGTAGAAAAGCTCTTCGCGGGTTTCGGTCGAAAATTCGAAATTCGGCCCCTCGACAATCGCATCCACTGGGCAAGCCTCCTGGCAAAACCCGCAATAAATGCACTTGGTCATGTCGATGTCATAGCGGGTTGTGCGGCGCGAACCATCCTCGCGCGGCTCTGCATCAATGGTGATGGCCTGCGCAGGACAAATCGCCTCGCACAGTTTGCACGCAATGCAGCGTTCTTCGCCGTTGGGATAACGCCGCAGCGCATGCTCGCCGCGAAAACGCGGCGAGAGCGGGCCTTTCTCATGCGGGTAGTTCAGCGTCGCTTTGGGTTTGAAGAAATACTTCAACCCAAGCTTCATGCCGGTCAGCATATCGCTCAGAAGGAAATACTTCGCCGCCCGTGTCCAATCCATACCGCTCATGTTCGCACGCCTTCATTCAGGTCTCTTGAGGTCGCGCCTGCATTGTCATGGCCGGACCATTTCGTTTCGTAATCGCTTTGAAGCACAACACCTGCAACATCACTGGAGGTGGTTTTCTCAATCTCGTAGTAGAGATAAACCCGCCCCGTAGGCATCACGCCCTTGAACTTCAGCCGCACGCCCTTCTCGGCCGGATCAGGAAAGACCAACGGCTTGAGATCATCTTGCGGGTTTTTGCGTACACCTTGGCAGACATGAACCTTGCAACCGCAATTGCGCTGCCAAAAGGTCCAGACCAGCTCGGGATTGAACTGGTAAATCCCATGCCCGGGCCAACCGTTCATCCCGTTCGCCGAAATGAACCGCCCGCCCGGCGCGAGCATATCATAGACATTCATCAGCGCCGTTGGCACGTTGAACACATGCTCGATGGTGCCGCCGTCGAAGATAAAATCGAACTGCCCGTGCAGCTCTTGCGGCACAGGCTTGTTCAGATCATGGATGATCGACGCACCTTCATAGTCCGAAAAATCCATCGTCTCCATCGGCCCAAGACCGAGCATGTCGAAGAGTGTCTCGCTATAGGCATCGTCTTGCAGAAAATCGAACCGTCGACTGCCGATCTCGTTCTGTGACAGTGACTTTTCGTAAAGCTTCCGATACGCCGTCTGAATCTGGAATTTCTGCCGCCCAAGCATCAGCGACCGACCCTCAGGCCGGTAGCGGGTCGAAAACTCGACCAGCTTGTCAAACAGAACGTAATCCACACCCATGCGCGCTTATCCTCCCACAGCCCAGCGGGCGTAGCCGGGAACATCGTATTTCGCGAAAACCGCAACGATCACGACCCACATCAGGCTCATTGGCAGAAACACTTTCCACCCCAGCCGCATCAACTGATCGTAGCGGTAGCGCGGCACAATTGCTTTGACCATGGCAAAGAGGAAGAACAGCACGCACATCTTCGACACCATCCAGAACGCCCCGTCAGGGATGCCGGGAATGGGTGAGAGCCATCCGCCAAAGAACAGCAGCGTGGTGATCGCACACATCAGGAAGATCGCGATATACTCACCCGCCATGAACAGTAGGAACGGCGTCGAGGAGTATTCCACCTGATAGCCTGCAACCAACTCGGATTCTGCTTCCGGCAGATCAAACGGCGGGCGGTTGGTTTCGGCAAGTGCGCTGACGAAGAACAGAATAACCATCGGAAAATGCGGCAGCCAATACCAGCTGAATATCCCGTAATTGCCGTCCTGCGCGTGCACGATATCCGTCAGGTTCAGCGATCCTGTCGACAGGATGACCCCGATAATAATAAAGCCAATCGAGACCTCATAAGAGATCATTTGCGCCGCCGACCGCAGGCTCCCCAGAAACGGATATTTCGAATTTGACGCCCAGCCGCCCATGATCACACCGTAAACTTCGAGCGATCCGATAGCGAAAAGATAGAGGATGCCAACGTTCAGATTGGCAACGACCCAGCCATCGGCAAACGGCACCACAGCCCAGGCGATAACGGCCAGAACGAAACTCAAGAGCGGCGCGAGCAGGAACACGAACTTGTCCGCACCCGCCGGTATCACCACCTCTTTGGCCACATATTTCAATGCATCCGCGACCGTCTGAAACAGCCCCCAGGGACCGACCACATTCGGGCCGCGCCGCAACTGCACAGCGCCCCAAATTTTCCGGTCCGCATAGACCAGAAACAAAAGCGAAATCATGACAAATCCCAAAACCAGAAGGCATTGGCCGAGGATGATCAGGAAGATGCCAAATGAGGTGTCAAAAAAGCCCATAATCTCACTCAAACCGTTGGAACGTTGTTTGCTTTGCACTTGTCGACGATTTGCCTCGCGTTCAGCACGAAATCGCCCTTGGGTGCAACAGGAGAAAGCAAATAAGTTGTGTTTTCCACAACCACATCACCCAATCCGTCCACCTTTGTTGTCACGCGTCTGAGGTAGGCGTTGCCGCGGATCAGCGTGTATTGCGCAGCCACGCAATCGGCATAGGCTGTGAACGCGCCTTCCACCGGGTTGAGCACCGATGCATTGACCTCGAACATATCCCCGCCAATCAGCGTCGTGCGCGCCTCCAGAAACTGCATCGGACCGCTCCCGCCCTTCGCAGATTGTGTGCAGGCCGACGTCAATAGCGTTGCCCCCAGCAATCCGCCAAGCACCAGATATGACACCCAGACGCTCATTCGGCCGCCATCATCGGACGATCCGACGCGCCCCGCGCCAGTTCCGCCATCACTTCGGAGGCACGGGCAATCGGGTTGGTCAGATAGTGATCAGGCACCGCGCTCTCAAACGCGGCCTTGCCAAGTTTCTTCACCTTATGGGCAACCATGTCGTTCTCAGGCACCGTGTTGAGCGCTCCCAAATGCGGATGTGCTTCGATCATAAGCGTGCGGAGTTGAGAAATACTGTCGAACGGCAGCGCTTCGCCAAGTTCTGCGGATAGCGCGCGCAGGATAGACCAGTTTTCCTTCGCATCTCCAGGCGCAAATCCGGCGCGAACCGCAAGTTGCGGGCGGCCTTCGGTATTGACGAAAATACCACTTTCTTCCGTGTAGGTCGCGCTTGGCAGGATAACATCTGCCCGATGCGCGCCACGATCCCCATGGCTGCCCTGATAAATGACAAACGGCCCTGCCGGAATATCCACTTCATCGACGCCAAGCGCGTAAATAACATCCGCGCCCTCAAGCGCCGCATCAACGCCGCCCTCGGTCGCAAATCCCAGATCCATACCGCCCACGCGTCCCGCCGCGCTGTGCAGGATCATCACCTTGGATTGTGCGGCTTGCGCCGTTGCAAGCGCCGTTGCCAGCACCTTGTCACCATCTGCACCTGTCAAAGCGCCCTGCCCGATGATCATTACGCCCGGCACACCGTGTTTGTCCGAATGATCCATCGCTGCAAGCTGCGAGAGCGCCTCGCGCCCCTCGCCCATCTGCATCACCTCATAGGTCAGATCGTCATCCGGTCCAATCCGTGCCACCCGCGCACCATTAAGCCACGCCTTGCGAATACGCGCATTCAGAACCGGCGCTTCGGTACGTGGATTGGTGCCAATGAGCAGGATCATCTGCGCGCTGTCGATATCCTCAATCGCCGCATCCCCAACATAGGAGTACCGCTGCCCTATCGGCAGCTTCGCCCCATCAACGCGGCATTCGGTGGTAGCGCCCATTTGCGACGCCAGCGCCTGGGCCGCAAACATCGTCTCGCATGACGCCAGATCGCCTGCCAGAAACGCTGTCTTTTTGCCGATCGTCTGCGCCTTGATCTCCGCGAAAGCCTCCCCCCAGCTTGCCGGCTGGAGCTTCCCATTCCGGCGAATATACGGCTTGTCGAGCCTCTGGCGACGTAATCCATCCCACACAAACCGCGTCTTGTCAGAAATCCACTCTTCGTTCACACCGTCATGGTTGCGCGGCAGGATGCGCATCACTTCGCGCCCCTTGGTATCCACACGAATGTTGGACCCAAGCGCGTCCATCACATCAATCGTCTCGGTCTTGCGCAACTCCCAAGGACGGGCGGTAAACGCGTAAGGTTTGGAGACCAGCGCACCCACAGGGCACAGGTCAATGATATTGCCCTGCAGCTCGGAGTTGAGCGTTTGGTTCAGATACGACGTAATCTCTGCATCCTCGCCGCGCCCGGTTTGGCCCATCTGCGTGATCCCGGCGACCTCGGTTGTGAAGCGCACACAACGCGTGCAGGAAATGCAGCGTGTCATATGGGTTTCAACGAGCGGTCCCAGATCAAGATCGGTTACAGCCCGTTTTGGCTCGCGAAAGCGGCTGAAATCGACGCCGTAAGCCATCGCCTGATCCTGCAAATCGCACTCCCCGCCCTGATCACAAATCGGGCAATCGAGCGGATGGTTGATCAAGAGAAACTCCATCACACCTTCGCGGGCCTTTTTGACCATCGGTGTGTTGGTGAACACCTCCGGCGCCTCACCCTCAGGGCCGGGCCGCAAATCTTTCACCTGCATCGCGCAAGAGGCAGCAGGCTTGGGCGGTCCGCCTTTGACCTCCACCAGACACATCCGGCAATTGCCCGCAATCGACAGCCGCTCGTGATAGCAAAACCGTGGCACTTCAACGCCGGCAACTTCGCAGGCCTGCAAAAGCGTCATGCGCCCATCAACCTCGACGTCCTGTCCATCGATCATTATCTTACGCAGATCAGACATTCCTGTTCACCTTTACAAACGGGCGCACGCGCCGCGTCATTTTCCTTCGTTCAAGACGCGCCGCGAACGCAGCGCCCTTCGATGTACCATTCGGTCGGAACCGACAACGTTCCGTCCTGTGTCGAGAGTATTTCAACTTTGCTCGCATTAAACGCCTCAGCGCAAAACGGATGCGCCTTTTCCAGTGCCGCTTCAATCGCAATGTCTTGCGGCGCTGTGCGTGGATAGACATAGACCGCAAACGCGCTTTGGCCTGCTTCCGAGATAAACGTCGCGCGGGTTGTCCCATTGTAGGGAACGTTTGGCAAAACGCATCCGGCCAAAACGAGCGCCGCGCCACATATCGCGAAAAGCTGCATCATGCCGCCGCTCCCGAACACGCGCGGGACTGCCATAGCGTCGCATCCTCAAGATAAGACCATCCGAAAGCCTCATCACTATCGCCATGGTCTTGCAGATGCTTGAGCTTTGCCATTGCCTCATCCAGCGTCGGCAGCGTGCCTTCTTCGATCCACCACATCACAAAATGCTGCGCGCCCATCACTTCAAACCATTCTTGGCGGCGCTCATAGAACTGCCGATGGACAGTGTTCCAAACGAAATTCTCCAGTGAGGCCACATCGGTCCAGACCGTCAGATTGGTCACCTGCTGCGGATCGTCGTTCAAATAGGTCTCGGTATTGCCCGTGCCCGGCGCGCCCGAGCCTTCCATCATCCAGACAAACCCGTCGCTGCGTTTGCCAAGCCCGTTGATCGTATCAAGCGCCTCCATAAACCCAGCGACCCGCCGATCATCCGTCGGGGCAAGCAATCGGCCTATGTTGAGTTGCGCCAGATGCATTAGTTGAGCCTGCGCACAGCATCTTCGGACTGCGCCTGCAAAAGCGCTTGATCCGTGCTGATCGTGACGATCAACTCCCCTGTGGAATAGGCCGTCGCTGCTGCAACCCGGAATGTCTCAGGCAACGAGCTATCCACATCTACCGCATAAACAGCCCCACTTGGCTCCGTGCAGGTGATCGGCGCGTTGCGATAAGCCGCAGGATATTCGAACTCACCGGGCATTTTTTCGACCACAAGCTGCCCTCGCGGCGTTTGCATGATGCAGCGCGTCCCTTCGGCGAAATTGTTGAACCGCACACTGATTTTGCCATCATCCGCCGCGCCTTCGAGCCGCGCAATCGACGCCGCTGGCGTTCCGCCGCAAGACGACAGGATGCTCGCCGCCAAAAGCCCTGCAACCGCAACCTTGATCTTTGCAAAAGCCCCCGCAAGCCGGAGTTTGGGCAAACGGATCGTAGCGGGATTAACGCCTGCTACCCGCTCATGCTGATCGCGCATCATCATCGAGGGATCGTAGCTGGAATAACACATGGGGGAATCTCCGACTTACTCTGCGGCGACCGCGCTCACGCGCCCGCTGCGCTTGTGCTTGATGCGGTCTTCAATCTCGTCACGATAATGGCGGATCAGACCCTGAATGGGCCATGCCGCCGCATCACCCAACGCGCAGATCGTATGACCTTCGACCTGTTTGGTGACATCGAGCAGCATATCGATCTCCTCGACCTCCGCCTCACCTGTGACCAGCCGATCCATAACCCGCATCATCCACCCCGTGCCCTCGCGGCAAGGCGTGCATTGGCCGCAGCTTTCATGCTTGTAGAACTTCGACAAGCGCCAGATCGCTTTGATAATATCGGTCGACTGATCCATCACGATCACCGCCGCCGTCCCCAACCCCGACCGTTGCTCGCGCAGCCAGTCGAAATCCATGATCGCTTCATCGCAAATTGTGTGCGGCAAACACGGCACAGACGATCCACCGGGGATCACGGCTTTAAGGTTATTCCACCCGCCGCGCACACCGCCGCAGTGCTTTTCGAGCAGCTCCTGCAACCCGATCGACATCGCTTCTTCAACAACGCAAGGATGCTCCACATGCCCGGAGATCGCGAAAAGTTTGGTGCCAGCGTTGTTCGGACGACCGAATGACGAGAACCACTCCGGACCGCGCCGCAAAATTGTCGGGACAACCGCAATCGATTCGACGTTATTTACCGTCGATGGACAGCCGTAGAGACCTGTATTTGCCGGAAACGGCGGCTTAAGGCGCGGCATCCCCTTCTTGCCTTCAAGGCTTTCAATCAGCGCCGTCTCCTCGCCGCAAATATATGCCCCCGCACCGTGATGCAGATAGAGATCAAAATCGAAACCGGACTTGGCCGCATTCTTGCCGAGCAATCCAGCGTCATACGCCTCATCAATCGCGCATTGCAGCGCCTCGCGCTCGCGAATGAACTCACCGCGGATATAGATGTAACCGGCATTCGCGCCCATAGCGAAACCGGCGATCAGGCAGCCCTCGACCAGCGTATGCGGATCGTGGCGCATAATCTCGCGGTCTTTGCAGGTTCCTGGCTCGGACTCATCCGCATTCACCACGAGATAATGCGGACGCCCGTCGCTTTCCTTGGGCATGAACGACCATTTCAAACCGGTCGGAAAACCAGCACCGCCGCGACCACGCAACCCGCTGTCCTTGACCTTTTGAACAATCCCGTCACGACCCAGCTTGATCAGCCCAGCCGTGCCGTCCCAATGACCACGCGCCATAGCACCGGCCAAAGAACGGTCGTGCATGCCGTAGAGATTGGTAAAGATGCGATCCTTATCTGCCAGCATCGTCAGTCATTCCTGTCCAATTGGCGCGCGCGCCATATTCTTACACAAACGATGATCGCCCAGACGAATGCCGCCAAAGCCATCAGATCCACCAGAAACGCGTATTCCTGCGCTACTCCGAACCGGCCACCCAAAAAGGTGGCGCCCATCCAGCCGACCATAGCAACGACGATGACAATAGCCGCGAGTTTCGCATCGCTTTTATGTCTGTCTTGCACACTCATCGCCTGGATGGATTCTCTTCCCTTAGACGGCGATTAGTAAACGCCGCCTTTACCAACTTTTTTCGAGAAGGCTGTTTGCTTGCCAGAAGCGAGCAATTTGGCCTGTTTCACCCACTCATCGCGCGTAACACGGCCCTTGAAGCCTTCCAGATTGTCATCGACCCAAGCCACTTCGTTCTTGGTCCAGGCCGCAACCTGATCGAAATGCCAGAACCCCATGCCGTTGAGCATCTTTTCCATCTTCGGCCCGACACCCTTGATCATTTTCAGATCATCAGCACCTGCTTTGCGCGGCGCTTTCATCGTGCGCGGCTTTGCGGGGCCTTTCTTGGCTTTGGGTTTTGCAGCAGGTTTTGCGGCGGCGGCTTTCGTGCCGCTATCGCTCGATTTGGCAGGCGCTTTGGCTTTTGTGCTCGAAGCTGCGGGCTTCTTAGCCGCTGGCTTTTTCGCGGCAGGCTTCTTCGCAACAGGCTTCTTCGCCGCTGCCGCCTTTGCCGCCTCAGCCGCCTCATGCTCTGCTTTGGCGCGCGCCGCTTCGGCTTCGGCCTGCGCACGCGCACGGGCGCGCTCTGCCTCGGCTTTCGCTTTGGCTGCTGCTGCGTCTGCTTCGGCACGCGCACGCGCGGCTGCATCCGCGCCGCTGTCGGCCATGCTTGATACCGCATCACCAGCAGTTGAAGCTGCCGCCGATGCCGTATCGCTTGCCGCGCTTGCAGCACGTCCAGCCGCATCCCCAGCGGAAGACGCTGCACCAGAAGCCGCATCTACAGCACCCGATGCTGCGCCAGACGCGCCATCGGCGACTTTCGATCCTGCCGCCGCAGCCGTTGCCGCTGCGCCCGCCGCAGCACCTGTCGCGAGCCCGGATACGGACCCGGCCGTGCTTTCGGAACAGAACAGATTGCTCAGCAAAAATCCAAGGATGGCGAAGAGCACCGCGCCAATCACAATCGATGCGATCAGCGAGAAATCTCCGCGGTTAAACAGCAGATAGGCTGCGATCAAACCGGCAATTGCCGAGATGATCCAACACCATCTGGGGCAAGAATTGCTTGTTACATTACTCATTTCAGTCTCCCTCGTTGGCCATTTTGACCTTAGTATTAATAAATGTCGCCCTTATCGACCTTTTTCGAAAACGCGGTCTCTCCGCCCTCTGCGAGCAGTTTGGCCTGATCAACCCACACATCGCGGCTGACACGTCCCTTGAAGCCCTCAAGGTTGTCATCAACCCAAGCGACCTCTGATGCGCCCCATGCTGCGATTTGATCGAAGTGCCAGAACCCGAGCGTGTTGAGCAGTTTTTCCAGTTTTGGACCGACGCCTTTGATGCGTTTGAGATCATCTGCACCGCCAGCGCGCGGTCCGTCCATGCCTTGTGGCCGCACACCGCTGCCTGATCCATCACTCTCGTTTGGACGCACATCGGCAAACGCGCGCGCGCGCTCAAGGCTTTCATCGACCGGTGCTTGGGCCTTTGCTTCTGCGTCAGCCTTCACTTTCGCAGCAGCTTCCGCGTCAGCCTTGGCTTTCGCGACAACTTCGGCCTCAACCTCAGTGCGCGCAGCTTGCGCTTTTGCAGCCGCCTCAGCACGGGCTCGCTCAGCTTCCATTTCTCTGGTTTTCTCGGCACGTTCCGCTTCAGCCGCCGCGCGGGCACGTTCTGCCTCCGCCGCGCGGGCACGTTCTGCCTCCGCCTCCGCTCTGGCACGTTCTGCCTCCGC